>CANFQA010000029.1 GCA_947449015.1 Microthrixaceae bacterium | reverse complement strand
TTGGTCACACCGTTTCCGGCATCGACCAGCTGGTTGATCTCGTTGCTATGCGCGTAGTTGCCACCGTTATGGCCGGCGTCGATGACGATGACCTTGCCGGCCAGCCCGGGAGTGATCGGTCGGGGAACGTAGGGAGCCGATGTTGCGGTCGGGCTCGTTGTCGGGCTCGGGGTCTGCGCCGGGTTGCCGCTCGTGCCGCCAGCATCGACCGTGGTGGCCGTCGAATCAGCATCATCGCTCGACGGCAGCACGGTTGTGTCAACGACGTCGGCCACATCGACAGAATCGTTCGACGCGGCGTCTTCAGTGTTCGATGACGATCCGCAACCGGCCAGCAGCGTCACCGCAGCGAGAAGCACAACGATGACCCCCGCCTTGGTGCTCCGCCGCATCCGCATGAGATGACGGTAGCCCGCCGATGATCACTCCAGCGCGTCGGTGGCCTGCCACTCCGCGGTGCGGACCTGTTGTTGAGCCATCCCCCGGAGAGCGTCGAAATCATCGAACTTCTCGAGATGCACAGCACCTTCACGTTCGCCAAGCCATCGGCCATCGGGTCCCCACAACCGACAGAGCTCGGACTGGTCATCGTCACGTGAGATCGGGTGGAACTCGAACGCGAATTCGATGTCCACTGCTTCCGCCAGCGTTTGGAACACACTGAGTTTGTGGCTCTCTGCCCGCTCCACAGGAGAGGGGCCGTTGAACGCTGGTGCGAACCAGACGCCATAGTGCAGAAAGCCGGAAACCTTCGCAACTGCGAGCGACCACTCCCGGATGCCATCTTCCGCTTCGTAGGAGGGAGCGAGTCGACTGATCAGATGGTCGACTGCGCGCCGCACCTGATCAGGTCGCACGATCGCACCGGTCGCTCCATTCGGGATTCCATGCATACGCATTGCGCTCGTGCTCATTCCGCCCTGGTTCCGAGCCAGCGGTCCTGTATGTCCATCGCTCTCGAGATTCGCTGTCGTGCGGAAGCGGGTACCGCCCCAGAAGGTGCGCCCGAAGTACGGCCGCACCACCCGACCGTTGGTCCTGTGCTCACGACCACCCGGCGTCACCTGCCCAACATCAGTGTTGTCAGCAAAGATCCACTCAAGTTCGTCGATCCACTCGGGCGCACCTTGAGCGGGAACCCATCCGTCTGCGCTGGTCCAGAGCTGTTGGTGAGGGGTCATAGTTGGTCCTCGAGGCGGCGACGCTCCCCGGTACCGATGCAGCTACTCGCTATTTGCCGAAGTTCCTCGAGCGAGGTCGATCCTTCGAGGTGGACACCACCGGCGAGCTCACCGAGTAGGCGACCGTCCGGACCCCAGATGGCACAGGTCTCAGGCTCGCGCTCGTCCTCATGGAAGTAGAAGGCGAACTCGACATCGGCAACGGCGGCCACGAGGCCGACGAGAGCACGGAAGGTGGAACCCTCGGTGCGGTCGAGCGGTCGGCCACAGAACCGGACTCCGTGTCGCAGGGTGCCGTGAACCCGGGCTTGCACCAGCGACCACTCCTGAACGCCGGCAGCGTCCTTCGATGACTCGGCGAGATTGGCGACGAGGGCGTCGATGGCCGTCTCGAGCTGTGCATCTGGGACGATCACGCCGGCACCGCTGCGCGGGACGCCGCCCACGACCATTTCGATCCGGCTCCACTTACTTCGATTCGGTACACCGGGATCAGCGTTGCGCGCCACCGTCGAACGTGCGCCGACGCGGAACGTCGCTCCTTTTCGGGTCGCCTTGTTGTTCCTGTAGGGCACGGGTGAGCCGTCCATGGTCACCGTGCGGCCGCCGGGTGCCACCTGGCCGCCCCCGCTGTTGTCGAGATGGATCCACTCGATCCGAGTAAGCAGTTCGGGATCGGTGGGCAGCGGCTCGCGGTCGGTGGCGGGGATCCACAGCGGGTCGAAGAGTTGCATGAAGGTTTCTCCTGTCGGTCGGGGTGCTGACCGGAGGTCAGACACTTGTTTGCGCTCAGATGAGCACCACATCGCTGCGAGAAGCAGCTGGCACCGTGGGTGTCGACCTCGGTTGCCGGGCCCGTCAGAAGACGAGCCACTCAAGATGTTGCGACACAGAAGCTAGCGACGCGCGTCGTTCCTTCCACGCGATTCCATCGAATTCAGTGCCAACGCTGAGTCGGTCACTTCGAGGTCGATCACATTGTGTGCCGGTGCGTGCGTTCATGAACTCTGGCCCGGAAGCGACGGGCCCCAGCGGAAGGACGACGACATGAACGATGACTTCACCCCAGAGAGCCTCGAGGAGTTCGAGGAGATGTGCTTCGGCCGCGACGGCGAGGAGCGCAATGGCTACGACGCGGTCTGGATCGACCACTTCTGGCACCATCGAACTCAGGGCACATGGAGTTGGCCGAACAGGTAACGGCCGAAGTGTTCCTCGAACCGGGGGAAGGCATGACTCGGATCAGTGCGGCGCTGAAGAAGATGCTTGCGAACCACGCTGTGGAACGGTTCGCCCACCGCAGCTGCAACACGAGTCGGAAGTTGCGGGTCAGGCCCGTTCGAGGCTTCCTCGATGCGGGTCCAGATGATGCTCACGTCCGCCGCTCCGAGTCAGTCGCTGGAGTCACCATTGTGGCGCGGGAGTCGACCGGCGAGCGGGGATCATCGGAGGTACGTAGAAGCGCACGAACGACTGCTTCGCGTTCAAAGCTGGATCGGCGCTCCCACAGCGCATGTGCTCAACCAGTCGCGGATTGGTGCCGCCATCTGCAACAACGACATCCAGCGTGAAGCCAAGGGAACGCGCTCCTCAGGGCGCGCCGTCGACGACCAGGGTGCTCGCGATCTTGTCCCAAAGTTCTTGCCGCTTGGAGTCCCAGCAGAGCATGAATAGAAGGATGAATGATCCGATTCCAAACGTCACCACACCGATGAGACCGAAAATCAGGCCCCGCGCCACGACCTCGCGGAGGAACATCGTTCCCCACGTTGCAGTCGCTCCAGTGTCCTGCCGTACACAGCGCATCTTCAGGCATTGCATCGCCGGTGTCTGGCCTTTCGACCAGATGATCAATGACCAAATCAGGTAACCAATACCGAAAGTCACAACTACCAGGACAACGTCAAGCAGGTACTGGCCGAGGCGCTTCCCCACGGTGGACAGAGGCTCACCGGTGGGACTTGCCAACGCCGAACCGCCGGCCATAACTGCAGTGTTTGTAGTCATACTTCTGCCGCCCATCTCGCTTGAGACAAACATGTCAATGTTTGAACATGTAGTTGCAAGATCTTGCATCACGCACAGCTCGATGACCTCCGTGCTGACACGGAAAATTCTCGCGAGATAGCAAAAGAGGGCACACACGGCTGTCGATCGACAACGAACACAGGATTCTTTTGCGAAGTTGGGGCACCCGCACGGGTCTGCATGTCCGACTTCGATCGCTTCCGATGAGGTTCAATGGCCGCAAAAACACCCGATTTCGGCGCGCTGAATTTCGCAGAGACCGCGCGACTTCGCAAGCTCAAGGAACGTCAGCCAACGCGATGGCGGGGATCATCGGAGTCGGACTTGGTTGGAGCGGCACAGCGTGATGACACCGTCGATGGCACAATGGACGGGTGGTAATGCGGACACCGCAGAGGTTGTGTCCGTTTGGTTGATCAACGGCGACGAAGGCGGATGTCATGGGATTTCGATATCAGAAGCGGGTTCGGACCGGGAAGAACTCCTGGTTGAACATTTCGAAAAGCGGTGTGAGCGGCAGCGCAAAGGTCGGCCCAATGACGTTCAACAGTCGCGGTCGCAAGTCGATCCGACTGGGCAGCGGTCTGAGCTACCGAACCGGTGGAAGTGGCTGCGCCGGCATGATCGCGTTGTGGGTGATTGTGGGTTCGCTGGTCGTTGCAGCCGGCCTTCGGGTGATCTGACGCTCATAGTGCGATCTTCGAACCCGCTCGGCTGAACGAGCTGAACTACCGATTGCTTGTCAGGCGTTCGATGGGGGCTGATCTGCGTCCGATTCATCCGAAGGTGCAGTTGGCGCCGGGGGAGGCGGAGGGGGAAGCGTTGATGCACCAGATGCGTCATGCTGCATTCCAAGCGTCGTCGGCGCATAGCCTTCGAATCGGGCCATGACTGACTGAATCGTGGTTACTACTGAACCCTTCGCCACTCCGGAGACGCTGATCCGACTTCCCTCGGGGTCAGGTTGGATATCAATTGTCAGAACTTCGGTGTCACGGAAAAACACCGCGAAAATGCCGATGAAGCACAGGAACAAGCCGATGATTCCGGCGATGATTGCCCACTGCGGCAGGTACTTCCTGGTGATTCGAAATGTCGTGGGTCCAACCGGCACAACTTGGGTGTCCTCCAAGTAGTTCCCGCCACTCATCAGGGTCTGACCGAAGGCCTGCGCAACCTGAATGGGCTCGGCTCTGACAGTTGCCGACAACGCAACAGGATTTCCTGCTTCCGCCATGATTGGGATCCCGTCTGTTCACTTCGGCGCGAGAGTTCGAACCTCTTGAAATCGCAGTGATCGACTGTTCTCAGCAGCGCTGGATCGCATCCGTGCTGCCACGGAAATGTTCAATGATTTGCGTGTCTTGAGTAGGCCTCAGCCCTCAGACGATGAAGTATTGGCGCCTCATGGCGATTGACAAGACCTGACGCAGTCGCTCGAGATTTCTGAGGATTGCAACGGCGGGAAGTGGAGCAACAATGACGACTAGTCCAGGTAGTGCCAGCGGGGGAACACCGAGCGCTTCAGAGCGAATGCGTGCACTTGATGACCGCCTCAAAAGAGGCTCGATCTCGCGTTCCGCCTACGAAGCAGAAAAACTGGCGATACTCCGCCCAGAGCGTCCTACCATTCCAGCCCGGCCGCCGACGACGGCTGGGCGAACAGTCTCGCGAGGAGGCTCTCCTCCTGTCCTCGCGTACTTACTAATCACTACTGCTATCTGTGCTCTCTTGTCGCACTTCCTTTGGTGGCAGCGAGTCGAGACCTTCGCTTCTGGAACGATGATCCTCCTACCGAAGGGTTTGTACTTCATTGAACTCAGCCTCACTCTCGCGATCGCTGTAGCAACGGGGTGGGCTGGCTACACGGTGTTCAGGCACCGAACCATAACGTGGCCTGTTTTCGGCGCAATGCCATTACTCCTCACGTGCACAATCCGGGGATTCGCTGCCCTGTCAATCGGGACACTCAATGGTTCGTTTGGCGGCGGTGCATTTGCATCATTGATCATGACCGGATGTGCCATTGCTTCCGTGATCATTGTTTTCGTCCAGTACAAGCGTGATCGATGGGATGGTTTTGAGTTCTCGAGTCCGGTCTCTACTCTCGGCCTCGTCGCCTCGTTCACCACTCTGATCGTGTTTTTCGGTAACGGTTGGTCTGGCGTACTCACTCAAACCGGGAGCCGATGGGTAACCGCAACCATGTGGTTCACGTGGGCGTCGATACTCGCTCTCATCAGTGCTCTTGGCACTCCACTTATCTCAGGATTGTCTCGTGACAGGAGACTGAGCCTGTGGCTTGCGATTGGCGGTGTTCTTGAACTCCTCGGTAACTACGGAAGTCTCATCTGGCTTGGAATCGACGGAACGCTTGTAATGACGAACTTGGTGCTGTTCCTCGGCGCATCCATCGGCCTTCTCATCGCGATAGCTGTCATCCAGATAAGGGAGCTCCGCTCAGAACGAGAGTCGTTCGCCACGCTCACTGGGCCCGTCTGAGGTTCACTTCAGTTGCTCACATCAATCCCGTGTCGGCGCTGGATACGTACTCAGTTGATTCCTTAGAGGCGTCAGTTTTAAAGCCAGCTCCAAGCGGAACACTCGATAGCGGGAAACGCCCCGACCAGTCCGATCGAACAAATTCAATGACCAGGCGACTCGGATCTGACCTGTCCACGGCTGCCGCGCGGACCTTCGTCCCATCTGCGAGACCATCTGGGGCGGTGAGCACCGTCGGCCACCACACTGTCGTCTCAAATTGCGCCCTGCGGTCTCCCGCTGTTGGGAGCTCCATGTGCCTGAACACCTCGGGTGCCAGAACTGGCCGTTCGCCAGACACAAGTTCCAGACCATGCTCGAGTATCCCGAGGTGGAGGCTCGCCTCATCATTCGGGTCTGCGTTCGGTGTGAGGTACTTCGTCAGCGCATCGTCCAGCGACGCCTCAACTCCAGCTCGTTCGAGGTCAGCGTCAAACCCTCCCTCATTAAGAATCTCAGCGAATCGCCAACGGGGTCCACTGCCAGGAATCGTGTGATCCGGTGTCACTTTCCCAACAGTCTGATCGATCTCCGGTCGAAGACTGTCGATTTCGTCTGGGTCGCGGCCTGTCTGAAATGCGAACTCGGGCACAAACGCCTCGGCAGCCTTTCGATACTGACGGAGCATCCAGCCACGTTCGGCCACTAAGCGTCGAATTCGAGCTAGTGCACCCATGCGAGCCTTCCCTTCAAGCAGGAAGTAATGCAACGACACTTTGTAGGCAGGAAACGGTGTCGGTTCAGAGGGGGGCTCGAAATCCTCCGGTGGACGCCCACCGAACGGCATCTGCAACACACGATTCAATGCCAGCGCTGTCCCCAGATACTGCTGATAGATCGCGTGAAGGCGAACGATCTCACCGGCTGTGGAACGAGCGGATTCGGCAGAGTACTGAATCATCTTCAGCGAATAGTTCAGCGAAAGCCGATCGCGCACGCGGAAGTAGGTGAGTGAACCAAACAGCACGAACGCAACAGCAACGCCGGAAAGTGCAATTTTCAGACAAATGCTTCGTACCGTCGATTCGGCCTGTTGAGGTAACCAGCCGTTTATTCGAACTAGGACTCCGATCAGTGCAATCGACACGTAGCTCATAAGGAGGATGCCGATTAGTTTCGCCGTCGTTCGATGTTCCGCAGTCCGTGCCTGCACCGCAGTGATCAACGCAATCACCAGACATGCGATTACCGAGCCAATGATCGCAAGCTCCTGCACCGGCGCAGCGATGAACGTCCATGAGCTTGCAAACATCGTGAACAACACCCATGCGACGCCGGAACTCATAAGAATTCCGCCGCAGACTCCCCAAGGTATCCACTTACCTCTTGACTTGATCATCCGCTGCGCCGCAGCAAGGCAGATTGCAGCAGCCCCGATCCAGATTGCAGCGATCGCGAGTCCGACCAAGTACCGGGTCTGCTGGCTCCATGTATCGACACCGATGATCTGGGCCACCCCAAACCCGAGCACTAACGCAGTGATGGCAAGGGTCAGCAGACCACCAATGGACCAGGTCAGAAAGGGAAGCGATCGAAACTTCGCTGTCTCAGCATCTTCAATGGCCTTCGCCAGCTCGGCTTCGTGTTGCTTGAAGTTTTCCTCGCCCGTCTGGATCTCACCTCGGATTCTGCCCGCAAATCGACCAAGCAATGTTCCAGAAGAAGGCGACAATCCTTCAGAGTTCAGAGAACGCAACGCGACTTCAAGGCCAAGAGACGGATCCGGTCCGATCACTTTGGGGTCGCTAATGACAAGCGTGATGTCACCCGCTTGGAGTTTTGTATCAACATCATCGCCGGCGTCGACAGCGCCGCTCACGTCGCGCACCACTCGATCCCAGATTGCCTGGTCGATGGGTGTCGACTCGACGGACTCAAGGTCGTAGGCGCGCCGACGGCGATTTAGGCCAGCAGTGAGCTTGCGGATATGGGACTCAAGAGTGTCTGACTTCAAGCCACCGAGGTCTCTGCCGATCCAATCCACCTCGATGCGTGACTGGTCGCCTAATGCCTTCAGCAGTGCTTCACCCGCCAAGTCAGTCGTATCGGCGACGAGGGTTTGATAGAGAGACTTCGGTACTCCGCGTAGATAGACCCAAACCTCAGAGCCATAAAGCCGGAGAGCTCCCCGGACCCCGTCGGCCCGAAGTTTTCCGGGATCGAATTCGTCAGGAGCTTCGAACTGAAGCGCAGGAACTTCAGAATGCAGCTGATCCGCGAAATCCCGGGCACTGGCCCACTGGTTTGGGCTCGCCTGAAGCGTGTTCGGCCGGCCAGCTGGACTGGCAGGCACCGGCAAAGAATCACCAGTAATCATGGCTTCATACAGCGGCATCGGAGGTCCGATCGCTGCCCGAGCGTAGCTGCGAACAAAGTGAACGGGGACCTCGTTGCCATCAATAACGCCGGCCAGCGAGGTGTCAACCGGAGCATCGGACATCGAAATCCAGAGCCCGACCTGAGTGGCTATTTCAGCTGCAACATGACCTGAGAAGGAGTCGATGTCTGCGACGGTAACTGGCGCTGCGAATCCAAGATCACTTGCTCTGTCCTCAGGGACCGCAATCAAATTTGCATCCGCGTGACTGTCGAAGAATAGCGAAAGTGCGGACTCGTTACCCAGCGATTCGGGGAAGACGAGACGCACGCTCTTTAGTGGAGCACCTGGCGGCTGCAGCCGTCGGACAGCCTGCTGAAGCCCTTCTGCGAATCGACCTGCCCGCTCCACCGCTGTAGGTGTTGCTGCAGCGGTGAGGACGCTCACAACTCGGGTGATCGAGGGCTTGCGGATCGATGCCATCGACCGAAAGAGCGCATCGGTGTCAGTCTCACCATTGGCGACTCGCGTCGTTGCGACCGACTCACTTGCTGCCGCGCCGGCATCAACAAACCAAAATCTATGGAGCAACCCCTTCGCGCTGAGGTCAACGAGACAGGCAAGAGCGCCCCTTAAGCCGGGGTCGCCCTCGATATCGCCAACCACCAGGATGATCGGTTCGCCTATCACATCGTTCCGCCTGTACCCGATGAGTACTTGCGGAATGCTTCCGCCAACTGACGAAGCGCCAACTCGATCGGTGCGTAAAGCCCAGGCCAGAGGGCACCGTCGGCACCAAGTGATTCGGGACGCCGATTGATCTCTTCCGAGTACTTCTTGTAGTCCTCGACATAGCCATTCCGAGTCGAGTCGATCAGCTCGGCCGCCTTCGTCTGACGTTCCTGTGGAGTGGAATTCTCCGTTGTGTCGAGCGATGCCAGGACCGGAGTCGCAATCGGGTCCATTCCAAACAACCCGGTCTTGACCCAATTGCGCAGCTCGTCATTGAGGCTCAGGTAACCATCGTTCTCCCGGAAGTTGGCAGTCCCCTTCGCTTCGATTCCAAGATCCCGGAGTTCGATGTAGGCGTTCAAAGAACTTGACTCATTCAGATCACGCATCTGTGCGACCTGAATATATGCAAGCCCGAGCGATTCAAGAATTGCCGGAAGAAGGTCGCGACTCTCTGAGTCCACGAGAGTGAGAAGGGGGTTCGGGAATCCAACACGATTGCCGCGTTGCCGGAGAACTGTCAGCGAATCCCTATCAATCCGACCCAGCAATAGCCCCGTGAACCATCCACGGACCATCGTGAGCAAAAGCTGTTGCGAAACAGGTACGAATTCGGTGAGTGGCCTTGCTCGACGGTTCAGCCAGAAGTTTCTTGCCGCAGGGGAGCTTGCAACTGAGGCCCAAGTTGAAATGATCGGATCATTGATTGAGTGGAAGATCAAAGGGTCGTGAGCAGCCCCGAGCGTTGAACTGATCGGAATGGTTCGAATATTCGTGTCTGTGCTGAGCAGGCCCGAGAAGTCAGCCGTTCCTCCGCCCAGTGCGTTGAACAGAATCGACTTCACGTCTTCCTCAAGCGGGTGATCCTTGAGCGGGATCTTCCCAATCTTCGCCTTCGGTCGCTCCGGGCTCAGCGGATGGAGAAGCGCCTTGAGCCCAGCATCAATCTCCACCAGTGGCTCAGCCGAATCGATAGACGCCTGAAGCGCTTTTCGGAAGTTCTCCTGGCGCTTCGCAAGTTCATCGGGATCAATACCACCCTGGTCACTTAGATAGGACCGGAGGTCTGCGTTGAGAACTCGAGCGAACGGGTTGCCCTGCTTCAGAAGCCAATGATTCGCTCGATCCAGAATGTCACCGGCGGCGAGACCGATATCGAACGTTGCTGCTGTCGCAGTTCCAATTCCGCCGAGCACAAGCGTCGGGTCGATCCGCCATGTCTGATTCACCTTGATCGGTACCTTCACGAACCCAGACTTGAGATCTTCCTCATTCAGGAACGAGCCAGTAATGAGTTCATTGCGAGCGGCGAGCATCGCGTCATCCGATCCCCCCTCCTCAACAGTCTTCTCAAGAAGCGCATCGAACTGTTGACGAAAATCGTCATGTGAAATGACCAAACACTCATTTTTCGGCGGAACCAATCGAGTCGGCACAGCGTCGATCGGCCATGGAGGAATGATCGCCGGAGTGATGCCGTCACCGACATAACCCTTCCGATCAAGCTCGCCAGCCGCGAAATCGAGCGACCGCTTCAAGGGTGTGAGGAAGTTCTTGCTGAAGTCACGAAGAATGTCGGCACCGACCCGGCGACGCTTGGCTTCAATCGGATGAAGCGCCCGTTCTTGAAACCCGATCTCGATGGCTTCGGTGAGTGCCATATGTCCGGGTTGGATTCGGCCACTCACATTGAGCCGCGAAACCATTGAACTGTTGTAACGAGCAGGTCCGGCGTCCCAGTCGTCTGATGCCTCCTTGTAAAGCTCATTGACAGTTGCGTTGGAAACCTCGATCGCCATTTCCAGTGTGCGCTTAGCAACAGCCAAACCGTAAGAAGCAATCAGGTCGTTCGTGGCGGCAATCGTTCTGTCGGCCTGCGTTGCCGCCCACTCGACGACACGGGTCTTCCGCATCTCCATCTCGGCGTCCTGGATGAACTGATCGGCGAAACTCGGAAGGAAATTCTCAATCTGCTGGATCCATGCTTCGCTGTTCACCCCCTTCGGCGAAACGTCGAGTCGAATCTGCTCAGTGAGATTCGCAACCGCTGTCCAGAATTGATTCCGAGTGTCACGAGGATCGATCGCATCAATCACGTCGTTATTTTCAGGCCCTTGCTCGTTGAGTCCAGCCTGATTGAGGAATGTGAGCAATCGCTTCGAAGCGAGTTCGTCGATAATGGTGTCCGACTTAGCGTTCCGTGAAGGATCAGTCTGCTCCAGATACTTCAGGTGTCCTTCGTGCAACCAATCGGCGGCACTTCGTGCGAGCCGCTCCGCCGAGTACTGCTCGAAGCGGTCTGTGCCTAGGTTGACTTCACAGAACCCATAGGCCTCAAACACAGGCTCGTGTTGCTGAAGCAGAACCTCGGCGTCGACCATGTTGGCTTTCGCTTGCGTGTCCCAGTTCGTGATGGTGTAACCGATGAGTTCGTCCTGGACACCTTCGTCTGTTGTCCAACTTCGGAGCGCTCGCCCCATCATCTTGTAGACCGCCTGTTGATTGCCGAAGGCAACGCCCTTTGTATTGGAAGCTCCGACGAGGAACGGGTACTTCGGGCCGCTTCGCTCAACTGGCCTTGCATTCCCCGCCGCTGAGAGCAGCGGGTTAACTCGACCCTCTGGTTGCTCACTCGTCGGAGTCAGCCAATGACCGTTGAGGACTTCACTAATCGCAGCAAGAGTATTCGGCTGAATGCCGGCTGTTCCCTGACCAACCTGCTTGAACACATCAGCGGTATAAAGGATGCCGAAGGACTCATCGCCCCACGATCCACCCATCTGCCGGATGATGTCACAGGTATCCATGAGGAGCCCCGCTCCTGAACCGCCCGCCAGCGAAGAGACCACAACGACTACTGGTTCCGGCTTGTTTGACGAGCCACGCTCACTGTTGACCTTCCTCGAAATCTCTGCAAGTTGCGCGCCTGCGTCGGCGTGCATCAGCGCCCGCTGCGCGGTGTTCACCGCTTCACGAATTCGCTCGGCGTAGGCCAGGCCAATGGCTCGACCGACCGCTCGATACTGGCCAGCGCCTGTCTCAATCGGGACATTGAGGAAAGTTGGGTTCACCCGCCAGGTCGAAAGATCCTGCCAACCCTTCGAAGCCTTTGCTCCTGAAGAGAGCTTTGTGGAGACATTGTCGAAGGTAATGCCGTTCCCGACAAGTCCCACGTAATTCTCCGCCGGGAGCATCGGGACTTCCGTGATCTCCTTGCCATCCTGTTCGGATGGCGTGTCGATCTGAATCAATTGCCACCCAACTGGGAACCCACCTTGCCAGCCGATCTGATCGAGCCACCTCGTCAGGTCGTTGCGAAGATAACGAAGGGTCTTGCCTCCAGAACCGCCGAGACCTACAAACATGAATTTACGCATCGTGCTCTACTCCCTTGGATGATGATCTGTTGTGACTGACGTTCGGGCTGGCGACCTTCAGGCCGGTCGCGGCGGAAGACGCGGTTCGGCTCGTTTCGGCTCTGCTGAACTACTCCGTTGCGATTGCTCAGACGTGTCCGATTCACCGTCCACCGATGATGCGAGGCGCTGTGGGAATGGGGACTCCACGGGTCGAGATGCTCCCGCTCCGGACTGGGGGCTCGCGTCCGGCTCTCCAACCCCAGATTTCGGCATCGAATCGAGATGCCGCTGTAGTCCAAGCACCGCTCGATCGATCGACTCACTGGCTGCCTCAGCACGAACTCCTCTGCGAACAAGCACAACTGCGGTTCCCACCTTGGTTGCGGCATTCACATTGACCCACACCGTCTCGTCGAACGGAATCGCCGATTCAACCCGAGAATCAAATCCACGGGTGATCGAGGGCTGTGTCGCCAACACTCCAGACTGCGGACGTGAGAACGCGCTGAGGCGTGCATACGGGTTCCAGGTTCGTCGTCGCTCCATAGAGATACCTCCGTCAAGGCGATACTTCGATTGATCCCCAGAGATCGCCTTGAAGTCCTCCATCCGAAGCGGCGTGTCATCCACTCGACGAAGTCCAGCGTCATCAAGGACCAGCGGAACGGATATCGCGCGGTAGAGCGAGGGATCCGGAAGTCGAAGCTGCCGATTGGTCAGCCAAACGAGTAGCCCATAGGAGAGCAACATCGACGCAACCCAGAGGACAAAAGAGATCAATAGGATCTTGCCGCCGTCTGCTGGCTTCACAAGGGAGACAGGCGGGAACGTCACATATTCCGTCCCACCGATCTTGATCGGCGTCGTTGAACCTTCCGGCGTGTAGGTCGCTGTGTACGAAAGAGAGATCTGGGCGGTGGTATTCGACGTAGCTGTCGCGCTCAACGACGCGGGGAGTTCGAATTCTTCCTTGTCGGATCGACAGAGCTCCGCCGGGTCGCTGAGTGTCAATGACAACGTGTCGTTCGAGGAGACGGGTTGTCCGAACGTGACGCACAGAGTTCCCCCAGTGTCTTCAGCTGCCGGCGAGACTCGCAGACTTCCCTTCGCTACCTCCGTCCCCTCAACCGTGGTCGGCCCAACCCATGCGACCTGGGGCGCTGGTGGTTCATTTCGCAGTTGAATGGGCGTTGCTGGCGCTTTGAATTCCGGGCCCTGCCAACCCACAGCAATCGCAGTGACATCGACTACCGGTGGTGAGGTGACCGGGCCTTCGACTGTCACCCGCCATGACCGTGAGGCTTCATCCCACTCAACAGGTGCAGTCTTACCGTCAACCTTGGCCGCAATCGACACTGCCGTTTTCGCCACGCCAGGACCTTCGGGCCCATCACCGGCGCCAGTCACCTTGTAACTCAGGAAACTCCGTGTCGCCATCCCGAACACCGAGGCGTTTCCTTGAATACCAATATTTGCCCGCAGGTCGGCGAAGCAGGTTTCCAGCTGACCAGAACCTGTTTGCACGGTGACTGACCCGGATTTCGCTGGGCCGCTCTTTGGTGCGTAATCGGCGAATTCCTGGCCTTCCTCCCGAACCTCTCCGTCGATCAGGATCTTGGTTGCTTCGTCGGCATTCGAATTCTTTACGGCAAGCGCGTTCACCAATGACGCTGGATAACCGCCATTTAGCTGGGCGCAGTCAAGTTCATAGTGGCCAAGGGCGATCTGTCCTTGCTTGAAGAATTCGGTGGCAAGCGAGCTCGCCTGGCTGGCCTCGACCCTTCCACCCAGCACGCGGCACGGGTCGGATCTGTTTTCGCCGAGCAGCCGCTCAATCACCGGCGCGGTCTGTGCCCGTTCTACGCGATCCTGCGGCGCTTCCGAGCCTTCGTTGCGAAGATCAATCATCTGAATAAAGAATCCGGCTGTCCGGATCGACTCGCTCACTGATGCACCCAGTTGCGACCCATCGGGGAGAGGACCACAGATCTGCTCGCCCAACTGGTTTTGGATCGTTCGCTTGTCCCGAGAAGTCGTATACGAGGCAATTCCAGGCGCGTCGAGTTTGTCAATGCTGTAGGCGCCATCCGTAAACCAAACGAGGCGATCACAGGAGGCGGGGACACCCGGCTGGTCTGCGAAATACTGAAGTGCGAAGTTCAGCGCGAGTACGTAGTCGGTGTTCTGGTCTGTATCGCGATCACGAAAGACTTGGACCGCCTGAGTTGCATCCGCTTGGTGTTCCGGCAAGGTCGTCTCGCCGACTAATTCGGCTCCCTCTCCGAATCCTGCGATACCGAGGTTTATCTTCTCCCCACTGGCATTGGCAGAGTTTGAAAGTGACTTGATGAGCGATTCGGCGCCATCCACCCGCAAATTTTTTGGGTCAGTCGTTTGCAGACTCGAGCTTTGGTCGACCAGCAGCAGAACATTCAGGCTGGGGCACCCTTTCGGGGTCGAGGTTGACTGCGCACCCGACACTCCAGTCTGCGCCAACGGAAGTATGACCAGAGCCATGACGGTGAGAGTGACGATGCTGAATATCCGCTTCATCGTCGCGCCACCGCCTGAGCGACGAGGAAACCTCCATAGCTTCCGATGAACCACCCGGCCATCGACGCCCCAAGCGCAATTAGAGGAAGACGAAAAACTGTTTCCGAGTACACACGCGACATGCGGCGCTTCGCGTTCTCCGTGCGAAACCACGAGTAGGCCAAGAGCCCAACTATGGAACCTACGAACCACGCACCGAGTGCTGGGATTGAGAGATCTGCAGTACCACCGGCATGGTCGCCGCTGGCAATCGCAATAAGTGCGGTGGCGGCGATGAGTGACATCAGAATGATCGCCAGTGGGACCATCGGCGGCTTTGCTGGCGATGACGACGGGCGTCGAGCCGCCGTAGGACGCGTGGTCCCGGATACGGATGCTGGTCCACCGGGGCGCGGAGGAACTATCGATGCCATCAGCCGCGCATCCTGTTCATCTCCGAACCAGGAGCCGCTGCTCCGATTTTGCACTCCGCCTGCGCACTGATTTCTCCCGCCTTAAGGACCCCGCATTACCCCGCAACTTCATCGCCGAGGAGAGGCCAATATTGGTGGCAACTCACCAGCATGCGCCTGTGGATATCCCGTATTTGGGTGAAATACGTGGTAACACGCAGATACCCGCACGGCGGGACTCCATAGACGTGTGCGGTTCGGCCTAGACCATTAGGGGCCATGTCGAATCCGTGCTGGCACTGAAGATCACTCGATCTCCTTTCGCGACGATCGCACTCCAGAACAAGGGAGGCGTCGAATGACAGCTCAGACCGATGGAGAGACCGACTTCCAAACGAGCCCAACGCTCGAGGAGTGGACCCGAGGCGTCGTTGCTTCTGTGCTCAGCGTTACTCCTGAGGAGGTGTTCAGGCATGAGGACGGTTCCTTCCTTCTCGGACGCGGAAGTGCCGCAATTTGGGTTCAACCCCTGTCGGACCCATCGCACCTCTGGATCCATTCATGGATGGTCACAGACGTCGAACCCCATGCCGAACTGCTCGCCATGCTGAATCAGATCAACATCAATATCCCTATTGGAACCGTTGCGTATCTGGATCGAGCCGTCCGTATCTCCCACGCTCTGCTTGCGGGTCGACTTGATCACGACGATGTCTGTGAGGTGATCCGGATGATTGCTGATACAGCAGACTTCTACGATCACAAGATCCAGGAGCGTTTTGGGGGAACGATCGCGTACTACGAACCGCGAGGGGACGAGATCGATGTCTGAACTCCTCGCTCGACTCAACGCCGAGATCAGCGCCGTCATTGACGCAGTACTCCCGAGCACTGCAACGATCTCGGGCGATTCGATGGACCTGCGCGGTGGAGGGTCAGGATCTGCATGGGTGTTCGACGTCGACGGCCACTTGGTCACGAACAATCATGTCGTCGAAGGTCTCGCCAACCCAGTGAAGGTCCATTTCCCATCTCAGCCGCAACGCTGGGGGACTGTGGTGGGTCGGGATCCACTCACGGATCTTGCTGTCGTGAAGGTCCAAGGCGGGACTGCACCTCCGCTTCAGCTTCGGGACGATCCTGCGACACTTGGGGAGATCTGCTTCGCCATCGGCACACCGCTCGACCTTCCGCAATCCGCCACATTCGGGATCGTCAGTGGAGTCGCTCGTCAGAGCCGACCAGAAGGCGGTGAATTCATCGAGGAACTCATCCAAACTGATGCGGCGGTCAATCCCGGGAACTCAGGCGGCCCACTGATCGATCACACAGGCAGGGTGTTGGGAGTCAACGTCGGATCTCGCGGAGGAACGGCAACTCTCAACTTCTCGATTCCGGCTGAGATCGTGCGCGATGTTGTTCCCGAACTCATCGAGTTCCGGAAGGTCAAACGAGCCTCGATCGGAATCACCATCTCGACACGCTTGATGAATTTCGATGACGGAAGCCGCAAGGTTGTCGAAATTGTCGACGTCCGAGATGGTTCATCTCCGCTCCGACCCGGCGATCTCCTTCTGGGTATCGATGGCCAACCGGTGGAACGACGACTTGATGTTCGAAAGTTGCTGACTCGTTCGCGCATCGACACCATGGTCAAGGTTCATGTCGCGCGTGGCGAGGAGACTCTCGAACTCGACGTTCTCGCTGTCGAACGAACATGAGGACGCATAGTTGTGCACTCTCCCGAGGGCAATGCACAACTGATTACATTCTCTGCGCGGTCAATTGAAGATGTGATTGCACCTGCGGCAGCGGAAGAACACGCGGAATCCCTGGACCTGACGGGTTGTTTCCCAGCTTCCACACATCGGACATTGCTTCATGGTTGTTCTCCTTGGTTGTTGAGGTACTCGGTGATCACCGAGATCGGGTGGACAGGACACTTGCGGTCCCGTCGAGAGCGAGGCGTGCAGCCACCACACGCCGGTTGGTTGTGCCGTCCTCGGTCAAACCGAGGCGAATGAATATCTGCCGTATATGTGTCTCAACTGTGCGTTCCGACAGGTACAACTGCTCGGCGATGGCACGGTTGGAGAATCCGACGGCAAGCAGCTCGAACACTGCACGTTCGGCCGGACTGAACACGGAGGTGAACGAGTGGTCGCCGAACTCCGTGAACACCGGATCGATGGTGTGGCGACCGGCCACTGAGAACCTGATCGACGCGAGCACGGATCGCAGCGTCGTCGGTGTGGTGGAGTCCAACAGCGCGAGCCCGGCGCTTGATCGTCGCCCGCCAACAAGTGCTCGAACCGGAACATTCGGTGGTGCCAACACAATCAGTGCCACTTGCGGATCAACGGCCAGCATCGCGTCATGCCAGCCATGTTCGATGTACTCGAGTAGCGAGCTCGGTGGCACTGCGACCATCGCATCGAAAGCGCCGGATCCAGATTGTTCGATCAACTCGGCGAATGGCACCTGATGCGCAGTCACATCACGCTCGGTCAATCGACCGGCAAGCAGTTCTCCGGTGAGCGGATCAGCAGCGGTCACCATGAGCGCGAGTGGGCCATCGTTCGCGTCGATCGAGGCCGCCCCCTTCGCTGCTTCATGTTCCGCCTTCACCACTGCCCCACCATCGTCTTCCTATGACTTCCAATTGTGAACCAGGCCAGAACCGCCCGGACCCTGATCCGGTGCCCGCCGCGCGCAATGCGCGTCGCCACTGAACATCACGCGACCAGCACTGAGTCCGCTCACTCCGGCCCCC
Source organism: Microthrixaceae bacterium (assembly GCA_947449015.1). Lineage (GTDB taxonomy): Bacteria > Actinomycetota > Acidimicrobiia > Acidimicrobiales > Acidimicrobilacustridaceae > Acidimicrobilacustris. The sequence continues at coordinate 4,989 of CANFQA010000029.1, read as the reverse complement.
TACCAAAACCGGAATGAGCTTTCTCAGCCGCCAGCCACCTACCGCCATCCGCCACCGGGGGCCGCCACCCCCGGTTCCGCCGCGTCAACCGCCGACGCGACACCCGCCACCTGATCCGCCGATCAGGCCGCCTCCGCCCCCAATGCTGCGAGGAACACATCGAGTCCCTCGATCTGCGCATCGAGCTGTCGGATGACAGCCCCGATGTCGTCGATTGCGCTGCAGGGGATATCGACGCCGGCGACGACCACCTGCTCACAGAGCCACACACGTGCTCCTATGAGTCCGGCGTTCACATCGTTGAGCTGCTGGAGCACCTCGACCGTCGGCTCGATCGCGTCGATCACCACCGTGGACAATCGCGCCGTGTCGGTCGGAGTGTTGTGCAACTCGACGCGGATCGTGCGATCACGCCAGGTGGCGGAGAACACCCCACGGTCGAGTGTTCTCGTCGTGGTGCCCGTGACGTTCGCCAGTGTCTGGCCGAGCTGCTCGTGGAACCGAAGGGCGTCACTCTCCCGTCGGGCGGAGGTGGCTCGCCAGTCCACGCCCTCGATGAGCAGCGGTACATCGGAGTCCTCCGGGAACCGGATGGTGATGTTCTCGTCGTCATCAACCTCTCGGATGAGATCGCTGAGGTACACCAGCGGCACAGTCGCACTGCCCTCACCGGCGGTGGTTGCGGCCACGCGCTGGGTAGTGCGCAATCCGCCCTCGCGACTCCAGTCGGCTGTTGCCGCCAGTCGGCCGCTCTCCACGATCAGGGTGACCGGCACCCGGTTCGAAGGCTCGAGCCCGGTCGGGACGAACGAGATGCGCCCGAACAGCAGCGACAGGTCGCGTCGGGTCAACGTCACCCGGGCCTGATCGGTGACGTAGTTCGGGAAGCTCGGAAGTTCGCCGGGGTGCGGAAGATCGATCACGCTCTCCCCCGCTGTGCTGCTGGCCACACCGACGATCCCATCGGGGGAATGGAGCGTGACGGTGCGATCGTCAGCTTCGAAAGCGAGGTCCGCGGCATTCCACACCAGGCGAGCCGGCAGGCACAGCGGCGCGAGCGACACATCGGATGCGCCTCCGGTGACCTCCCAGGTGAGCGGGCCACAGGTGCCCGACCACACGCGACGCCCGTTGACGGTCCGCACCCACAGGCCGTCGGTCTGTGTCTCGACATTCAGCGAGTGGCAGAAGATCCGCCAGACGGTATTGAGTTCCTCGTGATCGAGGTCGATGGACCAGGCGCTCATCGGGTCACCCCCGCATGCAGTGACTCGCCACCGACTGGGGACGGGAGCCTCGGCGGTGCCGGATCGAAATCGAAGGCGAGCTGGCCCGGTCCGGGATGCGGTGCGACGGTGACGATGCCGTCGCCGAGGGCCTCGAGGATGCTGACGAACCGATCGAACTGATCGAGGCCGATCGGCTCGAAATGGATCTGATCGTCCTCGCCGAGGGTGATCCAACTCTTGCCCACAATTGGGAGGAGCCCGAGGGAATACAGGGCCCGTATCGCACGTTTCACCCGTGGCTGGGCGATGACGAGGGTGGCGAGTCGTTCGTTGAGAACGGCCTCCGCCTCGGAGATCACCACCTCCTCGGGGTGCTGCTCTGGGGTGCTGCCTGTCTGGTCTGCCATGGAATTTCCGCCTTCCCTGTGATTAGTGACTTATTGGAGTTGCTGTCTCATTGTTTAATGGATCTAGTTGCGGAATGCAAGTCATTTCATGATCAGTGATTATTTGGCTCCGGTTTGTGGCAGGCTATCGATATGGCCAACGTCGCTCTCACCAGAGCCGTCACGGATCACGGCACCATGTCGATCACTCTCGACGACTTCGCAGCCATTGTGGGCGCCACTCCGGCAGCACTTCGGGGCCGGCGAGATCGCGACAAGAAGTTCCCGGCGCCCATCAATACCGACGCCAGTCCCCTCACCTATTTCCTGCGTGATCTGGCCGACTGGTGGATCCAGTCAGATCTGGCGAACCCCGATGCAGTCGATCCGGTTGCCACGGCCTGGTGGCATTTCACCGCCACATTCGAACAATGCAGCGCACGTCATGGCGCTGAGGCCACCCGGCGATTGGTAGCCGGCGCCGCACTTTTGCTCTGCGAACGGCGGCCACCCGAACTTCGCCTCCAGGACTCCGAGTTGCTCACGCAATTGCGCGACCACGCAACATCCGTCGAACCGCGCTTTGCCGATGTGGCTGTTCCATCAGGTGACTTTCAGCCTGATGCGATTCCTGCCACGGACCGAGAGTTCCTCAGCTCGTTGATCAGTTGGTCTGGTTCAGCTCACAATTCCCGATCCTCAAACTCTCCTCGCCGGCCACGCATCCCCGATGACTCACCTATTGCTTCGCAGTTGCTGGTGGATCTGCGCAACGTCCGGAAAGAGTGTCGTCGCCAATTGGGTCGCGACCAGAAGCTCTCCCGGCAAGAGATAAACCAGCCGTTCATCGACCTCATCGAGCCGCTGGTCCGCGGTCTGGCCCGTGACATTTCAACCCGACCCTCAAGTTCCGATCTCGGGCTCACACGACTGATGGTTTCGATCGTCGATCCGCAGCCCGGTGAGGTCGTGGTCGATCTCGCCTGCGGGCAAGGATCAACCTTCATTGAAGCAATGCGCTCGGCTCAACCGACTCAGCGCTCGACGCAGGTGATCGGCTGTATAGGTCGGGAACGCGACGAACTGGTCTGGACGATCGCCAAGATACGTCTCGGTCTTCGCGGCATCGCCCACGATCTCGGACAACCGAGCAACGGCCTCGACTGCGAGCTTGATGTGCGACCCACCTACCGGTTCATCACCGATCCCGGAATGCGAATCCCGCAGCTGCGCAAGTGGATCCGCCGTCATGTTGACCTGCTCGAACCAAACGCTGTTGTAGCGCTGGCCGTTCCAGCCGCATCGGTGTTTCGCTCCAACCCCGGTCGCTCCTGGAAAGAACTGCAGCCCGAGATCGACAGTGTGATCTTCACTCCAACCGATGCCGCAGTGATCCTGCTGCGTCGCGGTGCGCCCGAATGGAAGACGCTCGTGCAGATCCACCGCATGACCGCAGCCATGGCCGAGCGTCGGTACCGCGAACAACTCGTGGACCATGCGGGCGTGGAGCAACTCGAGGACCTTCCGCTCGATGCAGTCGATCCTGCGATCGAACCGTTCATGCCTGCTCAGATCAGACGTGTCGCCGAACAGATCGGAAGCAGAGTCCCGAGGCCCAGCGGTGACCGCAAGCCGCCCGAAGGTGACGACGATTTCGTGCAGTGGCGGCCAATCCGTTCGCTCACCCTTGAGGCGCTCGGCGAACCCCGGTTCGGTGATTGCTCCGCCATCCGTGACGCAGTGCCGGCTCCTGATCCGGAGCCCGTGCCAGCACAGCAACCGGCGGTTCGAACAGACCCACCCGAGCCGCGGCGCCGATCCCCGAGGGACCGGGTGGTCTTCGCTGCGCTACGTGATGCGGAGAAGGGGGAGAACACCGGCGAGGATGCGATTGCCCGACAGGCCCGCGAGCTGGAGGCCCAGGCGCTCGAGGCGGTGAAGGTTCTGCGATGGTTGCTCGACCCGACGACCTTGCGCGAGGGAGCTTGGAAAGGTCCGCTCAGCCCGAAGGTGAACGGGGCCCTCGAGGAGCTGGGCACCGAAGAGATGCGCCGGGCACTGCGTCGGTTGGAGCTCCGTCTGCTCGGTGAAGAGACTCGCGGCCGCCGACCGAAAGACGAGACGGGAGAATCGGCGGAGCCGGATCCGGCATCCAATGATGACGCCCAGTTCCAATGAATTGCATGGTGCATTGCAAATCGGTATGCTCATTGTATGACACAGCTGGTCACACGTATAGATGACTCTCTCGCCGAGTCCATGGACGAGTTGATCGCTCAGGGCGCGGCATCCAGCCGATCCGAACTGGTCCGCATGGGTCTTGAGCGCCTGATCGACGAGCGTCGCCGTCTGGCGATCGGTCTTCAGATTGTCGACGCCTACATCGAGACCCCGCAGACGGATCTCGAGAACAGCGAACTCGACGCTGCGACCCGGGCACTCATCCTTGAGGAGCCCTGGTGAGCGACCCGAAGCAGGGCGAGATCTGGTGGGCCGAGTTGGAGTCTGCCCGCCGACCGGTTCTGGTTGTCACCCGCACCGAGGCCGTGCCAGTTCTCACCGGGATCGTGGTCGCTCCAGTCACCAGGACCATCCGCGCAATCCCCACCGAGATTCGTCTCGGCGCCGATGAGGGACTCGATACCGATTGCGTGGCGAACTTCGACAGCATGCAGCGAATTCGACGAGCTGCACTCACGACGAAGCTCGGCGATCTCGGCATGCGACGTTCGGAGATCTGTACTGCGCTCGAAACAATGACCAACTGCTGAATAGATTTCGCCACAGCTCAGGGTTGGCGGAAGATCCGGTGATCACCGATGCGGCGCCACCGAACGGCCGGCACCGAAGAGGTTGCACCTGAGTCATCCATAACCTGCACATCGGCCCAGTCCCATGTGGCGCGACCGTCGGGTCCGGCGAATGACCAGGTCATCTCGAACACTCCGGGCGCGCCTTTCACTGCCTTCACCCGCAGTCGCGACGGGAAGGGGGTCTGGTCGCTCACAAACCTGTCGCACGCAGCGGAGAACTCCGTCACCGCGCTACGAACCAGTTCTTTGTCCTGCTCGCTGAGTCGCCGGTAGTCAGCTTTGAAACTCTCGGAACGAATGAATCTCACGATGACTCAGAGTCGTTGCGCGAACTCAGGAGTCGAGCTCTGTGATGAGCGCCTCGACCGAGTCGGTCTGTAGCGATCGGCCAGCGGCGAAATCGGCATCCGCGGCGCGTTCCATCTTCTGCCAGCGATCGGTCCAAAACCATGCCTGATCGGCATCCACCGGAAGCACACCACGGATCTCGAACCGGCCGTCATCGGTCTCGAAGATCTCGAGCTGCGCACCGGGCTCATCGAGTCGCAGCCTGCGTCGAAC
>CANFQA010000028.1 GCA_947449015.1 Microthrixaceae bacterium | reverse complement strand
GAAGACCGCGCTCAGCGGCGCCGAGATGGTGACAGGAACGACGGTCGAAGGCACCGTCGGCTTCAAGTACGACGGTCCCGGCACGTACTACGTGATCTTCGACGGAACCTTCCAGAATGATCGCGGCGTGTGGGGAATCACCGTTCCCTGATCGCAAGACGATGCCACTACCCGGTGCTCAGTCCCTCAGAAGCTTGAGGGCGAGCACCGGGCACGCCGCCACCGCCCGTTTGGCATGGGCCATGAGTTCCGGCGTGATCTCGTCGTTGCTCACAATGGGATAACCCCATTCATCAAGCGTGATGCGTTCGGGGAGTAACTCGCCACATACACCACGCCCATCGCAAGCAATGAAGTCGACAACGATGCGCGTGCTCATCGCCAACCTCCAGTGATGGGCGTTGGAAGCATCGCCGGAGCCGATGCACACTTCGCGCCTGCGATATGACGGTCGATGTCGGTGGCAAAAGTGGCCAGCGCGCTGCGCACCATGCGCACCACGCCATCGGGATGACGACAACCGCCGCGACCCTCGACCAGGACAAACAGATTGTTCAGTCGGTCGCGGGCCATCGCAGCGTTCAACGAGGCACCAACTATGTGCTCAAGCGCATCGGCAATGGCCGGAAGTCCGTTGACACATGGACCGCACTGGCCAGCGTTCTGATCAGCCAGCCAACGGGTGATGCGCGCGGTTTCAGCGAGACCACAGACATGATTGGGCAGCGCGAACACCGCCCCACAACCGATGGATCCACCGATGGCCCGCAACGATTCGTGGGTGAACGTGAGCTGTGCGGCCATGAAGGTAGGAATCCAGGTGCCGAAGTAGCCGCCAACGAGAAGCGCGGAAACCTGGCTGAGATCAGCGCCGGCATGTTCAAGTGCGGCAGCAAGCGTGGTGTTAGTCGCCACTTCATACACGCCGGCGGTGGCGACACCGCCGCTAATCGTGGTGAGCAGACTTCCCGGCTCGCGCACACCACCGAGCGACCGATACCAGGACGCGCCAAAGCGCGCGACCAACGCAACATCAGCGAGCGTTTCAACGTTGTCGAGCAGCGTGGGTTTGCCCTTCACGCCTTTTTCAAACGGACGTGGCGGAGTGGCTGTGGGCTTGGCATCACCGCCATTGATCCAATGGATCAGTGCAGTCTCCTCACCAGCCACGTACCGATTGGGTGACAGTTCAATGCGAATTGGGATGCGATCGATGCGCGCTGCCACTCGCTGGGCGAGCGCATCAGCCATCACCGACGCAACCTGCCCATGAGCAGAATCAATGCACACGATGGCTTCAACCGCATCAAGCGCAGATGCCGCAACCGACACACCGTCGAACACGAGATGCGGAACCTGCAACATGAGCGTGCGGTCCTTGAGGCTGGCCGGTTCGCCTTCGGTTCCGTTCGCCACCACCACCGGGCGACGACCGCGCTTGGCCACTGCTGCCATCTTGGTGCCGGTTGGGAAACCCGAACCGCCGCGACCAATGACACCTGCATCGCTGACTGCGGCGATGAGTCCAGATGATGAAGCCGGCAATGGGCCGTAGGTGGCGAGATGCGTGGCGAGATCGCGAATGGCCACACGCGGCATCAACCGCGGCAGCGTGCCCGGCGCTATGACCGGTGCATCGGGAGCGGGAGTAGGGGCGGAGGTCATGATCTGATCACTGCGCGGCGTCGATCGTGCCGGTGAACGAGTTGCCATCAGGGCTGACCTGCAGAGCTAGTTGCGCGGAGATCACATCGCCCGAGGCGTCGGTCACCTCGAACTGCAACTCGGTTCCCTGCAGGTTGGTGATGGTTCCGCTGTACGCGCGGGGATTTTCGGGCGGACCCATCGTGACCGTGCTTGATCGCATGCTGAGACCACCTCCGGAGCTGACCGGACCAGTGAGCGTGATGACGAACACGCCATCGGCGCCATTGCTGATATCGCCAGTGAGTGTGATGGTGGCGTTAGTACCCGGCTTCGTCGAGTTCTGCTCCAGCGTTCCGCTCACATCGGCGGAGAACGGAACACCAAGTCCGCTAGTGGTCACCGTTGCCGACGATCCCCCGGCGAGCAGTTCAGTGGGCGTTCCTGCCTTCTTGGCCCAACCCTTCTGCATTGGTCCGTTGTAGGCCCACACCGACATGCCGAAGACAAACAGAACCATGGCAACTGCACTTCCGGCCCGGATCGCTGTGTCGTGCTGCCAGTTGCGGGTAAGACGCCAGACAATTGCCAACACGACAACAACCAAACAGATGAGGTTGATGATCTGCACGAGGCCGACACGGCCATCAGAGCCGGTGCCGAGACCATGCAGGAATGAAATCGGCCAGCACACATAGGCCAACCAGTGAATGGCCTTCCAGGTGCTGAAGCCAATGCGAAGCCGCAACAGGCTGGTGATGACAAGTGCGAGCAGCAGATCGAATGCGAGCGTGCCCAGCCCTAACCACAGTGATCGATAGGGCGAAGCAAACGGAATGATGGCGTCGAGCCAGTGGATGGGTGCGAACCCATCGAGGATGGAGGTGGCGATGTGGATGGCGATGAACACAACCACCAGCAACGAGGCATTGCGGTGGATCTGGGTGATGACAAAACGCTGATTGCCGGGGCCGGCGACACCATGCACCTGCGCAATGCCCAGGGCCACGACCAAGGTGAGCAGCAGGATCGAAACAAGACCGGAGCCACGAGTGAGATACCAAAGCGCTTGGGATTCGGTGACGGCAAGGATCACGGGCAAGGAACCTCGTCGGACGCGGGATCGGCGGGCCAACCACCAGTGGTGACGATATGACCGTCGGTGCGAACGAGTCGAGCCGGAAGATGACGATCATCAAGCCAGGCAACAGCTGCTTCACTCATGATGATCGCGGCGGTGCTGGCGATGTTGGCATCGACACAACTCGACGCAGCCACCGACACTGTCCGCCAGCAAGTATGCGCTGGCGCACCGATGACGGGATCAATCAGATGATGGAGACGGGCGCCACCACGAATCCAACGACGAACCATGACACTTGAGGTGGCGAGCCCTCCGGTAAAGACGTCAATGGTCTGCCCAGCGGCAATGACTCCATCGGCGTTGAGATCAGCGGCGTGATCATCGGTGCACAGCACTGACCAGCCATCGGCGGGCGGCGGCCCGGCCACCGCGATGTCGCCACCGAGTCCGACAAGTACGCCACAGCCGAGCGTCTCATGCACCAGCGCCGCACTGCGGTCAGCAGCGAGACCCTTGGCGGTGGCGCCGAGATCAAGTTCGACACCGGCGGGCATGGCCACGGTGCTGGCTTCGTGGTCGATCGTGACGGTTCGCCAACCGGGAACCGCTCGGAGGGTGACCTCAAGCGATGGGCCGATGGTGGGCACCGAGGTGAAGGTTGTGTCGTATCCCCAGTCGCGTAGCGCACGAGCAATGGTGGGATCGACGATGCCGCCGGTGAGTTCGGCGGCACGCAGGGCCTGGTCGATCGCCTGGAGCAAGAGTGGCGAGACAGTCATTGGCGCACCCGACCACTCGTTGAGCCGACTCAGTTCGGAATCTGCTCGAAATCGACTGCAGGCAAGATCGACCGCGGCGAGTTCCTCGCGCACGAGTTCGGTGGCTCTGGCCAGGTAGTCCTCATCGCAGATGACGACCGCCGTCGTGCCGAGAGCTCGGAAACGGCCGGTCGACAACAGAGCGCTCACGAACCGCCGGAGCCGGCAGCGGGGCGACGGCGACCGGAACGGGGAGGGGCGGATGGCGGAGCCACCGGTGCTGTGGATCGGGGACGAACGGTGGTCGGCGGTGAGGTGGGTGTTGCGTTCGACTGCGGGTTCGACGGCGTTGGTGACTGACTCCGCGACGTTGTGGGCGGAACCGTTGAGGATGAATCTGCCGAAGCTGCTGGATCAGTGACAGGTGTGGTTGTGGCCGATGAGGGCTGAGGACGACCAAACCATCCGGCGAACATGCCAGTGGCAACGACTGCCACACCACCCATCCAGATGGTCAGGCGTCGGACCCGATGGAGTCCTTTGTCGCGCAGTTCAGGAGCTTGCATGTCCTCATCATTGCGGCAGAAAGCAAGAGCGCGCCGCGCGTCGGGTAAGAGCTGGGTAAGAGATGCAGGCTCTGGCCGATCAGGACCAGATGCGCGCAGCCAAACCGCTGGCCCGAACCACGCCGGTCGTGATCGAGGCCACAAGCGCCTCGGCACTACCCACCAGCACCACACGATGCCGAGCCCGGGTCACCGCGGTGTAGAGCAGTTCGCGGGTGGCCAACGGTGAATCAGCCGGCGGAAGCACCACCACAACCGTGTCGAACTCCGAACCCTGACTCTTATGAATCGTCATGGCATGCACAGGGTCGACCTCCTCGAGCCGTGCGGGCGACAGGAGGCGCACACCCTCGGAACTTGGAAAGGCCACACGCACCTGACGAGCTCCGGAGTCATCGATTTCGTCGATGACCACACCGAGATCGCCGTTGAAGAGATCGTTGGCGGGATCGTTGCGGGTAACCATGAGCGGTCGACCAGCAACAAACATGGAGGTGGCACCAAGACCGAGCCATTGGTCGAACTGACGGTTCCATCGCGCCACGCCGAACGGGCCGTTGCGATGGGCACACAGAACGCGAACATTGGCGAGCAGATCAAGAGCGGCTGGTGCATCGCCACTTCGAGCAGCATCGCGAACACGTTCGGCGCATCGGAGTGCCTCCTCCTTCACGATGGCAACGCCTGAGGACTCGAGCACCGAGTGTGGATGCCAAGAAACCGAAACCTCCCAGGCATCGAACGCAGGTTCTGTCGTTGACTCTTGATCTGCAGTTGCGTCCGGCTGTGTTATCGCTGGCTCAACAATGGCGGGCTGCAGCACCTCAAGCGCAGCATCAACATCACCGGCGCGCACGGCCGCTGCGAACCGGCCGACAGGTGATTCGCTGGGGAACCGGCGGCTCTCCAGCAACACCGAGACCGATTCGGTGATTGCCGCGCCTGGCAGTGGTGCACCGGTAGTGGCGGCAGCTACGACAGGACCAGCAATATCACCCAAGACCGACCCGGCCTCGACGCTGGCGAGCTGACCGGGATCGCCAACAAGCACAATGCGCGAGGTGGCCGGTACGGCATCGAGCAGTTTGGCCAGTAACGGCAGCGACACCATGGAGGTCTCATCGATGATGACGACATCGTGAGGAAGTGGATTCTCGGCGGTATGGCGGAAGGTTGCTGACCCGGACATCCAGCCGAGCAATCTGTGGATGGTGCGCGGTTCGGCATCGAGAAGGTGATCGGCAAGATCAGCGACTCCGGCCAGATCAAGCGAACGCACCACTGCCGACGCCGTGCCGATGGCTTCGCCCATGCGGGCTGCCGCCTTACCGGTGGGGGCTGCCAGTGCGATCCGCAACATGGGATCACGGTCGAGCAACACGGCAAGCAGCGCAGCAACGGTGTGAGTTTTGCCGGTACCGGGGCCGCCGACAATGACGGAGAAGGAGCGATCGAGTCCGCGAGACACCGCGGCACGTTGCTCAGTGGACAACTGCATCAACTCAAGGAGCTGCTCAGCCCGGGGCGCGAGTTCCGTTACGCCGACCGCCTGTGAGCGCCGCACAACATGGTCAGCAACCTGGGCTTCGTAGTCGCGGTAACGCTGCAGATACAGCAGGTAGCCGTGAAGGACCAACGGTCGACTGGCCGCATCGGCCGAGGTGTCGCCCTCGAGGGCAACAAGCGGTGACGCGGCAATGGCGGTGCGCCAGGCGTCGACCGCCTCGATAGAGACAGGCAGCGAGTCGAGCAGTTGCTGCCGGTTGGCCAGCGCTTCGGCTCCGAACAGATCGGACTCAGCGAGGGCTGATTGTGCAACTGTTCGCAGATCGAGACACACATGACCGTTACGCGGCGCCCGGGCCGCGAGCGCGACGGCAACAACAACATCGTGATCATCGGCCGTGAGCTCCGCGAGCGTGGCAAGACGAGCAGCAATATGCAGATCTGCGCTGGACAGGATGCCGGCATCACGCCAGGGCTGCAGTGTTGCTACCCAGTCGGGCGAGGGCACGACGCCATGGATTGGAGTGGTTGAGCTCATGGCGCGACTCCGGTGGCGAACAGGGCATCAATCGCCTCGATGGCGGCAATGGGAGGACGGAACCAGTGCGCACCTGCCGCATCAGGGAGGGCGTTGTCGGGGTTCATGCCCCGCAGGAACAAATAGACACCGCCGAGAAGATGAACCGACGGATCGTAGGAATCGGCGAGTCGCCATCGCAGATAGCGATGCAAGGCCACCAAATAGATGGTGGCCTGCAATGGGTACCCGCTGTGATGCATGGCTTCGGCCAACGAGCTACCTGAGTAGTCGCCGGTGCGAATGAGGTTTGTCTTGTAGTCGGCCAGCCAGAAGCACGGCTGTCCGCCGATGGTTGTCCGGGCCACAAGGTCAATGGATCCGGTGAGCATTCCCTCAAGGGGAACCTCGAGGCCGCCGTGTGCCGCTTCGACAAACCACCGATGCAACGGATCGGTCTCAGGAAGATGCTGGAGCATGACTTCGGCGATGAGCCGAGCATCGAACGAACCCAACGGAAGATCGAAGTCGAGTTCGTTGAGACGATCACTGGCTGCGAGATCGATGAGGCGTTGATGGCCGAGCGGGCCGCCAAGCGGTGACTGCAGCGCATGAATGAGCGCGTCTGCGAGTGCCTCCGGTCCCATGCGGCGGGGGCGATGCAACGCAATGGATGCACAGGCCTCAGTGAGTTGGTCACCAAGAGTGGTTGAGGTGAAATCCACCTGTTCGAGTGCAGAGTGCACAAGGGTGCCGAACGCTGCGCCGGCTGGCGCCGACTGCAGGGGGCTGGCCAGTGCGTTGCCGTCGAGTGATTCGGGATCGTCGCTGGCGAACTCATCGATGCCGCCGATTGTCGGCGGTGCGTCCTGATCGGTGGTGAGCTGGGCTTCAGCAGCGGCCTTCATTGACGTGAAGGACCACACACGCCAGTTGTCCTGCAGTTCGCGGGTGATGGTGGCAACGCCGAGCGAGCGACGTGTCTCGGATTGTGTGCGACGCACCGGGGCTGGGGCGTCATCAGTAGTAACTGCGGCGATGGTTCCCTGCGCCAGTTTGACGAGGTCGTCGATATCAACAGTCTTGGGAGTCGTTCCGAGCGCGTTGGCAAACAATCTGGCGAGCGGCGGCGCGCCCCTGCCCGCTGGTTTCCACCACACCACCAATCGATGTCGCGCTCGGGTCAGCGCGACATAGAGCAGCCGGAGGTGCTCACCCTCGTTCTCTTCCTTGTCGAACTGATCGATGTCTTTGTAGGCCGCTGGTGGTGCCGAGCCAGTGACCAGGCTCGAGATGTCGATGAATTGTTGGCCGTTGATTTCACCGTGGCGCATGGCTCCGCTCTGGCGCGAAACATCGCCCCAGAGAACAGGGCAGAGCACCACTGGGAACTCGAGACCCTTGGCCTTATGAATAGTGAGCACCTTGACGGTGTCGTCATCGCGATCGATGCGACGACCGAGCAGTTCTGAGGCCATGTCGTCGGCATCGGGGGCACCAAGCTCGTCGAGCACGATCCGCAGTGACGCCGCGGTGGTAGAGCGACCACTGGTGGCACGCTGCAGCAGCTCGGCAACATGTTCGAGATCGGTGAGGTCACGCTCCCCCGATGGCGAAGCCAGAACCCGCTGTGCAAGACCAGCCGCCCGCAACTTCGCCATAAGACGTGGCAGCCCGCCTTCGAGAAGTGAGGAGGACCAGGACCGAACCTGCTCGAGCAACGCGGAAAGTGCATCGTCGGAAAGGCCGGCGAGCGCAGAAGCGTCGAGGCCGAGGAACCAAGTGGTGGCCGCAGCACGGGCAGCACCGATAGACGCAGGACGTTCGAGTGCTTCGAGCAATCGACGCCATTGACCGGCAGCAGGCGTGGACAGCACGCTGTCATTGGAGCTGCTGGCGGTGGGGACGCCTGCAGCATTGAGCGCTTCGGCGATTCGTGATGCATCACGGTTGGACCTGACCAGCACGCCGATATCGGAGGGCTTCAATGGTGTGCGGGCACCGTCTCGTTCAATCGTGGCTTCATTGAGCAGTCGGATGGTTTCGGCAACCAGATCCGCAAAGGCGAGTCGCCGAGCATCGTCAGCTGATGCTTCGCCCATGGTTCGGATTTCGACAGCAGCGTTCGCCGAGCCGGTGACGCCTGCGTACTCGAACGGTGACTCGAGATGATCGGGTGCGGGCTCCACGGACTCGAACCGAATCTCCGGCGCACCAAACTCCATCGCAGTGAACATGTGATCGAGGCCGTCGAGGACAGCCTTATCGGAACGCCAGTTCACCCGCAGACTGAACACTCGACCGTTGGCACGAGCAAACTGCAACGCACCGAGATAGGCCGAGAGCTCAGCCGAGCGGAACCGATAGATCGATTGCTTGGGGTCACCCACCAAAACAGTGGTGACCGGTGTATCACCATCGAGAAACGCAGTGCGGAACATCGACCACTGCATGTGATCGGTGTCCTGAAACTCATCAATCATGACGAGGGCAAACCGTTTGCGCAGTGTGGCGATGGTGCCAACACCATCGGGACCGACGATATGTGCGCGGGCATCGGTGATGAGGCTGTCGTAGGTACGTCGAGTTTGCTCACGACGACGGCGAAGCGCGATCTCAACGAGTTCATCAACAAGATCGACCACTGCATCGACCTGTTGTGACTTGTGGAAGTTGGTGAGGTCAGAGGCCTTTTTGGGATCAGGACCGGGATCGGGTGCTGACCAGCGGTACAGACGGGCATCGGGAAGTTTCAACCGATGCATAACAGCGGTGACGATGGTGTTCTGCGAGGCCGGCGGCGGCGTGCCAGTGCTGTAGCGAGCAACGAAGACATCGTTGACGAGTTCGTTGATCTGTTCACTATCGGATGCGATGGGTGCATCGGATCCGGCATCGCCAGCCATGGCCAGCACTCTGCTGCAGAACCCGTGGATGGTGGAGATCGTTGCGGTATCGAAATCGTCGAGCGCAACGCGCAGGCGCTGGAGGCGCAATTCGCGCTCGGAGTCGGCGAGCGCTGCACCCGTACCGTCGCGACCAAGCACGTCGAGCACAACATCGGTGGTTGCTGGGCAACCATCCCGAAGATGGGAAATGGCCTCAACGATGCGTTCACGGATGCGGCCGCGAAGTTCAGAGGTTGCGGCCTCAGTGAAGGTGACCACACAAAGCTCAGAAGCGCGCAGACCCGATTCGGCAATGGTGCGCACGGCAAGCGCGGCGAGCGCAAAGGTTTTGCCGGTGCCGGCGCTGGCCTGCAGCAGCGTCACGCCAGTGGGCAACGGCCCCGCCAAATCAAAGGATTCGAAGTGACTCACGGTGGTGTCGGTGGTGTCGGTCATGACGCACCGTCCTTAGGAGCGGATCCGTCGGAACCTTGCGACTCTTGCGACTCTTCGGCAGCGCCGCCGGACTCCACGACCTCAGCGAAAGTCGCGACAGTTGCCCACAAACGATCGGTCCAGTACGCGAGGCGGGTTGTGAACTCGCCATTTGTGCCGCGTTCATCGTCACGTGAAGCCAGCTGCTGCAGATCACGGAAATCACACTGGAATTCGGGGATGGCGCTCGTCCAACGATCGGTGGCTTCGCCCCATCCGCCATAGGAACGCCAGGCACTTGCCGCGCCCTTGTCATCGCCGACAAACAATGCGCGCGTCGTTGTTGCGAATGCGGGGATGGCATCGCGCAGTGCCCGACGATGAAGATCGACAAAGATCTCGAGCACCTCGGCGGCGCAGGTTGGATCCAAAAGCGAGACGCGGTACCACGCCGCATCATCTCCATTACCCGCGGCGCGTCCAATGATGAGCGCTTCGTGCACAATCTCAGGGTCGTTCAGAGCAAGGGCCGCAAGCTCGATAACCGCGACGAGTATCGATGAGGCCTTGAGACGTGAGGTGGACACCGTCACAATGGTGTTGCCGCATAACCCCTGCACGTTGCCTTCGATGATGGTGTCGAACGTGTCAGCCACATCGAGCCGGACTGCAATGGTGCGTGGCGCGAAGGGCTCGGTGCCGAGTTCGGTCTGCATGGCGGAGAGCACTGCGTTGACTCGAGAACGGACTCGGGTGATGGCGGCATCACCAAAGGTGCCGGGAGGAACCGCACCTCGGGCTCGTTCATAGTGTTCCCAAATGAGATCGGCATCGGAGGCTTGCGAAACGACCGAGCCGAGCGATGCTGCAGCGCTCCGGAGTCGGGCGGAAAGAAGCGCATCAGCAACTTCCCATTCCGCGAGACCACCGAGATCGAGCGGAATCTGATCATCAATCGCATCCTGCGTCTCTCGAATGGAGATGCCGAGCCGGTCGCGCAACAACACACGCGCGGGCTGGGTGACTGCACCGCGAAGTGCGTCGAGCGACACAATGTTGGGCTCAGTTCCGGAGACCGTCGGAGGGGGAAGCGGTTCACTGAGAAAGGGTGCTCGCTCGGTGTCAGCGCGTCGGGCGTTGGCAGCTTCGAGCGCACCCTGATCGAAGCTCCAGGCCGAGGCGATGCCGAGTTCGCCCGGAATGAACGCCGCATCAGACCAGGCCTGACGAGGGTGATCAATGATGAGCAGCTTGGTGATCTGCCCACCGTCGGAAGCTTGGGCGGTGACATCGAGCGCATCGATGAGTTCAGCCACTGCAACTGCGGGTGAGAGCGCCTGATTGGTGCGGACATCGCGACCGGTGCTGAACACCATGAGACGCTGGCCGGCCGACAGCACGGCGTCGAGCAATTGAGCCCGCTGTTCGCTGCGGGCGTCGCGGTCGCCAATACATGCGGTGGCGGCAATGAGATCCTCTGACGCGGCAACCGCGCCGGATCCCAGATCGTCATCAATGCCCACCAGACAGACAACCGCGTGAGGGACACCGCGCTGCGCGGTGAGTGAGGACACCGTGACCGAACCGGAACCGAACCGGGGTCGGCCGCCGCCGCTGTCGAGGCGGATGCGCAGCAATGAAACCAATTCCTCAGCAGCGAGAGTGGCAGTGCGGGCCACCCCATCAATCGTGGCCTCATCACGGAATCCACCAATGGCGAACTCAACATCGCGCCACTGCCACGCATCATCGGAGATGGTGTCGCATAACGACCGAAGACCTTGGAGAAGCGCATCGCACCACTCATGCACCGTGGCATCGGTGCGCAGCAGCGCGGTGACCCGCTGCAGTTCGTGAACGAGATCGGCGATGGCACCGGCAACTTCGACGTCGCCGCCTTCAAGGTCGGCATACGGGGCGACCCCCACAGCAGCGAGACGCGGACCCTGATCAGACATGACCGAACCAACGAGCAATTGATCGAGCCCGTCCTGCCAGGTGTGCGTGGTGAGCAGGGCTGGCAAACCAAACCGGGAGTGGTCGTTTGCATCGAGTCCCCAACGGATGTTGGTTTCGCGAGTCCACTGCTCGATACGTGCGATGGCACCGATATCGAGACCGAAACGTTGACGGACAGGTTGGCGAGTCGCGAACTCGAGGACCTGACTCGCACGGAACCGACCCTCAAGAAGATCCAGCAGCATGCCGGTGCATTCCAGAAGCGGGTTCTGTTGCCGGATCGTGCGATCGGCGATGCGTACCGGAATCTGAGGCACACCCCGGTCAGGATCGCCTGCGAAGGTTGCCTCGATCAACGGAGCGAATGCCGCAACATCACCGCACAGCACCGCGACATCACGGGGCATGAACCGTGGCGACCCGTCGGCGTTGGTCTCGGTGAAGAGATGAAGGAGTTGATCGCGAAGAATCTCGACCTGACGAGCAGGACCATGCGCTCGATGCAAACGAATACTCGAATCGGTTTGATCGACCACAAAACGCTCGGCGGGATTACCCGGCACAAGGTCAGCTCGTATGGAGTGCTGCACTTGCTCGAGCAGAGACATCGAGGCAGTGGGCCCGGGCTCGGGGGCAGGTGGATCAATGAACGAGGGCAGATGCGATGCCGCGTCGAGAAGCAGTGCGTGCGACTCCCGAGACGCCCGACCCCAGTTGGTGACGATGGGATGACCCACGCCAGTGGGCATCTGAGAATCGCCTCGGGGAAGCGGAAGCGGCAGGGGGGAGATAAGTGCATCGCGCACATGTATCCAACGTTGTGCCGAGGCAGCGGGTGCGAACACATGCACATCGATCTGCGTGGAAAGCGCAGTGAGAACCTCAAGATGCGATGACGGAAGACTGGCCAGGCCGAACAGGACGACACGCGTTGGTAGCAGTGAGAGCTCGCTCACGAGGTGCGTACCGGCGCGAAGTTGATCGGTGCGTTCGACCATGCGTTGCGCGTCGGTGGGTACGGGGTTGGTCGAGTCGGGGCTGAGATGCTGCTGCACTGCTCGCCACAGCGCAGGCTGCCAAAGGGCATGGGCTTCGAGGGCACCGCCGGTGGCATCGACATCGTTTCCCTTCGACCATTGCACCACCATGCGCTGACGATGCAGCGTGTAGCGATCAAACAGATCGGCGATGGCGCGAGCTCGGAGGAGATCGTTGCGTTGGCCGAAGTTTTCTCCGCGCTCGACGAGGACCTCGTGGACCGGCCAGGTGAGCCGACCGGTGCTCCAGTCGCCAAGGGTGAGATCGTCGCCAAGCGCTCGACGCACGACCGTGGCCGGGAACGGGTACTCGATGTTGGCGACTATTCCGTTGCCAATGCCTCTGCCATTCGCGGTGCCGTTCGGAGTACCAGACTCACTGCCAGCCTCAGTGGCACCGAGGCGGTGGGCGAGACGCGCTCGAACCCAGGCCTTCACGCCCTCGCCGGGAACGACGACAAGTTCTGTCTGAAACGGATCGGAACCGGGAACAGGGTGGGCCAGAAGTTCGGCCAATGCATCGGCCAGAGGCTCCAGCGACCCCGCCACGGTCAGGTGGAACGCCATGAGACCACGCTACTCAGCACCTGTGACATCAGTTGTCTTGAACCGACCTCAGCACCAAAGGCGGGTGACCTAACATTTCGGCCGATGAACACGCACCTCAAACCCATTTCGGCCACGCTCGGGGTGCTGGCGATCGCAGCGATTTTGGTGCTCACAGGGGCGGTTGATCAGGTCTCAATCATCACAAACCCGTTCGTTGTCATCAGTGTCCTCGTTTCGGTCGCGTTGTCCGCTGCGAGTGTTCTCCGAAACGACCCGGGTTGGTATCGAACTCGCCTTCCGATCATCGTCGTCGTCACAAGTGTCAGCGTGCTCGTGTTGGCGTTGGTGCTGCATCAGACACGGACAATCACTGATCAGTACCCCGTCACGTTCCTTCTCTGGGTCGAATGGGGTGTCCTCGCAATCGCCATTGCGCCATTCGGAGTCCGAGGCTGCACCGCATGGCGCATCCCAATCCAAGTCCTCGCCGCTGTCATCGTTCCGTTCACGGCATTCACCTTGATCAACACCCATTACGCCTACTGGCCCACCGTTGGCGACCTTCGTGGCGCACCCATGACCGATCAGAGCGCTGGTCTCCCTCCGCTCAGTTCGACCCCACCTGGAAAAGCGAAGAAAAATGCAGGCGCAGCAAACCCGGACCATGGAACGCTTGCAGAGGTCGACATCCCCAGCACGAACTCAGGGTTCGTCCACCGGCAGACCTACACCTATGTCCCGCCAGCGTTCTCCAGCGCTCCGATTGGCTCGCTCCCTGTGATCATCATGTTCTCCGGAACTCCGGGAAATTCGAATGGTTGGGTGCGAGCAGGACAAGCGGCCAAGACCGCTGACGAGTACGCGAAGAACCACAAGGGACTCGGGCCGATCATCATCTTCCCCGACGAGAACGGCAGCGCAACAGCAGACACTGAATGTTTGGATGGACCAGCAGGAAATGCTGATACCTACCTCACCGTGGACCTACCGGCGTTCGTCAAGGACAAGCTTGGGTTTGACCTCACACCAGATCAGACGGCGCTGGTGGGATTCTCCGAAGGGGGAACGTGCACAATCACCCTTGCGCTTCGACATCCGAATTTCAGTCATCGCATCGTCAATCTTGGTGGAGCGATCACGCCTTCCCTGACTCCACAATCGGAGACACTCAACGGGCTCTTCGGTGGCGATCAGGCGGCGATGGACGCCGCCAACTCGTTCACGCTTCTCGCAGCAAACGACTATCCGGACCTCATCGCTTGGTTTGCTACGGGATCGTCTCCGAAAAATCTGGTCAACGTTCAGAACAAAGGGGTCGCTGCGTTCCGCGACGCCCGCGCCACGGTCTATGACGAAGTCGTTCCAGGTATTCACAATTGGGAATTCGCTTCGAGTCAGTTCGCTCGGATCCTTCCCGATTTAGCAAAGACGATCGGGCTTCCGTGAGTTCTTCAACGCTGCGGTACCGATCATCTTGAACCAGTCCTCCGCTAGTATCAGGACGCGAACACAACGAACAGCGCTTGGAGTTCTCAGGTGAGCAAACCCGCCGGATCGAAACTCCAAGAACCGCAGGTTTTCGAGCTCAACGCACGAACCCTTCGAGTCGGATCACAACCATTGAGCATCTGGCTGCTCGCGCTCGGATCCTGGGCCATGCTCGGACTCCTCCTCCCCTACATCGGGGTGGATGATTTCGCCGGGGTGTTCTCCCGACCCGCCGGGATCTTGGCCTTCATAACCATCCAGTGGTCAACGGTACGAATCTGCCGTTTCGTTCTCGACGGTCGAGGCCGCCTGATGGCGATCAACTTCTGGGTGTTCGTCTACTTCTTCTTCGGACTCACGGCATTCATCCAGGTCGAAGCTGGAGACTTCAACCGCCGGCTGGAAGCGATTGGCCAGAACTACCCGCAGTGGGAATTGACGAGAGCGCAAATCATCGTGCTGGTGGGGTGTTTCTGTTACGAGATCGGGGGTCTGCTCATACGCCAACGACAACCACGCAGATTCCGAACCGATCCAGGCAGTAGGACAATCTCGCTCTCAGCGCTCCATATCCTCAGCGTCATTGTTCTGATTGGAGAGCTGGCCTTTGTGGTCAAGTCCGGCACTTCCATCATTGGCACGCGCCAAAGCCTCGGCCGCTTCGGTTCGGGCTCAATCATCACCGCCATCCGAATGACGTCGCTCTCGTGCGCATACCTGATCACCTACGCGTTTCGGCGGGGAAGAATCCTTCGGTGGAAAGCACTTCAACCTCCATCGAAATTACTGTTCATCACTGTTGTCGGTCTGTGCCTTCTTGTAAATAATCCGACGACGACGCCCCGCTCAGCCGTGGCTGTTGCGTATGGCGCGCTGGCT
Organism: Microthrixaceae bacterium; assembly: GCA_947449015.1. GTDB lineage: Bacteria > Actinomycetota > Acidimicrobiia > Acidimicrobiales > Acidimicrobilacustridaceae > Acidimicrobilacustris. The sequence continues at coordinate 11,758 of CANFQA010000028.1, read as the reverse complement.
ATTGCATATTTCAACTCTGATTCGAAGAGGTTCATCCGAACGCTGACTTTGGGATTCATTTTTTCGTTGATTCTTGTCTATCCCTTGCTGAATACCTTCCGAGATGCCGGCGGTGTAACGCCTATCTCGCGATCGGCATCCTCGGGAGCGCTGAGTTATCTCCGCGAGACAGGAACTGACTTCGGCATGTACACCCAGGTCGCTGACGGAATCGAATACGTAAATGCCTACGGATACGACTTCGGGAGGTTCCAGCTTTCTTCTGCGCTGGTCTTCGTACCGAGATCGATCTGGTCTGGCAAGAGCTACGACGTGGGCGACACGATCCACGACAAGCTCGGCTACTTCACTCGGTTCAACTACTCAAGTCCCTTGTGGCAGGAGTCGTACGTCGAAGGAGGGTTCATTTGGGTCGTGGCAGTGTTCCTTCTCTTCGGTGCTCTTAGTCAGTTGCTTGACCTGATGTACCTGCAGTTCCCCACGGGAATGCTCGGAATCATGACGCCGGTGCTTGCGTTCTTCCAGCCTTATCTGCTCCGAGGATCCTCGCTTGCGGCCATGCCCCTTCTCTATGCGCTGGTCATTCCGATGCTCTTTGTCCTGAGGCGACCCAAGCGCATGTCGCCGGCAATCGAGGCGCCACCGTCACCGGTCTCTGCGTAGTGGCACATGCGGTTCGCTACTTGTGTCTGAGGGCTCAGGACTAGTGCTGGCCAGCTGCTGAACCGAGACTGACTTCAACAACCTGTCCTGTCATACCGCTGGCCGCGTCGGCGGCGAGGAACATCACGGCTCGTGACACTTCCTCCGGTGCCAACCACGCTTGGCCCATGCGGTTCATGGCTTGATAGCGAGGCACAACATCCTCGCGAGTCGGCGCGTCGAGATCGGGACAGAACAACGAATACATCGCCGGGTTCTGCAGCATTGGCGTGTCGACCGCCGCCGGACACACCGCGTTGACGGTGACACCACGACTCGCCAGTTCCATCGCCAGTGTCTTCACCAGGCCGATGATCCCCCACTTGGCTGCCACGTAATGGGAAAGGTTGGGGTTGCCCATACGCCCGGCCATCGACGAGGTGGCGATGATGCGCCCGTAGCGACGCTCGATCATGTGTGGCACCACAGCGCGCATGGTTTTGAACGTGCCGGTGAGATCCACGGCGATCATGTCGTCCCACATCTCGTCGGTGATGTCCTGAAAATGACTGAAGGCCACGATGCCAGCATTGGCCACGCAAATATCGATAGCGCCGAACGCTTCAATGCCTGATGTAACAACTGCGTCCATCGCTTCGGTATCGCGCACATCGGCGACCATCGAGATACAGCGTTGACCGGTGGCCTCGACGAGCGCCACTGTCTCGGCGAGATCGGCTTCGGTGCCGAGCGGATAGGGCACGGTGTCGATGTCAGACGCAATATCGCACAGGACCAGATCGGCCCCTTCACGGGCGAGCGCGACGGCGTGAGCTCGTCCCTGACCACGGGCCGCTCCTGTCACGAGTGCGACACGACCTTCAACAGCACCGGCTCTGGCACTGGTTCCGGCACCGTCAATGTTCGATCCAACCTCACTCATCACAACTCCCTGTCCTGTCCGGTCGAAAACGCTACCGGTCGGGGCATAGAGTCGCCGTCGTCACCGTTCGGGAGGGGGATTCCCGGACATAGCCAACAAGGAGTTCCCATGCCGGTCAGCGGTCAGCGCGATCCAGCCGAGGTCAAGATTGTGCTCGAGGCCTGGATGGCCCGACAGATGCCCGAGTGCACCAACGTCGAAATCACCGAGCTCGTGGTGCCGCAAGCCAGTGGGTTCTCCAATGAGACCTTCCTGGTCGATGCCCGCTGGACCGAGGCCGACGGCTCCGCAATCGAGGCTGAGCTGGTGCTGCGATCGCAGCCGACGATGAACCTGTTATTCCCCGAGATCGACCTGATTGCCCAGCAGTACCAAGTGATGACACAGCTCGGTGCCCACAGCAACGTGCCGGTGCCGCGCACTCGTTGGGCCGAGCGCGATGTCTCGGTTCTGGGCGGTCCCTTCTTCGTCATGGATCGCCTCAACGGCCTCGTCCCCGGTGACACGCCGGTGTACACCTCCGAGGGTTTCGTGGTCGAGATGACCGATGCCGCCCGTGCTGCATGGGCCTACAACGGCATCGAAGCGCTTACCCGAGTGGCCAAGGTTGATTGGCAGGCCGCTGGACTCGACTATCTCGATCAAAAGCACCATGGCGAGCTCGGTCCCGAGCAGCGCCGCGGTTACTTCCGCAACTACAAGGAATGGGCACTCAAGGGTGCCGCGCATCCCATCATCGACCCGGCCTGGGACTGGTTGGTGGCCAACTGGCCCGAAGATGGCGAGTTCATCGAGCTGTGCTGGGGCGATGCCCGACCCGGCAATCAGATGTACGGCGGACCAGAGCTCAGCGACGTCATCGGCGTGTTCGACTGGGAGATGGTGTCGCTCGGCAATTCCGAAAGCGATCTGGGCTGGTGGCTGTTCCTCCAGCGCTTCAGCCTCGAAACCGCTGGCGCTGAACTACTACCGGGCATGCTGGACCGTGAAGCGACCATCGCATTGTGGGAAGAACTCATGGGCCGGCCCGCCACCAATGTGGCGTTCTACGAGATCCTCGCCGGGTTCCAGTTCTGCCTTGTGATGGTGAAACTCTCGGAAATGTTCGTCATGGATTCGGGCGACCCCAACATGGCCATGATGGCCATCCACAACCCGGTGGCCACCATCACCGCTTCGCTGCTCGGTATCGAGATGCCCTCGCTTTGACCCAAACTCGCTCGGGACCGCAGATCCCAAGCGGGACTTGGCAAAATCACGGATAAATCAACCCTCGCTGGCTGTTCAGGCTCGCCTTCTCTGCGTAGGGTCCTCGCCGTGAACCCCACGCTGCACAGATTGAGGAGTTCGGCGGCCGTGGGGTCGTCCGGCCTTTTCGCATGCCTTCTCGCATGCCTTGTCGCGTGCCTCGGCATTCTTGGGCCAGCCATACCCGCCGGCGCAGCCGCCAGTACATCAACAGCTGCTGGACCGGTCACGATCGACACCAGGTCATCGGCACTGGCCAACGCAACGCTCGCCGCCACCCAGCGTTACATCATCGAGTTCACCGAAGGCACTACGTCAACGGCCGAGGCCACCGCCCACGCTCAGCGCGGAATGGCAGTGCAAAACATTCTCAGCAATGTCTTTCCCGGAGAAGTCATTGACCTCACCACATCACAGGTGAAGTCACTCCGACTCAATCCTCGGGTTCTGTCCATCGAGGCTGATACCCCTGTATCGGCCGAGACGATGCAGTCTCCGGCAGCCTGGGGCCTCGACCGCATTGATCAGCCGCGACTCCCGTTATCCAACAGTTATTCCTATGACAGCTCTGGCGCCGGCGTGAAGGCCTATGTGGTTGATACTGGCATTCTCGCCTCGCATACCGACTTCGGCGGACGGGTAAGCAACGGGTTCAGCGTTTGGGGAAAGCCTCAGTTCAGGAGCGACGGAACATGTAAGGGAAACAGTGCTCCATCAGCAGAGTTTCCGGCATCGGCCACAGACGAAGATGGCCACGGCACCCATGTGGCTGGCATCGTCGGGGGGACTACGTACGGCGTGGCCAAGGGCGTCACCCTGGTACCAGTGCGAGTGCTCGACTGCGTTGGGAGCGGCACCGCCTCCAGCATTGTCACCGGTCTCGACTTTGTTGTTCGAGACCATGTGGCTGGCACTCCCGCAGTCGCCAACCTCAGTGTCGGCATGTCGGGAAATTCCGCCGTCGACAACGCAGTCAATGCCACGATCGCTGATGGCGTGACCGTGGCCGTCGCAGCCGGCAACTCCAACAAAGACGCATGCAACTCCTCGCCAAGTCGTGTGCCGAACGCTCTTACCGTCGCTGCCATCGACAGCGCCGATACACGAGCGTCCTGGTCGAACTATGGCTCCTGCGTCGACCTGTTCGCTCCCGGGGTGTCGATCACCTCCGATTACAAAGATGGAAAGACCGTCCTTATGAGCGGCACCTCAATGGCGACCCCGCATGCGGCTGGTGCCGCCGCCCTGCTGCTTGAGGCGACTCCCACCGCCACCCCCGCGCAGATCACCTCAGCTCTGCTTGCGAAGTCGGTCCCCGATGTCGTCCGTGACGGTGGAAGCAACTCCCCCAACCGAATGCTCAACACCGGTGCGACCCAAGCGCCCATCACGGAGCGACCCACAGCTCCCACCTTGGTGAGTGCCACAACGCCGGTCGCAGGTTCGACCACGGTGACCTGGACCCGATCAACCTCGGTACCGATCCTGGATCAGACCGTCAACATCTACCGCAATGGCACGCTAGTGAAGCCCGCTGTTGTCAGCAGCGATGTGACATCCATGAACTACACCTCGATGACGGCGGGGGTGAGCTACACCTTCAGTGTGCAGGCCAGAAACGTTGTCGGGCTGAGCGCGGAGTCATCGCCATCTTCGCCAGTGGTGTATCGCACCGCCCCGAGCGCGCCGGCTGCACCCCTCGCCAGTCTCACTGCAGGCGGAGCCGGATCAATCACCTGGGCACTGGGATCTGACAACGGATCGGCGCTTACTGAACAGATCGTTCGCACCTACCGGGGCACCTCACTGGTTGCGACAACGACCGTGTCCGGTACGGACACCAGTTTCACGACACCGTCGACGCTCGACGTCGGCACCGCCTACAAGTTCACCGTGCAAGCCCGAAACAGCCTCGGGCTCAGCACCGAGTCAGCCTTCTCAAACACCGTTACCCGAATCGTTGCGCCAAGCGCTGCGACCAACGTCGCTGCCGCAGTGAAGTCAACAATCAATGTCAAGGTCACGTGGACAATTGGTTCCAACGGTGGATCGGCCCTGTGGGGTCAGATTGTCAATCTCTATAAAAACGGTGTGTTCGTGGCCTCATACAACGTTGGTGCCTCAGAGAAGTCTCTGGTTCTCGAAGGCATGAAGCTTGGCGAGACCTACACCTTCACGGTGCAATCGAGGAACAACATCGGCTGGAGCCCAGAATCGGTTCTCTCCAACGCAGTGAAGCGCACGCGCTAAGGAACCGGCAGCCTAGACAATCGAGTCACCAATCGATTGCACTCTCGATTACCTCAGTTGATCGAAGACACCACACGGACGGAAACATCATCGATTGACACCACGTCGCCGTTTCGTAATTGCCGACCACGCCGCACCTCAACTTCGTTGTTGACGAGTACCTCGCCGCCAGCCAACAGCATCTTGGCGTCAGATCCAGAGTCAACGAGATTCGCCAACTTCAGCAACTGGCCGAGTCGGATGGTGTCGGTCGAGATCTCGATGTCATTCACACCCCCAGCATCGTCGGATCCGCAGCGCTGTGTCATCTTCATATGTCACCTTCATTTCTCGACCAGGTCGGCGTTGACCAACCTCATCTCGGCGAACAGCCAGCTGAGAGTGCCCTACGCTGCAAGCCAGCACACCGATCTTGGGGGAGACATGGACAGTTCTGAAGCAAGAAACCGCGAACTCGTTGAGCGTTACTGGGACGCGCATTTCAAACGCGACTGGGACCTCATGACGACCTTTTTCACTGATGACGCTCATTACACCGATGTCGGTATGGACGCCGTGGGCGCCACCGGTGGGCCCGACATCATTCGTCGACTCAAGATCGGCATCGAGCCACTGTCGGGCTACTACCACTTCCCCAAACACCTCGTTGCCCAAGGCGATCTGGTGATCTGGGAACACATGGAGCGATGGATGTTCCATACCGGCGAGGTGGTCGACCATCCCTTCGTGAGCGTGATGCAGGTGCGCGACGGAAAGATCTGTCGCTGGCATGACTACTCACATATCGGCAACATCATCGACAACGCCCCACAGTGGTGGCTTGAGCACATCATGACCGGTGGGACCAACCCAATCCCCGAGGCCTGAGCTACAGCGAGTCGGTTGGTTCCGACCACTAGTCCAGACTGTGCGAAGTCCGTCAGCCAAGTGCTTTGGACATCAGCGTGACGCTGAAGGATTGATCACCGACTGTCGTGGTGTGCGGTCGCTCATGGCGGAACCCAAAGGATTCGAATGCCAGACGCGCGCAGTCGGAGACTGCTGCTCGTAGTTCGTGCACGCCGAGGTTCTGCGCGTGCTGTTCGATAAGCGCCGCGAGTCGGGTGCCGATGCCCTGCATCACGTAATCGGGATAGACGTAGAGCATGTCGAACTCATCGGGTGCCACAAAGGTTGCGAACCCGACAACCTCGTCGGTGCCGTCGATCGCGGCGACATAGGTGGTGTGATCAGAGACGAGTTCGACTGCTCGCTCACTGGTGAGTGCAGCCGCCCAAGCCTCACATTGTGCTGCCGTATAGAAGTTTGGTGCCTGGTCGGCGATGGCTGTGGAAAAGACATTGACCAGCGCAGCGGCGTCGGCCGAGGTGGCCAACCGAAGCGCGACTTCAGAGCGTGACGACATGGGCCCCATTCTGCTGCGCAAGGGTTGCAGTTGAGGTGTCGCAGGTGAACAGCAGGACCTGATGGGTGCGGGCCGCGTCGGCGAGCAGAGCAAGAGCACCATCTCGACGATCATCGTCGAGATGCACGAGAGGATCGTCGCAGAGCATGGGTAGGGCGACACCACGACGCTCAGCATCGTCGGCGGCGAAGGCAAGCCGAAGAGAGAGGTAGAGCAGCGAACGCGCACCATCGGAGAGCTTGGAGTCGAGGAGGCGATTGCTGCCGCTTCGGCGTTCGATGAGGACCTTGCCATCCGGGTCGCGATTGAGAATGAGATCGCCCCATCCGTGTACGACCTCTTGCAGCATGCTCTGGGTGCGCTTGACCGCCGGAGCTTGGTTCTCGACCTCGAATCGATCGATCACCTCAGTCAGGATCGCAACGGAATGAGCGAGGACCATTCGCGACCTCTCGGCATCGTCAATTTGCTCCGCGAGGGTTACCTGTTGTTCGTTCAGAGCGGCGAGAACTTCAGTGTCGGTAAGGTCGCGAATTTCCAACTCCAAGTCACGACCAGCGATGATCAGTTGCCGATTCGATTCCTCGAGAAGAGCGATTTCGGCGGAGAGCACCTCGTGGTGTGCCAGCAGTGCAACCTCATCGGGGCAACGATGAAGCAGTTCCTCGATTTCTGGGGCTTCATCGCCGATTGCATCGAGAATGATCTGGGCATCCCTGCGCTTGCGCTCTGCGAGTTCAACAGCGCCGAGACGTTCGACCATCTCAGCAATATGAGCAAGACGCTGTGGCCAACTGAGATCGGCGAGATCCTGGACCACTGGTTCGACGAGCGCATCGCGTTCGAGTTCCAGACTTTGTGCTCGCTCCCATGCCTCTGTTAGCGCCCGAGCACTGGCGATCGCTGCCTCGTAGTGGCCGAGCCATTCATCGAAGTGATCCGTCGAAGGGGTGGTGATGACGCCACGCGCGCTGAGAAGCTCATTCAGTTGGGATCGCGAGCCGATGACCTGCGCCTCAGATCCGATCACGTTGGCGTTCAGCGTTGACAGCCGAACCGAGTCATTCTCCTGTGTGGTGACCGACGCGGCGAGATCGGCGAGCTGCTGGATATGACTGCGGGCAAGCGCGAGCTCGGGGACCGGCGGCGCACCAAGAGCTTCCAGCGCCCGTCGGAGATCCGCGCTCTTTGCGCCGGCCCGATTGCGCTCGGCTTCTGCCAAGCGAGTGGCCTCGGCGAAGGCACGCCGAGCGGTCTCAAACGCTTCATCGTTGGTCGTGACACTGGGCGCCGACCTCTCGGGAAGTAGTAGCGAAGCGAGGATGGCAGCTACGGCAACAGCGATTGCGGCCAGGGGACTGACCATTGATGCTCCAACGGCAAGCACAAGACCCGCAATCAACACGACGACTCGGGCAGGGAATCGGCGAGCCGGAACTGTTGGTGGTGCTCCCGGATTGGTGCGGAGCGCCTCAATCTCGGCCTGACGTGCAGCCGCCGTGCTCTCAGCGACTGCAGCAGCGTTTTCTGTCTCGACCCAGATGCCGGCGTCTGTGAGCAGATCGCGCAGCGAAGTTTCTTTGCCGAGAAGGTTCTTCCCAGTCGACGACGTGACACCCAAGGTCGCGGCGGTTGCGCTGATTTCGAGAGCATGGCGCTCGATCGATGCTGAAAGTTCATCACGTTCGGTGACGCGACGATCGAACGCGTTGCTTGTCTCGCGGATCTGCTGCGCTGCGTCGAGCAAGTTGCCCCGATCAGTAATGGAGAGCTCAGCACCCTTCAGGACATCAGCAGGGAGACCAACCAGATTTCGTGCTTCGGTAAAGTCGTGTTCGCGGTCGGAAACATTTGCGCGAGCCGCCTCAGCTGCTGCCTGGGCCTCGCTGATGGTGCCGGAGATTCGTGCCACGGCACGCCAAGATTCGGACAACTCTCCATGCTGCTCCAGCTCAGCATGCGCGTTGCCGAGTGCGAGGCGCGCAGGCAGGATGTTGCGGGCGCGGTCGACAAGTACCCGCTGACGCTGCAACTTGCCAATGTCCGCGTTGAGAACCTCTCCTTGGCGCTTCAACTCCGAGACCTTCATTTCGAGTTCATCGACTTCGGTCGGGCGCTGATCTGCCTCACGAAGACGAGCTCGCAGATCGCGATCCTTACGCGCCAGATCTTTGAGTTGCTTTTCAGTCTCTTTGAGGCGGGTCTGTAATTCTGCGAGACGGGCGCGAGGGTTGATCGAGGCTGATGCTGAACCAACCGAGAATTGGGTGAACAGCGTGGAGAACGTGTCGGCCTCGCCACTGCGAACAAGCTCTGCGCCCCGGACCCGGTGGATCTGCGCATAGTCATCAGGGTTCACGCCACCCAATGCCGAAGCCAGACCTCGAACATCGAGAACGGAACCGCCAAGATCACCAGTCCGGTCATCGTTGGGGGCACCTCGCTGCAGGATCTTGAACTTCGCCGCTATGTCAAGGTCAACACCATCAAGCGCTCCGCGCACGCGGCCCTTCAGCTGCCTGCCGCCATCGGAGAGGACGAAGCGTTCAGCCCAGGCGGCCGATCCACTGGTTCCCCCGATTGACCACTGGAGGAACTCCGCCAGCGTGGACTTTCCCGACTCGTTGGGGCCGAGCACGCAGACGAAGTCATGGGCGAGATCGTCGACGAAACGGTCACGATGAACGCCGAAGCTGACATCAGAGACAGAAGAAATCTGAAGCCGCTTCATCGCGAACCGTCCAGTGCAGCCACCAGCGTGCGTTCGATTTCAGCCCGCAGGTCGGGTTGATCCACCAGTTCAGGATCAGCATCGAGTCGTTGAAGCACTTTGCCCAAAAGGTTCTCGCGACCTCGTTCGGCGACAAGATCGATGGCGGGTCGGTAGGAGCGCTCGATTTTGACGAGTGCACCCGAACCGAGCACCGCCGCAGCCTCGTCGCTGAGCTCGACGATGAGCGACTCCCAGTTCTGATCCAGCTCGGCCGCAATCTCGGTGGAACCAGTGAGTTCGAGCCGTACGAACAACGGTCGACCTGCAGCCCGACCCAATGGAGTCTCAAGCGACTCGAGTACACGATCGCCGACATCGGTGTACCCGCTGACCAACGAGAGGTCGACCTCGACCCTCTCGAACCGAAGTGCATCGCAGGCGACGAACCGAGGTTCGGCAAAGTGGCCATCGGACTCGACGTCAACCAGCAGCACACCCTTGGCGCCACATTCGGTTGCTTTCGTGGACCGGCCCTGGAGATTGCCGGGATAGGCCCACCAGCCCTTGGGGGTTTCGTTGACGGACCGGTCGTGGATGTGGCCGAGGGCCCAGTAGTGCACCGGAGAGGTTTCGAGTTCGGTGACAGAACAAGGCGCATAGTTGGAGTGCGCGCTGGCCCCGCCCACATTGGTGTGCAGGACCCCAACAACTGACGAGCCGGATATCTCACCGAAGGCCCCGACCAGTCGGCGCTGCTCATCAGCCTGCTCGTAGCTGATGCCCGCCACAGTGACAGTGACACCGTTGGGAAGAACAACCTGAGACGTGGCGACCGCGTCGGTAGGAAACACCGTGACACTCTCAGGCAGTTCACCTGACAGGGTGGCTGCGGTGAGCGGATCGTGGTTGCCATGAGCGATGAACACCGGGATACCGGCATCGGCAAGCCGACGCAGCCCCAGAAGCACACGGCGACGGGCAGCGGGATCACGCTCGGAGGTGTCGTAGACATCGCCGGCCAAGACCACAAAGGCGACCTCCTCGGAGATAGCCAGATCGATCAGATTGTCAAAGGCCCGCCGAACCAACCCAAGCGCTTGGTTGCGAACCTCGGCGCCCAGTTGGGAACCGAGACTCTGGAGGGGCGCGCCAAGGTGGAGGTCGGCGGCGTGGAGAAACGTGGAGTTCGCCATAGGTGATCCGATCGTAGGAGGGTCCGGTGGTGACGGGCCGCCGAACACGTACCCGATTTCCCCCACCAAACCTACGAACCGGGTGTGACTGCGACCCGAGGTGAGGCTCTGGCCGACCGTTCTGGCCCAGCGGGGTGGATTACCCACCCGATGTGCGCTCGGGGGGTCGGAGACGATAGGAAGGGGGTCGCACGAAGGAGAACCCGGCCCCGGCGCCCAACAGGGACCGAGTGCCAGCAGCAGAATCCTCCTTCGGTGTCCTGACAGAAGTAGTCACCCGATGCAGCCTCCTCACCGAGTTCCTGTCATCGCCGTGAGAATCGAGGGTCCACGGACCCATCACCCCCCTTTCGGAGTCATCACTATGACAACCACTGCGAACGAGACCGAACTTCTGGGAGTCGTCCTCACCCCGCGTCAGATCTGGGAGTTGCTTGATCTCGTCAACGACGCCGAGGGAGACGCCGATGAAGACGTCCTCGACGCTGTTGCCGGCAAGTTGCGTGCCCCACGTGTTTTCACCCGTGTAAGCGCCGCTCGCTATCAGGGTCGCCTGCTCGCCCTCGAGCCAGAGGAGCATGAAGCGCTGCTCGCCCTGGTTGAGGACGACGTCACCCCTACGGGTGTCGTCATCGACTCGGTCAGCGCTGCGCTTCTTGCTCTCGTGCCCGACCGCGGTCGCGGTTCGGGTCGCCCCAACAAGGGCTGAACACAACCATGACTGATGCATCTGCGGATGCTGCGGTTCGCAACCGCAATTTGGCCACGGTTCGTTCCGCATTCGCCGCTATTGCCGCTGGCGATGCTGAGGGTCAGCTCTCGCACTACACCGACGATGTCGTCTTTGAACTGCCGTATACCGATCCACCCAAACGATCGACCACACGTGCCGAGGCATTCGCCAACATCGCCGCTGCGTTCACGGTGTTCCGATTCGAACTCACCATCACCGCAGTGCACGAATGTCTCGATCCCGATGAACTGATTGTGGAGTTCACCGGTGGCGGCAGTTACCTGCCCACCGGAGCGCCCTACGCCAACGTGTACATCGCGGTGTTCCGTTTCCGCGATGGACTCATCTGCTTCCAGCGCGAGTTCTTCAACCCAGCGACAACTGTGAAAGTCATTGCCGGTTCGTGAAGCGCTCGATGCACTGAGCCAGCCCTAAGTCAGCACTGCGTGAGCACCGAGTCAGCACTGCATCAGCACTGCATCAGCACTGCGTCAACCAATCAGGCGCCCTTCACGCCAGCGCGTGTATCGACCGGGCTTGGGCCAACTCACCAACTCCGGTGTGAGTGGATCGAGCGTGCCGGCGCGCAAGGCTCCCACCCACACGCCCGCGCTGTAGGTGACGTCGTCGG
>CANFQA010000027.1 GCA_947449015.1 Microthrixaceae bacterium | reverse complement strand
TTTCCACCATCCGGCAAGGTTGGTGACCGCGACGCCGTGTTCGGCACCGAACGCATGCACCAGCTGATTCCCGCCCATGTAGATGGCCACATGCTCGGAGCCACCGGCTCCCCAGAACACAAGGTCGCCTGGCTGGAGTTGCGAGGCGGCGATTCTGGTGGTCATGGCATACATGGCACCGCTGTAGTGCGGCAGCGAAACGCCCACTCGGCTGTAGGCCCAAGCCACCAGCCCTGAACAGTCATAGGAACTGGGTCCGGACGCTCCCCACACATAAGGAGCACCGACCTGGCTGACTGCCTGCGCAATGGCACCAGCAGCACCGGGGGTGGGAGGAGGAGGGTTGCGCACGGTTCCGCCGCCACCTGAGCCGCTGCCACTGCCGCCACCCGCGTTGTTGTTCTGCGCAGCGGCGTCGGCGGCCCGCTGTGCTTCTGCGGCGCGGCGAGAGTTCTCTGCCGCGACGAGTCCGACGAGTTCACCTTGCACCTTGGCATTCAGCGCGGCCTGCTCGGATGCGGCACTCGATGCAGCATTGCGGGCCTGTTCGATCACATTGGCTTTTGCCTGTGCATCGGACTGCAGTCCTTCGAGGCGGACCGCGTCTTCCTGGGCTTTGACCTTGGCGCCGTTATATGCGTCGATGAGATCGCGCTTGTTGCCGCTCAGATTGTCGAGGTACGAGACCTTCTCGGCGCCGGCGCCGGGGTCGCTGGTGAACAGTGCATCGAACGCTGCGGAATCGTTGCCGGTTTGGTAGGCGTTGATCGCGAACTCTTGAAGGTCGGCCTGACGGCGGGCTACCTCTGCTGCGGTCTGCGCAGCCAGCGCTTTGGCGTCAGTCACCTTCTGCTCGGCCAGATGGAGTTCGTAGTTGGCCTGCTCGTATTGAGCGTTCACGTCCATGAGACGCGACTGCAACGCAGCCATCTTGTCGGAGATCTGGCGGGCTTCAGCCTGCTTGTCCGAAAGTGCATCGGCTCCAGCACCACTGACGACGGTTGAGAGCGAGGCCAGCACCCCGAGAATCACGGCAATGGCAAGGATTCTGGGTGTGGCGGAACGTCGTCGGGTCGTTGCTTTGGCGGCGTTCATGTTACGGAACCTTTACAGAATCACTGGTCCAGCGCAATCCGTGCGCAATATTTCTCAAGGCCATCCGGCACAGCGGGACTCAGCTCGATGGGTGGTTCTCGCTAGGGTCGACCTATGCCTAGTGACCTGATGATGAAGTCCATGAACCGATTCCACCGCACGCTGCTCAAGGTCAGCGGTGGTCGCCTCGGCTGGAAAGCCGGTGGTATGCCGGTGCTGGAGCTGACCACCGTGGGTCGGCGCAGTGGCCAAAAGCGCGTCAGCATGCTCACCTCGCCGGTTCAGTCGGGCGACTCCATCGTCGTGGTTGCCTCGCGAGGAGGCGATCCGGTGCATCCGGCCTGGTTCCTCAATCTGCGGGATCAACCTGAGGTTGAGGTTGTTTGGAAGGGTCAGCCCCAATGCACGATGGTCGCTCGGGTTGCCGAGGGCGAAGAGCGCGCTGCCTTGTGGGCGCAAATCATGGCTGATTTTCCTCACTACGGCAGCTATCAGGACAAGACCACCAGAGAGATTCCGCTTGTTGTGCTCGATCCGGTGGCCGGTTGAACAATCTCGGCTGCCGCAGACCTCGGAACTGTCGTAGAACCCGAAAATGACGAAGGCCCCGGCATCACGCCGGGGCCTTCGATCAAACTGCGGAGTGGGCGCTGGGCCCCGGGTATCAGCCGACCTTGCGCAGGGTGTTGCGATCGGTGTGCTGCACGGTGATGCCCTTGCTCTTGACCTCGTACACCGTGGTCTCCTCGTAGCTCCACTCACCGTCACCGATGGTGAGGGTGCAGGAGTAGTCGGGGGTGGTGGAGTATTCGGCGAGGTACTGGTTCGACAAAATGCCGTAGGTGCTCGAACCGGTCTGAGCCTTGAGATTGATGGTGGTGGAGTCAGCGGAGGCATCGCCACCGGCGATCACGACCTGGCCACGCGGCACCATGAAACAACGCATCATCTGACCGGCGGCGGCATCCCAGAGCCAGTAGCCAACCTCGGTGTGGAACGGCTCATCTTCGCCGTTCTTGTAGGCGGCCATGCGGTAGTCGAGGCCGAACAGCACCTGGGTGCCGTTGTCGACGGGGCCGAAGGGCTTCAGCTCAACGCGCTCGCGGTACGGGGTCTCACCAATCTCGCCTTCGGCGTGGTGGTAGGACACGTCGACGCCCTGGTCACCTTCCCAGGTGCCGGCGAGCTTGGCGAGGGGACCGAGTTCTGCGTCTGAGGGGACTGGCATGTGAATCTCCGAAGGTTCATCTGGGCCCACTGTGGGCCACACGGGTGAATGAGCCGTGACGATAGCGGCTCTCGGCCCCAACTGTCGTAACCAAGGGGACAGTTGGGGAGAGCGATTGGCGGCGTTGGTCGGATCAGCCCGCTTCGGAATGGGTGACGGCGTCCTCGCCCATCCATTCGCGCAGCGTGTTCTTGAGTTTGGTCTGCTGAATGAATAGGTCATGCTCGGCGGGCACCGGCGTGGCTGCCTGGGGAGCCTTGAAGTAGAAGCTCAACCATTCCTGCACGCCGCTCTGGCCGGCTCGGTTGGCCAGATCCATGAAGAGCGCGAGGTCGAGAACGATCGGTGCGGCGAGGATGGAGTCGCGGCACAGGAAGTTCACCTTGATCTGCATCGGGTACCCCATCCATCCGAAGATGTCGATGTTGTCCCAACCTTCCTTGTTGTCACCACGCGGCGGGTAGTAGTTGATGCGCACCACATGGTCGACGTTGCCGTAGAGATCGGGATACACCTCGGGCTGCAGAACCGAATCGATCACGCCGAGCTTCGAGACCTCCTTGGTCTTGAAGTTGTCCGGATCGTCGAGCACCTCACCATCGCGGTTGCCGAGGATGTTGGTGGAGTACCAGCCGCGCAGGCCGAGCATGCGGGCCTTCAGTCCGGGAGCGAGCAGGGTCTTGAGCCAGGTCTGGCCGGTCTTGAAGTCCTTGCCAGCGATCGGCACGCATTCACGGGCTGCGAGTTCACGCATGCACGGGAGATCCACCGAGAGGTTCGGGGCGCCATTGGCGAAGGGGACGCCGGACATGATGGCGGCATACGCGTAGATCTGGCTGGGGGCGATGTTGTCGTCGTTGGCCTTCAGGCCGGCCTCGAAGGACTCGATGGTCATATGAACGGCGCTGGCCTCTTGGTAGGCCTCGGTCGAGCCGCACCACACCATGACGAGTCGATCGCAGTCATTGGCGATACGGAAGTTCTCGATGTCGGCGATCAGCGCTTCGGCCTGCGCCCACTTGTCGGTGGTGGTCTTGACCCGAGTGCCTTCGAGGCGCTTCACCCAGCGCTGATCGAACACGGCATCCATGGCCACGATGCCCTCGAGCTCAGCGGAGATAGGGCCGAGGTCGCGCTCCTCGAGCACGCCAGCAGTGCGTGCGGCTTCAAGCGCGTTGGGGCTGATTGGGTCCCAGCCACCGAAGACGAGGTCGCCGAGATCGGCGAGCGGGACGAATTCACGGATGAGTGGGTTTCGGCTCTCTTCGCGCTTGCCCAAACGGATATGGGCGAGCTGGCTGAGCGAACCCACGGGGATGGCATGTCCGGCTCTGGTGGCGAGGACGCCGGCAATGAAGGTGGAGGCCACAGCGCCCATTCCGGGGGTGAGAACCCCGAGGCGTCCGGTGGCGGGAGCGATATCTACTGGCTTGGTCATGGTCTGAGGCTAGGTCAATCTAAACAGTGACTTCTTTTGTTGAAGAGATACTGAACAGTATGATCACGGGATGGCTGACCTGCGTCCTCCCCGTGCATCAGCGCGCAGCACTGAACCTCCGCTGCTCCAGCCCACCATCCAACAACTCAGTTATCTCGTGGCAGTGGCGGAGTCAGACACCTTCTCGGCGGCGGCCGAATCAGTGGGCGTGAGCACCTCAGCGCTCTCGCAGGGACTGGCTGAACTTGAGCGCCGCCTTGGGCTGCGCCTGTTCGAACGGGTCGGTCGTCGCCAAGTGGTGCGAACCGAGTCCCAGGAAGTGCTGGCCTATGCCCGACGGGTGGTTGCCGACACACGCGATATCTCGCGCTGGGTGCATGAGCTCAAGGGTGGCCGTATCGGGCGACTACGTGTGGGGATGATCGACGCCGCCGCCGTCGAGCATTTCGCCGAACAGCTTCGATCGTTTCGACGGGCGAACGATGGACTCGATCTGATGCTGAGTGTTGCTCCGTCGGCCGAACTGCTTGATCGACTGGCTCGCGGAGATCTCGATCTGGCGGTTGTCGTTGAGCCCGAGAATCCAACCGATGCATTCGAGATGGTCACGCTGCTCGACGAGGACATTGTGGTGGTGCCACCCGAGGGCGTCACGATCGGCGTGCCGAGCACCTGGGGCCCGTGGGTGCTGTTCCCGACTGGTTCCCATACCCGATCACTGATTGAACATGAACTGCGTGCCCTCGGAGCCCAGGTTGATGTTGTGGCTGAATCGCATCAACCCGATGTGTTGCGCGAGATGGCCCGACTCGGAGTTGGGTGGACCGCACTTCCGGCTGTGCAGGCCCGGGGCCGACGCACCAAGTCTGCGCCGACGCAGGTACTTACCCGGCGTCGACTTGTTGTGGCCCGCCTCCCAGGGCGCAGCGCACATGGGGCCGCAGATCGGTTTGTGTCTCTGCTGGGCGGTTGATCCGTAGTTCTGCGCGAATCGAATTCGTTTGAAGGCGTCGACCCCCTACGATTCCGAGGTTCGCTCGTGAGGGCACAGAAGGAGATGACGCGTGTTCCTTGGTGAGGATCTACTGCCGTGGTTGGTTCTGGCCATCGGTGGCGCACTCGCGGTCGGTACCGCGCTCGCTCTCGTGCGACCTCCGCAAAATCCCGATGGTGGCGATCTTTCGCGACCACCGAAGTCACGCAGTTTCCTCATGATTGCGCTCGGCACCGTTGCCGCCCTGTGGGGACTTGCCTCACTCATCCACTGATCCTGAACGGACTCCTATGCCACACGAACACCAAAACGGTCTGGCCATTCTCACGCTGCAGTGCCCCGATCAATCGGGCATCGTCGCTGCGGTCTCGGCGCTCATTGCTTCGAGTGGTGGCAACATCCATGGCGCCGATCAGCACACCGATCGTGATTCATCGGTGTTTCTTCAACGCATCGAACTTAACGGCGACATTGATTGGGACGCGTTTCGGGCTGGACTCCAAACGCTGGTGGAGCGGTTTCGTTTCAAGTGGTCGCTGCATGCACCTGATCGCCGACATTCGCTCGTTGTCGCCTGTTCCGGTGAGCTCTACTGCGCTGCTGATCTTCTGTCGCGTGTGACGCTTGGGGAACTCGATTGTGACGTCCTCGCCGTCGTCTCCGATAAGCCGGCAGCGGCTGCGTTAGCCGATCGACACGACGTGCCATTCGTCCTTGTCGATGGCGGACTCGATGGTGCTGATCGGGCTGCGCAGGAGGCAGCATTCGCTTCGGCTCTGGAATCGTTCTCGCCGGAGTTGGTTGTGCTTGCTCGCTACATGCGCATCCTGCCGGCGGAGATCACTGAGCGATGGGCCGGACGCATGATCAACATTCATCACTCGTTCCTTCCCGCGTTTCCCGGCGCTCGGCCGTACCTTCGTGCTCATCAGCGCGGTGTGAAGCTCATCGGTGCCACTGCGCATTACGTGACCGCGGAGCTCGATGCTGGCCCGATCATCGCTCAGGGCGTCGCCACAGTGAGTCACCGCGATGAGGTCGAGGATCTTGTTCGTAAAGGTCGCGATGTTGAGCGCAAGACTCTTGCTGATGCAGTGCGACTGCATCTCGAACATCGCGTGCTGGTGTGGGATAACCGAACCTGCGTTTTTGGCGAATAGTCGACGCAACTACTGCGGAAGATCGCGACTCAACACTGCGAAGAAGTCGCGAGCATCGTTGCTGAGGTAGCGGTCGCCTGGCTTCCAGGATTCAGGAAGCAACTTCGTGCCGAACACTGATGCGGGGTCGCCGGGTGTGGCTGCGCTGTAGGTGTTGTAGGTGGTCCACACCGTGTTGATGTCGAGCTGCATGGCGCGGGCGCAACCGGCTCGCAGCATCAACTGTGAAAGTGAGAGAGCGCCGAGTCCATTGCCGTAGCCGTACACAATGGCGCCCGATCCGGTGATGCAGACCGCCGAGCGCCATGTGAGGATCTTGTTGCCGAAGGTTGCACCCCATGCACCATCGGCGTTGTCATTGAGACCTGGAGCGGGAACGCCGGGCGCTGCGGTGGCGGTGGGAGTGCCACCAGCGCTTGGCGCGCCGCCGCCGTTATCGAGGATGAGATCAAGGTTCTGGCGCACGGCCACGATGTCGTCGCTCATGGTGAAGTCACGACCCCACATACCAACCGATGCGGTGCCATTTTTGAAAATGACGAACGAGGCTGCGCCATCGCGCAGCGGACGCTGTGTGGTTCCATTCAGGTAGAACCCGCCACGGGCGTCGTCCATGCGGAACCCACTGTTGAATGCGGCGAGGAGTTGGAGTCGTTGGTCCACCGCGACCTGTGCGGGGATGGTCCACTTACCGCCGGGTTCTTCGGTGCCGGGATGAAGATCGAAGCGCACAAGTTTGGGATCCATCCACGCCAGACCATCGAGGATGGAGGTTCGCACCGAGTCAGGTCGCACCTGAGTGGTGTAGATGGCTTGAGCACCACCGACCAGCGGTCCAATCGGCTGCCAAACACCTTCATTGGCCACCGGGGTGACACCGGCGGGAACGGCAACGTTCGCAGGCTTTGGCAGATGATCGGCAACCTTGGTACCGGTCGGCGTGGTCTCCTGCGTTGTGGCTTCGATGGCGCGGTCGGGCTCGCCGCCAGCCTTGGGTTCGTTGTGCTTGAACCACCAACTCTCGACCGTGTTGAGAATGCCGCCGAGGTGGTTGTCGCGCATCCACTCAGCGGCTTTCTCGGTGGTTGAGAGGTTGGCCGGGCGGATGATGGCGCGCATGAACGAGAACGTTGGGATGAGGAGAAGGGCGATGACGACGCCGAGGGTGATCTTCTGCCAGCGGGGACGCTTTCGTCGATGCTTCGCCCGTCGCGAAGGAGGCGCGGGAAATGTTGCGGTTTCGGCGAGGAGATCCGCAAGTGGATCCGTGACGACCGGAGATGTCGTCGCGGCTTCATCCTCGGGTCGGAGGTTTATGCCGTCGGATTCTTCTGATCCGGGTGGAGTTGTAGACGTCATTAGTTGCGGCTTCGATGGGAGAGGACGGCGTCGAATGTGGGCCGAATGGTAGGGCACACCTCAAGAATCACAGCGGCAATGCGTACACGGCGACGAAGTCTCTGGTGTCGTTGCTGAGATAACGAAGGCCACTCTTTTCAGAATCAGGCAGGAGTTTGGTGCCCTTTACCGAGTTTGGATTACCCGGCACTGCGGCGGCATAGAAGTTGAATGTGGTCCATGAGGGATTGATATCGAGTTCCATGGCTCGGACACATCCGGCGCGCAGCATCAGTTCGGCCAATGATTGGGCGCCGAGACCTCCGCCATAGCCATAGACCAGAGCGCCGGTGGCGGTGACGCACACAGAGGATCGCCACACCAGCACCTTGTTGCCGAGGGTGTCGCCCCATGCGCCATTGGCATTGTTGTCGAGGCCGTCTGCTGGCACGCCATTCGCAGCTTTGGCAATTGGAGTACCTGCGGGGTTCGGTGCACCACCGCCGTTATCGATGATGAGATCAAGGTTCTGACGGACCGCAGCGATGTCATCGCGCATGGAAATGTCGCGTCCCCATGCCGCCACCGTGGCGACACCGTTTTTGAACACCACCAATGACGCTGCGCCTTCGCGCAGAGGTTTGTAGGTGATGCCGTCGAGATAGAAGCCACCGAGGGCGTCTTGCATGCGGAAGCCGCCGTTGAATGCCGCGATCAGCCCGAGTCGCTGATCAAGAGGGATCTGCGGAGGAATCGCCGACTTGCCTCCGGGCTCCTGGGTGCCGGGGTGCACTTCGAACCGCACGAGCTTCGGATCCATCCACACCAAACCGTCAAGCACACTGGTGTGCACCGAGTCGGGTCGGACTTGTGTTGTGAACATTGACTGGGCGCCACCGACCAAGGGCCCGACTGGTTGCCAGATACCTTCATTGGCCACGGGGTTGACGCCATCGGGAACGGCGACGTCAGCGGGTTTTGGCAGATGTGGCACGACCTTTGTGCCGGCAGGGGTGGTCTCTTGGGTCGTGGCCTCGATGGCGCGGTCGGGTTCGCCGCCCTTCTTCGGCGCATTGAGTCCCGCCCACCAGGCTTCGATTTGGTTGAGCACACCACCGAGACCGTTCGAACGCATCCATTCCGCACCGCGCTCGCTATAGCTGAGTGGAGAGGGAGCCACCAGCGCATGAGCAAGCGACAGTGAGGGCAGAAGAATGAGTGCGGCGATCACGCCCGCAGTGATTTTCTGCCACAAGGGTCGATCGCGAAGATGGAAATGACTGCGAATTGAGCGGAATCGCTGAGAACGCCCCGGACGCCCCAAACGCATTGCATTGGCGTCGATACGCGGCGCGCTGCGCTGGTTCTGATCGGCGATCAGCGTGCGCCATTCATCCAGGAATTCGTCGGCGTCCTGGTTCGGTTCGATGGGAGGGGTCGTCATGGTCGTGGCGGCTCGCGCGAGGAGCGAGTGATCTCGGCCCGAACGCCCATTGAGGTTAGGGCACGCTGTGTGCTCTGCGTGTTCGCGCCGCTGGCGCCAGGAACGAAAAGGCACCTCATCGGCGCCTACGATTCGGCCGAAGCACTGGTCGATCAATCAGAGGATTCGAAATGGCGTTCTTCGGTATGCGATTCGACATGCGGACACCGGCATTCGCGCCGGGTACGAGCAGCGATCGCTACAAGCAGGCTGTCGAGATGGTCGCATGGGCTGACCGTGTCGGGTTTCTCATCGCTGTGCTCTCGGAGCACCACGGGTCAGCCGATGGATATCTGCCGGCACCGATTCCCATGGCGGCGGCAATGGCCTCGCGCACCCAGAACATCCGGTTCACCTTGTCGGCGCTCATTGCTCCGTTCCACGACCCGCTTCGTCTTGCCGAGGATCTCGCGGTGCTCGACCTCCTCAGCGGTGGTCGGGTCGACGTTGTGCTCGCCAATGGGTACGTGCAGGGGGAATTTGACATGTTCGGGGTTCCCATGGCGGAGAGGGCTCGACTCACCACCGAGACATTGCGAACATTGAAGTCAGCCTGGAGCGGTGAACCTTTCGAGTTCCGGGGTCGGCATGTCCAGGTGCTGCCGAGGCCCGCGCAGGAGGGCGGTCCGCGTATCTCCCTTGGTGGTTCGGTTGAGGCTGCAGCCCGCAGGGCGGCTCGGATCGCCGATGGTTTCGTGCCTTCGACTCCCGAGATCTGGCAGTTCTATGTGGACGAATGCCTTGCGCTCGGCAAGCCTGACCCCGGCCCGAACCTGGGAGGCGACACCTCCGTGGTGCATGTGGCCACCGATGTCGATGAGGGTTGGGAACAGTTGGCGCCCTACGCCATGCACGAGGTCAACGCCTATGGCGCCTGGTCGGCGGCGGCTGGTCTCAACACGCAGGTCGGCTACGACCTCTACGAGGATCCTGATGTTCTGCGGGCGTCGGGGCGCTACCGGGTCATGACGCCCGAGCAGTTGGTGGAGGACATCGGTGGCCGCGGACCATTTGCCTTCACCATGCTGCACCCGATGGTCGGAGGATTTCCACCGGATCTCGCATGGCGCAGTCTTGAACTGATCGAGAGCGAGGTGCTGCCGGCCCTGATGTGATCAGACTCCGCGCGACTGACCAAATGGGCTCAGTGGACTTTCCAGGCGTCGGGGGTGTCGACGATCTCGGTAATGGCGGCTGGCAGTTCACCGTTGACGATCTGGGCGAGCGTCACGTGCTCGAGCACGGCTCGCAGACTGGCTCGCGCTGCGATCCAGACTCGCTGCAGATTCTCCGCTGCACCTTCGTAGGTGATTGTCTCGGGTCGACGCCCGCGAACCTCGGCCAAGGGTCCATCCACCGCTCGAACCACATCGGCAACGGTGATGAGATGGGCGGGTCGACCGAGTTGGTAGCCGCCGAATCTTCCTCGTTGGCTTTGAACCAGTCCTGATCGTTTGAGGTCACTCAGGGTGTTCTCAACGAACTTGGCCGGCATGTCCTGGGTCTCGGCGATCTCCTGCCCCTTGACCGACGTGCCCTCGGGCACCGCAGCAAGCACGAGGAGCGCACGCATCGCATAGTCGGCCTTCGCGGAGATCTGCACTGTCCCATTGTGCCGGTTTCGTGCCCCCGGCGCGGCACCGAACGCGAAGGGTGTTCAGGCACCAAGCCCGCGGGTGGCGCGCACCCGGCGTTCGACGGCTCCGAACACGGCGTCGACGCACAGGCCCACGACGAGAATCACGATCATGTAGGCAACAAGTAATGGAGCGTCACTCATCGTTCGTGCGTAGTCCAGACGCACGCCGAGCGAACTGGTGTTGCCCACGATGACGAGGAGTTCACCGGCCATCAGACTGCGCCAGGCAAACGCCCAACCCTGCTTGAGACCGCTCACATAGGAAGGCAGGGCGGCGGGCAGGATCACCGAGCGGAACAGCGTGAACCGCCCTGCTCCGAGGACCCGACCGGCGCGGATGAGCAGTGGTGGGACATGGTCAACACCGAAGATCAGCCCGTTGGCGATTGCGGGGGCGGCGCCGAGGACAACCACGAACAGGATCGCCGATTCGGTCAGCTTGAACAGCAAGATGGCGAACGGGAACCAAACGATCGAGGGCATGGTCTGAAGCCCGGTGATGAACGATCCGAAGGCGCGCCGCACGATGGATGACTGCGAAACCACCGCCCCGAGTGCTGAACCGAGCACCAATGCGATGGCGAACCCGAGTCCGGCCCGGCGCATGGTGATGCCGACCGAATGCCAGAAGGATCCGGTGACGATGAGCTGACGTAGTTCGGTGAGCACCGTCGCCGGCGGCGGCAGCACGTAGGTGGGCTTCCAGCCTGACAACACGACCAGCTGCCAAAGTGCGAGTGCCAGCGCCACGGCGGTGAGCTTGGGCCACAGCGTTGAATACAGCCGTGAGGTCCGCGAGACCCTGGGGTTCTCGGTGGTCTCGAGCTTGTCGAGGCCGGCGACGGTGGCGTCGATGGTCCGATCGGCGACGATCGGCGATGTCTCAGTCGGCGGCATGGCGGCGGACCTCCGTGCGTAAACAGTCGGTGACCTCGCCGGCAAGCGCGCTCACTTCAGGGGATTCGATGCGCCGCGGCCGGGGAAGGTCAACGGCGTAATCGGCGATCACACGACCGGGTCGGCTGGCGAGCACGAGGATGCGATCACCCAGGCGTGCTGCTTCGCGCACGTTGTGGGTGACGAACATGATGGTCACACCGGTCTTGAGCCAGATGCGTTCGAGTTCGTCATGCAGCACATCGCGGGTCATGGCATCGAGTGCACCGAACGGTTCGTCCATCAGCAGTACCGAGGCGTCCTGGGCCAGCGCCCGCGCCAGGGAGACTCGTTGGCGCATGCCGCCGCTGAGCTCGTGGGGATGGCGTTCGGCGGCGTCAGTCAGACGGACGAGCGCCAGCAGTTCCATTGCCCGTTCTCGTCGGGCCTCCCGACCTTTCACGCCGGCGAGACGCAGGCTGAGCTCGATGTTCCGGCGGGCGGACAGCCACGGGAACAGGGCTCCTTCTTGGAACATGAGTGAGACGGTGCCACCGCCGACGTCGACAGTTCCCGATGTGGGGCGATCGAGTCCGGCGATGATGTTGAGCAGCGTGGTTTTGCCACAACCCGATGCTCCGACGAGGCAGACGAACTCACCGCGACCCACGTCGATGCTCATCTCGCTGATGGCGGTGACGGTGTCGCCGCCGATGCCGAAACTGCGGAACAGCCCGTTGATGTGGATAGGTGAGCCGGTTGACACCATGGTGGCCGCCGATGTCGATGGGAGGAGCAGGCTCATCGGAGCGGCGCCTTCCTGATGAGCCCTCCGCCGGAGGTGTTTCTGCGAATCATTTCCATAGGAGTTATTGAGATTAGAACCTCGAAGCACTGAAATCCATTCACGTGGATCGAGAACCAGCCCTCAAATTCTCCATTAGATCACTTGACTTTTAGAGAAAGGGCCCCCTAATCTTCCGACGCTTCATAATCTCCTGTATTTCCATGGAAATACTTATTATTGAAAGGTCCCCCGATGTTCCGATTGCGTTCCATTGCCGCACTTAGCCTCGTCGCCCTGCTTTCTCTTGGTGCCGTCGCCTGCGGTGGTTCCTCCGATTCCGCCGGCTCGGACAGCACCAAGCCCGAAGCGCCGACCACAATCCGCCTCGGGTACTTCCCGAACCTGACTCATGCCACCGCCATTGTCGGGGTCGAGAATGGGATCTTCGCCGAGAAGCTCGGAGACAACACGCTGGAGACCAGCCTGTTCAACGCTGGTCCTGCTGCGGTGGAGGCTCTGTTCTCTGGTGCACTCGACGCCACCTATATCGGGCCGAACCCCACGATCACGGCCTACGCGAAGTCCAACGGTGAGGCGGTGCGGGTGATCTCGGGCGCGACCTCTGGAGGTGCTGCTCTCGTCGTTTCCTCCGAGATCAACAGCGCTTCGGACCTCAAGGGTAAGAAGGTCGCCTCGCCCCAGCTGAGTGGTACCCAGGACGTAGCACTGCGGTGGTGGCTCAAGGAGAACGGGTTGAAAACCGACCCGCAGGGTGGCGGCGATGTTTCAATCGTCCCCCAGGAGAACTCGGCCACCCTCGACGCGTTCAAGAGCGGTGCCATCGCTGGGGCGTGGGTTCCCGAACCTTGGGCGACCCGTCTTGTCCAGGAGGGTGGCGGCAAGGTCCTCGTTGATGAGCGCACCCTGTGGCCCGGCGGACAGTTCGTCACGACACAACTGGTGGTGCGCACGGAGTTCCTCAACAAGCATCCCGATGCAGTCCGTCGACTCATCGAGGGTCAGGTGGCGGCGAACGAGTTCGTCAACGCCAACCCGGACCAGACCCAGAAAATCGTGAATGACGCCATCACCAAGTACACGGGTAAGGGAATCGCCGCTGGCGTCATCAGCGCAGCATGGAAGAACCTCACCTTCACCAACGATCCGTATCCGGCGACACTCATCGAGTCAGCTGATCACGCCGTCGGTGTTGGCCTGTTGGAGCCGGTCAAGAACCTCAAAGATCTCTATGACCTGTCGATCCTCAACTCGGTGCTGGTGGCCATGGGTTCGAAACCGATCGCCGAACCCTGAGTCCGATCGCTCCCGCACAGCAGAAGGGCCACCCGAACGGGTGGCCCTTCTCGCGTTCATGCGTGCCTGCCGCCGATCAGACGATTTCGCTGACCTGCATCTCGGGCACGATCGTTGTGTAGTTGGCGACATCGGCCTGCACCGCAGCGGTTCCTTCGTTGCCCATTGCCGCAGCCATCGCGTCCATCGACTCGAAGGTGAAATGCACGGCGGCTTCGTACGGGCCATTGATGCCCTTATCGATTTCAGCGCTGGTGAGGCCCCAGGTCGAAAGTGCCAACGGCACATGGCTGTTGGCGTAATAGTCGTGATCGAAGGACGCGCCTTCGGTCTTCGGATAGAGCACGCTCAATCGGATCATGGTGTCCCCCTCAAAGGAAAATGGTGAGGGGATTGTGACACGAACCGATCAGGCCCGTTCGAGGATGCGAATGGGAAGGCTGCGTGGTCCGCGCACCTGACCCTGCGAGAACGTGACCGCAGACGGGTCGGCGAGCTCGAACTTCGGGAACCGGGTGATGAACTCCTCGATGGCCACGACCATCTCGAGTCGGGCGAGATTCGAGCCGAGGCAGCGGTGGATGCCGAGACCGAATGCCGCATGCCGGTTGACCTCGCGATCGATGAGTACCTGATCGGCATTCTCGAAGAACTCGGGGTCACGGTTCGCTGCCGGGAAACTGAGCAGGATCCAGTCGTCCTTCTTCATCGGACAACCCTCGAACTCAAAGTCATCCTTGACGAGTCGGGCCATGGTGACCGGGGCATAGGCCCGCAGGAATTCCTCGATGGCCGAGGGGATGAGCTCGGGATGAGCGACGAGACGGGCGAGATCATCAGGGTTGTGGGCGAGATGCCACAGCGAGGCACCGATGGCCGACCAGGTGGTGTCGATACCCGCAATGATGAGCAGGATGATTGTGCCGAAGACATGCTCATCAAGCAGCTTCTGGCCAGCGATTTCTGCGTTGAGGAGATAGGTGATCAGATCGTCGGCTGGGTTCTCACGATGGTCCTCAATCAGCTTGATGATGTACGCCTCAATCGGAGCGAAGCGCGCAATACGCTCCTCCACCGGCAGGTCGACCGCTTCGATGATCTCGTGCACGAAGGAGCGGAAAAGATCGCCGTCCTCGGGCGGCAGGCCGACCATTTTGGCGATGAGGCCCACCGGAATGTGCTGGGTGTACTGGAGGCTGGCGTTGATGACATCGGCATCGCCCATGTCGTCGAGGAGGCGGTTGCACAGCTCGCGCGAGAAGCCCTCGAGAGCGTTGACCGGGCGGGGAGCGAACGCCGGAAGTAGAAGGCGACGGGCCAGCTCATGGAACGGCGGATCGGAGGAGATGGGAGGAGCCACGCCGATGGGTGCAGGAGGGGCCTCGTCGCCGGGTCGACCGTTGTTGATAATGATCGTGCGCGAGGTGAAGTGCTCGGTGTCATTGGCGATGGCCGAAACCGTGGCATGGGTCATGGGGGCCCACATGCCGCCATAGCGCTCACTATGCGCAACTGGGCAACGATCACGGAGGTCCTCCATGATCGGATACGGGTCGGCCACCCAGGCATCGTCGGTGTGATCGAAGTCGGTAGCGAAGTCGAGAACTGGGGGATGTTCCATGGTCAGTCTCCGATCACAATGGCGAACTCGGGGCAGTTGCTGGCTGCGAGCGTGGCCTTCTTGAGTTGGTCGTCGTCGAGTTCGCCGGTGACGATGACAACGGCAGTGCCGAGGTCGTCACAGTCGAACAGTTCCGGGGCGAGGCTGTAGCAGCGGCCGTGGCCCTGACACTTTGACGTGTCGAGATGGATCTTCATTGGACTCCTCGCCGGGGACGTAAGAACCTATTCTCTCACGCCGGATTCGATTTGATGAAGTGCGGCATTCAAAAATGCCGTCCCTGGGTGTCCGGATCGCTCAGTTGAGCTGGAGATTGAAGGTCATTTCGACGTGCATGGTTTCTGTTCCGGAGGTTCCGTCACCCACGAGACGATTCCAGCCCATCGATGTTTTCCCCTGAAGCCCCGGGTGCTTTTCGGGGACGCACGTTGCCTCGGTACTGCGAGGCCGACTGGTACGGTTCGTCTCGCTCATTGCCTTGCCTCGTCAGCCCGCCGGGCGAGATTCGCGAGCGAGCGGAGTTGCATGCGAAGTTTCTTTTGCAGTCAGTCCACGGCGATTCGTTGGAGAGAAACCATGAAGTCGAAATTCCTCGTCAGTGCCATTGCCGCGCTAGCCCTTGTTGTAGTGGGCTCCGGTTGTTCCTCCTCGACCCCGTCCTCCTCATCGGCGAAGACCCTGCGCATCGGCCTCGAGGCTCCTCTCACCGGTGAGCTCGCTGAGCTCGGAACCGGCATGTTGAACGGCGCAAAGCAGGCGGCAGCCAAGCTCAACGCTGCCGGTGGCGTGCAGGGCAAGCAGGTAGAGATCATCGCCATCGACGACAAGGGCGATCCTGACGCGGGTGTGTCGGCCGCCAACGGAGCGATCAAGAGTGGTCTTGACGGAATCGTCGGTCCATACAACTCGGGTGTCGGTCTCAAGACACTTCCTCTCTATCTCGACGCCGGTCTCGTCCCCATCCGTCTCACATCCTCCGATGCCACCGCCGGTCTCGGCTTCACGCTCCAGCCGATGACTTCGCAAATCGCGCCGGTTGCCACCGATGCTCTTGTCAAGGAACTGAAGGCCACGTCGGTGGCGCTGATCGTTGATGACAGTGCCGCGTACAACAAGTCCGCCGCCGAAGCGATGGCGACCTCGCTGAGCGCGAAGGGTGTCACCATCACCGCAACCCAGGCAATCGTTCCCGGTGCTGCGTCCTACACCGACGCCGTCACTGCGGTGCTGGCCACGAATCCTGATGCCGTCTACGTGGTGACGTATTTCCCTGAGGCGGGTCTGATTGCGCAGGCAATGGCGGCCGCGAACACCTCGGTGAAGTGTCTTGCCGATTACGGCGCCTATGACAACGGCTTCATCTCTGCCGCCGGTTCCGCGGCGACGACCTGTGCTGTTGTTGGAGTTCCCGGGCCCGCTGAGTTCCCGGGTTCCGCCTCTCTCGTGTCCGCCTACACCTCACAGTTCAGCGGTGCGCCTGGTGCGTGGTCCCCGTATACCTATGACTCCGTGCTTGTGTTGGCTGATGCCATCGGTCGCGCTGGCGGCACCTCGAAGGATGCCCTGACCACTGCGCTGCTTGCTACCAAGGGCTGGAAGGGCTGGACCGGATCGGTCAGCTTCGAGTCCGGCACGGGCAATCGCCTTCCGGCTCCGGTCACCGTTGACATCGTGAACAGCTCGGGTGTGTTCCAGGTCGATCCGGCCTGGGTCACCGCCACTGGCTTTACGTACTGATCCCGGTACCGGGCACGTCATGACGATCAAAAGATTGACCTCTGTTATTGCGTTCTCGCTCGCGCTTGGCTTCCTCGCGTTCGGATGCTCCGGTAGCTCATCTTCGGACTCGGCGACTGCAACGACAACCACGACCGCTGCTGCGGTCGCGGTGTCGACCAAGCCGGTGTCCACGCTACTGCTTGATAAGCAGTCTTCGACTGTGCTTGATCAGTTGCTGGCCTACCCGAACGGTGGGCAGGCGCAGATTTCGTCCGCGGTGCTGACATTTGCACCGGGTGCGACGACGGGCATGCATCGTCATGAGGCACCGTTGTACGTGTACGTGATCGAAGGAACGATCTCCGTCACCTATGACGGCGGAGTGGTCAAGGAGTACACCGCTGGTCAGGCCATTCTCGAGGCAGTAGGAACAGCGCATAACGGCACCAACCTGACCGATGCACCGGCGAAGCTTCTGGTGGTCAATATCGGGGCAGAGGGCGTCGCCAACACCGTTTCGCTGTAAATCGGCGTGGCGCGTTGCACCTGAGATTCATCTGATCAAGGATCAGGGTGCTGCGGTGTTGCCAGCGAGGGTCCAGCCGACCAACGCGTTCGCGTGACCGTGGCCCGTCTCGTACTCGGTCTTGAGATAACCGACGATGGCCATGTGCTTTTCCAGCCCGCAGCCGTTGATGATGGTCTGCCATTCGGCGATGGAACGGCCGTACTTTTTCTCGATCGAGGGAAAGTACGAGGGCGGTCCCTGCTTGGGCCATGGTGGTGAGAATTCAGCCATAGAGAGCGGGTGACGAGAATCGAACTCGCGTTCTCAGCTTGGGAAGCTGATGTTCTGCCTCTGAACTACACCCGCAGATCCCCGGGGGGGGATGGCGCGACAGTAGCGACCGCAGTGGTGCTGTGGCCATATGGCGAATCGTCATAGAGTCAGGTGTTCGCAATTCGCCGAGGGGGCACATCATGACCATGACCTTGCAAGAGATTTCCGATCGCATGGAGATCCAGGACCTTCTGGTCCGGTACAGCTACGCAGTTGACTCGCGGAACTTCGACGACTTCGACAATGTCTTCACCCCTGATGCCACCATCGACTACACGGTGTTCGGCGGCCCAGTCGGAAATCGTGAGGACACCAAGAAGTACCTCGCCGAGACGATGCCGATGTTCGCCTCGTTCCAACACATGGTTGCCACCAGCCAGATTCAGATCGACGGCGACACCGCCAAGGTCAAGACGATCTGTCATAACCCGATGGTCATGCCCATGGGTGAACAGACCGCGGTGTTCTTCTGCGGCCTTTGGTACGTCGACGAGATGGTGCGCACCGCGGAAGGTTGGCGTATCACCAAGCGGGTCGAGGAGAAGTCGTACATGCACGGCATGCCTGGCATTCCCGACTCCGGTCCCGCTACCGCCTGATCAGGTCGCTTCGGCGATCATTTCTTCGAGTGCCACTGTGAACACGTCAAGATCCACCGTGGTATCCGCGAGTTGACCTCGTTTCCCGCCTGGAGAGGTCTGCATCGAACTCTCGACGGGGATGTAGCGGTGATCGATTCCAGCCGCAGCTGCCATCGCGATGAAATAGGGCTTGGCATGGAAACTCGGGATGAACTCGAAGACCGATGATCCAGGCGGGCTGAAGATCATGTCAGCGAGGCCAGCACCATGGGCTCCGACGATCATGTCTGCTGCGGCGAACGTCCTCTTTGATAGTTGAGGCGTGCGCCCCGGATCGAACTCCTCGAAGTCGTGTCGAGCGAGGATCCGGAGCAGATCAGTTTCATTGGTGATCAACCGATGCGTCCGCCGCGGAATGTAGAGACGTCGATGACTTCCTAACGGTGCGACGCCAAGGCGTTCCCGGAGGAATTGGACCGACCATGGCGCCATGAACATTGGGAGGCCGGGGAATGTCGTGACCAGCAACCGATCGGTGCGATAGGTCAGCGAACCGTCAACCCAAATCACCTTTGACAGTGGCACGCCGAGCTGTTCGAGTGTCGGACGGCTGCGTGGGTGAACATTGCACAAGATGTGGTCAACAGCGTCGTAGCCGATGCCCGAGCGTTCGAACAGGTCGACCCGTGGGAAGAGGTCGGTCAGGCCGTGTGCGTAGTTGGTTTGAGCAAATTCGGTGCACAACAGGAGAGTCACGCCGCTGAGGCGCTTGCTTCGTCGCGGAAGGAAAGGGTGGTGGACCTGCGCCATGAACGTGGAACTTCGCCAAGAGATGTCCTCGACCACGACGCCGTCTGGCGTGACGGCCCAGCCCATAGGACCGCCCACCCGCATATTCCGCAATTCGGTAACCCCGACCGCAGGCCAAACCTCCGGCAGGCTTGCAAGGAGGCGCCTATGTGTCTGATCGTTCTCCAAACTGTGTGACCGGCCGACCTCTCGCAGTGGCGGGAAGGTCGCAGGGATCGGCGGACGTATCGGCCAATGATCTCCTCTGCTCGCGTCAGGGAGTTCGACGATTGGCGCAGAGGCCGTGATTCGCGGACCGAAGTTCAGCCTGTGACGGGTCAATCGCGGTCGACGAATGTCGGGCTCGTTCATAGATTCGCAATGGTTGCAGGATTCGGAGTGCTTCTTTGGGACCGACTCCAGAGTTCGGCATCCACCATTGCTCCGGCGAGTAACGTCGGCGATCGTGATCCTGTCTGACCACACCATCCGTGAAGAGCTGGCCGCAGGGCGAATCGTTATCGATCCGCTTGACGAGTCCTGCATCCAACCCTCATCGGTCGATCTGCGTCTCGATCGGTTCTTCCTTGTGTTCCGCAACCACACGATGAGCCAGATCGACGTGAAGAAAGACCTCACCGAACTCACCGAGCTCGTTGAGATCGAACAAGACGGTGTGTTCATGCTGCATCCCGGTGAGTTCGTGCTCGGCTCCACTGCTGAGCGCGTCGCCATGCCCAACGATCTCGTCGCTCGTCTTGAGGGCAAGTCCAGCCTCGGTCGGCTTGGTCTGCTGATCCACTCCACGGCGGGATTCATTGACGCCGGTTGGGATGGTCAGATCACGCTCGAACTCTCCAACGTGGCCAATCTGCCCATCACGCTTTACCCAGGCATGAAGATTGGGCAGATTTCGTTCGTACAGATGACAACCGCAGCTGACAACCCGTATGGCTCGAAGGCTGTGGGTTCGAAATACCAAGGTCAGGTCGGTCCTCGTCCCAGCCGCTACTGGGAGAACTTCTCCTAGACGCGACTGATGCGCCCCGAAGGGCGCATCATCGAATCACACGAGTCGATTGGTGTCGCTGCCTCAGGCGTGTGCGCCGGGCGGCAGTGCCGACAGGGCGTCGGCTTCGCCTTTCTCAATTGCCTCGAGGATATGCATGGAGATATCGGCGACCTTGACCTCGTCCTCGCTGACACCCTGACCCTTCACGCCATCGTCGATCATGATGTAACAGAACGGGCAGGCCACCGCGATCTTGGTAGCGCCGGTGGCGAGCAGTTCCTGAGAACGCTCAACGTTGACCTGTTTGCCGGTGGACTCTTCCATCCACATGCGAGCACCGCCGGCTCCGCAGCACATGCCCTTCGTGCCGTTTCGTCCGGCCTCGACCACCTCGATGCCACCGAGTGAACCGATGACATTACGCGGGGCCATGTAGACGTCGTTGTGACGGCCGAGGTAGCAGGAGTCGTGATACACAACGCGCTCCTCAAGCCGGGCGTTGGACAGGTCGAGCTTGCCCTGATCGATAAGCCATTCGAGGAACTGGCTGTGATGCACAACCTCGTAGTTGCCGCCCATCTGCGGGTACTCGTTGGCCAGCGTGTTGAAGCAATGCGGGCACTGCGTGATGATCTTCTTCACGCCCATGCCGTTG
Organism: Microthrixaceae bacterium; assembly: GCA_947449015.1. Classification (GTDB taxonomy): domain Bacteria; phylum Actinomycetota; class Acidimicrobiia; order Acidimicrobiales; family Acidimicrobilacustridaceae; genus Acidimicrobilacustris. The sequence goes on along the minus strand of CANFQA010000027.1, from coordinate 7,045 downwards.
AGGGTCTCAACGTTCTGGGTTGCCAGCATCTGGAAGATGTACTCGTTGCCCGAACGACGGGCGGGGTCGCCGGTACACATTTCGGACGGACCAAGGATGGCGAAGGACACGCCGGCACGTTGCAGCAGCTGCGACATGGCCTGGGTGACCTTCTTGTTCTTGTCGTCGAACGAACCAGCGCAACCGACCCAGTAGAGGTAGTCGGCTTCGAGCGGGCTGGTTCCGTCAAGAATCTCGATGCCCTCGATCTTCTCGGCCCAATCGGCTCGCTCGGCCTGGCTGAGTCCCCAAGGATTACCGGAGTTCTCCATCGAGCGGTAGGCGTTGCCCAGCTCGGTGGGGAAGTTGGATTCCATGAGCGACAAATAGCGACGCATGTCAAGGATCTTGTCGAGGATCTCGATGTTGACCGGGCAGTTCTCATCGCAGGCCTTGCAGGTGGTGCAGGCCCAGATCTCTTCGGGGGTGATGCGTTCAAATACCGAGTTGGCCGACACGGTGAGTTCGGCCACGTTGCTGATGGGGGGTGACACCACAGGATCACCGGTGGCGGCCATGACCTGACCAACCTTGAGAACGATCTCGCGCGGATCAAGCGGCTTACCGGTGTTCTGCGCCGGGCACACTGCAGTGCAGCGGCCGCACATGGTGCAGGCGTCGGTGTCGAGCAGCTGCTTCCAGGTGAAGTCCTCAATGACTGATGCGCCGAAGCTCTCGAGCTCGGTCTCCAGAAGGTTGGGCATCGGCTTCATCGCACCCTTGGGACGCTCACGGTCCTTCAGGTACATGTTGAGCGGTGAGGTGAACATGTGGCGCAGCATCGTGACGGGAAGGATCACGAGAAAGGCGAAGAAGCTGAGAACGTGTGCGGCCCACCAAATCTGGTGTCCACCAACGAGATGGGCGTTGTCCTTGATGAGATTGGCGATCGGGTAGCCAACGAAGGACCACTTCTCGAAACTCGGCATGCCGGTCTCGGCGATGCGCCAGGCCTCGGTGCCGAAGCCGGTCACGGCGATAGCGAAGAACACGCCAAGGATGACGGCATGCTCAGGCTTGGTCTTGATGCGGATGCGATAGGGCCTCTGCACGTAGCGGCGGACAATGGCCCAGACGGTGCCGATCAGTAGGCAAAGCCCTGCAAGATCACCGATGAACGAATAGGCCTCGTAGATGCCGCCGTTCAGGAACTTCCAGCCCTCGGGGATCTGATGGTTGATCTCGAGGATGGTGGTGACAGCCAGCAGCACGAGGAACGAGAAGTAGATGAGTGAATGCATGATGCCGGCGGCGGGATCGCGAAGCAGGGTCTGCATGTACACGCCGGCGCGGAAGTCCTTGAGGCGGCGCTTGGCGTTCTTCGGGGTGGTCGACCGGTCCTCGGGCTTGCCGCGGGTCCAGTTCTTGACGCGCTGACCAAACAGCACCGCGCCGTACACCAGCAGCACGCAGGTGAGCACGTAGAACGTGGCCTTCATGGCGTCGGGAATGCCACCGAACACCTCTCGGGTGGTGGGTGACTCATCGTGCTGTTGGAACACCGACGCCGCGACACCCGACAGGGCGGTCACCGTGGCGAAGGCGACACCGATGAACAGAACGAGATGCGGGCCTTTTATACGCTTGCGATCCATACGGACAGAAACGCTAGTCGCGTCACCTCATACTGGAGGTACTGACCGGTTCATCAGTTGTGCGTCTCAGTGACGCGGAACTCGGCGGGATCGGCTTGGCCTAGTTGCCGTCGGCCTCTTCGCGATCGATCATCCGTTGGGCAAGGTTGCGCAGCACGCGGACGGCAAAGCCGGGGACTTCCTCGAGCAGACCGCTGAACTCACGCTCGCCGATGACGAGCAGGTCCATTGCCGTGTCGGCAACAGCCGTGGCATTGCGCGGGCCGCCGGTGAGTGGCGCCAGTTCACCGAGAACCTCGCCGGCTCCGAGCGTGGTGATTGTCTCACCCTTGCGACTAACCGTTGCAGTGCCGGAAAGGATGATGAAGCACTCGTGGCCACCTTCGCCCTCGCGCAGAAGCACCTTGCCGGGCTCCACCGAGACCTCGATGGTGGCGGCGGCCACTTGCTGCAGCTGCTTGGTATCGCAATGGGCGAAGAGGGGAACCTGAGCCAGATGATTCAGCCATGCGTCACGTGCCATATGACCAGCATACGAACTGGGAGCCCGACGCGCTTGCTCTCTGACGCTGCCGCCGTGGTCATTGCTTCACAGTCACGAAACAGTCAGGAAACACCAGACCCATAGGTTGCCGCCGTGGATGTCGCCCGTGTCTTCTGGCCCAAAGAACAAGATCGCCGCACTGCGCTTGCTGCGCAGGGGATGCCGCGTCTACTCCTGATCGATGCCGACGAAGCTGCCCCCACACTGGTCGACTGCTTCGAGGACTGGGTGCGGCTCCCTGCCAGCGAGGGCGATATCAACGCCCGATGCTCAGCGATCCTGGCCCGCACCGCCGGCCATAGTTCCGAGCGGCCCGTGCTTGATCCCGACGGCGTGTTGCGTTGCGGCAGCGAATGGGTATCGCTCCCTCCCGTCGAAGCCCGACTTCTCGCGGCGCTGCTCGACCGGTTCGGTGCTGTTGTCAGTCGTGATGCTCTGGCCCGATCCGGTTGGCCCGCCGGCGCCCCCGGTCGCAATGCGCTCGATGTCCATGTGTTGCGACTCCGTCGACGAATCGCGCCACTTGGTGTCGTGATCAAGACCGTGCGGTCACGGGGCTATCTGCTGGAGCGGGGTCATGCCCTGCTCGTTGTCGAATCAGCCTGATCGAACTTGGCCTGATTGGTCTGGGGCCTGATTGGTTTGGGCCTGATTGGTTTGGATCAGCCGGCCTGTTTGGCTACAGCTTCGGCGGCGGCCCGAGCCGCTTCGGCGTCTCCCAGATAGCGGTCGGTGAGCGGCAGCGACTGCGCTGGGGTCATCGCATCGGTGAGTTCGTAGCGGATGGGCACGCCAGTAGGCAGGTTCACCTCGGCGATATCGGCATCAGAGATGCCGTCGAGGTGCTTGATGAGGGCCCGAAGGCTGTTGCCGTGAGCGACCACCAGCACGGTGTGGCCGTTGGCAAGATCGGGCACGATGCCGTCATACCAATAGGGGAGCATGCGGTCGACAACGTCGGCCAGACATTCCGAGGCGGGCAGCACATCGGCCGGCAGTGACGCGTAGCGGGCGTCGAACCGGGGATGGCGTTCATCGTCGAGTTCCAGTGCCGGCGGGGGCGTGTCGTAACTGCGACGCCATTCGAAGACCTGATCCTTGCCGTACTTCTCGGTGGTCTGCTTCTTGTCGAGACCCTGCAGGGCGCCATAGTGGCGCTCGTTGAGTCTCCAGGAGCGACGGACCGGAACCCACAGACGCCCCATGGCATCGAGGGCGAGATTGGCGGTGCGGATGGCTCGGGTCTGCATGGAGGTGTGCAGCACGGTTGGGGCCACCTCAGCAGCGGTCATGGCACCGCCGGCCGCGCTGGCCTCGGTGCGGCCCTGCTCGGTGAGGTCGGCGTCGTACCAGCCAGTGAAGAGGTTTTCGAGGTTCCAGGTGCTCTGACCGTGGCGGAGGAGGATCAGTGTGGAAGACATGCTGGCAAGTCTGCCTCATGAGCCTCAGCGAGATGTTCGGCCCCGATGTGAAAAATCTCTCGCGATCGGGAATGATGGAGTCGTTCCGAAAGTTGATAAAGTCGCACTCAACTTTTCTGACTCTCAGTGCATCCCCCCCGAAACCCCCGAAATCCGGAAACACCGAAAGAGGAGCATCATGCCCAAGGCAGTCGGTATCGACCTCGGTACCACCAACTCAGTCGTCTCCGTCCTTGAAGCCGGCGATCCCGTCGTCATCCCCAACGCCGAGGGCAGTCGCACCACCCCGTCGGTCGTGGCCTTCGCCAAGAACGGCGAGGTTCTCGTTGGTGAGGTGGCCAAGCGTCAGGCCATCACCAACCCCGACCGCACCATCCGTTCGGTCAAGCGCCATGTCGGTACCAACTGGACCACCGACATCGATGGCAAGGCCTACACCCCCCAGGAGATCTCGGCCCGCACGCTTATGAAGCTCAAGCGCGATGCCGAGGCCTATCTGGGAGACACCGTCACTCAGGCAGTTATCACCGTGCCCGCCTACTTCGATGACGCCCAGCGCACCGCCACCAAAGAGGCCGGCCAGATCGCCGGGCTTGAGGTGCTGCGCATTATCAATGAGCCCACCGCGGCCGCCCTCGCCTATGGCCTCGACAAGGAAGGCACCGACCAGACCATTCTCGTGTTCGACCTTGGCGGCGGCACCTTCGATGTGTCCGTGCTCGAAATCGGCGATGGCGTGTTCGAAGTGAAGTCCACCCATGGCGATACCAAGCTCGGTGGCGACGACTGGGATGACCGCATCATCAACTGGATGGTGGATTCGTTCAAGGCTGCCCATGGTGTTGATCTGGCCAAGGACAACATGGCGACTCAGCGTCTGAAAGAAGCGGCCGAGAAAGCCAAGATCGAGCTGTCGCAGGTCCAGCAGACCCAGATCAACCTTCCGTTTATCACCGCCACCCCCGACGGTCCGCTGCATCTCGATGAGCAGCTCACCCGGGCCAAGTTCCAGGAGATCACCTCTGATCTGCTCGAGCGTTGCCGCATCCCGTTCGAGCAGGCCATCAAGGACGCCGGTCTCACCAAGGGCGATGTCGACCACGTCGTGCTCGTGGGTGGTTCCACCCGTATGCCGGCCGTTGTCGATCTCGTCAAGGAGATGACGGGCAACGATCCCCATAAGGGTGTGAACCCCGATGAGGTCGTTGCCATCGGTGCTGCCGTGCAGGCCGGTGTGCTCAAGGGTGAGGTCAAGGACGTCCTCTTGCTGGACGTCACCCCGCTGTCGCTTGGCATCGAGACCAAGGGCTCGGTCATGACCAAGCTCATCGAACGCAACACCACCATCCCCACCCGTCGCACCGAGGTGTTCACCACCGCTGAGGACAATCAGTCCTCGGTGGAGATCCACGTGCTGCAGGGTGAGCGCGAGATGGCGAATTTCAACAAGACCCTGGGCAAGTTCCAGCTTGTTGATCTGCCGCCCGCTCCGCGCGGCATCCCGCAGATCGAGGTCACCTTCGATATCGACGCCAACGGCATCGTGCATGTGTCGGCCAAGGACCGTGCCACCAACAAGGAACAATCCATGACCATCACTGGTCAGTCCTCGCTTTCCAAAGACGCCATCGATCAGATGGTGAAGGACGCCGAGGCCCATGCCGAAGAGGATCGTCAGCGCCGCGAAGAAGCCGACATCCGCAACTCGGCTGACTCGCTCGTCTACCAAACCGAGAAGCTGCTCAAGGATCAGGGCGACAAGATCTCTGATGAGGAGCGCGCCAATGTCGAGACCAAGTTGGCTGATCTCAAAACCGCTATCAGCGGTTCCGAACTCGAGACCATCAAGTCGGCCACAGAAACACTCATGACTGCCAGCCAGGAGTTCACCCAGAAGCTCTATGAGCAGGCTGCAGCCAATGAGAGTGCCGGCGCTGCCGGTGGCGCGAGCTCGGCTCCCAGTGACGACGAGGTCGTCGATGCCGAGATCGTCGACGACGAGGGCAACTGAACATGACTGATGCACACGGGGACGCCGCCGGAGCTAATCCGGCGGCGGAGCCAACCGAGGACGAACTGCTCGAAGCCGCCGCTGGTGGCGAGCAGTCATTCGATCCAGATGGCGTCGACGATGCCGGAGAGATTGATGTTGCGGCGCTCCTTGCTGAGCGCGACGAGTTCCGCGACACGCTGCTGCGCGTCAAGGCTGAGTTCGACAACCATCGCAAGCGCGTTGCCCGCGATGACATCGAAAAGCGCGAGCAGGCTGGCGCAGTGCTGGCCGAGAAGTTGCTCGTTGTTCTCGATGCTTGTGACGCAGCGATCGCCCATGGCTCGACCGATGTCGAACCCATCGCCAAGATGCTTGGTGAACTGCTCGAGCGCGAAGGCTTGGAATGGGTCATGCCTGCGGGCGAACCGTTCGATCCGAATCAGCACGAGGCCGTGATGCATGAACCGGGTGATGGCGGCGATCCTGTTGTTCTCGAAACCTTGCGCATTGGATACCGCTGGAAGGGTCGCGTTCTGCGCCCAGCCATGGTCAAGGTTCAGGGCTAGGTCGGTTCGCGCGTGGCTCCACAGCGCGAGTGGTTCGAGAAGGACTACTACAAGGTCCTTGGTGTGTCGGAGAAAGCTCCGGCCAAGGACATCACGCGCGCCTATCGCAAGCTCGCCCGCGAACTGCATCCCGATGCCAATCCGGGCGACGCTGCGGCCGAGGAGAAGTTCAAGGAGATCTCGGCTGCCTATGACGTCGTAGGCGATGACACCAAGCGCAAGGAGTACGACGAGGTCCGCACCATGGGCCCCATGGGCGGTGCCGGATTCGGCGGTCCCGGCGGCGGCGCCGGTTTTCGTCCCGGTCCGGGCGGGTTCAACTTCGAAGGCGGCGATATCTCCGATCTGCTTGGCGGCATGTTCGGTGGCGGCGGTCGACGTGGCGGGCGCCAAAGTCGTGGGAATGGGCCGCAGCGTGGTGCGGATCTTGAGGCCTCTCTTCATCTGCCGTTTCGCGAAGCAGTGGCCGGCGTCGAGACCACGCTGCACATCACTAGCGATATGCCGTGCAGTACCTGCCATGGCTCGGGTGCCCGGCCCGGCACATCGCGCACCACCTGTGGAAATTGCCATGGCCGTGGTGTGCTCGATGACAACCAAGGGATGTTCTCGTTCTCGCAGCCCTGCGGAGCCTGTGGTGGCGAAGGATCGATCATCACCGATCCATGCCCGAGTTGTCGCGGTCGCGGTATTGAGCGGCGTCCCCGCGAAGTGCGCGTGCGCATTCCCGCCGGTGTTGCCGATGGTCAACGCATTCGCCTCGCCGGTCGCGGTGGGGCGGGGCGCAATGGTGGACCAGCCGGCGATCTTCATGTGCTTGTGCATGTCGATGCCGATGCGCTGTTCGGACGTGACGGTCGCAACCTCACCATTGGTGTTCCGGTCAC
>CANFQA010000026.1 GCA_947449015.1 Microthrixaceae bacterium | reverse complement strand
TTCGGTGTTTGCTGTGGCGTCGGCTGGCTCGGGAGGTGACGGAGCGCTCGATAGCGCGCAGTTCCAGGATTACGCGGTCCGCTCCCAGGTGTTCGCCTCAGACGGCTCGCTGTTGGCCACGCTTCATGGGGTTGAGAACCGCGATCCTGTGCCGCTCGATCAGATGCCGGACACAGTGGTGGGTTCAGTGCTGTCGGTTGAGGACGCGCAGTTCTATCAGCATGGAGCGATCGATCCCCGTGGCCTGATTCGAGCGCTGCTGCAGAATGTTCAGTCCGGTGGCGTGGATCAGGGCGGCTCGACGATCACGCAACAGCTTGTGAAGAAGGCGCTACTGAGCGATGAGCGGGTTCTTTCGCGCAAGACCAAAGAGATCGCTCTTTCAATCCGGCTCGAGCAGCAACTCAGCAAGGACCAGATTCTTGAGCTGTATCTCAACACCGTGTATTTCGGATCGGGCGCCTATGGAGTGCAGGCGGCTGCCGAAACGTACTGGGGCAAGAACGTCCAAGACCTCACCTGGGCCGAGGGTGCGTTGCTGGCCTCGGTGATCTCCAACCCGGTGGAGTTCGATCCCATCGTGCATCCGGCCAGAGCGCATGAACGCCGTCATGTGGCGCTCGGTCGGATGGTGGCCAACGGCGTCATTACCCAGGCGCAGGCCGAGGAATTCGATGACGTGCCCCTTCCCGCTGGGCGCTGTACTGAGCAAAGCGGTCCTCGTCCCTCCGAATGTGGAACCGTGGCCCAACCACCTGCGGATAGTTACTTCGTCGAGCAGGTGCGAGAAGAGTTGCTGGCCGACCCTCGTCTGGGCGATACCTACGAGGAGCGCTACGCCAAGGTGTTCGGCGGTGGACTCAAGATCGAGACCACCCTCGATCCCATTGCACAGCAGGCCGCTCAGAGCGCCCACGACACAACGTTCCCCGACGAAGTACGAACCGAAGCTGATGCCAAAGGCATCGCCACCGCCATGGTGGCGGTTGAGCCACAGACCGGTGCGGTGCGGGCACTGGTGGGTGGGCCGGGATTCGACACGTTTAAATATGACATCGCCACCCATGAGCCGGGTCGTCAGACAGGTTCGACCTTCAAGACTTTTGTCATCCTGACTGCTCTGGAGCAGGGGATCCTTCCCAATGACTACGTCGGTGGAGGTGGCTCATGGCCCAATCCGGGTGGCACGCCCGACCCTTATGTGATCTCCGGTGTTGGAGGCACGCTTACCTCGGTCACGCTGGCATCCTCGAATGGTGCATTCGTTCGGTTAGGTCAGACAGTGGGCGTCGACAACGTGGTCGCAATGGCGAACCGCCTTGGCGTGACCTCGGAGTTCGATTCGAAGAGTAAGTCCACACCGCTTGGAGTGTTCGATGTGACTCCGCTGGAAATGGCCGCGGCCTATTCAGCGATCCCTGCAGGTGGTGTCCGTCAGAGCGCCTATTTCATTGACCGTGTCGAGGATCGTGCGGGTCATGTGCTGCTTGAGCACGCGTCAGCGCCCACTCGGGCGTTTAGTCCGCTGACTGCATGCCGGGCAACGCAGATCCTCACTGACAATGTGCGTTTTGGTACCGGTACCAATGCGCAGCTCGGCGACCAGCCTGCGGCCGGGAAGACCGGCACGACCGAGAGCAACACGAACACATGGTTCGTCGGTTTCACCCCCTATCTCACCACCGCGGTGTGGATGGGAATTCCGGCGGAGGGAACGAAGCCGATGGGTGATCTCGGTGGTCGGGAGCAGTTTGGTGGCCTGTGGCCCGCCACTATTTGGCACAACTTCAACCGGGCCTGGCTCGATGCTGCGGACAAGCCTGTTGTCGAGTTCCCCACCTGCGCGCCAGCTTCGCGTGGGGCTCGGGTTGCAGCCGGGGCAAGCGACCCCTTCGGAATCCTTAGTAGCGCAGGGGTTGGCTCTGCTCCTGCCGAGCCAGGCACGACCCCCACAACCCGACCGCGCATTGTTGTCCCATCGACCTCAAGCACCTCGACGTCCTCGTCGACCACAACCACCAGACCCCGCCGGTGATGGTGCGCGTCGTCGGCAGATGGGTGAAGATCTGTCCATGAGCGATCTCGAGCGTCTCCTCGAACTTCAGGCCAACGACACCACCTCAGATCAATTACGCCATCGCCGAGCGAATCTCCCCGAACAGGCTGAGATCAGTCGTCTCGAACATGTCATTGCCGAGCGTCGAACTGCGCTTGATGAACCCATGGCCCAACGGACAGCGCTCGGGCGCGACCAGAAGCGCCTCGAAGATGAGATTGCCGGCATCACCACCAAGATCACATCGGTCGACGCTCTGTTGTACGGATCGTCCATGACCTCACCAAAGGAAGCCCAGGCGCTGCAGGCTGATCTCGAGTCTCTGAAGCGCCGCCAATCTTCTCTTGAGGATGAGGTACTCGAACTCATGGAGCAGATCGAACCACTCGACGCCCTGCTGGCCGCTGCCGATGTAGCCCTCTCCGAAATCGACGCCGAAATCGCAAGAGTGCGGGTCACTCTGGTCGAGCATCAATCCGAGATCGATGCCGAGGCTGGCGCCATTGCCGCAGCACGCGCACCGCTGGCAGATTCAGTGCCCACCGAACTGCTCGCCGAGTACGAGCGGCTCAGGCCCCTGCACGGTGGCGTGGCGGTGGCGCGCCTGTCGGGCCCAACATGTCTGGGCTGCCATATCTCATTGGCCGCCGCTGAGGTTGATCGGCTGCGTCGCGAACCGGCCGATGCCATCGTGCACTGCCCTGACTGCGGATGTTTGCTGGCCCGATGATTCTTTGGTTCGCCGGCGTGAGTTTTGTGTTCGTGTGGTGGGTGTTTCGCACGCCCGCGCTTGACTATCGACTGGTGATGTTGGGTTCGATCCTGCCAGTCGGTGAGGTTGTCTTTGGTGGCCCTCGACTGCTCCACACCCTGTTGGCACCTGTGGCTGCTTTGACCATCATCATGTTGGCCACGCAGAAGCGGCGTCTAGTGCGTCGGCGTTGGATCGGCGTGGCTATCGGGATGCTTATGCACCTTGTGCTCGATGGCATTTGGGCCCGCAAGGAAGTGTTCTGGTTCCCGTTTTTCGGCATCGATCTCGCCTCGGGTTCAGCCTGGAACGGACTGCCAGAATTCGGGCATTCCTTCGCCATCGCTGTGCTGCTCGAACTCATCGGCGCTGGATGTCTGGTGTGGGCATGGAAGGCCTTTGATCTGGCCGATCCGACCAAGCGTGATCGCTTTCTGCGAACGGGCCATCTCAGCCGTGTCATCGAAGTCCCCCCAAATGGTCGGAGCGCGTCATGATCCATATCGTCCGCCACGGTCGCACCGAGCACAACGCTTCGGGACTCCTGCTCGGTCGTCTCGACCCGCCGCTCGATGAACTAGGTCGCTCACAGGCCTCGGCATTGGCGGCGTCATTCCCTCATGTCGACCGGCTCATCTGCAGCCCGCTCGCCCGCACCCGTGAGACTGCTGCGGCATTTGGGATGGAGCCAATCATCGACGATCGTTGGATAGAACTCGACTACGGCGAGTACGACGGTCGGCCACTTGGTGAGATCCGATCGGAAACCTGGCAGCAGTGGCGGTCCAATCTCGATTTTGCTCCGCCCGGGGGTGAGTCATTGCGTCAACTTGGCGTTCGAGTGCGCTCTGCCCTTGACGATCTCATGGCCGATGGTTCTGCCGCTGATCGCACCACCGTGATTGTCACCCATGTGTCACCGATCAAGGCCGCGACGTGTTGGGCACTCGGCGTCGACGATCTTGTGTCCTGGCGACTCTGGGTTGCCCCTGCGTCCATCACCCGGATTGGCACCACTCCCCGCGGAGGGGTGCTGCACAGTTTCAATGAGGTCGCCCATCTCACTGATCTCCAAGGTTGATCAGTGCGGCAGCATGTTGCGGTGCGTCATCGTTGGAATCGGGGTGGAGTCGTTTCCGCGTTGCTGGTGTGCAGCGCAGTTCTGCTCGCATCCTGTGGGTCCGCCTCGGTTCGAGCAGATTCCACTGACCCGGAGTCATCAGCCAACGCCGTCTCGATCGTGAGCGAATCCTCGAGCACATCCGCTGCTCCTTTACCTGCTGGAGCCTTCGACGCCGCCGACGCTGCACTTCGACAGCGCGTGACGTCGGCGGGATTGTCTGGTGGTGTCCTGCGAGTCGTTCGGAACGGTGTCACCGTCCATGACCTCAGTATCGGTGCTGTGGCCGGGTCCACGTCGTTATCGGTGGCGTCGTCAACGAAATGGTTGACCGCGGCGACGCTTTTGACCTTTGTCGATAGTGGTTCCGTCTCCCTTGACGACCACATTGGCCGATGGCTGCCCGAGTTCGCGAATGATGCGCCAGCCATCACTGTTCGTCAACTGCTCATCCATACCTCAGGAGTGCGCGATCAGGACTGTCTCTGGGCCGCTGTACCGCTCGCCGACTGCGTTCGCCTCATCGCTCGATCACCGCGGCAATTCCCTGCAGGGTCGGCGTACTCCTATGGGAACGCGGACTTTCATGTCATTGGTCGACTCATCGAGGAGCTTGCGGGCAACGATTTCGCATCAGTGGTTCAGGATCGCCTCACCGGTCCTCTGGGCATGGACGCAACCACCTGGCCCGGAGCGCCATCCTCGGTTGGACCGGCCGCTGGGGTGCGCACGACTGTCGATGACTACATGCGGTTTCTGGCCATGATCACTGGGCGTGGCGAAGTCGCCGGTCATCGGGTGCTGTCGGCTGCGGCAATCGACCAGTTGGTGGCCAATCAGCTCGGTGGGTACGACACCTCCCACGACTTTGCCGTTGGGATCACCCGGATTCCTCGCTATGGGCTGGGGTGCTGGCCTGATGTTGTCGCTGCCGACGGCACAACCGTGGTGGTCAGTGGCAATGGTGGAAAGGGCTTCTACCCCTGGGTTGATTTCACAACGAACAGTTACGGAATTGTCGGCGTGCAGGACGATCGTGGCGCGCAGGTGGCGGTGCCGGCATCGCAGGTGGTTGAAGTGGCCGCACGGGCCGCGTTGGCCTGATCGCAATGACCGCTGGGCCCTAGGGTTTGGCGATGGATGAACATTCCCCGGACGGTCCTACTCGTCGCGAGCAAGGGCTTGACATGTACCGCCGCGTGTACGGCGATGAAGCCTTTGTGTTCGAAGAAGGGCAATCGGACTTTTTTGACCTGATGCTGAGCCAACTCTTCGGAGAGGTCTGGTCGCGACCTGCGCTTGAGGTTTCCGATCGGCGTCTGCTGGTCATGGGTGTTCTTGCCGCGCAGCGAGCATTCGACACGCTGGGCATTCAGTTTTCCCGAGCTCTCGACAGCGGGGAACTTGGGGTCGACCAGATTCGGGAGATCGCGATCCACCTCATTCCGTATGTTGGCTACCCGAGCAGCAGTGATCTCTACCGGGTCAGCGAAACGGCAATTGTCGGATTCGAGAAGTCACAGCGCGACGCAGAGGCCACTGGTGAGTGAGTTACTGAAGGTCGCCGTTGTCGGGGTGGGTCGCATGGGCGGGCCTATCGCCAAGAATCTGTTGGATGCTGGCCATGAGGTTCGAGTGTTTGATGTCTCCGCTGAAGCGGTGTCCGCTCTCGCATCGAACGGCGCTCATGGTGCCGCCTCGCCCGCTGAGGCCGCACGTGGAGCCGACGTCGTGTGCGTGGTTGTCTTTGATGATGCACAAGCGCGCGAGGTAATCACCGGCCCTGAAGGAGTGCTTGGAGCGCTTGTCCCGGGAGCGATCATCACGGTGCACACCACTGTGGCCATTGACACCATCCGGGAGCTCGCAGATCAGGCCGAATCGCACGGTGTGGCGGTGCTCGATGCGGGAGTGAGCGGGGGCGAGGAGGGTGCGACCGCCGGCACGCTTCTCACCATGGTCGGTGGCCCAAGCGATGCGGTCGAGCGCGCCACTCCGGTACTGATGGTATTCTCGAAGGACGTGATCCACGCTGGGGGAGTGGGGGCGGGAATGGCTCTCAAGCTCTCTCGCAACGCCACTGGCTACGTGATGATGGCTGCAGTCCATGAAGCCATGCTGCTTGCTTCGAGTGCTGGGGTGGATCTGGCACTGCTTCGCCGAACAATTGACGAAACCGGGGTGTTCGCGCAGGCACTCGCCCCGTTTGCGCTCGGTGGACCCGAAGTACTTCCCGAGGATGCTCCTGAAAGCTTCCGGTCGATGCTGGAGCATGTTCGGAGCCTGGGTGAGAAGGACTTGGATCAGGCGCTGGATCTGGCCCAACACACCGGAGTGGATCTTCCCGTGACCAAACATGCTCGCCAAAGCTTTGATCGGGTTATGCGCCTCGGGCACTGACGGCCGTCCTTGCGGTCCCTCGCGCTGGCGAAGTTGGTGAGCGCTAGATCTGGATGATTCGTTTCAGCTCCGGAAGTTCCTTGACGATCAATGCCCCGAGTGCTGGAGCGACGGTGAGTCTGAACTGCTGACTGAAGTGATTTCCCTCGATGTACACAGGCGCCCCATCAATCGTGGGCGGACACTTGTCGTCCTGGCACAGTAGCGAGAGGAGATCGATAAGCGTGATTCTCGGGAACTTCTCAATGAGCGATCGCTGAGCGTCGAAAATCGTGTTTGCATTCTCTGGATTGGCAAAGCATCTTGAAAGCGAGTTATTCGCCTGCAGACAATTCTGCCAACCGTTTCTTACTGATCCAGGTGTTGTCGTTAGTTGAATGATCTGGGTGGTCTCGGGCAGGGCGGACAACTGTTGGTAGGTCGCGGCTTGGCCCTCGGACCACTTTCCAATGAAGTTCGGGGAGGAGAAACTCCCCAAAGAGTCGCTGATAATGACGACGTCCGGGGGATTGGAAAGAATGTCAGCGATTGAGTCCTTGTTGTGCTTGTTGCACGCATCTATGTCCCTCTTCGCGACCATCTGACCAGGGAGCGAGTCGAGTGAAGCAGTTGGACATTCGCTCTTGGCGTAGCTCTTAATCATCCACGTCGGAAACATGTTTGAAACTGTGGCCATAATCATCTCCGCATGGGAGTCGCCCATGAGGGCGACTGTGCCAGAGGTGGTATTGGCGCCGTACCAGCAGTACGGGCCGCTTCGAACACAGTTGTTGTAGACCTTGTCGTTGCTGGCATTCTTGATCGCGTTCGAGAGTTCAGGAGTCATCGACGTCACGCCGACGGAATCAGTGAGCTGTTGGTTCCACTCATTGAGAACTTTGTTTGGGTCACGATGGGAAATGGTTTTGGGATCTGTTGATGACGAGGGTTTTCCGGTCCCGCTCGAAGTACCTGAAGAGGAATCGGAGGATTCCATCGCCGTACCGGAGTCAGCCGTGCTGCTCTTTGCGGCATCTTTGGATACGACGTAGAGCAACGACGCACCAATGCAGACGACGAGCAGTGCTGCGAAAGGCACGATTGACATTTCCGCGAACTTTTTGGGAACCAGTTCGCGTTGTCCGATCGAAAGATGTCGCGCCGGATTTTCAATGAACGCGAAGCTGGCGAGGGAGATGGCAACGATGATCGCCATCTGGATGCCAATTCCAGCGGGCGTATTGGTGGAATCGGGATAGAGCGCTTCGGCGAAGACGTGAACTGGCCAATGCCACAGGTACAGCGAGAACGAAATGGTGCCGATGAATGCCAGCGGCCGGATCGACAGGATCCGGTTCGGTAATGGGTAATCCTCTCCGAGACCACCGAAGATGATGCCCACGGCACCGAGCACCGGAATGAGTGCGAGTGCCCCTGGGAACGGATCGCCCGGCTTAATGATCACGCAGGCGCCAAGGAGGATCATTGCCAGTCCGCCCCAAGACAGTGTGGTGAAGATCCTGGTGCGCCGTTGCTCGGTCCATGCGGCGCTTCGTTCTGCGATCAGGGTGGTTGTGAGAGCGAGGATGGCGCCGAACCCGAGTTCCCAGACCCGGGTGAGGGTGGAGAAATACGCGCTGGTGGGATTGCTGGCGGTGTAGGAGATTGACCAATACAACGACCATGCACTGGCAATGAGGGCGAAGATCAATACCCGTTGATTGCGATGGATATCGCGGCCCGAAAACATCAATCCGTGCTGACGCGACACGATGAGGAACAGCGCCGGCCAGAAAAAGTAGAACTGTTCCTCAACGGCCAATGACCAGAAATGCTGCAGAGGTGAGATTGCCTGGAAACTGGTGAAGTAATCGGCGTTGATCTTGATGAAGTGGATGTTGGAGACGAAACCAGCAGACCAAAGCGCGTCGGCATGAATATCGGAACTGCGGATGGAATTCAGCACAAAGCCGCTGACGATCACGACGACGAGAATTGTGACTAGAGCAGCCGGCAGGATTCGTTTGGCTCGGCGCAGATAGAACTGCCGGAGCGACACGTGGTTGGTTTCGTCGTACTCGCGCATCAGTAGACCGGTGATCAGGAATCCCGAGATCACGAAGAAGACGTCAACCCCGATCCAACCACCATCGAAGCCGGTGATTCCGAGGTGAGCGAAGATCACGAGGAGTACAGCAACGGCACGTAGGCCCTGGATATCTTCTCTACGCTTCACGGGACGTCAGCCTAGGCATTCTGGCGACCTGCACGAAGTCAGGCGAGTCGGCGAGGGAGATGTCAATCCCCGAAATGAGTGATCAACGTCTAGGGCAAGATCCGCAGGACCACTAAACCGGCTGCCGATGGGTGCGATGGTGAGTCGGCCTGTAGGCGGGGTTCTGTCCAGCGCCTCCCGGCGCCTGGGTGACCATCCATCTATGCGGCCTACCAGCGGAGTGTCTGTCCCGAAGGACTGACGAACGGGCCGCTCGTCTCCGACATTCGGCCTTGCTCCTGGTGGGGTTTGCCGAGCCATCGAGGTCACCCCCGATGCTGGTGCGCTCTTACCGCACCGTTTCACCCTTACCTGTGCCCGAAGGCCATCGGCGGTCTGTTCTCTGTGGCACTTTCCTGCGGGTCACCCCGACTGGCTGTTAGCCAGCACCATGCCCGGTGGAGCCCCGACCTTCCTCAGAACGGTCGCTACCGAAGTAGCGCCGAACCGCGGTCACCCGTCCGACTCACCATCGCACCCACAGTGTCGCATGGAAGGCCGGTGTGTGCCCAGAAAGCACAGCGAATCGAGTTACTTGACGTAGCCCTTCGGATCGATGGCCTTAGCCGTCGACATGATGGGAAGCGGAACCGGGGCGTAGCCGAGCGCACCATTGAGAACGGTGATGTGCCGGGCTTCAACATTGCCAATGGTCATGGCTGCAACTCGCAAAGCAGGCACGGTGAGCACGCTGGAGGCACCGGAGTAGGTCTGAGCGGCAATGTTCTCGAGATCACGGGCCAGCATCAGAACACTTTTTTCGTCGGTCAGAGCGGCGATTGCCTTGGTAACAGCAGCGTCAAGGAGATACTGGTTGGGCTCAGTGACGATCTTGCCGCCGGCGCCGGTGATCGGGCCATTGAGCGAGTCGGCATGCTGCTGATGCTGTGACTGGAACAACTTGACGGTGTCGATGATCGCCGGGGTTGTGACCAAGCCAGAGGCGAGGGCCTTCTGATAGGTATCAATAGCCAGTGCCTCGATGGACTGTGCAGTGCGCAACAGGGCGAGATCGTTGGCCACGCTGCCCGGTGCGGTGGTGGTAGTGGTGGCCGATGGATCTGGCAGAGCAGCGGTGACCGGGATCTGGCCGGGCTTCTTCTTGCTGCAGGCTGCGATGATCGCTGATGCCATGACAACCGAACCGCCCACAAGGAAGGAACGGCGGTTGGGCACACCGAGGAAGCCCGACTTTTGGTCTTCGGTGGCATCGGTGGTCGGGTCGAGAAGTTGATCGACGGCGCTGGCGAATAACGGAAGCGCTGCTGCCTGCTCGGCCTCGGCCTCACGCAGGTTGCGGCGAATCTCGTCTGAGCTGAAATCGTTCATGGTGGCGTGGTTCCTCAGGTCTCGTGCCGGCTCAGCGGATCGGGTAGGCGGATTGGGTGAGCGCACCGGTAGTGGGCGCAAACGCGGGCAGCCAGGTGCTCTGTGGTTCGCCGGCGTCAGCCAGGAACGATGACGCCTGCTGGCCCAGAATGGGAGCGCATCCGGCGATGGCCTCAGCCACGCTGTAGTGGTCGGTCTGACCGAGCGCCACGATGAAGGTGGCTGACAGATTTTCTTCGTACTCGCCGACGACGCCGAGCAGTGCGCTCTGCGAACCGGCACCGCCGATCTTGGCGTTCATCTGTCCAAGCAGGGTGGGGTTGGCCGGGGTTGCGGCAGCGACATCGGTGGGCAGCAGCGCGGCGAGACTGGCAGCCTGGTCACGATGGTGGCGGGAGAACTCGCGCAACCGCTCCGAGTAGGTGCTGGAGAGGAAACCTGCATCGGAACTTGTCTGCAGTGCTTGCTGTGCTGCAAGCGAGATGCCCTGAAGGAAGATGAGTAATTCAGTATCAACAGCGCTGAGCGTCTCGGTGGTTGTCGTATCGGCTGCGCCAGCGCTTGATGCCAAGGACACGCCGGTGGCGGCGGCCGCGCCGAGCACGGCAGCGCCCACGGCAGCGTTGCGGACGAACGAGCGGCGGGAGGTCGCTACGGCCTCTGCTGGGAGACCGGTTGAGGTCTCTGTCTCGGTGTGGGGGCTCATCGACATGTCGAGTGTCCTTGTGGCTGGTGCCGGGATGGCTGGTAACGGGGAGACTGTGGGTGCGAGATCTTGGGAGGCCCGGTCAATTCGCGTAGTAAACGACGACCGTGCCCTTCATCTCGTTGTGGATGCTGCAGTAATACGGGTAGGTCCCTGGCTTGGCGAAGGTCGAGACATAGGACTCGCCTTGGCTCAATCGAGGGGACTCGAACACATTAGGGGCCAGCGAGACCAGCCGATGCGTTGTGCGGTCGTGGTTCACCCAGACCACCGAACCACCCTCGGTGATCTCGACCACCCGGGGCTTCAGGGTGGTGTCTGAGAGCTCGACCACGGCTTGGTTGCCGGCCAGCGAATCGGGGGTGTTGCCGGGCACCACCAGTGGGCTGGGGTTGGATCGGGAACAGCCGAGCAAAGTGAGGCTGAGCACGGCGACGATGATTGCAACACCTGCCCGCCGCGGGTGTTGGCGAATGCGGGGGTCGGTAGGGGTCATCACGTTTAGAAGTCGAGCGCCGACAGCTCAGGGATCCATTGCGCAGCTCGGTCGACCGCTCGGGCCCACTGCGCCCGGTCGAGGCTGCGGGCGGGCTCCACGGTGGTGCGAGGGTTCCATGCCCCGGCGATGTCATCCCAACTCGACCAGGTGCCAATGGTGAGGCCGGCGAGATAGGCGGCACCGAGCGTGGTGGCCTCGAGCACGGGCGACACCTCGACCGATCGGCCAGTGGCATCGGCAAGCGCCTGCACGAAGGTGGTGTTTGCGCTCATGCCGCCATCGATACGCAATGTGCCGATTGATGTGCCCGAATCAGCCTCGGCGGCTTCGACGAGATCGGCACCGCGATGAGCAACTCCCTCGAGCACCGCGCGCACGATCTGCGGACGACCGCTGCCGCGGGTAAGACCGAACAGCGCACCTCGGGCACCGAAATCCCAGCGCGGTGTGCCAAGGCCGAGCAGCGCCGGAACATAAACAACGCCGTCAGTGTCATCACACTGTGCAGCAACGGTGTGGGAATCGGCGACGCTGTCGAGGATGCCGAGGTCGTCACGCAGCCACTCAACGTTGGTTCCGGCCGACAGCATGATGGCCTCAAGTCCCCAGACGAGTTCCTCGCCACGACGCCAGGTCACGATTGGGAACGATCCGTTGCTGCCGCGTCCGGCGAAGGAGGGACGATTCGGTCCGACGACCATGTCGAGCATGCCGCCGGTGCCGAAGGTGATCTTGGCTGGCCCGGCTTCCACGCAACTTTGGCCGATGAGCGATGCCTGCTGATCGCCGGCGAGTCCGCAGATCATTGGCGCGCCTTCAAGCGCGCGAGCCGGGGCGATTGGGCCACTTGAGTCAACGAGCCGGGGCATGGCGTCGATGGGGATGTTGAGTCGCGTGAGGATCGATTCGTCCCAGCCTGAAGCATCGGCATGCATCAGCCCGGTGACTGCGGCGTTGCTCACATCGGTGACATGAGCGGCACCGTCGGTGAGGGTCCAGATGATCCAGGAATCGACAGTGCCCAAGCAGAGATCTCGAGTGCGCTCGGGATCGACGAGCGAGAGCAGGTGTGTGAATTTGGTGGCCGATTGGTTGGGGGCGAATCGGAGGCCTTCGGCTTGCAGCACCAAGCAGTCGCCGACGGTACGTAGGTCCTGCCAACCAAGTCCCGGTGCGAGCGGTTCGCCAGTGGAGCGATCCCAGACGATCGATGAGGCTCGCTGGGTGGCAACGCCGACAGCGTCAACAGCGCCAACTTCGGCGAGTGTGCGCCGGGCCACATCGAGCGATGCTCGGGCCATGGTGGCAGCGTCGAACTCGACGAGTCCGGCCATCGGGGAATCAGGCAGCACCTCGATGTGATGTTCGTTGGTGATGGTGCCATCGGGATGCACCACCGCCGCACGCACACCAGAGGTTCCGACGTCGATGACGAGGATGCTCATGAACGCGTCGCTTTTGCCGCGTCCTGGGCGTCACGCCAGATGGCGATGTAGGCGCCGATGGTGCCAAGCGAGGCGAACATCAGGCCGCCAAAGATGAGCGAAAGAGGATTCGGGAACTCGTGCTTGGCGACGAGATAGACCGCTTCGGGCCCGAGGAAGGTGATGAGTCCCGCCGCGGCACCATGCATCAGTGCATGCAGTGGCATTGGGCGAGCTGCGGCATACCCAGCGAGTGCTCCGGCGAAGAAGATGACGAACAGCATGACGCCATTGAGTGGGGCATCGGCGAACACGGTTCGCTGGGCAATGGCAGCCGGTAACGCGAAGAACAGACCGGAGAAAGCGCCGCTAAGCAGCACGCGACGATCAAAAATGTTCATGAGCCGGGCTCCATCGGGAACAGGGGTTCACCAAACGGTGAAACAAGCCCCAGTTTGCCCGGATTGAGGATGCCGTTGGGGTCAAGCGCACCCTTGATGGCACCCAGAGCAGTCATGGCGCCGGCACCAATCGCGTCGCTCATGAAGCGGGCGCGGTTGAGACCAATACCGTGATGATGACTGAGCGAACCGCCATGACGCAGAGCCATGGTGGTTCCTTCGTTCCAACACTGCATGTAGAGCGATTCGGTCGCGGCGCCAGTGGGTTCAAGTGGTTTACCGGCGAAGGTGAAATAGAGACATGCCCCATCGGTGTAGCTGTGGGAAAGATGCGCACTGGCGGCCATGACTCCGGGAACCGCGGCGATGGCATCGCGAACTGCGACATAGAGCGCGTCAAGCTGCGACCAGGCAACGGTGAGTTCCATGGTGTCAACCACATAGCCGCGAGAAATCAATGCCTCAAGAGATGAAACATCATTGCGATGTCCGAGCCACTTTTCGACAAGCGCATCATCGAGAGGGGTGCCGGTGACTTCGCCGCTGGTGCATTCCTGCCCAGTGATGGCATCTGCAGCCCGGACGACCTCGGCATCGCCCTCGTCGAATACGAGCAGGACAGCGACATCGCCAGTGGAGTAACTGCGGTCAGCTTCGGCAGCGTCGTAGAGACGTAATGCCGCCGGCGCGAGTCCGCGCTGTGTGATGCGGCGACAGGCATCGGCGCCGGCTTCGAAGGTGGGGAAGCTCCATGCCGAACGGTGGGTTGAGGTGGCGATTCGATGAGCGCGGAGTCGAGCGCCAGTGATGACGCCGAGAGTTCCTTCGGAACCGATGAACAACTGATTGAGATCGGGGCCCGCAGATTGGCGGGCATGGCCACCAGTGGTGAGTGTCGTGCCATCGGCAAGTACGACATCGAGACCGATGACGATGTCTTCGATCTTGCCGTAGCGATTGGAGAGCTGGCCGGCGCCGCGGCAGGCCAACCAGCCGCCGACTGTGGACAGCGCGATCGACTGCGGCCAGTGTCCGACGGTGAGGCCATGTTCGGCCTGCAGTTCTTCCTCGAACAGGTCACCGAACGTTCCGGCGAGCACATCGACCACGAGAGAGTCGGGATCGACTGCGCGGATCCCGGAGAGTCCGCACAGATCAAGCAGGACCCCACCGAATAGTGGGACTGAGCCGCCGACAACGCCGCTGCGGCCAGCGGCTGGAGTCACTGGGATGCGTTGCTCATTGCAGATGCGAAGAATCTCGGCCACCTGTGTGACCTCGATGGGTCGAGTAATCACTGCAGCAAGGGCGCCGACCTCATCGTTGGTTGCCCAGGTCATTGCAAGCGGCCACCAGTCGCGGCTGGCCTCGGCCAGTTGCGGTGCATCAAGGTGCACCTCGGCACCAGTCGAGCGAATCCGTTCGAGCACCTGCTCGGTGACCTGAATGTGGTTTGTACGCAGGCGGCTTGCTACCGCCGCCGAACCGGCGAAGGCGATGGGTGCGGTGGGTTCGCCGGCCATCAGTGACCGAGAGCCACGTCGAGGGCGACTTCGGGAAGTTTCGGCACGTTGCGTTCCTCGTCGATGAGCCGGTTGTACTGAGCGACCTCGCGTTCAATATCCGCGCTGTCCCAACCGAGATCCGGGGCGATGAGCTCGGCCACCGAACGGGCTGCCGCGGCGGAATCGTCCCGGCCCAGCAGGCGGGCGCGTGTGCGGCGACTCAGCACATCGTCGAGGGTGCGGGCCATCTCGGTGCGCACGCCGAAGACTGCTTCGGCTCGCAGATAAGGAAGACCCGGCACAAGCGGGTTAGCGAGATCGGGATCGCTCTCAGCAAGAGCCAGCACGGTGCGCGCATCGCTGCCGTACCGGTCGGCGAGATGACGCACGACGTCACCGCCCAGCGACGAGATGGTGTCAGCTGAGGACACGAGTTTGTCGTAGCCCTCGGCGCCGTGAAGTCGGAGCTTCTTGGTGCGGGAACGACGATGAATGCGTCGACGGGCGTTGTCATCGAGGACGTGCGTGATGATCTCGTCGATGGTGTCGGCGGCCATCTCCCGGTAGGTGGTGAGTTTGCCGCCGGTGATGGTGACCACGCCGCTATGCGATTCGGTCACCTTGTGTCGGCGGGAGAGATCAGCCGTGCGACCAGAGGCGTCGGGATCGGCGACCAGCGGGCGCAGGCCTGCCCAAGTGCCGACGATGTCATCGACAGTGATTTCGGTAGTGACCGAACCGTTGATGGCTCGAAGCAGATACTCAATGTCCTCGGCAGTGCACTGGGGATCGTCGATGCCGCCGTTGTAATCGGTGTCGGTGGTACCGATGAAGGTGAAGTCTCCCCACGGAACAACGAAAACTGATCGCTTGTCACCGGGAACGGGAATGACCGCGGCAATGTCATTACGAACCTTGTGCCATGGCACGGTGATGTGGATGCCCTTGGCGGGACGGATGGTGCGGCGACGTTCCGGCTCATCAAGGGCCATGACATCGTCGGCCCAGACGCCGGCAGCGTTGACCACTGATGCGGTCTCAACCTCGATATCGCGGCCATCGGCATGGACCGTGACCCCACACACGCGTCCGGCGGCGTTCTTGCGCAGTCCGGTGACTGCAGCGCCGTTGACCACTGTGGCCCCGAAGTCGAGCGCAGCGGTGCGCGCCACGGTGATGCACAGTCGCGAATCATCGGCACGGGCGTCGTAATAGAGATACGAGGACATGAGCCGCTGTTCGGGAAGGGTGGGGAACAGAGCAAGCGCCTCGGCCTTGGAAACTCGTTTATGCAACTTGCCGATGCGAGCGCCGCCGGTGAAGTCGTACATCCACATCGCTGAGCCCATGGCTCGAGCGAGTTTCTTGGATACCACGCCCTTTGAGGAGAAGATCGGGATGAGGAACGGCAGAACCTTGACCAGATGTGGGGCGTTTCGCCGGAGTCGCTGGCGTTCGTGAAGTGCTTCGTACACGAGCCGGATCTCACCCTGCTGCAGATAGCGCAGGCCACCGTGGACGAGTTTGGAGGACTTGGACGAGGTTCCCGAGGAGAAATCGTCGCGCTCGATGAGCGCAGTGCGCAGCCCGCGTGAGGCTGCGTCAAGGGCGCAGCCGACGCCAGTGATACCGCCACCGATGATGACGACATCGAAGGGGGTCTCGCCGAGTCGGCGCAGGGCGGAATCGCGGTCGAACGCACCGGTAGTCATGGTCGCCGAGCCTACGTTGGGGATTGGGTAGGTGCATTGGCGTGGCCATGGGCGGCGTTCCGGTCGATCCGGCGCTTCGGTGGGCGGTCAGTTTGTGTCCTCCACCATGAGGGGGAGATACTCAGTTGCTCTCTTCCGTCAGCCTCCCGTGAGGGACGCTCCCCAGGAACTACATCTCCATGAACCACACATGGCATACGAAGGCCGCTTGTCAGGGCCTGGACGCCGAGATCTTCTATCCCGCCACCGATGATGACGCCGATGCCGCCGAGGCAAAGGCGATCTGCGGCCTGTGCACGGTACGAGAGGCCTGTCTTGAGT
Source organism: Microthrixaceae bacterium (assembly GCA_947449015.1). Taxonomy (GTDB): domain Bacteria; phylum Actinomycetota; class Acidimicrobiia; order Acidimicrobiales; family Acidimicrobilacustridaceae; genus Acidimicrobilacustris. The sequence goes on along the minus strand of CANFQA010000026.1, from coordinate 16,013 downwards.
TCGCCCTGAATGTGCGGGAAAAAGACGGGATCTGGGGTGGCGCGACCGAGCGGGAGCGTCGCCGGTTGATCCGTCAGCGACGCCGCACGGCCTGAGTCGCGCCATACTCGGGCGATGACACACGACAGCGCCCCCACAATGGACGCCCTCGGGGGCTGGTCCGGTCTCATTGGCGAACTCATGGCCGGGCGAGAGCTCAGCGCTGCGGCCTGTGGTGCGGCGCTGCGCGAGATCCTCTCTGGATCAGTCACCGATGCACAGATCGCCGCATTCATCGTGGCGCTTCGTATGAAAGGTGAGACCGTTGGCGAGGTCACCGGTCTTGTCGACGCCATGATGGCCAGCGCAGAGCCGATAGAGCTTCCTGCGGGTCCAGCGGCGATCGACATTGTCGGCACCGGCGGTGCACCCACTCGACGTGTGCATGCACTCAACGTCTCCACCATGGCGAGCTTCGTGGCCGCTGGTGCTGGCGCCCGAGTCGTCAAACACGGCAACCGGAAGGCTTCGTCAACCTCGGGCTCGTTCGACCTGCTCGAAGCACTCGGTGTCGCTGTCGAACTCGACGGCCCGGGTGTGGCCCACTGTGTTGAGCAGACCGGTATTGGTTTCTGTTTTGCCCGGTCATTCCATCCGGCCATGCGATTTGTCGGACCGGTTCGCACGCAGCTTGGCGTGCCAACAGTGTTCAACTACCTCGGCCCACTTTCACATCCGGCACGCGTTGATCGCCAGGTCATCGGCGTGAGCGATCCACGGGTGGCACCAACCGTTGTCGGCGTGTTGGCAGCACGGGGCGCCGCTCGCGCAATGGTTGTCACGGGCAGTGACGGCATGGATGAGCTCACCACCACGGGGCCGAGCACCCTGCACGAACTGCGCGATGGTGCTGTGACCACACGAACATTTGAACCGGGCGAGGTCGGCATCGCAGTAGTTGCACCTTCGGCAATTGCCGGTGGAGATGCGACAGCCAACGCGGCTATCGCAGCCCGGGTGCTCGGTGGTGAGTCCGGGCCCCATCGCGACATCGTGTGTCTCAATGCCGCAGCCGGCCTTGTGGTCAGTGGTTTGGTGGATGACCTCGCTGATGGCGTCGAGGCCGCTTGCCGATCGATCGACTCGGGTGCCGCGCAACAGGTGCTCGACCGGTTGGTCGCTGTCTGTGCCGAATTGGCCTAGTGATCGAGCGCACCTGACAGCACTGGGGTGCGTCGGGGTGCAAACGAAGGAACCTCGGGAAGTAACGAGGTGAGTTCTCCATCGCAAAAGGTGACGGTGAGTTCGTGGGCATGGCGCTCGAGCCATGCAGCCACGCAGGTCAGTTCGTCGGCGAGTTCACGCTTCAGGGGTGGGAGTGGGGTCCCGGGTTCGAACAGCGTGACCGATGGCGAACCATCGGGTGCGGGCCGGGCGCCGGCACCCCAGGCCCGCACGAGTCGACCGGCATCGAGATCGGCCCCGCTGCCGTCGGGCAGCTCGAGGCGTAGTCGTCCGGCACGACGAAGTCGCTCGAATCGGCGCTGACGACGAAGTGCCGCGGAGAGCGCTTCGGCACGATCACGGACATCGGCTGCCTCCTCGAAGCGTTCCTCGCCGGCGAGAGCAGTGAGTCGTTCGGTAAGCGGCGCAAGGAGCAGCTCGGGTTCGATGGTGAGGCCGCGCACCGCTCGCTCGACGACCAGTGCATAGTCAGCTGGATCGACGCCGCCGGCACATGGGCACAACGCCACACCGAGTTGCGCGGCGGTGCAGGGAGCCTCGCGCTGTGAGCGAGCTGAGACCCGTGCTGAACAGCGACGCAACGGAACCGAGGTGTGAATGGCATCGATGACGCGTTGTGCCGCGCTTCGCGAGGACAGCGGTCCGATGTGGAGATCACCATCGTGACGAATGTCCTTGACGATGGACAGGCGTGGGTAGGTCTCGTGAAGGGTGAGTCGGACGTAGACGTATTTCGACCAGTCCTTCGACTGACGGTTGTATTGCGGCGTGTGGCGATGGATGAGGCGCACCTCGTGGACCGCAGCCGCCAGCGGATGGGGTTGATCAATGTGATCGATGCGAATGGTCTCGCGCAGGAGTGCACCGACCTTGCGACGTTCATCTCCCGAGAAGTACGAGCGCACGCGGGCACGCAGATTGGTGGCTTTGCCCACATAGAGCACATCGTTTGCCGCCGAGCGGAAGATGTACACGCCTGGGGTGCGCGGAAGTTCATCGGTGAGGCGAAGTTTGGCTGCTTGCGCATGGCCGGCCATCTTGGGAAGGGCGAGGAGATCATCGAGGCCGGTGACGCCGAGTCGCCCCGCTCGTTCGATCAACAGATGCAGGAGATCACCAGTGGTGAGTGCGTCATCGAGCGCGCGGTGCGAGGGGCGATGGGCGAGGCGGAGTCGTTCGGCGAGCGTGCCGAGTTTGCAGTTGGGAACCTCGTCACGCACAAGACGGCGGGCAAGCGCAACGGTGTCAACCGATCGGTTCGTGAGTCGGGGTCGTTGGTCGCGTTCGAGGGCAGCTTGGATGAAACCAAGATCGAACCGCGCGTTGTGAGCGACGATGACTGCGTCGCCAATGAACTCGAGAAGCGTGGGCAGCACATTTTCAATGCGCGGAGCGGGGTACACCATGGCTTGGGTGATGCCGGTCAGAACGGTGATCGCGGGTGGGATCGCGCACCCGGGGTTGACCAGCGTCTGAAACGTGCCGAGGCATTCGCCGCCGCGCAATTTGACCGCACCGATCTCGGTGATGCCGCTGGTGGCGGGGGAGCCTCCGGTGGTTTCGAGATCGATCACACAGAAGGTGACCTCACGCAGCGGGGTGCCAAGGTCATCAAGGGAGAGCTGCGCGTGTTCGATCGGACGGGGAAGCACCTGAGCAGTTGTAGCCGAACAGGCGTTCGACCACAAGCATCACTATGATTGCGGCGGTGAGCACCCCCCGTTATCGCTGCACTGCGTGCGGCAATCTGACCCGATTCGATGTCACCTCGTCCCGGCGCACTCGGGCCTTCCATCACTACACGGTGGGCGGCGAGCTCTCGGTGGAGAGCGAAGAAGTCCTGAGCGAGTCGATCGAAGAGGTGGCCTGCCACTGGTGTGGCAATGGCCGTGCAGTGGTTGCTGCTGACTGAGGCTCAGTACTGGCTCAGGCCCAGCCGCCGGCATAGGAGATGTACTGCCCGGTGGTGAAGGTGCTGGTTCCGTCAAGAAAGACCCGACAGAACGATGCGAACTCGGGCATCTGACCGAGACGACCCAACGGCACCTGCTTTTCCACCTCGGCCCGCACAGCCGGATCATGCGAACCGACCGCGGCGTGGAACTCAGGGAAGTCCATGTAGTTGGTGCCGACAGCGTTGACCTGCACGTTCTTCGCGGCGACTTCCTGGGCTACTGCTTTCACAAGCATGTTCGCCCCGGCGCGCACCGACGAATACAGCGGAGCGCCGAACACGGGGCGTGCTCCCGATGCACTGGTGATGACCAGGATCTGGCCGGAGCGCTGCTCAATCATTGTGGGCAGCACCGCGTGAAGGAAGTTGTATGGCGCAGTCATGCAGCCATCGAAGAGGGTTTGGTACTGCTCGGGGGTGGAGTTGATGAACCGGCCGCCGATGATCTGGCCGGAAGCCAGCACGGCGGCATCGATACGACCGAAGTGTTCGAGCGCGGCGGCGACAAGTGCGGGGGCGGACTCGGGTCGGGTCATGTTCGAGGTGCGATCAAGGGAAACAACCGCTGCGCCTATGGCCTCAAGCTCGGCGATGAGCTCGGCCGATGCATCACCAACGACGAGATCGTGGCCGGTTGCCGCGAGCATTCTGGTGAGATCGGGGCCGACGTAATGCTTGGCGTCGCCGACGATGGCGATACGACGTTCAGTGGAGTTGGATTGGTCCTGGCTCATGGTGTTTCCTCCGTCGCTGGAACAGTAGATGCGCCGGTGAGCGCGCTTGCCGAACGTAGGTTCTGACAGTAATGATGTCAATACACGACAAGGGGATCTCAATGGAACTTCAGGGCATGCAGCTCAACGGCAAGGTCGCAGTTGTCACCGGCGCCGCGTCAGGTATCGGACTCGCGCTTACCGAGCGCTTCCTTGCCGAGGGGATGTCGGTCGTCATGGCCGATATCGAGACTGAGGTACTGAATGCACAGGCGGCGCGACTTCTCGCTGACGGCGCTGCGGTAACCGCCGTGGTGTGCGATGTCTCCGACGCCGCGCAGGTCGCAGCACTGCGCGATGCCGCAGTCGCTGCCTACGGCGCAGTGCATGTTTTGTGCAACAACGCTGGTGTTGCATCCGGTGGTTCTACCTGGCGCACCAAGCCCGCGGTATGGGACTGGGTTGTTGGTGTTGATCTCTTGGGTGTCGCCTACGGCGTGCAGGCGTTCACGCCGCTCATGATTGAGCAGGGTGAGGGCCACATCGTCAACACGGCATCAGAGGCGGGTATCTGTGCCACGCCAATGCTCGGGGCGTATCACGCCGCCAAGTACGGCGTTGTCGGTCTCTCCGAAGCGCTGGTCATGGAACTGGCCGGCACTGGTGTCGGCGTGAGCTGCCTGTGCCCCGAACTGGTTCGCACCAAGATCTTCGAGTCCACCCGCAACGCGCCAGCACATCTTGGTCTTCGTACTCCCGAGTCGGTGTCGATGGAGATGCTCGAGTCGGTCATGCAAACCACTGCGCTCGATCCTGCGGTCGTTGCCGGCAATGTCACCGATGCCATCGTCGAAGGTCGCTTCTGGGTCCTGACTCATGCGTCGACCCATACCCGGGTTGCCCATCGCAATGATCGTCAGCAGCAGGGGCTCACCCCCGAGATGCTGCCCATGGGAGTGAAGTGATCATGGGTGACACTCCTTTCGTTGGACCGGAATTCGGCGGGTCGATCGGCAACACCCAGGCGGAGTCCACTCCGTGGTGGCCAGAGCCCATTCATCCCGGAGCCGACGCGCCCAATGTCGTTGTCATCTTGTTCGATGATCTTGGCTTCTCACATTTCAACTGCTTCGGTTCCGATCTCGTAACGCCCAATATTGATCGCCTCGCCGCTGGTGGTCTTCGTTACACGAACTTCCATGTGACACCGCTGTGCTCACCGACGCGCGCGTCGCTGCTCACCGGTCGCAACCATCACACCGTCGGCATGCGCAGTGTTTCTAATTGGAACACCGGCTTTCCGCATATGACCGGCAAGATCACCCCGCATGCCACCACCATGGCCGAGGTGCTGCGCGACAAGGGTTATTCCACGTTCGCGCTCGGCAAGTGGCATCTGTGTCCCATGGATGAAGCATCGGCTGCCGGCCCGTATGACGCATGGCCGCTGCAGCGCGGCTTCGATCGCTTCTACGGATTCCTCGACGGCGAGACCGATCAGTTCAACCCCGATCTCACCTACGACAACCATCGGATCGATCCGCCGAAGACTGCCGATGAGGGCTATCACCTCACCGAGGACCTCATCGACAAGGCCATCGAGTTCATTCATGACAGCACCTCGGTGCGACCCGACCGCCCGTTCTTCTCGTACATCGCATTCGGTGCCACACATGCACCGCATCAGGCGCCGCAGGACTATCTCGATCGGCATCGCGGTCGCTATGACGAAGGTTGGGATGTCACCCGTGAGCGCTGGTTCGCAAAGCAGCGTGAGATCGGCATCGTTAGCCCAGACACACAGCTCGCCCCCCGGAACCCGGGCGTCGAGGAATGGGACACGCTTCCGGAGAATCATCGTGTGCTTGCTGCCCGCCTGCAGGAGGCCTACGCAGCGTTCCTTGAGCACACCGACGTGCAGATCGGTCGTCTCATTGATGCACTCGAGAAGCTCGGAAAGCTCGACAACACCGTGTTCATGGTGATGTCCGATAACGGTGCGAGCCAGGAGGGCGGCCCGTTTGGCGTGCTCCACGAAATGAAGTTCTTCAACTTCATGATCGAGACCCCCGATGAAGCCGTCGCGCATCTCGACACCATCGGCGGTCCGAACTCACATTCCAACTATCCGTGGGGCTGGGCCCAGGCCGGTAACACGCCGTTCAAGTGGTACAAGCAGAACACCCATGAGGGCGGCGTGCATGTGCCGCTGATCGTGCACTGGCCAAATGGCATCGCTGATGCCGGTGGCATTCGTCGACAGTTCCATTACGTCACCGATCTCGCCGCCACCGTGTTCGATGTTGTGGGCGTTGAGGCGCCATCGGTGTACAAGGGTCTCGAACAGTTCCCAGTGGCGGGGTCCTCATTGGCCTACAGCTTCGATCCAGCTGCGGTCGACGCGCCCACATCGCATCCGGTCCAGTACTTCGAGATGGTCGGTCATCGGGCGCTCTACGCAGAAGGCTGGAAGGCCGTTACGCGCCACACCCCCGGCGAGTCATTCGATGATGATGACTGGGAGCTGTACCACCTTGCCGTTGACCCCTCTGAGTGCACGAATCTCGCAGCCACAAACCCGGAGAAGCTGGCGGAACTCATCGAGCTGTGGTGGGGCGAGGCGGCGAAGTTCGGCGTGCTTCCGCTTGATGATCGTGGCATCGAATTGTTCGGCGTGCGCTTCGGAGATCACCTCACCCACAGCAATGACCGTCGCTATGTGTATCGCCCACCGATGGCGCCGCTGCCCTCGCAGAGCTCGGCTGCAGTGGCCGGACGTAGTTGGAAGTTGTTTGCCAACATCGATCGACAGGCTGGCCAGAACGGTGTCATCTACGCAGTGGGTAATGGCAATTCGGGCTTGAGTGTGTTCCTGCAGAACGAACGACTCGTGTTTGATTACAACTGCCTTGGCGAACATCAGGTCGTCGAATCCGATATCGAGGTGCCGGTCGGCGCCTCGGTGGTCGGTGTCGATTTCCAGCGCATTCGCAAGAACGGTGCTGCGCATCTCCTCATCAACGGAGAGGTTCACGGTTCGGTCGAGATCCCCTTCGTGATGCGCGTCATCTCGAGCGTGGGCGCATCGGTCGGCTACGACTGTGGTTTGCCGGTCAGTCCCCGCTATTGCGACTCGTTCCCGTTCGAAGGTGTGCTTGATTCGGTCGAGATCGAACTGGTGCCGTTCAAGAAGGACGAGGCGAAGCAAGCTGCTGAAGCTCAGCAGCGTTCGGATATGACCCGCCAGTGAACTCGGGCGACGCAACTCGAGAACCTTGGTTCACCGAGGACGGTGGCTCACGTCGCCAACAGACGCGGGCCGGTGCGTTCGTCGGCCTGTCCGGCGCAACTCCGACCGTCGTCTCCCGAGACGCGTTTGGGGCCACCATGGTCGTGCTCGATGCTGCAGGTCGGGCGTTTCTTCAGGGCAATGCTGTCGATGAGACCACGACCGCCTGGGTGGAACGAATCGATCCTGTCACCCTCGAATGTCTTGCTCGCATCGACGATCTCCCCGGTGGTGCCCGCTGGCCCGGCGGCGTCGGTGTGCTGGCCGACGGCTCATTGCTTGCAGTGTTCGGCAATCACGCGCATCGCCTGAGTCCCGAACTCGAGGTGCTGGCCTCGGCCACATTGCCGCGTGAGCGGCCCTACAACAGCTTCGTCACCTTGTCCTCCGGCCACGTCGTCACCAAGGATTTCGGTGGAACGTTGCCGGGCGCCGAGCAGGATCCCGACATGGCTGGCACGCAGTTGCTGGTGCTCGATCCAGTCACGCTCGAGATCGTTGCCACCTGCGATCTGCCTGAACGATCCATTGCCCGGCTGTCGGCTGATGGTGACACCGTGTATGTCGTGGGCGACACCTCGCTTCTGCGAGCCGTTTGGAATGGCTCGGAACTGTTGGCCGACGCATCGTTCATGGCTCGGTATCGCACCATGGAAGGTCAGTCCTACGGCTGGGATGCCGTCATCACGTTGGGTGCCGCATGGTTCCTCGATAACGGCGAGGGAAGTCAGAACTACATCGGAACATTCCGCGGAGTCGGGGCCAATGAGGCGCCACTGCATCTGGTGCGCGTGGATCTCCAAACCGCGGAGGTTTCACTTACCGAGGTCTGCGGCCTTCCCGGCGGGGTCATCGCCAATCCGCCGCTCATCGACCCCGATCGTCGAATGGCTGTTGGGTACGACAGTGGCAACGGTGTGCTGGCCGGCTTCGTCATCGCCGCAGATGGTTCGCTCACGCCGAGTTGGAGCGTGGAGCAGAACCACGGAAGTCATCTCATTCTCGACAGCGACAACGGTCTGTTCCTCAGTCATCACCATGACAACGAGCGGTGGATGGAGCAGTACGTCGTGCGCGACATCGTGACCGGTGCCGAGGTCACTCGTGTCGACTCCGGCAGTCTCATGCAGTCCGTGCTGTTCCCGGCGGTCGGCACCGATCGTCGCATCTACTCCTGCACGTTCACCACGGTCAGCACACTCAGCTGGTGACCTCGGCGTCATCCTCGCCGTAGGTTCCACCACACAGCACGTCGAGACCGTTCGGCAGATCTCGCAGATGTTGGGACAGTCCGAGCGATGGTCGGTGTTCGAGATGTCCGAGCACCTTCATGCCGCTGTAGGGAACGTTTGCGTAGAGCTGGAACTGCATGATCTGGCGTGTTTGGTAATACGCAGGCCCTGGCGGTGGCGGAAATGCCGGTGTTCGCAGCCCGACAAGTTCGCCGGTTTGAACGATCCACCACAGGTGCCACTGCGCACCGACGTCGTCGGTTGATTTCCAATGCACGCCCAGGTCGAACTCGGTCTCACCTTCGCGGTCTGACTGGAATGCCTCGATCGAGCGCAGGTCGCTGCGCGGCGGAGGCGGCGTATACCCACTGATGGCCCACCCATAGGCGCGCAGCACAAGCACGCTGGCGGCCGCTAACACGCCGAGGAAGATCCAGGTGTCCACGAGGCGAGACTACGCCGGTGCCACCTCGACGGGAATGCCGTTCACCGCGGCATTCCCCGAGAGTTCATCGACGAAATGACCCGGGGCCAGCAGGTTGCTGTTGACGCCTGCGTATTCGCGAGCCACCGAGAGTCGTGTGCCGGGTTTGTTATGACCCCAGCCATGGGGCAGTGACACCACGCCGCGCATCATCTCGTCACTGACTTCAACGGGAACTTCGATGCTGCCGGCCTCGCTTGAGACCCGTGCATCGGCGCCATCAATGAGACCAAGTTCAGCAGCATCATCAGGATGTACCAGCAGCGTGCATCGGTCCTTGCCCTTCACGAGCACTTTGACGTTATGCATCCAGGTGTTCTTCGATCGGATGTGACGGCGGCTGACCAGCACATAGCCCTCGGGGTCACGATCGAGTGCACTTCGCAGGCGTGGGAGATCGCTCAGGATGTACTCGGGAGCGAGTTCGATCATGCCTGATGGAGTGCCGATCATCTCGTCAACGCGTGGCACCATCGGGCCGAGGTCGATGCCGTGCGGCGCAGCTTTGATCTTCTCGAGAGTGAGGCCGTCAGGGTTCTCGCCGTAACGATCGCCCCATGGGCCCATGCGCACCTGCAGGTCGATCATGCGCTCGGGGCCACCGAAGTCATACAGCGGTAGCGTCGTCTCGGGGTCGCGTCCATACAGCATGCACAGCGTGGAGAACCACCCGTCGTCGAGCACGGAGAACTCGAAATCCGCGTCCTTCTGTCCCGTGCAGAGCCAACCAAGGCGAGCGAGAATTTCCCATTCGGGAACAGTTCCCTCGGGCATCTCGAAGAGTTGATCGCTCCATTTGGCGGCTGAGCCCACTGCCCAACCCCACATCAGTTCATCGAAGTGAGGTGATTCGAGTGGCGACGGACCAGGCAACAGCACATGGGCGAACCGGGTGGTCTCGTTCATGTAGCAATCGATGGCGATCATGCAATCGAGCAACGGCAGGGCGTCTTCGAGTTGCTGTGAATCGGGAACGCTGATCGTGGGATTAGCGGCGATGTTGATGAAGCCCTTGATCTGCCCGGGGCCGGGGGTGGCGATCTCCTCGGCAAGACATGATGCCGGTACCTGGCCGAGGATTTCGGGGGCGCCGCGCACCCGGCTGCGCCATTTACCGAACTCGGGCTCGCCGGTCATTGCGGTGTTCATCTTCCACACCAGCGGATCGGCGGCCGGCTTGCCGAACATCATGCCGCCGACCTTGTCGAACTGTCCGGCGATGATGTTGATGACATCGACCATCCAACTGGCGAGCGTGCCGAACTCTTGGTTGCACAGACCGATGCGGCCGTAGAGGCCTCCGCGCTCTGCTGCCGCGAACTCGCGGGCCAGCCGACGAATGGTGTCAGCCGGAACGTGGCAGAACTCGGCGACACGATCGGGCGTGAACTCGGTGACAGCCTCACGCAGCTGCTCGACGCCGAGGACTTTTCCCTCAACCGCGCCAAGCGTGAAGAGATCCTCGTTGAAGATCACATTGGCCATGGCCAACAGCAGCGCGGCATCGGTGCCGGGCCGGATGGGAATCCATTCACTGGCATGATCAGCGGTGCCGGTGCGACGCGGATCAATCACGATGACCTTGCCGCCTCGTGCACGAATAGCGTCGATCTCGGCGAGCTGATCGGGACAGGCCAGCAGTGAGCCGCCGGATGCCTGCGGATTGCCGCCCATGATGATCCAGTGATCGGTACGACGGATGTCCACCGTGGGGATCTTCCACATGTTTCCGTACATCAGCACTGACGAGACGTTCTTCGGCCACTGATCGACGGTGCCAGCGGAATAGATCGAGGGGAAGTTGGCCTGACCCATGAGCAGTGCGCCAAACCGGCTGAGACTGAACGAGTGGCCGGCGGGGTTGCCAATGAATGCGGTCATCGCTTCGATGCCGCCATCGGCGAGCACACCGTGGATGAGTTCCTCGCATTTGGCAAAGGCTTCGTCCCAGGAAACCTCTCGCCAGGCGTCGCCTTCGCGGATCATGGGGGTGCGGATGCGGTCGGGGTCCTCGTGCAGCTTGCCGAGCGTGGTGCCCTTCGGGCAGATGAATCCCTTTGACCAGACATCTTCACGGTCTGGGCGGATCAGCTTCACATGGTCATCGGCGTCGAGAGAGACCTCCAGGCCGCACATGCACTCGCACAGAGGGCACTGGCGCAGGTACACCCGTGTTCCATCGGCTTCGGTGCGGTGCAGTTTCCCGATCACACGTGTTGGTGCCTCGACATGGACGTCCATGGTCATCCCCCCGGATGGTGCTCTGAAGTGCCAGATCGTACTTGGCGCAGTGCTCCGGGGTGACTGTCACACCCCATTTGCACACTTGTGGCCATGGACATCCCCCGTTCCTCCCCAGGCACATCTTCAACCGGCACCTCATTCACGATCGACTGCGACCAGTGCATCATGCAGCACACCGAGGCCTGCGCCGATTGCGTGGTCACCTTCATCTGCTCCCGTGAGCCTGGTGACGCCGTGGTGGTCGATGTGGGCGAGTACCGCGCCCTGCGCATGCTGTCTGACTCGGGCCTGGTGCCTGAGTTGCGGCATCGCCGACGCATCAGCTGACCCCGGGCCACATCGATCTGCGACGATGGAGGAGTGCAACCCTCCTCTTCCGTGTCCGTCCAACAGCTCCGCGAGGTTGGTCTCGGTGCCGGTCTTGTGGCGCTCGGGGTCACCGGGGTTGCGCCGCTGCTTGATGCGCGTGCCGCACTGATCGAGCGGCAGTCACTTGGCTACGACGCCACGATGCAGTTCACCTATCGAAACCCGCAGCGCTCAACCGAACCCGAAGCGCTGCTTGCTGGAGCGGCATCGCTTGTCGTTGCGGCATGGCCCTATCCCGGCGGTGAATCCCAACTGAGGCCTGTTTCGGATGCTGCACACAGCGCAACCACCGGACGAGTCGCCCGGTATGCAACTCGCGACCACTACGCAGATCTCCGCGCCGCGCTTGCCACTGTTGCCGCTGAACTCGAGTCCGCTGGTCACCGCACCCGCATTGTGGCCGATGACAATGCTCTTGTTGACCGTGCAGCCGCCCATCGCGCTGGGGTCGGATGGTTCGGTAAGAACGCCAATCTCCTCGTCCCCGGGCATGGCAGTTGGGTGCTGCTCGGATCGGTAGTCACCGATGCCGTGCTGGCGGAGTCGGAACCGATTCCCGACGGTTGTGGTCCATGCCGTCGTTGCATTGACGGCTGCCCCACGGGTGCCATCGTGGCGCCGGGTGTGGTTGACGCGCGACGGTGCTTGGCATGGCTGGTCCAAGCCGCCGGACCCATTCCCGAACAATTCAGGGAAGCGCTGGGAGATCGCATCTACGGCTGCGATGACTGTCAAGAGGTGTGTCCGCCAAGTCGACGTTCACCTCAGGGTGAACAACAGCCCGATGCAGAAGGGTCCATCGTCAATCTTCTTGAACTTCTTGCCAGCGACGACCAGGCACTGCTGGAACGCCATGGTCGCTGGTACATCGCCAATCGCGATCCGCGTTATCTGCGGAGAAACGCCATCGTGGCGCTTGGGAACGGTGCGCAGACCGATGATGGTCGCGTGCGAGAGGTGCTCGCCGGCCACACGCAGGGAAACGACCCACTGCTGGCCGAACATGCAGTGTGGGCACTCGGGCGTCTCGATGCTCGTACAGAGGTCAGTCCATGAAGCATCTGCTGGTCACCAACGACTTCCCGCCGAAGTTGGGCGGCATCCAGTCGTATTTGTGGGAACTGTGGCGACGGCTTCCTCCGGAGTCCACCACCGTGCTCACCACGCCGCGCGCAGGCGACCGAGCATTCGATGCGACCCAGCCCATCAGGATTGAACGCGATCGGGCCCGAGTGCTGCTACCCACGCGTTCGTTGGTACGTCGAATTGATGCGCTGGCCGCAGAGGTTGATGCCGACATCGTTCTGCTTGATCCGGCGCTTCCACTTGGCCAGCTCGGTCCGCGTCTTGAGCGTCCCTATGGAGTGGTGCTTCATGGCGCTGAGGTCACTGTTCCGGGCCGACTTCCGGTTACTCGGCCGATGCTGGCCCGGGTGTTGTGCGACGCTCGCATTGTCATAGCGGCCGGGGGGTATCCCGCGGCTGAAGCTGAGCGGGCCGCCGGGAAGTCGCTCCCCATCGTGATCGTTGCGCCCGGTGTGGACCCGGAGCGTTTCGTTCCGATTTCTCAACAGCGCCGGTCCGAGGTGCGCGCCGGCCTTGGAATTGGATCGAGCGACGAGGTCATCCTCGGCTTGAGTCGCCTTGTTCCTCGAAAAGGGTTTGACGTGCTCATTGATGCCGCCGCCCGATTGGCTCCCTCGCATCCTCAGTTGCAGGTGGTCATCGCCGGTGCCGGCCGTGACCGCCGTCGCCTTGAGCGCAGGGCCCAGCAGAAGGGGAGTCCGGTTCGGTTCCTCGGACGGGTCCCCGATGCCGATCTCAGCGAACTGCACGCGTCGGCGGATCTCTTCGCCATGTTGTGTCGTGATCGATGGGGCGGACTCGAACAGGAGGGATTCGGCATCGTGTTCCTCGAAGCCGGGAGCGCAGGAGTTGCCACCATTGCCGGTCGCAGCGGTGGATCCGCCGAGGCAGTTATCGACGGCCACACTGGCATCGTCGTTGATGACCCCCGTGATGTTGTCGCAGTTGCTGCCACCATTGAACGACTCCTGCTCGATGAAGCCCGTCGACTCGCACTTGGTTCGGCCGCTCGGCAACGAGTGCTCGACCAGTTCACCTATGACGATCTCGCCGATCACCTGCACCTCTCGCTCCAGGAACTAGGAAGAACACTGTGAACCCATCGGATGCCCCAGGCGAAACTTCTGGCCCGAACTCTGGCGACAACTCTGGTGACAACTCTGGTGGAGACGCTCGCGTGGGGGCCGGCATCATTGCGACATCACTTGTCGGGACCGTGGTGTTCGTGCTTTCCGGACTGCTTGCCGCGTTGTTCATGGGTGGTTTCATGGTCGCCTATGTCAGCCTGTCCCTTGTCGAGTTCGCCTTTGGCATCATCGTGTTCGGCCTGGCGTTCCTCAGAGCGGTCGATCGCAGTCGCACGCATGCCATTGGTGTCGGCGGACTGTTTTTCGGATCTGGCAGCATGCCGCGGCCGGTGCGAACGCGTTTGGTTGGCGCATTCGTGGTGCAGGTTGTTGCATCCATCGCCGTGGCCGCATCGCATGTGTACACCGCGCTTGCGTTCGGTGTGTTGGCCCCGATGTGGGCGCTCGGGTTCACCGGACTGTGGGTTGCCGCCTATGGCGATTTCCCGGAGCGGGAGTTCGATCCGCGGGTGGATCGGGGTATCCAGCAGGCCCGACGACGCCCCGAATCTCCTGATCCGAAGGACTAGGGTCGCAGCCAGAAGCGGGCATGGTGCCCGGACCCGGAGGGACAGATGTCGGAGCAGGCCAAGGAGCGGATCCGGATCGATGCACCCATCGAACGTTGTTTCGCCACGCTCATCGATTTCGCCAGTTACCCCGAGTGGGCGGGTGACCTCAAAGAGGTCCATATCGTCGAGTCCGATGCGCAGGGACGCGGCACCATTGTTGAGTTCCGGGCAGCGGCAATGGGTCGCAGTACCACCTATCAACTTGCCTACGACTATGCGCAAGCGCCCGCCCGTCTGAGTTGGAGTCTCGTCACCGGTGATCTTCCCCGTGAACTCGATGGCGCCTACGTACTGACCGCCGCCGATTCTGGTGCCACCGATGTCGACTACGAACTCGCTGTTGATCTCGTCTACCCCATCCCGGGGTTTGTGAAACGACGCGCTGAGGGCCGCATCATCAAAACCGCTCTGTCGGAGTTAAAGGCTCGCGTCGAAGGTTCTCCCCGACCGGTCGACGAGGACTGATCCAGCACACTGCTGTGTGCTCCGCCACGCTGGTGGTGGATTTAGTGAAGATCACACACGAGTGGCGAGCAAGGTTGCGTCTCGCGGCATAGGGTCGTTTTCACAACCGTGCTATCAGGAGGCGCCATGCCCGTGATCACCGAGACCGCAATCCGGGAACTCGCTGCATTCCGGAGTACGGGTTCGCCCGTGGTGAGTTGTTATCTCGATGTCGATGGTCAACGACAGGTACGACCTCAGGATTACGAGCATCGGCTCGACGCACTCCTTCGGGGCGCGACCGAGCGGGACTCGCGAGCATCGAAGGCCGATCTCGAAGCGATCACAACCTATGTGCGAAATGGTTTCGATCGATCTGGTGTTCGTGGTCTGGCGTTGTTCTCCTGTGTCGATCAACGTTTCTGGCAAGTGCTTGCGCTTCCCGTTCCAGTGTCGAACTCTCTGATGATCAATCACTCGCCGGCGGTCGAACCGTTGGAACATCTTGTCCATGAGCTCGAACCACTCGGTGTCCTGCTCGTGGATCGCCAGCGGGCACGCATGTTCGTGTACCAGTTCGGTGAACTCATCGAACGAGCTGAACTTTTCGAAGAACTTCCCCGGGACTACGACACCCGAGATGAAGCGAGCCGGGGTGCACGCGAGCGCGAACAGCACCACACCGATGAACTGGTGGCGCAGCATCTGCGTCACTCGGCCGAGGTTGCGTTCCGCCTGTTCCAGGATCGCGGCTTCGCGCATCTGAGCGTGGGTGGCACCGACGATATTCACGCCGCCACGGTGGCCTCGTTGCATCCCTATCTCCGCGAGCGGCTCACGCATCGGATCCATCTGTCGACCACGGCCTCAGACAAGGAGATCTGCGTCGCGGCACTTGAGATCGAACAGCGACTCGAGACCGAGAAGGAAGCAGCTCTGGTGTTGCGTCTGCGTGACTCCATCGGATCGCATTCACGTGGGGTGGCCGGCCTTGTCGACACGATGGGCGCGCTCAATGATCGGCGCGTGGCCACGCTTTTGGTGTCTGATGGTTACGTGGAGTCGGGATGGCGCTGCCCAAGTTGTGGATCACTTGCCCGGAAGGGACCGACCTGTCGCGTTGATGGCGCCGAGATGGTTCATCATGATGACGTCATCCACGAACTGGTCGACATTGCCCTGCGTACTGGCTGTGCGGTTGAGGTGTGCGTGGGCAACGCTGATCTCGATGTGCTCGGTGGTGTTGGCGCCCTGCTGCGCTACTGAGCACACGAC
>CANFQA010000025.1 GCA_947449015.1 Microthrixaceae bacterium | reverse complement strand
CGTGCCCATTGCAGACCGAGTTCGCGGGTGAGGTTGATAAGCCCGGCCTTGGCCGCGGGATAGCCGGTCTGCTTCGAGGGTGTGGCACCAACCACGCCCAGCATGGAAGCGATGTTGACCACAGAACCCCGACCAGCGGCGACCATGCCGGCGCCGAAGAGTTTGGTGAGATGCCAGGCCGAGGTGAGATTGATCTCGACCATGGCTTCGAAGTCCTCAAGGGTTTCCTGCTCGATCGGTTTCGGATTGGCCACCCCGGCGTTGTTGACCAGCACATCGAGTGTGCCGAAAGCAGTCTCAACCTCGGCGACGAGCTGTTCTCGCTCGGCGGCGACCGAAAGATCGGCGGTAAACGCATGGATCGACCGATGCTCAGCGGCAAGAGCCTCAAGCCGATCTGAGCGACGAGCGGTGACGGCCACGGTGGCACCAGCATGAGCGAGCACGAGAGCCATGCGCCATCCCAAACCCGACGAGGCTCCGGTAACCAACGCCGTTCTTCCGGTGAGATCGAACACGCCCTGCGGCGAGGTCGGCGGGTGGTCAGTCTGATCAGTGGCCATGGATCAGGCGGTGACGTTTCCCTCGGCACGACACAATGCGCGAGCCGACGCAGTAATTCCTGCGGCATCAAGACCCAGCTCGGCGAGGATGGCGGCCGGTTTTCCATGGGCGATGTATTGGGTGGGCACGCCAAGGATTCGCACCCGCACAGGTGTGCGTCCGAGCGTGAGTTCGGAAAGGGAATCGGCAATGGCCGAACCGACGCCGCCGTCGCGCAACCCATCTTCGATCGTGATCACATAGGGGTGCTCGGCCGCTGCGGTCAGCATGTTGATATCGAGTGGCTTGACCACCCGCGCATCCCAGAGCGACACCGAAATTCCTTCGCTTTCGAGTTGTGCAGCGGCGGCCTCAGCAGCGTCGAGCATCTTGCCGACGCTGATGATGCACAGTTCGGTTCCCGCCTGAAGCTGGCGGGCATTCAGGCCACTGCCGATCTCATCGGGGCCGACATGGCGGGCTTCGGTCTTGGCCCAACGGATGGCCGATGGGCCGTCGGTGACCTCAAGCGCATCGTGCAGCATCTGGCCGACCTCCTGATAGGAGGATGGAGCGAACACGGTCATGCCCGGAACCTTGGTGAGCAGCACCATGTCCAGCACGCCATGGTGGCTGGGACCGTCGTCGCCGGTGATGCCCGCTCGGTCGAGACAGAACACCACGGGTTCGCCGTGCAGGCCGACATCAAGGTTGACCTGATCAATGGCCCGGGTAAGAAAGGTGGAGTACACGGCAAATACCGGACGGAGACCGCCGCGAGCCATGCCGGCCGCTGCAGTGACAGCGTGCTGCTCGGCAATGCCGACATCGATCATCCGGCCCGGAAAACGTTCAGAGAATGCGAGCAGGCCCGTGGAATCGGGCATTGCTGCGGTGATGGCGACGAGTTCGGGGCGTGCGGATCCCTCGGCAAGGAGCGCCTCGGTGAATGCGGCGGTGTAACTACCCGGTTTCGTCTCAGACGTGTCATGCAGTCGCTTCACCGGGTCGTTCTCGGCCGGGCCATAGCCACGGCCTTTCTGGGTCATCACATGGATCACCTGCGGGCCACCACCCATAGCGATCGCGTTATTCAGCGCCATCTCGACGGCGGCGACGTCATGACCATCGAAGGGGCCGGCGTAACGCACGCCGAGAGCCTCGAAGAACGCGGTCGGCTCCCACATCTCACGGATTGCCGCTTTTGTGGCATCCAGTCCTCGTCCAGCAAGTCCGCCGACGACCGGAAGCTCGGCAAGCAACTTCTCGAGCCGGGCCTGACGACGCATGTACACCGGGTTGTTGCGGATCTTGACGAGGCTCTCGCCAAGTTTTGAAACGGTGGGTGCGTAGGAACGGCCGTTGTCGTTCAGGATGATGATGACATCGCGACCGGCGTGCCCGAGGTTGTTGAGGCCTTCGAAGGCCATGCCGCCGGTCATTGCGCCATCGCCGATCACGGCAACGATGCGACGATCGGTGGTGCCCATGGCCGTTTGCGCAGTGGCGAGACCGTAGGCCCAACTCAAAACTGTCGAGGCGTGACTGTCCTCAATCCAGTCGTGATCGGATTCTGCACGCGATGGATATCCCGAAATGCCATCAGCCTGGCGAAGTGCAGAGAATCCTTGGGTGCGGCCGGTGACGATCTTGTGGGGATAGCACTGGTGTCCGGTGTCCCACAGGATGATGTCCTTCGGGGATTCGAACACACGGTGGATGGCGAGCGTGAGTTCGACGACGCCGAGATTCGAGCCGAGATGACCGCCGTGGGTGGTGACCGAATCGATGATGAGCTCGCGCATCTCCCGCGCCAGAGTCTCGAGCTGCTCGGAGGAGAGCGCTCGGAGATCGGATGGGGATGTGATGGTCTCGAGGATCATGCGCAGGCGAATTCCTTCACGGGGACGTCCGAACGGTACCGCCTCCGGTGGGTAACTGGCGTATCGCAGTTCGGCTCTTCAGGGAGTTCGCAAAGGGGCTCATCGATCGAGCCACGAAGCGCAGAGGAATTAGACCGCCGGGTCCTGAACCGGGCGCCGGCGACTCCCGAGAGCAAACGAAGGGGCTCCGGCGAGGCTGACCACGAGATTCACGGCGTAAAGCACTAACCCAAGCGCAATGGCCTGCTCGGCGGGGACGCCGAGGGGGGTGAGGAACAACACGAATGCGCCTTCGCGGACGCCTAAACCGGCGATGCCAATGGGGAGAACCTGGGCAATGAGCACTGCCGGGAAGAACGCCAGCAGGGGAGTCATTCCCAGCCAGCCGAACCCGAGTGCAGCGGCGACCATCAGGGCAGCGACGCATAACACGAGTTGATAGAGCAGCCCGGCGAGCACGATGCCAACCGTCGCTGCGGGATGTGAGCGCATTCGGGTCACGCCAAGGTGCACGGCGCCGACGAATCGGGCCCAGCCCTCTCGCGATGCGAACCGCCCGCCGAGACGTGGGTGGTCAGCCACGCCGATGATCACGACCAGTCCGACGAGCGTTACGGCTGAGATGAGTACTGCGAAAAGGGTCGCGTCGCCTTGATGACGAAGATCGGGATTAATGATGAGTCCGAAGAACGTGATGAGCGGCAGCACAAGCCATCCGCTGAGACGTTCGAGCACCACAGACGCAAAGGTTTCCGCAGAATCGCCGTTCTCCTTGGAGAGTCTCGACACGCGCAGCACATCGCCACCGATGGTTGTGGGGAGAACGTTTGAGACGAACTGGCCTGCGAATGCAAGCGGCACAAGAGTTCGAAGACTTGTTGGAAGATCCATGGCCTTCAGTACCTGCTGCCATCGCAATGCCGACAGCACCATGGCAATGAGCGTGAGAAGAACCGCCCCGAGGAGCCACTCTGCGGTTGAGAGCGTCCAGACGGGCATGACTTCGGACCATGACAGTTCCGGGAAGCGTGTGTAGAGCACGGCGAGCATGAAAAGACTGATGACGATGCGGGCCGGAAGGGCCCATCGACGTCGCTTCTCACCGGCTGCCATCACTGGAGTCTACGAAGCCCTGTCACTCAACGGGCGGTGAGCTGATTCCCCGTGAGGAATGCTCAATCAGTCTGATGGGCCTTGGCGAGGAATTCCTCAGCATCAACCACAACCCGAGTGACCCGCCCAACTGCGATCAAACCGTGATCATCGTGGACCGACACAGTGAACATGATGCGACGTCCCTGCACCTTCTCAACGGTGGCCTCTGCTGTGACGCTCTGGCCAATGGCTGAGGGAGCCAAATGGTCGATCTGCACCTTCATGCTCACAGTGGTCTGGCCAGCTGCGAGCTGGTCCGCGACTGCGGAAAAGGCTGCTTGCTCGCAGAGCGCGATGACTCGCGGGGTGGCCAGTACAGGAACTGAACCGGAGCGGTGGGCGATCGCGGTGTCGGCATCGGTGACCAGCAACTCGACAGAGGCGCTCGAACCAGCGATCGGGGACATGACCGGTACGCTACGGCTCCTGTCGGGGCACGGCCAACCCGTCCCGACCGCAGGGCACGAAAGCCGGGAGGCACAGCGAACATGATCGATGCATCGGTGTTGGAGCGAGTTCTGGGTTCTGCCCTGCGCACGGGTGGTGAGTTTGCCGAGGTGTTTGCCGAGGATCGACGGAGTTCTTCCGCGCTACTTGACGATGGTCGGGTCGAAGAACTCACCTCAGGTCGTGACCGCGGCGCAGGTATTCGCGTTGTTGTGGGCGACACAACAGGTTTCGCTCACACCGCTGATCTGACCGAGACGGGGCTTCTTGCTGCTGCTGAAGCGGCGGCCGCTGCGGCCCGGGGCGGTGGCGGTGGCGTGCGCACCGTGGCGCTTACCCGTTCTGCTTCCAGTCGTGGTTACGACATCGAGCTCGCACCCACTGATGTGCCGAAAGCTCGCAAGGTCGCACTTCTCACGCAGGCCGACGAAATCGCTCGGTCGGTGGATGGTGCCATTCGTCAGGTCTCGGTGAACTACGGCGATTCACTGCGCAAAATTCTCGTGGCCAACTCTGATGGTTTGTTCGCCGAGGACGAAACCGTGCGGACATTTTTCGCTGTCAGTTGTGTCGCCTCCGGAGACACGGGCATGCAGACCGGTCGCGAGAGCATCGGACACACCATTGGTTTCGAATTGTTCGACCGGTACGACATTGATGAACTCGCCCGCCGTGCTGCTGGCCGGGCTATTACCAAGCTCGCTGCACGACCCGCACCCAGTGGTCAGATGCCCGTCGTCATTGGTAGCGGCGGCGGCGGCGTGTTGTTCCACGAGGCCTGCGGTCATGGCCTCGAGGCCGATCTGGTCACCAAGGGCGCATCGGTGTTCGCCGGTCGTGTCGGCCAGCGGGTGGCCAGCGCTGGCGTCACCGTGGTCGACGACGGAACCATGGCTCGCGAATGGGGCAACATTGCCATCGACGATGAGGGCAATCCGGCGCAGCGCAACGTGCTGATCGAAGACGGCATCCTCACCGACTACATGTGGGATCAGTTGCGTGCTCGCAAACAGGGCCGAGCGAGTTCCGGCAATGGCCGTCGCCAGAGTTATCAGCACCTCCCGATGGTCCGCATGACAAATACCTATCTCTTGGCCGGAACCGAAGAGCCCGAGGCGATTATCGCTTCTACCGACAAGGGCGTCTACGTGAAGCATCTCGGCGGCGGCCAGGTCAACACCGCTACCGGCGACTTCGTCTTCGGAATGACTGAGGCCTATCTCATTGAGAACGGTGAGGTCACCGAGCCGCTGCGCGAAGGCAACCTCATCGGTAACGGCCCCGAGGTTCTCCAACGCATCGACGCACTCGGTAACGACTTCGCCATGGGTCCTCCAGGAACCTGTGGCAAGGACGGACAGGGCGTGCCGGTCGGTGACGGCGTTCCCACACTTCGGGTCTCCTCGCTCACCATCGGTGGCACCGCCGCATGAGCGACGAACTTCTGTCAGTTGCTGACCGCGTCGTGGCTATGGCCCGACCCGGCGAACAGGTCGAGGCTGTGGTGGTACGTGGCACTGACACCGAGATCAGGGTCTACGGCGGCGAGGTCGAGTCGTTGTCATCGGCGCAGGCACAAGGGGTCGGTATCCGTGTGGTCATTGATGGCCGGCAAGGGTTCGCGTATGCCGGCAGCCTTGATGAACGCGTCATTGCCGAAACGCTCGCTGATGCGCGTGACAATGCTGGTTTCGCCACCTTCGATGAATTCGCTGGTTTGGCCGAACCTGATGGCGTTGCGCTCCCGCAGATAGATCTTTATCGGTCTGCCCTCGACTCGTTCAGCGCTGAGGACAAAGTTGCGCTCGCTATTGAGATGGAGCGAGCGGTGCTCGCTGCCGATCGACGCATCTCGGGGATCGAATCAGCGGAGTATGCCGATTCGATCTCCGAGTCAGCAGTGGCATCGTCCACTGGCATCCGGTCTTCGGGCCGTGAGTCCAACTGTTACGTCGCCACCTATGCCTTGGCTACCGAGGGCGATGAAGTGCAGACGGGGTTCGGGTTTTCCGTCGGACGTGAACCGTCCGAGCTCAACCCGCTCCGCGCCGCAGATGAGGCCGCGCAACGAGCAACCCGAATGCTCGGAGCGGTGCAGCCCACCAGCGGGCGTCTCACCGTTGTGCTCGACCCATGGGTCACTGCGCAGTTCCTCGGTCTTATTGGCTACACGCTCAATGGCGATGCGGTCCTCAAGGGCCGATCGCTGTTCGCCGATCGGATGGGTGAGGTTGTGGCGTCTTCGCTACTCACCTTGGTCGACGATCCCACTGACACCCGTGCCTTCACTGCCACCGATGCTGATGGCGAAGGGTTGGCGGCACGCCGAAATGTGCTTATCGACAATGGCGTGCTCAAGAAGTTCGTGCACAACGCCCATTCGGCTCGTCGGGCTGGCACGGTCAGTACCGGCAACGCAGTGCGCGGATTCAAAAGCACGCCTGACGTCGGCTGCCTCGCGGTCTCTTTGCTACCCGGAACCTCTGATCCGGCATCGATGGTTGCTGGCATCACCGATGGCGTCTTGGTCCAGGAGGTTTCTGGTCTTCATTCCGGGGTCAACCCGGTCAGTGGTGACTTCTCCACCGGCGCCGAAGGTATACGCATCCGCAATGGCGAACTCGCCGAGCCGGTTCGTGAGTTCACGATCGCGTCGACACTTCAGAAGATGCTCCAAGATGTGCGAGCTGTTGGTTCAGACCTGCAGTTCCTGCCGATGAGCGCAGCAGGCGTCACCCTTGTGGTCGACGATCTCACCATCTCCGGTTCATGAGCGCAGCAAACTCCGGCGCTCCCGATGAAGAGTGCTCGTCGCTCCAGCGCATCGCAGTCGAGGTCGCTGATCGAGCCAAGTCGGGAGAGCAGGTCGAAGCGTTCGTCTCCCGCAGTACCTACACGACCGTTCGTGCACACGGCCACGACATTGAATCGTTTACCTCTGCCACATCGGCGGGTATCGGTGTGCGAGTTGTTCACGATCACCGGCAAGGGTTCGCGTGGGCGGGGAGTCTCGACCCCGAGGTCGTTGCCGATGCACTGCGTGAAGCTCGCGACAACGCCGCATTCGCTGAACCTGATCCGTGGGTGGGTTTGGCCGAACCTGATGGCGTAGCGCCGGTTCCGTTCGATGCCTTCGATCCCGCCGTCGCTGCTCTACCTGCGTCTCGCAAAATTGAGCTCGCCCTCGAACTGGAACGCATGGTGCTCGCCGGCGATCCCCGCATTACCGGCGTTCGTGTCGCCAGCTTCTCAGACTCCTCAGGTCGATTTGCGGTGGCGACCAGCACCGGGATCGCCGGGTCCGGTCGCGGCGCATGGTGTTCCATGAGCGCACTTGCACTTGCCACCGATGGTGATGAGACCTACACCGGCGCCGGTTCCACCGTTGGGTTTTCACCCGACCAGCTCGATCTCGCCGAAGCTGCCAACGACGCGGTCCTGCGGTCCACGCGCCTGTTCGGCGCCCGTCCGGCAACTTCACGAAGGCTCGCAGTGCTGCTCGAACCACGCGTGGCTTCCACCATCATGGGCATCCTTGGGTCCACGCTCACCGGCGACCGCGTCCTCAAGGGAAGGTCTCCTTTTGCCGATCGCGTTGGCGAGAGTATTGCGACAAGCGCGCTCACACTTGTGGACGATCCCACCGATCATCGTTCATATGCTGCCGATAGTTTCGATGGTGAAGGGCTGGCTTGCCGTCGGAACCCCCTTGTGGTCGATGGTGTGTTGCAGGGATTCCTGTATGACTCAGCCAGCGGCCGGCGAGCGGGACTGCCGAGCACCGGTTCCGCGGTACGCGGCGTGTCCTCCACGCCTTCGGTTGGTTGTCAGGCGCTTTCGGTCTCTCCCGGCACGGGAAGTTTCGATGATCTTCTGTCCACGATTGACGACGGCGTCTACGTGCAGTCGATGACCGGACTTCATTCAGGGGTCAACGCGGTGAGCGGCGATATCTCTGTGGGCGTCGAGGGTCTCATGATACGCAACGGGGCATTTGCTGAACCTGTTCGCGAAGTCACGATCGCCTCGACGCTGCAGCGAATGCTGCTCGACATCTTGGCGGTAGGAGCCGATGTGGAATGGCTTCCGGGAGGCACTGGGTGTCCGACGCTCGTTATTGGCGACGTCGCCCTCAGCGGGATCTGATTGCTGCGGCGTTCGACGAACGCGCGCGATCAAACAGTTGAGGCGGAGATGGAGCCAGCGATCAGCAGACCGATGGTGATGATGGCGACCACAATGCGCTCCCACCCGAAGATGGCGAGGCTGCGAGTCTTCAACCAGGTGACCATCCAACGAATTGCGGCGGCAGCGGACACAAAAGCCACAACGACACCGATGAGCGGGCTCGCGATGCCGTAGGCGTCAATAACCGTTGAACCGTTCTTCGCTGTCTCGTAGATCGTGGCGGCCCCAAGGGTCATCAGTCCGAGCAGGAAACTGAATTCCACTGCCGCGGACAGCGTGGTGCCCACCGCCAGTGCGGCGAGGATGGTGACCAGGCTCCGGCTCGTGCCCGGCCACATGGCGAGCACCTGGGCAGCGCCGATGATGAGCGCCTGTTTCGGGGCGATGGTGGTAAGCGAAACACCGGGACGATCGGGTTTGATGCGGGGAGCGACGATGAGCAGGACGATGCCTCCCACGATCCACGCGCCCACGACAGCGGGAGGACTCAGCAAGTGAGCCTTGATGGGTTTTTCGAGACCGACACCGACGACAACCGCCGGCAGGAAAGCAAGTACGAGGGAGATGACGAGTCGTCTTCCGCGTTTGCTTCGACCTCGGATACCACGAAAAATGAGTTTGATTCGCCGTCGGTACAGCACGAGCACAGCCAGAATGGCACCGAACTGGATGGCGATGGCATAGGAGTCGGCGGCATCTTTAGTGGCGGAGTCATTACCGATATTGAGCAGTCGTTGGGTGACAACGAGGTGACCTGTGGAACTGATCGGGAGGTATTCGGTGACGCCTTCAACCACACCAAGTACGACGGCCTTCCACACGGTCATCTCGTTGTGGGCTGCGGCTTGCTGTTCGTTTGAGAGCTTGGCCTTACTTGCGAGTTCCGTCCCCGGGACCGAGGCGCTGGCGCGGTGCGCTCCCCAGGTGATGGAGACCAGAACGAGCAGCGCGCTGATGCAAATTGCAACACCGAGGCGTCCGATGAATGACCGACTGGTTGGGGCTGAGGCGCTCTGGGCTAACACGCAAAAATACTACTCCTGTCCGCGCAGGGCGATCAGAACTGTGGCGTCGAGCGCCGCACGGGCCACTGCCGAGGTTTCTGACTCGGCCACGATCACCACGATGGCCCGGTCGCTGACTTCGAGGACTCTGGCTCTTCGAGCAATGGCGGCAGCACCTGACCTTGACGAGGCAGTCAACAGGTCGACCTCATCGCCGGGGCGAAGTGGTGGGGTGAGTTCGGTCCGTTCGAGTGAGATCGCCCTGCTCGTGCGGGGGATTGCTCCCGCTCTCCCCAAGTCCGTCGAGCCGGAGAGACGTCGGGTGAGCAGGACTTCGCCGCCGACCACTGGCTCAATCACTGTTCGGCCGACGGGTTCGGCGACTGTTGATCCCGCAGTGAGCGCGATCGGCAGTGTGCGCCACACAACATCACGCTCGTCGATGACGTGTCCGACCTCAAGGTCGTGACGGGCAACCGGCATTGACTGTCGCTCGCCGTAGGTGTTGCGAGTCGCAGTGGCACTGGCCAGTGCGCCGATGGTCACCGACCCAGCAACGATGGCGAGTGACACCGTTATCAGGTTGCGGGCACGACGAGAGCGCCGAAGACCTGAGACGAACGCGATGGCAGGGGCGAGTCTGGTGCGCATGTGCGCCTCCCGACCTCGATGGACATCCGGGGAAGGCGTCGCACCCTAGGCGGGAGGTGCCGTTCGGAGAAGGGCAGTCTGGCTCAGACTGCGGTCGACGGAGCCGATGAGGGTGCCGCTGACGGTGCAGGTGCAGCGGCAGGCGCCGGAGTGCTCGGCGTCGCCGGAGCAGTCGCGGAAGTACTCGTTGACTCGCCTGTTGCATCTGACGAAGTCGAGGCCCCAGCGGTGCTGGAGGTGCTTGTGGAGCTTGGGGAGGATCCACGGCTGTCGTTCTTGTAGAAACCGCTGCCCTTGAAGGAGATCCCGACGGAGCCGAACTTCTTTTTGAGAGCGCCCTGACATGACGGACATTCGGTGAGCGGATCGTCAGAGAAAGCCTGCTGGGCTTCGAACTCATGGCCGCAGTCCTTGCAGCGATATTCGTAGGTGGGCATGGGATTCCTCGTTGGGCGGGGGGAGACAGGCAGAGATCATAGCGATCGACGCTGCGATGCCCCAGAGTGAACGGTGTCGCTCGATCCGCGCTCTCTGCACTTCACGCCGCCACCTATGCTCACCGCAGCGCACAAGGAGGGGTCGACGTGCCCGAACACAGGATCACTAAAGCCGTCATTCCCGCCGCCGGCCTTGGCACGCGTTTCCTTCCGGCCACCAAAGCGCAGCCGAAAGAGATGTTGCCGATTGTCGACAAGCCTGCGATCCAGTACGTGGTCGAAGAGGCAGTGCGGGCCGGTATCGATGACATCTTGATCATCACCGGACGTTCGAAGCGATCGTTGGAGGATCACTTCGACCGTAACTTCGAACTCGAATACTTCCTCGAAGATCGTGGCAAGACCGCTGATCTCGCAGAGGTCCGCCGGCTCGCTGAGCTCGCCGATATTCACTATGTCCGCCAGGGAGAACCTCTCGGTCTTGGGCATGCGGTGTCGGTGGCCCGGAAGCATGTCGGCAACGAACCTTTCGTGGTCATGCTCGGCGACGACATCATGGATGAACACAGCACCGTGCTTTCCGACATGATGAAGACTCACGACGAGACCGGCGGTTCAGTAATTGCGCTGTCGGAGTTCCCCATCGAGGAGATTTCCTCCTATGGCTGTGTTGATCCCGAACGAATCACTGACCAACTCGTTCGCATCAATCGCATTGTCGAGAAGCCCGCAGCCGCTGAGGCCCCCTCAAACCTTGCGGTCATGGGCCGTTATGTGTTCACTCCGGGAATCTTCGACGCACTGCTTGAAACTCGACCCGGTGTCGGCGGCGAGATCCAACTCACCGATGCCATCGAACTCCTTCTGCAGACTGAAGATGTGCATGGTTGGGTGTTCACCGACGGCCGCTTCGATGTCGGCCGAAAAATCGACTATCTGCGAGCCACCGTCGAGATTGCGCTCGTGCGCAGCGATCTTGGAGATGAGTTCCGCGAGTATCTCGTGGATCTCGTGCAGAACCGGCTCACGTGATCGAGCTCGCCGAGGCGCGCGGATTCGTCCTGGCCCGGTGTGTCGGTGCCGAAGCGGTCGTTGTTCCGATCGATGAGGCGCTCGACTGCGTCATTGCCGAGTCCATTCGATCAGTTGAACAGGTTCCGCCGTTCGCAAACACGGCGATGGATGGTTTTGCGGTGCGTGCCGCCGACACCCTCGGGGCCGATGATCGGCCAGTTTCGCTGCGAATCGTCGGTACGGTGCGCGCCGGAATGTCGGGTCTCGACACACCGGTAGGGGTTGGTGACGCCGCTCGCATCATGACCGGCGCACCATTGCCGCCGGGCGCGGATGCCGTGGTCATGGTGGAACGCACCGAGTTGGCTGTTGATGGATCGACAGTGCTGGTTCGCTCCGAAGTTCCGGTAGGCAACCATGTGCGTCCTTCAGGTGACGACATCGAACCCGGCGACCTCGTGCTCGAGGCGGGAACAGTGCTGACGGCCGCGCATCTTGGTGTTCTTGCCACCGTTGGTATGGCACGGGTTTCGGTTATTCCCCGTCCGCGCGTGGGTGTCATTTCCACCGGCGACGAACTCGTTGATGACGGATCTCCGCTGGGTCCCGGGCAGATTCGTGATTCCAATCGGTTGACCCTTCGATCCCTCGTTCGCTCAAGTGGATTCGAGGCAATCGACCTTGGATTGGTGCGCGATGACGAATCAGCCATTGAGGCAGCGCTGCTTGCCGGAGTGGAGCGTTGCGATGCGCTGGTCACCACCGGCGGTGTCAGCATGGGTGACTTCGATTTCATCAAGGTTGTGCTCGATCGCATCGGGGAGATGCGCTGGATGCAGATCGCTATCAAACCGGCGAAACCTCTGGCGTTCGGCACCATCACTCGTTCATCTGATGGCGTGGCCGTTCCGGTGTTCGGCCTCCCGGGCAACCCTGTGTCCTCGATGGTGAGTTTCGAGCTGTTCTGTCGTCCAGGACTGCGACAGATGTCGGGCATCAATGCCAATTTCCTCGACCGCCCGTCGGTCATGGCCCTTGCTGATGAGCCGCTGCAGCGTCGAGTCGATGGCAAGACCCACTTCGCCCGGGTTTGGTGTCACTACGACACTGAGACTGCGACCTATCGGGTTCGGTCATCGGGTGCGCAGGGTTCGCATCACATGGCGTCGATGGCGGCAGCCAATGCCCTCGCCGTGCTGCCCGACGGAGCAACCATCCAAGCTGGCACCGCGGTACGCGTACTGCTGTTGGCGCCCTAACCTCAAGCCATGCCGATCACCGCCGAACCGCTCTCCGATGGCTTCGGGCGCATCCATCGCGATCTGCGCATCTCGGTCACCGATCGCTGCAATTTCCGATGCTCGTACTGCATGCCGGCCGAGGGCCTCGACTGGTTGCCTCGAGCCGATGTGCTCTCCTATGAGGAGATCACCCGTATTGCTCGCATCTGCGTGGAACGGTTTGACTTCGACGGTATTCGCCTCACCGGTGGGGAACCCACCATTAGGGCAAACCTCCCGGTGCTGATCGAGCAACTGTCGGCGCTCGGTGTCGATCTCGCCCTGACCACCAACGGAACGACCTTGCGAACGGGCGCCGAGGCGCTCGTCGCGGCCGGTCTCACCCGCATCAACATCTCCTGCGATTCACTTCGACCCGAACGTTTCGCCACCATCACGCGGCGTGACGAACTGGCAAAGGTGCTCGACGGCATTGATGCCGCTCTCGAAGCAGGTCTTGCTCCTATCAAGCTCAACGTGGTCGCCATGCGCGGCGTGAACGAGGACGAACTGGTCGAGTTCGCTGAGTTCGGCCGCACCAAAGGCATCGTTGTTCGCTTCATTGAGTTCATGCCGCTTGACGCGCAGGGCAAGTGGACCAATGAGCAGGTGCTCACGCAAGACGAAATCATCACCACCATTCGTGCGGTCTTTCCGCTCGAACCAGTGGCAGCGCGGGGCAATGCTCCGGCCGAACGGTGGAAGTACCTCGATGGAGGCGGCGAGATTGGCGTCATCGCCAGCGTGACCCACGCGTTCTGTGAATCCTGCGATCGGGTTCGTCTGACCGCCGATGGCATGTTGCGTCACTGTTTGTTCGCCACCCGAGAACTCGATCTGCGTTCCATGCTGCGCTCCGGCGCTTCCGACGACGACATCACCGCAGCTATTCGCGCCGAAGTGGGTGCGAAGTGGGCTGGCCATCAGATCAATCAGGTTCACTTCATCCGTCCTGCGCGATCAATGAGTCAGATCGGTGGGTAGTCCCCGGCCCCTGTCTGTGGTGGTGATGCGGCGAGTGCCAATAACTCGCGCCATGGCGGCAACGACTGGGGCACGGGTGGTTGGACATCGAAGGCAATGCTGTCGATGTCGCGGTTAACTCTTCCGCTCGATCTTCTCGCATCCCTCGGAGCGCCGCTCGAAACTCGTCGGCTCGATGCCGCGATTGACAGGGTTCCGCGGGAGTCGAGATTTCTCGTTGCCGGAATGCGGCGCTCGGGGAACCACGCAGTCATTGGTTGGCTAGCAAATGCTCTCCAGGCCGATGTCGACCCTCTTACCTATGAGTGGATGGGTGTCGGTATTTCCGCGTCAGGAAACACGGTCCATCTCAATGACATCACCACGGTGGGATTGAAACCGCGCGGGAGGCGAGCAAAGTCCCGGCGGCTACGTGGAGATCTCCCCGCACTCGACCAAGCCACGCGACTCATCGTCAGTTTTGAGGATGTGGAATGTCGACAGATCGACAACCTGGGTCTCGCTGCGGGCGGGCAGTGGACCCGCGTGCTGGTGAAACGATCGGTACTCAACCTTCTTGCCTCCCGACTTGCCAGGATTCAGGCCTTGGTTGATCAGGGAAGAGGAACGCCTTTTCTGCAGTCCGATCAGAAACTCCTAGATCGAATCGCCGGCGATCTGACCGCTGCCTCCGCCGGTTGGAATGTGATCGATTTTGATCGTTGGTCATCAGGCGATTCCGCCTACCGGGCTGATGTGCTGGGGGGTTTGGGACTCTCGGTCGACATTGACCCGGCGGTGACTCGCCATGGGAACGGATCATCGTTCACTGGCTCGAGCATTCAGCCAGAGTCTTCCGATCTCCTGTCGCGCTGGAAGCTTGTCGAATGGCCGGATGACCTACTTGACCTGCTCGCGCTTGAACGGAACCGGCCAATCATGACCGAGGTCGAATTGGATCACCTGGGGGAGCTTCGGCGGACCTGCTGAGCGTCGTCGGTGTCGGCTCAGCGTGCGGGTGGGGCGAACCGAATGTCGAGTGAACGCAGGTAGGTCTGCAGGCCGGCATCTTGGATCGGGATGATGTGGGCAGGAGCCAAGTGGGTTGGTCACAAGACCAATGATGTACTGTTCATCGGTCCGTCGCGATCAATGAGTCAGGTCGGCGGGTAGTCCCCGGGAAGTCGGTGCGGTGATGGCGACGTGAGAATAGGCACAATGGGCCAAGACCTTCACCAATGTGGAACTGTTGATGTCGCTTCGGAAGTCGCGCTGTAAATGTCGATCCTTGGTCGCCCTCTGAATGCCCTCGCAGCTCTAAACGTGTCGATTGAAGCGCGGCGGCTCGGTGCAGCGATTGACAGGGTTCCATGGGAGTCGAGGTTTCTCGTTGCCGGAATGCGGCGCTCGGGGCACCACGCAGTCATTGGTTGGCTGGCGAATGCTCTGCAGGCCGAGCCCGACCCATTGACTTACGAGCGGCTGCGCTTCGGCCAAACGGAATCAGGCAACACTGTCCACATCAACGACCTCGGTCTGTTTCCATTGCCCCCGCGAATAAAACGCTCAATATTGCAGGATTTTCGCGGCGATCTCTCAGCGCTCAATTCAGGCAAGAGGCTCATCATCAGTATCGAGGATGTGGGGTGTCAGAGTCTCGATGACCTTGG
The DNA here is from genome assembly GCA_947449015.1 of Microthrixaceae bacterium. Lineage (GTDB taxonomy): Bacteria > Actinomycetota > Acidimicrobiia > Acidimicrobiales > Acidimicrobilacustridaceae > Acidimicrobilacustris. The sequence continues at coordinate 20,363 of CANFQA010000025.1, read as the reverse complement.
TGTGCCGGTTGGCGGAACGTGGACCCGGGTGCTGGTGAAACGATCAGTGCTCAACCTCCTTGCATCTCGACTTGCCTACACCAAGAGAACGCTAGAGCAGAGAGGTTCAGTGCCTCAGGGAATGAGGATCAATCAGGACCTCCTCGATCGCATTGCCAGTGATCTGACTGCCGCCGCAAACGGCTGGAACGTCATCGACTTCGATCGTTGGTCGACGGGCGATTCCGCCTACCGGGCTGATGTGCTGGGGGGTTTGGGACTCTCGGTCGACATTGACCCGGCGGTGACTCGCCATGGGAACGGATCATCGTTCACTGGCTCGAGCATTCAGTCAGAGTCTTCCGATCTGCTGTCGCGCTGGAAGCTTGTCGAATGGCCTGATGACCTACTTGACCTGCTCGCGCTTGAACGGAACCGGCCAATCATGACCGAGGTCGAATTGGATCACCTGGGGGAGCTTCGGCGGACCTGCTGAGCGTCGTCGGTGTCGGCTTAGCGTGCGGGTGGGGCGAAGCGAATGTCGAGTGAACGCAGGTAGGTATGCAGACCGGCATCTTGGATCGGGATGATGTGGGCAGGAGCACCTGATTCGTTGTGGTGTGCGTGCCACAGGCCCGGGGGAGTGATGAACGCGGCGTCGGGCTCCCAATCGATGCGCATCGGATCGATGATTTCGCCCTCAGCATCGATGGATCGCCCAACGAGGGTGAAGCAACCCGGTTCGCAATCGCCCACGAGATCGAGCGCCACTGACTGATGGCGGTGCGGGCGCTGAACGGCATCAACAGGTAGGAGTCCGTACATGGCCCACAGCACGTTGGTGACGGTTTGGGTGAGGTCATTGGGTGTGGTGTTGAGCAGTACCGCAAGTCGGTTTCGATCGGTGGCATGCGGCGAGGATTCGATCGCCGCGAGTTCGGCGTCGACTCGGGCGGCGGGGAAGTGCGTGATATTGAATTTCTGTTCTGTCGGAGCGACACCGAGATGCCGCAGCAATGGTTCGTCGGTGACCCAGTACATGGTGGTGTCAGTGTTGGCGCGGTGGGTGGCGGGACGCCCGGCTGGCAGGACGAAGAAGTCGCCAGCGGCCCAATGAAGTTCGCGCCCATCGACGATGGTGATGCCTTCGCCGGCGATGACCCGGTACAGCTCGGAGGTTGCAACAGGTGCGGTCTCGACGCTGTCACCCGGTGCGATGCGAATGAATGAGGCCAGCAACGCGGGCGAAGTTGCTGGACCGTTTGTGATGCCGAGTTGTTCGGAGACATCAAAGGGGATGACACCAGTGGTCACCGAACGATGGTTGGCGGCAGCAAAGTAGGCGAGGGGAAGTTTGGGAATGTGCCCAGATCCCACCGGGTTGGCGGCCCGGGAGTACTCGAAGTACCGAGCGTCACCGGTCCAGTCCTCCGTGGCTGTTCCAGCGAGCAGCGTTGGTTCCATCCCCCAAGTGTGGCCCGTGCGGTCATGCATCGTCGGGTACTGCGTCTTCACCCCTGTTGCGAGGGCAGTCTCACCTCTACACTTGGGCCCATGTCTGATCGGGGTCTTACCCATCTCGACCCGCTGGGCCGGGCCCGCATGGTCGATGTCACGCCCAAGGAAGCCACGCATCGGCGAGCCATTGCCCGCGGCCGGGTCTATATGAAGCCCGAGACCACAGCGCTGGTCGCCCGTGGGGCAGTCACCAAGGGTGATGTGCTCGCCGTGGCCAGAGTTGCTGGCATTCAGTCGGCCAAGCGCACCTCAGATCTCATTCCGCTCTGCCATCCGCTCCTGGTCGGCAGTGTGTATGTGAATTTCCGCATCGAAGATCACTACATCGAGGTCGAAGCCCAGGTCGAGACCGTTGATCGCACTGGTGTCGAGATGGAGGCCCTGACGGCATGCTCGGTTGCGGCCCTGACCATCTACGACATGTGCAAGTCCAGCGATCGCGACATGGTCATCAGCGAAATCGCCCTCTGGGAGAAGACCGGGGGGCGCCATGGAACCTATCGGCGAGATCCGATGGCCGATGTCGGCGCTGATGTTCTCGAAGGTCCTTTCACCGGTGGCGACTCGGCGTTCGACGCCGAATTCGATGAGGATCCTGATCCCGACGCGGTTGCCTGATCGACCATCGCTGGGCGGTCGCCTGTGGACCGCTCTCGCCCATTCGTAGTAGAACCAAGAGGTTCGTAGTTCGATCCAACGGACCGATTCGGCGCCACTGAGGTATCCACCTTGGTCAGAGCAGCCAGAAGTACGGTCCCCACAGCAAAGAAGGCAAACGCGGAGTGACGTACTTGATCCTGTTCATCCTTGCGGTGGTGTGGGCGGTCTATCTCGCCAGTTGGTTGCGTTCGCGCACCGAGTCATCCCGTTCGAACTCGATCTCCTCGTTCGCTGGCCACATGAATACCCTGCAGCGGGCCACTCCTCGCACTGGTCTGGCCATCGCCTCTCGTTCCCGCACGTTCCCAGGCAGCACCTCGTTCGCTCCGGTGCGTCAGTCGCTTTCGGTGGTCAAGCAGCGTCGGCGAACCGTGCTGCTCTCACTACTGGGTGCCACCGGGGTCACGTTCCTCGGGTCGGTGGCCATGGGGGGCCTGCTCTCCAAACTGTTCGTGCTGACGTTTGCCGCCACTGGCGCCTATGTGTTTCTCCTGGCGAGTGCCCAGAAGCGATCGGTCGAGCGTCGTACCAAGGTCCGGCACCTGCCGACGCCTGCCTCAGCGCCCAACCGGCGTGTCGACTTCTTCGCCGAGGATCGATCCGGAGAGGTCGGTACCGACACCGTGCCGCAAATCCGCGCCGTCGGCTCACGCTGATCTCGATTCCTCCCGATCGCACGGCAACGGATAACGTCTCACGCCTGCGGGGGTGTAGCTCAGTTGGCTAGAGCGCTACGTTCGCAACGTAGAGGTCGGGAGTTCGATTCTCCTCACCTCCACCGCATAACGTCCCGGCCCGGCTTGTTCCGGCCGGGATGTTCCCGTTTCGGGAGCAAGTTTCGAATCGATCTTCGTGCCTGATGGGTTACGGCGGTAGCGTTCTCGGTTATGCCCACGTATCGCTCTCGCACCACCACCCACGGCCGCAATATGGCTGGCGCTCGCTCACTGTGGCGAGCCACCGGCATGACCGACGAGGATTTCGATAAGCCGATCATTGCGATTGCCAACTCCTTCACCCAGTTCGTTCCTGGGCATGTGCATCTCAAGGATCTTGGCCAGCTAGTGGCTGGCGAGGTCGCCTTGGCTGGCGGTGTGGCCAAGGAGTTCAACACCATTGCGGTCGATGACGGCATCGCCATGGGTCATGGCGGCATGCTTTACAGCCTTCCGAGTCGCGACATCATCGCGGATTCGGTTGAGTACATGGTCAACGCGCACTGCGCGGATGCCATCGTGTGCATTTCCAATTGCGACAAGATCACCCCGGGCATGCTCATGGCCGCCATGCGCCTCAACATCCCAGTGGTGTTCGTGTCGGGCGGTCCGATGGAAGCGGGGAAAACCAAGTTGGCTGGCGAAGAGGTCAAGGTTGATCTCATCTCCGCCATCGTGAAGGCGAGTGACGATTCCTACTCGGAGGAGGACGTCGCCAACATCGAGCGCTCGGCGTGCCCCACCTGTGGTTCGTGTTCGGGCATGTTCACCGCCAACTCCATGAACTGTCTCACCGAAGCGCTCGGTCTGTCGCTTCCGGGCAATGGGACCACGCTGGCCACACATTCCGATCGTGAGCGACTCTTCCGCGAAGCCGGCCGTCTCGTGGTCGAGATTGCCAAGCGTTACTACGAACACGATGATGAGAGCGTGCTGCCCCGCAATGTTGCCAATCGTCAGGCGTTCGAAAATGCCATGGCTCTGGACATCGCCATGGGCGGCAGTACCAATACCGTGCTTCATATCCTCGCCGCCGCACACGAGGGCGGCATCGATTTCACTATGGCCGATATCGATGCGCTGAGCCGGCGTGTGCCCAACATCTGCAAGGTTGCTCCGGCTACCGAGCTCTATCACGTTGAGGATGTGCACCGGGCCGGTGGCATCCCTGCGATTCTGGGCGAACTTGATCGCGCCGGAGTGATCGATACCTCTGCGCCCACGGTGCACAGCGCGTCGATGCGGGCCGCGCTTGATCAGTGGGACATCATGCGCGATACCTGCACTGATGAGGCCAAGTTGTTCTGGCGAGCCGGTCCGGCAGGAATCCCCACGCAGGTGGCGTTCTCGCAGAGCACACGCTGGCCGTCTCTCGACACCGACCGTGAGGATGGTTGTATTCGAACCGTCGAGAACGCCTACACCTCCGAAGGTGGCCTTGCTGTGCTGTACGGCAATGTGGCGCTCGATGGTTGCATCGTGAAAACCGCAGGTGTTGACGAGGATCTCTTCCGCTTCAGCGGACCCGCTCGGGTATTCGAAAGCCAAGACGCTGCAGTTGATGCCATCCTCGCCGATGAGATCATCGCTGGCGATGTTGTGGTTATTCGCTACGAGGGACCCAAGGGTGGCCCTGGCATGCAGGAGATGCTGTATCCGACCTCGTACATCAAGGGCCGCGGACTCGGGAAAGCCTGTGCGCTGCTCACCGATGGTCGCTTCAGCGGTGGAACCTCTGGGCTCTCAATCGGGCATGTTTCGCCTGAAGCAGCCGATGGGGGTCTCATCGGTCTTGTGCACGACGGCGACACCATCGTCATCGACATTCCCTCTCGTTCCATCACGCTCGATGTTTCCGATGCCGAACTTGCAGCACGTCGCGAGCACGAGGAAGCCCGTGGAGCCGAGGCGTGGACACCGACCAACCGTGAGCGTGAGGTCTCGCTGGCGCTGCAGGCCTATGCGGCGCTCACCACTTCAGCAGCACATGGCGCGGTGCGAGATCTTTCGCAGCTGAACCGCCGCTGAGCGAAGCTCCCGCTATCGCTCAGTTTGCGCGATACATCGATCTCGGAAGCGCCAGCGTGTCCCAATACGCGGTGTTATCTCCGTCGAGCGGATGGGGAAACTGCGTCGCGTAGACCAGCGTGTTCCGATCAATCCGATCGTTGCGTAGGAAGGTGAACTCTGCGACTTTGGGAATGGTGATGCCCCCGCTGGTCGACGTTTCGCAGTTGTTATTCGGGTGAATGTGTACACAGGTGTGAGAGGCAAGCAGCTTTTTGAATGTGAGTTCGAGAAGTGGGAAGGACTCGCCGTCGAAGAGCCCCTGCAGATGATGAATTTCGGCAACGATGATTCGGAAGCGGCGCAGCACTTCGGGCGACGCTCCGAGGAACACGCCCCATTCGTCGCCTTCGATGTCGACCTGAAGTAAGAGATCATCGGATTCAGCTGGTTCGGCAGTTGTCACCCAATCATCGAGAGTGATTGATTCGGCGTCGGGGACTGCCCGGATGAACCGAGGAATGAAATCGAGTCGGTCATCGGCGAACTGTGGTGACGCAACCGAGGCGTCAGCAAGATGGGCTCTCATCCCAAGTTCGACACAGTCGAGTTCGAATCCGGAGAACGCACCCACGCCGGGCGAGAAGCAGGCCACGATGCCGTCAAGGTCGTCGGGGACGAGATAGCCGCCGTCTCCAGTCGGACCGATTCGGCGCAGACCGGTGTCCGGGACCACTGGGTGAAGTTGCTCGAGCAGTTGCAACAGATCGGTGGGGTTCGTCGCTCGGGCGACCACCCATTTGCCCGATTGCGTGACGATCCTTCGACCCAGACCCATGACCTTCGAGCAGATCACGGACCGAGTGCTGAGCACGACAATACCCTAGGTCTCGGTGAGTGACATTGCAATATGGCCTCCGGGTAGTTCCGATCACGACAAGGGCCCCACCGCAGTGGGGCCCTTGAACATGTTCAGGATGCTGGCGCTGCGCAAGCAGCGGGAACGTCTCGGATCAGGCGAGACGTTCGATGACCATGGCCATGCCCTGGCCGCCACCGATGCACATCGACTCGAGGCCGAAGGTGCCGCCGGTGTCCTCGAGGCCATTGAGCAGCGTGGCCATGATGCGGGCGCCGGTCATGCCGAAGGGGTGACCGAGGGCGATGGCGCCACCGTTCACATTGAGCTTGTCCCAGCTGATGCCGAGCTGCTTGGCCGAAGGAACGGCCTGAGCGGCGAATGCTTCGTTGATCTCGACAAGGTCAATGTCGTCGATGGTCATGCCAGCGCGAGCCAGTGCCATACGGCAAGCATCGACTGGGCCAAGGCCCATGATCTCGGGGTTCAGGGCGCTGACCGCCGAGGACACGACGCGAGCGATGGGGGTGATGCCCAGCTCGCGGGCCTTGGTGTCGCTCATCACGATGACAGCAGCGGCGCCATCGTTGAGCGGGCAGGCGTTACCAGCGGTGACGGTGCCGTCGGGGCGGAAGACCGGCTTGAGCTCGGCGAGCTTTTCCTTGGTGGTTCCGGCACGGGGGCCGTCATCCTTGGTGATGATGACAGGGTTGCCTTCGGAGTCGACGGTGTGGATCGGGGTGATCTCACGCTCGAAGAAGCCGCGCTCTTGGGCGGCCACTGCACGCTGCTGTGACTGGGCAGCGAATTCGTCCTGCTCTTCACGAGACACGTTCTCGAGCTGCGCCACATTCTCAGCGGTATGACCCATGCCGAGGTAGTAGTCCGAGATGCCACCGTCGAACGGCGACCAGGTCGGGGCGCCACCAACAGCGCGTTCCGCGGTGCGGGCCTCGGCTGCGGCCATGAGCGGGTTATGAGTGTTGGCCAGTCCATCGGACATGCCGAACATGAACTGGCTCACGGTCTCAACGCCGGCGGCAACGAAGATGTCACCCTCGCCGGCCTTGATGGCATGAGCGGCCATGCGGATTGACTGCAGTGATGACGAGCAGTAGCGGTTCACCGTGACGCCGGGGACATGACCCATGCCGGCCAACTCGGAGACAACGCGAGCGATGTTGTAGCCCTGCATGCCGGCGGGCTGGGCGGTGCCGAGGATGATGTCTTCGACAAGGCTTCCATCAAGTGCCGGGACCTTGTCGAGCGCGGCGCGGATGATGGTGGCGGCGAGGTCGTCGGGGCGAACCTTGGTGAGCGAACCCTTATTGGCTCGACCGATCGGGGTGCGTGCGGTCGAAACGATGACTGCTTCGGGCATTGCGGTCTCCTGTGTGGGATTGCGGTGACGGTTCGACCATGAAACGACTGGAGGTTCGGTTCCGTCCCGAGCGTGGAAACCCTATTTCTATCGCAGGATTGCTACCGCGCGGTAACTACCGGCGCATGCTCCGAACCGCGCCGGTCAGATCAGGAAATCGCCAACGCAAGCATGGCGGCCAATTCAGCGGGTCGGGCCACCATCGGCGAATGATCCCCGGCGATCTCGACCACCGTGGCACCACTTCGCTCGGCGTTGGCCCGTTGTGAGGAGGGCAGGATGATGGGGTCGTCGGCACACACGATGTAGGTGGTTGGACGTGAACGCCAGGCAGCCTCGCGCACGGTGACCGCACCTCCCGTATGTCCGGGGCGAAGCACCGCTGCGTACTGCGCTGCCAGCTGCGCGTTGAGGTCCGGATAGAACAGTTGCGGGGCGAGCGCAGGATCGATGAACGGAACGCCGTCATCGTTCACGCGCATGGCGCCGATGAAATCGGCCCCGACCTCGACGAGCGTGCCAGTCGCTGGTTCTCCTTCATCGGGGACAATGGCGGCGAGATACACAACTCGTTCGACTGCTGGATGGGTGCCGGCCACGGTGACAACTGAGCCGCCATAGGAATGGCCGAGAAGTGTGACCGGTTCCTCGCAGGTGTCGAGCACTGCGCGCACCGCGGCTTCATCAGCGTCGAGATCGGTAAGAGGGAGCTCGGGCATCACACAGTTGATGCCCAGCGCTTCGAGTTCGGCGACGAGCGGGGCGAAGCAGGAGCCGTTATGGAAGGCGCCATGAGTGAGGACGATGGTGGTCATGGCGAAACTTTAGAACGAGGCCTTCGGCTGCGCCGGGGAGATCGTGGGCAATCGGGGTTGCGAAGCCTGCGCCGGCGGGGAAGGCTCTTCGTCGATGGCTCTTGATCTTCGCTCCCTGCTCGACCCCGCCACTACGGCTGTTGTCACCTCTGAATGTCAGAACGGTGTGCTCGGTCCCGATTCGGCGTTGCCTGATCTGGCGGCCATCGCTAATGAGCACATGGTGCCCAATGGTGCTCGACTTGTGCATGCCGCCCGCACCGCCGGTGTGCAGGTGGTGCACGCGGTGTTCTGGAGGCGCCCCGATAACCGCGCCGGTAACACCAATGGCCGATTGTTCGTGGCCATGAACAAGTTCTCGCCCCCGATGGAGCCGGGCAGTCATGGTGCCGAACCAATTGCCGAGTTCGGTCATTTGCCCGATGACCTCGTCATCGGTCGCTATCACGGCCTTGATCCCATCGGCGGCACAGACCTCGATCCCATTCTGCGAAATCTCGGTGTGCGCACGGTTGTCATTGTTGGCGTATCGCTGAATGTGGCACTGATGGGTCTCACCATTGGATTGGTCAACGCTGGGTATCAAGTGGTGCTTCCCCGAGATGCCGTGGCAGGTATTCCCATGGACTACGCCCAGACCCTGATTGATGGCAGCTACGCGTTCATCTCCACTGTGGTCACCACCGACGACGTGCTCGGTGCCTGGCTGTGAGTGACGAAGTTGTGAGTGACGAAGTTGTGAGCGATGCATCCGATGCCGTCATAGACCGGCCGCCCGGTCGCCGTGGGCAACTCACACGACGGCGACTGCTTGACGCCACCATGGTGTTGCTCGAAGCATTGCCCTATCGCGATGTGAAGGTGGTTGACATCGCTCGAGAGGCCGGAACTTCACCGGCAACCTTTTACCAGTACTTCTCTGATGTCGAAGAGGCAGTGCTGGCTATTGCCGATGAGATGGCCTCTGCCGTTGGTCCGCTGCTCGCTTCGTTGGTTAGTTCCAGCGAATGGACCGATTCCGATGGTTGGGCGGCTGCGTTGCGCGTTGCTGATGGCTTTATTGCAGTGTGGGACGCGCACCGTTCAGTGCTGCGACTCATTGATCTCGCTACTGACGAAGGCGATACCCGTTTTCGTGAGATCCGCACCCGACTGCTGGGTGCACCAGCCGAGGCGTTCGTTGCCGTTGCTCGTCGCCGAGGGGTCGATGGCGGTACCCCATTTGCTGATGCCGGTGTGCTCGTTTCGATGCTTGCCCATGTGGCCGCCCATCGTGAGGGACTCGAACACTGGGGTGCCACCACCGCCGAACTTCGCCACAGCATGGCCCGAGTGATTTTCACCACCATCACCGGGTCAACGCCACCATCGCTGTGAGTTCGCGACCGTAGTTTTTGGACTGAATCGACTCACTCAGTCGGGTTTTGATCCGAACCTCGGCGGTCGGTTGTGGTGTCGAGTCCGTCGAGCAGTTCCTCGTCGGTGCGGGCCCGATCGGCAATGGAACCGCGTCGGAACAGCAACCAAAGGCAGACCAAGACCACGGCTGCAATGCCGATGAGGAGCGCCGGCCACGGGTTCGTTGTTGCGATCACAAACGGAACGGTACCGTGCAGGATCGTTCGCGCAGACACACTGTCTGCTCCGGTCAGGGGTTGTCATGAAGTTTTCGATGGGGTTGCCCACACATCATGTTGATCAGGTTGATGAGTGGTGCTCGGCTGCTGCCATTGCCGAAATGAGCGCAGCGGCCGAAACTGCCGGAGCCGATGCTGTCTTCGTCACTGATCATCCGGCGCCGGATACCACGTTCATGCGCAAGGGCGGCCATCACGCTCTCGATCCGTTTGTCACACTCACCGTTGCTGCCACTGCCACCACCACGCTGCGACTGCACACCAATCTCGTGATCATGGCGTACCGCAATCCGTTCATCACCGCCAAGGCACTGGCCACTCTTGATGTCGTGTCCAACGGTCGAACAATCATCGGCACCGGAGCTGGCTATCTCACGGCAGAGTTCGCTGCGGTGGGTGCCGATTTCGACAAGCGCAACGCTGTCACCGATGAATCCATCCTGGCCATCAAGGCGCTGTGGTCGGGCGAGCCGGTCACCATGGAAGGTCGCCATTTCAGCGCGGCCGAAACTGTGTCGTTGCCTCTTCCGGTGCAGCAGCCCCATCCGCCTATCTGGATCGGCGGCAATTCTGATCGTGCCATTCGTCGCACGGTCGAGTTGGCCGACGGTTGGAACCCGATGCCGAGCCCAGCCCGAGCCAGCAAGTTGCTGCGCACCCCGCCCATCGAAAGCGTCGATGACCTTGCTCGTCGCATTGGTGATCTGCGGGCAGCCAGCGAAAAGGCTGGTCGTGGCGAGGTTCCCGAGGTGATCTTCACGCCGATTGGTGTCGACATGTTCCGTGGCGAACTGCCGTCGGCCCAAGCGTTTGTCGATGACATGGGTGCGCTCGCAGCCATTGGTGTCAGCACGGTCACCGTCAACCTGCCTGGCGCAACCCGCGCCGAGTGGATCGACAACATGGCCTGGCTTGGCGCCGAGGTCATTGCCAAGGTGTCATGACCGATTCTCCGCAGGTGGTCTCCGGAGCTGAGGGCATCGCTATCGCCGTCCCAGCACTGCGAGCGGGACAGCTTGTGGCTCTTCCCACCGAAACGGTCTATGGATTGGGCGCCGATGCTTCGAACCCTGAGGCTGTCGCCGGCATCTTCCGGGTGAAGGGTCGGCCCACGAACCATCCACTCATTGTGCATATCGCTGATGTTTCAGTCATGGGGGAGTGGGCCTCCGAGGTGTCGACTGAGGCGCAGGCCTTAGCCAACGCGTTCTGGCCTGGGCCGCTTACGTTGCTGGTTCGGCGTTCGGCCTCAGTTGGCGACTGGGTCACTGGTGGTCGCGACACGGTTGGTCTGCGTGTACCCGGCGATGAGGTTGCCCTCGAGCTCCTGCGAACTTTTGGAGGTGGCATCGCAGCGCCTTCGGCCAACCGGTTCGGCAAAGTGAGTCCCACCAGTGCAGCCCACGTTGTCGCCGATCTCGGTTCTGATGTGGATGTCGTGCTTGACGGCGGTGTGTGCAGTGTCGGTGTCGAGTCCACCATCGTGGATGTTTCGGGCGAGGAAGTTGTCCTGCTTCGTCTCGGCGGTGTGTCAGCAGAAGCGATTGCCGATGTCCTCGGGTTCCGACCGCGGGTCGAACACGTCCGGGCCAAAGTGGGCGAGGCACAGGCTCCCGGGATGCTGGCGGCGCACTACGCACCGGCGGCGAAGGTCATCATCTGCCGCGCCGATGAGGTCGCGGCGCTCGCAGTGGATCTGCTGAGCGATGCCGCTGATGCCCTTCCCGTCGCCGATGGTGCATCTCGTAGCTCCGCACGCATCGTTGTTGGCGTGCTGGCACCGCACGCCATTGATGATGTTCCCGTTGAGGTGATCGAGCTCGAACCAGCTGGCGAGGGCATCGACTACGCCCATTCGCTCTATGCCCGATTGCGCCAGGCCGATTGGCTGGGCATCACCCACCTGTTCTGTGTGCCGCCGTTGGCTGTGGGCGTGGGCGCAGCCGTGCTCGATCGACTCGAACGAGCCGCCGCTTCGGCCTGATCGGATGAAGTCCATCACTGGAGTGCCGGTACCATTGCCGAATGCACCGATCGCAGGCTGAGAAACTTGCTGATCTGATCGGCGTGACGATCGAGCGTGTGGATTCTCAGGGCATAGATGGAGTCAGGCTGCGCGATGTCGCAGAGCGGGCGGGTGTCTCGAAAGCATGGATCCTGTCGATGTACCCCTCGCGTTCGGCATTGATCGCGTTTGCAGTGGGTGATCGTTTCTCTAGGCGCGTGGAGTACGTCATTGACCTGCTCGCCGGGGTTGCTCTCGAGGTCGACTCGGCCGAGGTGTTTATGCGCTCTGTCGGGGTCGCACGCGGGCGGGGTGAACATGTGTTGAATCGCGAAGAGGTTTGGCAGTTCTTCGAGGTGTTGGTCTGGTCGCTCGAGGATGCCGAAGTTGATGGTGAACTCGTAGCTGCCAAGAAACGACTGGTTGGCACGTACGAGCGTCTGACCACCGCACTGGACGACAGAGGTTGGCTTCATGGCGACATCGGCCCGGTCTCGGCGGCGATTCTGCTGATGGCTTCCTCGCTCGCCCGGGTGCGTTTCGGCTCCCAAGAAGTGTCTGCTGATGGCAAAGAGGAATCGCTCCTTCTTGTGACGTTGAACGCATTGCTGATTCTTCAGAGCGATGAGCTCCATCGGCCCAGTCATGAGGCCGGCGGGGAGCACTCGCAGGGCGATGACCATCTGGCCAGACCGGAGATTGACGGCGACTTGGTTCAGGAGCGGATCCTTGACGCTGCTGCCCAGGAACTGGCCGAGCAGGGCGCTCTCGAGTTCCGAATCCGGGCGGTCATGGACGCAGCAAAGGTTTCGACCAGCCTGATCTACAAGCATTTTGGAAACCGCGACGCCCTCGTCGAACACGCTGCTGTTCGACTCAAAGCGATGTACGCACAGTCGGTTCGAGAATCTCTGACGAATGCGCTCGAACCAACAGTCAGCGTTCTTGAGGGTCCGCAGCGTGAACGCATGGTGCAGGCCGTTGATACGGCATACGGTTCGCTGAGGTCGAATACTCCTGAAGCCTTCAAGGTCGGACTGACTGCTCTGGTGAGCGGTCGGCGATTGGAATCCGGTGAAGATTCTCAGCGTCGCCGGCAGGAGTATTACGAAACTGTGGCCAAAGTCTTTATTCACCACCTCGGCCTCCCCGACAGCATCGATCCGCGGGCCTATGTGGAGATCGGTCCGCTTGCGCTCTTTGTGGGCGTCGTCCTGCTGGGCTTTCCCGCCGACCTCGACAGTGAAGTCCTTGTGGGTTCGGGCATCATTCGGGTCGTGGAATCGACGATGTCACTGAAGGGGTAACGGTTAGAACCGGTATTCCCTGGCAGCCATCGTCAGAAGCAGATGGATCGATGTTCAACTGGCAAGAGAGACGAGGGAACGAAAAAACTGGTCAGAAGTGACGTGACGCTAATGCGCGAGCCTAAGCGAGGAATCGCCCCACCAGATCTCGGAGATCGTCATGTCGACCACCGCTCGTTTTTCAGCCTTCGTCACTCCTGATCACAGTCCTTCGCCCGTTCCAGTCCCTTTGCAGCGACGCGTTCTGGCGCTGCTCACGGCACTGGCCGTACTGCTCGGTGTCTGCGTCGCGACCTCAACCCAGGCCTCTGCTGATGCACCTTCGTGGACTGCCCAAACCGCGGCTGAGGCGAACTCTTGGCGTTCGGTGACCTATGGCAACGGAACGTTCGTTGCGGTCTCCACTGATGGGACGAATCGGGTGATGACGTCTGTTGATGGTGTGACCTGGACGGCCCAAAGTGCGGCTGAGGCGAACACTTGGTATTCGGTGACCTATGGCAACGGAACGTTCGTTGCGGTCTCCACTGATGGGACGAATCGGGTGATGACGTCTGTTGATGGTGTGACCTGGACGGCCCAAACCGCGGCGGAGGCGAACTCTTGGTATTCGGTGACCTATGGCAACGGAACGTTCGTTGCGGTCGCCGGCGATGGTTCGCATCGGGTCATGACATCTGCTGATGGTGTGACCTGGACTGCTCGAACCGCGGCTGCGGCGAACTCTTGGCGTTCGGTGACCTATGGCAACGGAACGTTCGTTGCGGTCGCCTCTGGTGGGACGAATCGGGTGATGACCTCCGGTGATGGTGTGACGTGGACTGCCCAAACCGCTGCTGCGGCGAACACTTGGATTTCGGTGACCTATGGCAACGGAACGTTCGTTGCGGTCGCGCTATTTCCCTTTGGGGGGCCTCAGGTGATGACGTCTGCTGATGGTGTGACCTGGACTGCTCGAACCGCTGCTGCGGCGAACTTTTGGTGGTCGGTGACCTATGGCAACGGAACGTTCGTTGCGGTCTCCACTGGTGGGACGAATCGGGTGATGACCTCTGTTGATGGTGTGACGTGGACTGCCCAAAGTGCGGCTGCGGCGAACTCTTGGTATTCGGTGACCTATGGCAGCGGAAAATTCGTTGCCGTCGCCGCTGACGGGGCGAGTCGAGTGATGACCCTCGAGTCTGCGAGTGCGCCAGCCGCACCGACCTCGCTCGTGGCCACGCCGGGTGATGGTTCGGTGTCGGTTGCGTTCACTGCTGGTTCTGATGGTGGTGCATCAATTTCGAATTACAAGTATTCGACTGATGACGGTTCGAGTTGGTCGGTATTCTCGCCGTCGGTGACGTCGTCGCCGGTTTCGATCACGGGTCTCACAAACGGTACGACCTACAAGGTGAAACTGAAGGCGGTGAACTCGGTAGGTGATGGCGCTGCTTCTGATGCGGTGTCAGTGACGCCGCGCACTGTTCCATCTGCTCCGACCTCGTTGACGGCCACGCCGGGTGATGGTTCGGTGTCGGTTGCGTTCACTGCTGGTTCTGATGGTGGTGCGTTGATTTTGAATTACAAGTATTCGACTGATGACGGTTCGACATGGACGGCGTTTGATCCGGCGGTGACGTCGTCGCCGGTTTCGATCACGGGTCTGACCAATGGCACGACCTACAAGGTGAAGTTGTTGGCTGTGAACACGGCGGGTGATGGTGCAGCCTCTGATGCGGTGTCGGTGACCCCGCGTGCGGTTCCGTCGGCACCGAACTCGTTGGTTGCGACGCCCGGTGATGGGTCGGTATCGGTTGCGTTTTCGGCTGGTTCTGATGGTGGTGCGTCGATTTCGAATTATGAGTATGAACTCAACGGATCAGGGAGTTGGTTCCCCTTCTCTCCGGCAGTAACGACTTCGCCGGCAACGATTTCGGTGACCAATGGTGTTGCCTACACCGTGAAGTTGCGGGCAGTGAACGTTGCTGGCAGTGGTACTGCGTCGAGTGCATCGGGTTCGTTCACGCCGCGCACTACCCCATCGGCTCCCACCTCGTTGGTGGGGTATCGGGGTTATGGGTCTGCTGAGGTCTCGTTCACTGCGGGTGCTGATGGTGGTTCGGCGATCACGAATTACAAGTACTCGACTGATAATGGCGCAACATGGACAGCGCTTTCGCCGGCGGTCACCTCGTCGCCGGTCACTATCAGTGGACTCACGAATGGCACGACGTACAGCATCAAGCTGCGTGCGGTGAACGCTGCCGGCGATGGCGCGATCTCCGATCCGGTGTCGGTGACCCCGGCCGTTGTCGATGCAGCCTCGTGGACTGCTCGAACCGCTGCTGAGGCGAACGCTTGGTATTCGATGACCTACGGCAATGGGTTGTTCGTTGCGGTCGCCGGCAGTGGGTCGCATCGGGTGATGACATCGACGGATGGGGTGACCTGGGCTGCTCGCGACGCAACTGAGGCGAACCAGTGGCTTTCGGTGACCTATGGCAACGGAACGTTCGTGGCAGTCGCAGTCGATGGTTTGCATCAGGTGATGACATCGCCGGATGGTTTTACCTGGACTGCTCGAGACGCCGCTGGGGCGAGCACCTGGTATTCGGTGACCTATGCCAAAGGAACGTTCGTTGCGGTCGCCGGCAGTGGGTCGCATCGGGTGATGACGTCTCCGGATGGGGTGACCTGGACTGCTCAAGCTGAGGCTGAGCCGAACGAGTGGAAATCGGTGACCTATGGCAACGGAACGTTCGTCGCAGTCGCTGCTGGCGGGACGCATCGGGTGATGACGTCTGCCGATGGCGTGACCTGGACTGCTCAAACCGAGGCTGAGGCGAACATCTGGCGGTCTGTGACCTATGGCCACGGGTTGTTCGTTGCGGTCGCCGGCGATGGTGTGCATGGGGTGATGACCTCTGCAGATGGCGAGACATGGACTGCTCGAACCGCGACTGAGGCGAACAACTTCTACTCAGTGACCTATGGGAATGGGTTGTTCGTGGCGGTATCCACCACCGGGTCGCATCGGGTAATGACGTCTGTTGACGGTGTGATCTGGACTGCTCGGGACGCCGCTGAGGCAAACAAGTGGCGTTCGGTGACCTACACAAATGGGAAGTTCGTTGCGGTCGCAGCCGATGGTTCGCATCGGGTGATGACCAGTTCTTTTGCGAGCGTTGGTGCCGCCCCGAGCTCGTTGGTGGCGACGCCGGGTGATGGTTCGGTGTCGGTTGCGTTTTCTGCTGGTTCTGATGGTGGTGCGTCGATTTCGAATTACAAGTATTCGACTGATGACGGTTCGACGTGGACGGCGTTCTCCCCGGCGGTGACGTCGTCGCCGGTTTCGATCACGGGTCTGACCAATGGCACGACCTACAAGGTGAAGTTGTTGGCTGTGAACACGGTGGGTGATGGTGCTGCCTCTGATGCGGTGTCGGTGACCCCGCGTGCGGTTCCGTCGGCCCCGAGCTCGTTGGTTGCGACGCCCGGTGATGGGTCGGTATCGGTTGCGTTCACGTCGGGTTCTGATGGTGGTGCGTCGATTTCGAATTACAAGTATTCGACTGATGACGGAGCGAGTTGGTCTGCGTTCTCCACGGCGGTGACGTCGTCGCCGGTTTCGATCACGGGTCTGACCAATAGCACGACCTACAAGGTGAAGTTGTTGGCTGTGAACACGGCGGGTGATGGCGCAGCCTCTGATGCGGTGTCGGTGACACCGCGTACAACTCCTTCGGCACCGACCTCGGTGGTTGTGTGGCCGGGTGGGGGTGGGCTGTACGTGACGTTCACGGCTGGTTCTGATGGAGGATCGGAGATCACGAAGTACCAGTATTCGACAGATGGTGGAACCACCTGGAGAGATGCTCTTTTCCCGATGTCACCGATCATTATCGGCGGTCTTACGAACGGAACCAGTTACGACGTTGTCTTGCGCGCGGTCAACGCTGCCGGTGAAGGAACTGCGACGAGTTCGATTTCGGCCACGCCACGCACAACCCCGTCTGCTCCGACCTCGTTGGTGGCGACGCCGGGTGATGGGTCGGCGTCAGTGGCGTTCACTGCTGGTTCTGATGGAGGATCGGCGATCACGAAGTATCAGTTCTCGACTGATGGCGGAACCAACTGGACAGATGCGGTTGGAACCACCTCGCCGGTCACGATCCCTAGTCTTTCCAACTACACGACCTACAGCCTCACCCTGCGGGCTGTGAACATCGTTGGTCGTGGTGCGGTGTCGGCGGCACCGGTGTCGGTGACACCATCGGCGACTGGTCCGGCGAAGTGTCAAAGCACGGCGTTAGGGAAGTACGCGATTCGGGCATGTTGGACATCGTTGAGCCCAGCTCAGGGCAAAGTCGTGCAGTACCGGGCGACTGTGTTCGCGACTGGGACACGCACTGTGGTGGCGATGTGCAGCGGGGCGACCTCTGATACCTCATGTGTGATCAAGCGAGACGGTCGTTTGGCCTCTGCAACGACCTATGACGTTTTCGTCCGTGCTCGGGTTCGGTATGCCGGTCAGGTGTTCTTGAGCCTGTACAGCGAGGTTTCCCACGTGACCACGCAGTAGGTCGTCGTGGCACTGCCTCGATGCCAGCGATCTGTTGTGAAGCCGCTCGGGGCACGAGGAGAAAACATTGGTCAGAAACCGTGCGCCAGAACTGCGGGAAATTACTTCCTCTTCCTCTTCCTCTCTTCGTATCTCGGAGTTCATCATGTTGAAGTCGTCCCAAAATGATGTCGTTGTCGATTCTCGGCGCGGTCGTTCGCCCGGCGCAGCCCCTCTGCAGCGACGGGTTTTGGCGCTCGTAACAGCTCTCGCCGTGCTGCTCGGTGTCTGCGTGATTTCGACGACGCCAGCCGCCGCTCAAGTGGGTGTCGACTGGACAGAGGCGACGGCGACGGCGCCGAACAATTGGACTTCGGTGGCCTACGGCAATGGTGTCTTCGTCGCGATCTCATCCGACGGGACCGATCAGGTGATGACTTCGTTCGATGGTGTGACCTGGTCGGCTCAATCGGCCGCGATGGCGCGTCCATGGACGTCAGTGGCCTTCGGTAACGGACTGTTTGTCGCCGTCAGCACTGGCGGCACGAATGGTCTAGGTGCGAAGGGATACGGAACCGATCAGGTGATGACATCGCCTGATGGTGTGACATGGACCCAGCGTCTGGCGGGTGACTGGAACACCTGGGCCTCCGTGACCTTCGGGAACGGGATGTTCGTCGCCGTGGGTGATAGCGCGGAGGCGGTGACTCCGGTGATGACCTCTTCTGATGGCATGAACTGGACACCCCGGTCAACTGAACTCAATTATTGGAAATCGGTCACCTATGGCGCCGGAGTCTTCGTCGCCGTTGCCTACGGTGGCACGCATCAGGTGATGACCTCTCCTGATGGCATCACCTGGACTCCGCAGTCGGCTTCGGGTGCCTTTGGTTGGTTCAGCGTGACCTACGGCAACGGGACTTTCGTCGCGGTTTCCTTCGACGGCAAGGTGATGACGTCACCGAATGGCGCGGCATGGACTACTCGTACGGCGCCTTCGGCCAGCGTCTGGTACTCGGTTGCCTATGGCAACGGGCTGTTCCTTGCAGTCGCTGCCGACAACTTCGTGATGACCTCTCCTGATGGCATCACCTGGACGCGACCCGAAGCACCGAGGGGCGCGTGGGCCACGGTGACAGCTGGACGGGGGATCTTCGTGGTGATCTCCTATGAGGAGGGAAAGGTGATGATCTCGGGGACCCTTGCGCCTCCGACCGTTCCTTCGGCTCCGGTTGCAATGGTGGCCACTCCGGGCGACGGTTCGGCCTCGATCTCGTATTCGGTTGACACCGGTGGCGCCCCGATCAGCAAGATCCAGTACAGGATTGGCCGCGGTGCATGGTCTGATGCGGCCGGCACTGGCTCTCCCATCACCATCACAGGGTTGAGCAACTATGAGCAAGTGGGCATCAGTGTGCGGGCTGTGAACTCCGAGGGTGTTGGTGCTGCGTCAACCGCCATCCGGGTCAAGCCTCGTGTCACTGGTCCGTCACTGACTGCCGCCAACGCGATGGGGTCCACGCGGATTCGCGCTGTGTTCACAGCCTCAGATCCCATTGGTGGCAGGTGGAGCTATTTCAGGGTGTATGCGTACGCGAGCGGCACGACGACGGTTGTGTCGTCCAGGATATGTGCGGCAGCGGCTCGGGTGTGTGAGGTGCGCGGGCTCAGCGCCAGTACTAACTACGACGTCACGGTTCGTGGGTTCTTCACGCTGAGCGGATCATCACGTGTGCTCCTCACGTCCGAGAGCGACCGCAGTTCGGTGCGAACTAACGATTGACCGTGACCAACCGTGTGTGATGACCGGTGGCACCGTTCGGTTCGACCGGTGCCACATCGGCTGTTTGGATCTGACTGTTGCGGTCCGTGGCTCGCACCCGGATTGTGTGGCGACCAACAGGCGCATTCCACCGCAGCATCCACTGGCGCCAGGTGGCTTTGCTGAACTCGGCGCCGA
Organism: Microthrixaceae bacterium; assembly: GCA_947449015.1. Classification (GTDB taxonomy): domain Bacteria; phylum Actinomycetota; class Acidimicrobiia; order Acidimicrobiales; family Acidimicrobilacustridaceae; genus Acidimicrobilacustris. The sequence goes on along the minus strand of CANFQA010000025.1, from coordinate 976 downwards.
GCTCCGCGGTCTGCCAGTCGCCATCATCGATCTGCACCTCAACCGCGGCAATTCCGATACCGGGTGCCCAGGCCACACCGGCAATGGCCGTGGTCCCGGCGCTCACGGTCTCACCGGCTCGGGGAACATCGATACGTGATTGCAACTTGATCGGGCCCTCCTTGGACCAACCCAGCGGCACCCAGTATCCGTTCACTGTCGCCCAGTCACTCAGTTCGACGGATCGCAACCATTTTGTGGCCGAGACGTAGCCATAGAGGCCTTCGACCACGAGACGTGCCGGAAAACCGTGCTTCACGGGCAGTGGCTCGCCATTCATACCCAGCACCACAAGTGCGCTGCGGCCGTCGGTGGCGGCCTCAGTCGGGAAGCCGGCGGTGAACCCGTCGAGTGATCGACCAATGATTTGTGTACCGGCCGACTGCACGCCTACCTGAGCGAGCAATGCGTCGAGAGGAATGCCCTGCCAGAACGCAGTACCAACCAGCTCGCCACCCACGACGTTTGAGACACAGGTGAGTGTGATCGGCACATCCACCTGTGGCATGGCGACGAGATCGGCGTAGCTGAATTCCAACGGTCGATCGACCAAACCACTGATTCGCAATTTCCAGGTATTGAGATCGACGCGAGGGAAACTGAACGCGGTATCGATCCGATAGAACTCTGCGGTCGGAGTGATGAGCGGGCTGATGCCGGCCACATCGAGTCCGGCTGGTGCGACCACCGAAGGTGGCATCTCGGGCAGCGGAGGTGGGGGAGCAGCACCAGATCCGCTGGAGGCACTGCGTGACCTGTCACTAAGCGCGCGCCCACCGGCGGCGAGAACCACTGCGCCAGCACCGACGGCTCCAGTGAGGGCGAGAAACGAACGTCGATCGCCTGCCCCGGAGCCGGGGATTGGAACGCGGACTGCGCCATCGGGTTCGGGGTTCGGGGCGGGCTGGGGTATCCGATTCACGAGGAATGAGAGCGT
>CANFQA010000024.1 GCA_947449015.1 Microthrixaceae bacterium | reverse complement strand
GATGACGTCATCCACGAACTGGTCGACATTGCCCTGCGTACTGGCTGTGCGGTTGAGGTGTGCGTGGGCAACGCTGATCTCGATGTGCTCGGTGGTGTTGGCGCCCTGCTGCGCTACTGAGCACACGACCGGATCGTTCTGCTGACGACTGGGTGATCACTAGGGTCTCGGTGTGACCGAACTTCTCCTCGGGATTGATGTCGGCGGTACCAAGGTGCTCGGGGTCGCGATCGATCCTGCATTTCCTGATCAACCGGTTGCCCTGCGACGAGCAGCAACGCCGGGCGATGTTGAGACACTGGTGGACGTCCTCGCTTCGACCATCGATCAACTTCGTGCCGAGGTCAGCGCTACTGGACATCAGTCCGGGCCGATCGGTCTTGGTCTGCCCGGCGTGGTTGACCGCAGCGGTGTGTTGCGGGGTGCACCCAATCTGCTGTGTGCCATCGATCAGCCGGTCCGGTCCCGTCTCGAGGAACATGTTGGATCGACGGTGATGATCGAAAACGATGCCAACTGCGCGTTATGGGCCGAGTCGCGGGTCGGTTCGGGAGTGGGTGCCTCCGATGCGGTGTTCGTGGCACTGGGTACCGGCATCGGTGGCGCGGTGATGGTCGGAGGTGAGCTCCGGGTGGGAGCAAACGGCTTCGCCGGAGAGCCCGGCCATATGGTCGTCGCCGCTGACGGTGTGCAGTGTCCCTGCGGTCGCAGCGGGTGTTGGGAGCGCTACGCGTCAGGAGCTGGACTTGCATGGTTGGCCCGTGAGGCGGCGCTTCAGGGTCAGGCTGGACTGATTCTCGAACTGGCGGGAGGCGACGCGGATGCCATCGTCGGGGCCCATGTCACCGCCGCCGCCGATGCTGGAGATGCTGAGGCACTCGAGATTTTCGACCGCTTTGCCGGTTGGGTGGCTGTCGGAATCGGGAATCTGATGAACATCCTTGATCCTGATGTTGTCATCGTCGGCGGTGGCCTCACCGCACATGCTCGCCATTACTTCGATCGGGTGCGCCAACTGCTTCCGGCTGAGGTGCTCGGGGCTGGATCGCATCGTTCGACTCCGGTGATGTTGGCGCAACTCGGGCCCGATGCCGGCGCTATCGGAGCGGCATTGCTGGCGATCGAGCCATTGCGACGGGAATGATGTCGGAGGCCAGTTGGCCAGCCGGTACCGTGGTCCGATGGAGTTTCGCCGGATCACCTCGTTGCCCCCGTACGTCTTCACCATCATCGATGGCCTGAAGGTCGAGGCTCGTCGAGCTGGTGAGGATGTCATTGACCTCGGGTTCGGCAACCCTGATCTCCCATCTCCGGACATCGCGGTGGAGAAGCTCTCCGAGGCGGCACATAACACTCGCAATCATCGCTACTCCGCGAGCCGAGGTATCCCGAAGCTGCGGGAGGCCATCGCCGGGTACTACAAGCATCGCTTCGACGTGGACCTTGATCCCGACACCGAGGTCATCAACACCATTGGAGCGAAGGAGGGGTTCTCGCATCTCATGTGGACCCTGCTTCAGCCCGGCGATGCGGCGCTCGTGCCCTCTCCGTCCTATCCGATCCACATCTACGGGCCCCTGTTCGCTGGTGCCGATATCCGCGAGGTGCCGCTTGGTACCGGCACCGACTTTTTCGACAACCTGCGTGAAGCCTGGGAGTACTCCTGGCCCAAGCCCCGCGTCATCGTGATGTCCTTCCCGCATAACCCCACCACGACCTGTGTCGATCTGGAGTTCATGCAAAAGGTCGTCGACTTCGCTCGTGAGCGTGATGTCGTCATCGTGCACGACAACGCGTACGCCGACCTTGGGTTTGACGGGTACCGACCGCCCTCCATCCTTCAGGCTGAAGGAGCCAAAGAGGTCGCAGTCGAGTTGTACTCGATGACCAAGTCGTTCTCTATGGCCGGTTGGCGTGTGGCCTTCATGCTTGGTCGCGCTGATGTCATTGCTGCGCTGGCGAAGCTCAAGAGTTATCTGGACTACGGCACGTTCCAGCCCATTCAGATCGCCGCCACCGTCACGCTCAACGAGGCCGCGGACTTCCCACTGGAAGTCAACGAGATCTACCAGACACGGCGCGATTCGCTCTGCGGTGGGCTTCAGCGCATCGGGTGGGATATCGAACCACCGAAGGGCACCATGTTCGTCTGGGCGCCAATCCCCGAGGCCTACAGCGAGATGGGTTCAATCGACTTCGCATCCATGCTGGTCAAGGAAGCCCACGTGGCGGTGTCGCCCGGTGTCGGCTTCGGCCCCGGTGGAGACCGGTTCGTGCGGTTCGCTCTTATTGAGAACGAGCAGCGCACCCAGCAGGCCATCCGCAATCTCCGACGGGCGCTGACCCGTCTCGAGCCTCGCTGAGGCGACACATCGGGTTCTTCCCACTGTCGCCGGCTGGAAACACCCTGTTCATGGGGCGCTCGTAGCGTCGTTTCCATGACGACTACCTACATCCTTCGTGTGTGGATGCCCGATCGCCCTGGAGCTCTTGGTGCATTGGCCAGCCGGATCGGCGCTGTCGGCGGCGACGTTGCTGGTATCGACATCCTTGAACGCGGCGCCGGGCGCGTCATTGACGAACTCGTGGTCGAACTCCCGGGCGACGACCCAGCACTCGTTGATCTCTTGGTGGCAGAGATCCATCAGGTCGACGGTGTCGACGTCGAGAGCATTCGCCTGGCAACGCTCACCCTGCGAGACCCTCGTCTTGACGCGCTTGAGACTGCAGCGATGCTCGTTGGCGCTCCCAGCGCGGCAGATGCCGTTGTTGAATTGTGCACCCATGCCGTGCGCGCCGTCGGCGCCGTTTGGGGAGCGGTGGTTGATCTCAGAACCGATGAGCTTGTGACCTCAGCAGGCGACGCTCCGTCTGCGGCCTGGCTGGCGGCGTTCGTTGCCGGCTCTCAGAGCTCGGCACGAGTGGCTGATGGCGACACTGGTCCGTCCGATGTGGTGTGGGCGCCACTCCCGGTTGCTGGGTATGCACTGGTTATGGGACGCCATGGTGAGGCATTCCGGGCCCGCGAGCGGAGGCAAGCCGCGGCGCTGGCGCGGATCGTTGATGCCAGGTTTCGCGATATGAGGATCATCGAATCGCGAAGCGCCCATCCCTCGACGGGTTGGTAAGGGAGCGTCGACGACAGACGAGCTAGGTCGGTCGTGCCCAGTCGAGCGAGCGTTCGACCGCACGTCGCCACTGTGTATGTGCGGCATCGAGTAACGCACGGTCGCCCTGTGGCGTGAACGTGGCGTCGATGCACCAGTTCTCTGAGATCTCCTCCAGTGAGGACCAGAATCCCTCGGCGAGTCCAGCGAGATAGGCGGCGCCGAGTGCGGTGGTTTCGCTGACTGCTGGGCGAAGGACGCGTACGCCGAGCTGATCTGCCTGCAATTGCAGGACCAGATCGGTGGCGGCGCCGCCATCGGCGCGGAGTTCTTCGAGGCCATGTCCTGCCGAGGCAGACATGGCCTCGGCGACATCGCGGGTTTGCAATGCCATCGCATCGAGGGTGGCTCTGGCCAGATGTGCCCTTGTTGTTCCGCGGGTGATTCCGAGTACTGCGCCTCGCGCGTAGGGGTCCCACCACGGGCTTCCGAGACCAGTGAAGGCAGGCACGATCACAACGCCGTCGCTATCAGGAACGCTTTGCGCGAGCTCAGAGATTGTCGGTGCCGCATCGATGATCTGCAGTTCGTCGCGGAGCCACTGCACTGCGGCGCCGGTCACGAAGATCGCTCCCTCGTAGGCATAGGTGGTCTCGATCTCGCCGGCGTCATTGGTCAATGACCACGCAATGGTGGTGAGAAGCCCATCTGCGGGGCTGGGACACGAGGTGCCCACGTTCATCAGCACGAACGACCCGGTGCCGTAGGTGTTCTTCGCCATGCCGGCCTGGAAGCAGGTCTGCCCGAACAGGGCAGCCTGTTGATCGCCAGCAATTCCGCTGATCGCAATACCAGCTCCGAGTGGGCACGAGTCGGTGGTTACCCCGAGACGCCCGCTCGATGGGCGAACTTCGGGCAGGACATGCATCGGGACATGCAGCAGGTCGCATAACGCAGCCGACCACGCTCCGTCGATGATGTCGAACAACATCGTGCGCGAGGCGTTGCTCGGGTCGGTGACGTGCGCTGCGCCATCGGTGAGTTTCCAGACCAACCAGGAGTCGATTGTGCCGACGGCAACCTCGGGATCGCTGCGGACTCCAGCTTCGGTAAAGAGCCATTCCAGTTTGGTGCCAGAGAAGTACGGGTCTAAAACGAGTCCTGTGCGCGATCGCACAAGCTCGAGGGCTCCAGTGCTCTCAAGCTGCTCACAGCGTGCCGCGGTGCGGCGGTCCTGCCACACAATGGCTCGGTGCAATGGTCGACTCGTTGAACGATCCCAGACCACAACGGTCTCGCGTTGATCGGTAATACCGATCGCGGCGATGGTTTCGCCGGCGACGCGCAGCTGTTCAGCAACTTCCTCCATGACGATGAGGAATGCATCCCAGATTTCATTGGCGTCGTGCTCAACCCATCCGGGCTCGGGGAAGTACTGCGTGAACTCGCGATACGAACTGGCCACCGGTAGACCCGAATGGCTAAAGGCGATGACTCGTACGCCGGTGGTACCGGCATCAAGGGCGATCACGACGGACATGGAATCGCAGACTACGGCCCCTGCGGTGGTCGCTGTGGGGCAGACTGAGCCCATGTCGATCGACTTCAGCCTGTCACCCGAACTCGAACAGATCCGAGCGAAGGTCCGATCCTTCATTGCTGAGGTGGTGACCCCCACTGAAGCGCGCCTCGAAGCCGACAAGGTGGCCGAGACCGATCGTCGTGCCTATGTGGGCGAACTCATCGAACTGCGACGACAGGCACAGGAACTTGGACTCTGGTTGCCGCATATGCCCGTCGAGTGGGGCGGCATGGGATTGGGCCATGTTGAGTTGGCCATGGTGCAGGCCGAATCAGGACGCACCCGCCTTGGGCCATGGGTTCTGAATTGTCAGGCTCCCGATGAGGGCAATATGCACACCCTTTTGCATTGGGGCACTGACGAGCAGAAGGAGAAGTATCTGCGGCCGCTGTGCGAAGGACGCGCATGGTCATGTTTTGCAATGACCGAGCCTGAGGTCGCCGGTTCGGATCCCACTCTCATCCGTACCCATGCTGAGCAGGATGGTGAGGAATGGATCGCCAACGGGCATAAGTGGTTCATCTCCAATGCGCATCGCGCGAACTTTGCCATTCTCGTTGCTCGCACAGAGGATGATCCCGATCTCCCGCAGGCCGCCAACACCGCGTTCATCGTCGACATCCCCTCAGAAGGTTGGACCGAAGTTCGTCAGATCGAGACGATGCACGGTTCGACCGGTCATTCAGAAATCCGCATCGAGGACCTCCGCATTCCCGAGTCCAACATGCTTGGCGGTCGCGGACAGGGTCATCGTCTAGGTCAGTACCGACTTGGTCCGGCCCGACTCGCCCATTGCATGCGTTGGATTGCCCAGGCAGAGGTGGCGCTCGACATGATGGTCGACCGATCCCTGTCCCGGTTCTCCCACGGTTCGATCCTCGCCGAGAAGCAGGGCGTTCAGTGGCTGATTGCGGATTCCGCCATGGAGCTCTACCAGTGCAAGCTCATGGTTCTTCACGCCGCCTACAAGATCGATCGGGGCGAGGACTTCACCGCAGAGGTCTCGATGGCCAAGCATTTCGTGGCCAATTCCCTCAACCGGATCATCGATCGCTCGATTCAGGTGCATGGAGCACTCGGATATTCAACCGACACGCCTCTTGCGCATATGTACCAGCAGGCCAGATGGGCTCGCTTCGCTGATGGTGCCGATGAGATTCATCAGATGCGCATTGCCCAGCGGACGATCTCGGCCTACCGCGATCACGGTTCCACTCGGGCAGCAACCGGGAACCTTCCGATCTGACCGCCCGTATCGAGCAGCTTTGATCAGGTAATCGGAATGGCTTCGGTGATTGGCTCCGAGGCTGTGTCAACGGGTTGTTCCACCATCGGTAGTTCGACCACGAATCGCGCGCCGATCTCACCGTCGAAGCGATCGTCCACCCACACAGAACCACCGTGGAGTCGCACGTGTTCGTCGACGAGTGCGAGGCCGAGACCGACCCCGCTGTCATTGGATCGGTTCCCGCCTTCGGCGCCTCGTGAGAATCGATCAAAGATGATGTCGCGCTCTTCGAAGGGCACGCCGTTTCCGCGGTCCTCGACCGAGATGCGGAGTCGATCATTGACCCGCTCGATGGTGATTGCGGTGGCGCCACCGGCATAACGCTCGGCATTGTCGAGCAGGTTGGCGATCACGCGACCGAACCGACGTTTGTCGACGCGAACGGTGACCTCGCCGATCTCTGGCTCGAAGCGAACCGGGACGCCGCCGCCGCCAAGGAATCGAACCGCCTGGATGACCATCTCGGCGGCGCGCACGTCCTCGAGGTGGAGTTTGATCGCCCCCACATCGAAACGCGAGATCTCAAGAAGGTCTTCGACGAGTTGCTGGAGTCGGTCAACGTCAGCAGCCAAAAGTGTCAGAGCGGTCTGGGCTCGCTCAGGTAGTTCCTCTCGAGTGTTCTCGAGTACTTCAACGGTCGCCGCAATGGTCATGAGCGGTGAACGCAGCTCATGGCTGACCTCGGAAGCGAAGCGAGCATCGCGCTCGATCCGGTCCTCGAGCGCTTGTGCCATTTCGTTGAATGGATTGGCAATGAGATCGAGATCGGTGTCACCACCGACCGGAAGTCGAGTGTCGAGGCGACCACCGGCGATGGCTTCAGCGGCGGTGCCTACGTCAAGCAGGGGAGCGAACACGCGACGGCTGGCCCAGTAGCCGACGAGTCCACCGCCAAGCGTGGTCAGGATCGAGGCGAGAACGAGCGTGAGGCCCAAACGATCGAGGGTGCGCTGCAGATCTGAGAGCGGAACAGCTTCGTAGTACTCGGCGGGCAGTGCCGGCACAGGAACGCCGAGGACAAGCGACTGTGTTCCGCCAACATTTGCGTTGATCTTGATGGCATCGCCGCCACTGACCGATTGCTGCACGGAATCAGTAACCGCGGAACTGGAGAAATTGATGTCGTCGGTGGTGAACCACCTGTCGGCATAGGAGATGGCGGCGGCTGTTCCATCGGTGAGAGGCAACTCACGCAGGAACTGTTCGATCTCGAGGTCGGTTGGGCTCTCGGGCAGTTGTGGTGAGAGACGGGCAGCGTCAATGGCGGCGCGGTCAACTGCGCTGCGCTCACGTTGGCTTGTGAGATTCTCCCGAGTGAGTCCGAACGTGACCAGCGACAAAACGGCCGACAGTGCTGCGGCGCCAAGGCCGAAGGTGAGTGTGAGTCGGGTTCGCAGTCCGAACCGGCGGCGGACAGGGGCAATGATCCGAGCACGTCGTCGTGGCCGGGTGCGGGCCTGGACTGGTCGGATCTCCGGGCCGACGGCGCTCACGGTTGCAGTTTGTATCCGAGCCCGCGCACCGTGATGACGTGGCGCGGGTTGGCCGGATCGCGCTCGACCTTCATGCGGAGGCGGCGGACGTGGACATCCACGAGGCGGCCGTCGCCGAAGTAGTCGTAGCTCCAGATCTTCTCGAGGAGGCTCTCTCGGCTGAAGATGCGGCCCGGTGAGGATGCCAGTTCGACAAGGAGTCGGAACTCAGTCTTGGTGAGGTGAAGCTCGACGCCCTCGCGCAGAACGACGCCCTCATCGGGGATGATTTCGAGGTCGCCCACGCGCAGGTGGGTGACCCCAACCTCGGTTGGACGGGCACGACGCAGCAGGGCCCGGATGCGAGCGGAGAGTTCCTTCGGGGCGAACGGCTTGGTGAGGTAATCATCGGCACCGGCCTCGAGCCCCGCCACAACATCGTGGGTATCGGCGCGGGCGGTCACCATGACGATCGGGACATCGCTGACGCGGCGGATAGATCGGCACACGTCGAAGCCGTCGATGCCCGGAAGCATGATGTCGATAAGCACCACGTCAGATGGCTGTCGGGTGAAGGCCTGCAGCGCTTCTTCGCCGGTGTCGGCCTCTTCGACCACCCACCCCTCATCTTCAAGGGCCATACGCACGGCGGTGCGGATGCGTTCGTCGTCTTCAACGGTGAGGATGCGTGTGCCCATAACGGTCCCATCATCCCCGATGGGAGCCGCAGTTGGTGGTCAATCTGGGGTGATTTCGCGAGCGTGTCATTCGCGGTCAGCGCGAATGTCCGCATGTCAGGCCGATTGCGACTCAGGCGTCTTTTCAGATTGCGACTCAGGCGTCTTTTCAGATTGCGACTCAGGCGTCTTTTCAGATTGCGACTCAGGCGTCGACGGCGCCGAGCTCGCTGAGGATCGGGCTGAGTTGTGTGAACAGGGCGGGCGGAGCGGCGAGGCAGAACTCGAAGTGCGGGTCATTGCCGGACAGATCCCCGACCTGGGCTCCTGCCTCGCGGGCAATGAGTGCTCCAGCTGCGTGGTCCCAAGGCTGGAGCCCGCGCTCGTAGTAGGCGTCGACCCTGCCACACGCGACCGAACAGAGATCGACCGACGCTGCCCCCATTCGCCGAATGTCGCGAACCTGTGGCAGCAGCTCGGTGAGCACCGTGGCCTGCCGGCGACGACGCTCGGGTTCGTAGGAAAAGCCAGTGGCAATGAGCGCATGAGAGAGGCGAGTCTCAGCCGAGACTGCGATGGGGAGACCATTGCGGTGCGCTCCGTGCCCGCGAACTGCAGTGAACACCTCGGCGTGAAGCGGATCATTCACAACGCCAACGCAGATTTCGCCGTTGATCTCCGCGGCGATCGACACGGAGAATCCAGGGTGACCATAGAAGTAGTTCGTTGTTCCGTCGATCGGATCGACGATCCAACGCACACCGCTGCTCCCGGGACGATCCGTGCCCTCCTCGCCGAGGATCCCGTCTTCGGGGCGGGCCGCAAGGATGCGATCGACAATGAGCCGCTCGCTGGCCCGGTCCATCTCGGTGACCATGTCGGTGCCGGTGGTCTTGGTTTCGACATTGGTGCGAACTCGGGTGAGTCCGTCGGTGAGAATGCTCGCGGCCGAGTGAGAAATATCAACCGCGAGTTCGAGCAGTCCAGTCAGTCCAGTCAGCTCTGTCAGCTCCGCGTCGGCCATCTCACCGCACGCGTTGGTTGGGTCGGCGTACAGCTCGTGTTGCCCCTGCGGCGCCACCCTTGGGGAAGCGACGGTCTTCGGCCTCAGGGTCTTGCTGCTTGATCGTGCGCCATTCGCCCATGGCTCGCAGCGTGAGGACGACGACAACAGCGGTGCCAATCGCCGCGATGATTGCCCCGAGGAACGCGCCGATTGCGGTGGCCAGTGACGCATCACCGGTTGTCTGCAGGTCTACGAATGCGTATCCGATGAATCCACCGGAAATGCCGGCGATGGTGATTGCGGCGAACGCAATGACCCGGGCGCCGACCGAGGGGAGAGCTGAACCGGATTCGGGGGATGTCGGAGTCTCAGTCACGTTGGCATCGTACGGGGTGCGCAGCGACGTGCGCGTCGGTGGGTGGCTGTGGTCCTACAGTTGGCGAGGTGAGAACCCTGGTCATCTTGCCGACGTACAACGAGGCCGAAAATATCTTCGAGGTGCTTGAGCGCATCCGGGCGGCGGTTCCAGCCGCAGAAGTCCTCGTCGTTGATGATGGAAGCCCCGATGGCACCGCGGATCTCGCTGAATCATGGGCTGCTGACAATGGTGGGCAACTGACGGTGCTCCGTCGAGCGGGCAAGTCCGGGCTGGGATCGGCCTATCGAGCTGGTTTCGCCTATGGCCTGACCAATGGGTTCGAGGCGCTCATTGAGATGGACTCCGATCTCCAGCACGATCCCGCCGCGCTCCCCGAACTGATTGCTGCAGTGTCCAACGGTGCGGACCTGGCCATTGGCTCTCGCTATGTGCCGGGAGGTTCCATTCCGAACTGGCCCAAGCACCGAGAGTGGCTTTCTCGTGGAGGTAATCGGTACGCCGGATTCGTCCTCGGACTGCAGGTACGCGACGCGACTGCGGGGTTCCGTTGCTACGCAGCGCCCATACTTTCCCGCATTGATCTCGGCTCGGTCACAGCCGATGGCTACGGATTCCAGATCGAGATGGCCTACAACGTTGCTCTGCGTGGCGGACGCATCGTCGAAGTACCCATCCGCTTTAGCGACCGGCAGCGCGGTACCTCGAAGATGTCCAGTCGGATCGTGTTCGAAGCGCTCGGACTTGTTACCTGGTGGGCACTGCGTGATCGCCTTCTACGTCGCGGTCATCGCAATGCGCTCTCGGCGACAGCCTCATCCTGACCGGAGCATTGACCATGCGTGACTGGGTCGTCGGTGGCGCCGTAATCGAGGGTCCCCACGGTGTATTGCTTGTGCGCAATCGACGTCGTGATGGCTCATTCGATTGGAGCCCTCCCGGTGGTGTGATCGACCCTGGCGAGTCAGTAATCGACGGCCTCACCCGCGAGGTGCTTGAGGAGACAGGTCTGACAGTGACTGCCTGGTCTGAGGTTGTGTATGAGATCACCGCCAGTGCTCCCGATATGGGCTGGAACCTGCGCGTCGAAGCTCGTGTTGCTCGGGAATGGTCGGGCGAACTCATTGTTGATGATCCAGATGGTGTCGTCGACGATGCGTTGTGGGTTCACCCCGAGACATGTGGAGAGCATCTTTCTGGTGGGGCTCGCTGGGTCGTTGAGCCCGTCACCGACTGGCTGGCGCAACGATGGCCGGGCAGCCGGCACTACCGCTATCGAGTCGATGGCGAGTACGGATCGGAACTCACGGTCGTGCGCGAGTGACCGACCGGTCAATCACGCAACTGCGTCCCTTCGAACGCCCGGAAGCCACGATCCTGCACGTCGACATGGATGCATTTTTCGTCTCGGTTGAGTTACTCGAACGTCCTGAACTGCGCGGAGTTCCCGTTGTCGTGGGTGCATCCGGCGACCGAGGGGTCGTGGCCGCTGCCTCCTATGAAGCTCGTGCGCATGGAGTGCATTCGGCGATGTCATCGGCGATGGCTCGTCGCCTCTGTCCGCATGCGGTATTTCTCCCGGGTCGCCACTGGCGCTATTCGGAACTGAGCGCCGAGGTGATGGCGGTGTTTCGTGAGTTCACACCGCTGGTCGAACCACTCTCACTCGATGAGGCGTTCCTGGATGTGGCCGGGGCACAGCGGCGGCTCGGGCCGGCAGCTGAGGTCGCCGCGCTGCTCCGTGAGCGAGTGCTCGAGCGAACCGGCCTCACCTGTTCGGTCGGCGTCGCCGGAACCAAGTTCATCGCCAAGTTGGCCTCGGAGGCCGCCAAGCCGAAGGCATCCGTTGAAGGTCCGGTATTCGGTTCAGGTGTCGTGGTCGTTGAACCCGCCAACACCATCGCATTCCTTCGTCCGCTACCGGTACAGGCCCTTTGGGGAGTAGGTCCTGCCACGTTGGCGCGCCTTTCGCGCCTCGGCGTTCTGACCGTCGGTGACCTTGCCGATCTCCCGGTCGAGAATCTCATGGCGGCACTCGGCCGCAGCCAGGGGCGTCATCTTCACGATCTTGCCAATGGTCGCGACGAGCGCGCCGTTGACTCTGAACGGCAGGTCCGTTCCATCGGTCATGAGGAAACCTTTGCTCGCGACCATCATCGACGCGAGACCCTCGAAGGCGAACTGGTGGCGTTCTGCGATGCGGTCGCGTCACGTCTTCGTGCTGGAGGAGTTGTCGGCCGAACCGTTCAGCTCAAGGTGAAGTTCGGCGATTTCCACACCATCACGCGCTCACACACGCTCGAAGTTGGTGTCGACGATGCCCCCGCGCTACTTGCATGCGCGCGGTCGCTTCTTGCACAGGTTGATCCGAGTCCGGGCGTGCGCCTTCTTGGCGTCTCGGTCAGTGGCCTCTCACCGCTCGGATCGCGCCAACTCACCCTCGATGACGCAACCGAGGGGCCGGGGTGGGAGGTCGCCAGCCGGACCATCGATGAGATTCGCGAGAAGTTCGGTTCGGCGGCGATCGGCCCGGCAACCGTCGCCGGTTCCGGGGGTCCGCGGCCCAAGGTGCCTGGGCAGCAGCAGTGGGGGCCGGACCAAACTGATCCACCGACCTGAATCGCGGTATTCGGTCACCCGCATGGAGTGCATCGGTGCTTCGCGTTGTCCGGATCGGCGTTCCGTGTGAGAATGTGGACCCCTCGGATGCTCCGGGGATGTGTGTGGGGAACGGATGGAGGTGCAGTGCATGCCACTCTCTGAAGACGAACAGCGGATTCTCAGCGAGATTGAGCATCAGCTGTATCAGTCCGATCCCGGCTTGGCTCGCGATATCGCCGATACCACCGTCTACACCCATTCCTCGCGTGGTCTGCGTTGGTCGCTGCTCGGATTTGTGGTTGGCCTCGCGGTGCTCATCTTCACGCTCGGCACCTCGTTCCTTTTGGCCTTCGGTGGATTCCTCATCATGCTGGTGTCAGCGTTGGCAGTTGAGCGCAATGCCCGACGTATTGGTCGTGCAGGTATGCAGCAGATGACGCAGTCGATGCGAGCAGCTGGTCTGCGCGACGCCATCGGAAACACCGGCTCCAAGTTCAAGGATCGGCTCCGCCGTCCAGAGGACGACTGAGTCACCGGTGGGTGGGATCAGCCCCACTGCGGTCCTGGCGGTCGATATCGGTGGCACCAAATTTGAGGTTGGAATTGTCACGTCCGATGGCGAAATTTGTTCTCGCGCTCGATGCGCCACACCCGCGGGAGCCGATGGTTCTGAATTATTCGGCACGCTTACTGCGCTGATCGACCAGGTCCTGGTTGAACACCGGGACTCCGGCCAATCGCTCGTGGCTTGCGGGGTGGGCACGGGAGGTCCAATGGCCCGCGGCGGTGTAACCATTTCGCCGATCAACATCGGTGGCTGGCGCAACTTCGCACTCGGCGAACTGCTCACCAAGCACACCGGTTTAGCGACAGCAGTCGACAACGACGCCAAGGCGCTTGCGCTGGCCGAAGGGTGGCTGGGTGCCGCTCGCGGGTGCGAGGACCATATGGCGATGGTCGTGTCCACTGGCGTGGGTGGCGGCATCGTTCTCAATGGTCGTCTGCTCGATGGAGCGCAGGGCAATGCCGGACATGTCGGCCATATTTGCGTCGTTCCAGAAGGTCGCCTCTGCGGCTGCGGTGCGCGAGGTTGCCTCGAGGCCGAAGCCTCGGGCACGGCTATTGCCGCCATCACCGGAGCCTCTGCGAATGAAGCATCAGACGAGGTCATCGTCCGCACCGGAACGTTGGTGGGTCGAGCGGCGGCATCGGTGGCCAACTTGCTCGACCTCGAACTCATCACGGTGGCGGGCTCGGTGGCGCTTGGCTTCGGTGACCGGTTCTTTGCCGCCGCCCAGAAGGAACTCACCGCCCGATCGCGCATTGAGTTCGCACGTGGTGCCCGGATCATCCCGGCACATCTGGGTTCTGACGGGCCGCTTATCGGTGCAGCCGCAGTCGGGTTCCGCTCTGTTGGGTCACTAGGGTCACCGGCATGAGTGCACCCGGCAATCGGTCGAGTTCATGGGGTTGGATGTTCGGCGCCACAGCGGCGGTGCTGCGCCATCCATCGCTGTGGGTCACGGCGATCCGTCAGATCGGCCGCTTAGCGCCACGGCACTGGTGGAGGCGTCCTCCATTCCTTCCGCTGCCGGATCCCGCCTATCTGCAGTTCCGACTGATCACCGCCTATGGCGGTGATGGAGCCGATCCGCAGCCCAAGGACCTCATCACCTACCTGCACTGGTGTCGAGCATGGCCCGAGGTCACCTCAGGATCTTGAGCAGTTCCCTCGTAGTTTCAAAACAGAAAGCGATCTCCTGAGGCTCGCACGGTGATGTCACTGATCGAAATACCCCAGGGCTGATCGATGACATGCACAACGGCTGCGGCAAGTTCCTCGGGTGTGATTGCCCAGTAGCCGATGCTGTCGGGATCGGTCTGAGATTCGGGGAGCTCACCAGCCATGGCCGCGCCGATGGTGTCCACGTAGTCGCCAAAGTTCTGTCCAAGGATGCCGGCGATGCCGGCACCGTTGATCATGCTGTCGCCAAGCCCTGTGCCGGGTACGCCGGTGGGCTTCACATTGGTGACTTTGATACGTCCCTGTGATTCGGTGCGCAACGTGTCGGATAAGACGTTCACCGCCGCTTTTGTTGCGGTGTACACACCGGCACCGACTGTTGCGACATTTCCGTAAATAGAGGAGATGTTGATGACCTGGCCGCGGCCTTGTTCGATCATCTGATCATGGACCGCGGTGATGCCGTTGAGGACACCTTTGAAATTGATGTCGATACATCGCTCCCATGCCTCGCGGGCTTTGGCGTGGTCGGCGAAGAATGCCAGAGGCATGGTGCCCGCGTTGTTCACCAGCACATCGATTTGCCCGTAGGTAGCAACCCCGAATGCGACGAGTTCATCCATCTCGCGTGCATACCGCACATCGGTGAGGCGACCCACTGCGTCGCCCCCGTTGTCGACGATGAGAGCAACTGTCTCATCGAGTGCGGATGGATCAATATCGCCCGCAACGACTTTTGCACCGCGCGAGGCGGCGATCAGGCAGATCTGGCGTCCGAACCCGCCGCCAGCTCCGGTGACGAGGATGACTCGGTCCTGCACATGGTTGGTCATGGCCCGAACGTATCGGTTGGGCTGGTGGACGCGTGTGAGCGTTAGCCTTCCGAGGTGAGCCGCTGGCAGATCGAACGTCATCGGGGAAGTGCCCGCGCGTTCCATGCACGAGACATTGACGAAGTTGTCGAACCGACGGTTTGGGTGTTCGACGTGGATTCGCCCGCGCTGGCACTCGGTTCGACCCAACCCATCGAAGATGTCGACCTGAACCTTGCCTCCGAGGTGGGAGTCGACGTGTTCCATCGACGCAGCGGTGGGGGAGCGGTTCTGCTCCAGCCCGGATCCTCGCTGTGGATCGATGTCGTACTCCCCGCCACCGATCGGCTCTGGACCGATGACGTTTCGGTTGCGCCGCGCTGGTTGGGTCAACTCTGGGCGAACGCGATCGAACGCGTCAGCCAATGCGCGCCAACGGTGCACGATGGTCCGATGCAGGCGAACCCGCTGGCATCGGTTGTCTGCTTCGCAGGCCTCGGACCCGGTGAAGTGCTGTGTGGCGATAAAGCCGTCGGGATCTCCCAGCGCCGCGTACGAACCGCCGCTCGGTTTCAGAGCGTTGCTCTGTTGGGCTGGGATTGGTCGCTCCAGCAACGCCTACTGCGACCAGGGTTGGACCGCGTCGGCGACTCACATCAGGAACCGCTGGTTTCACCGCTTGGTGATGTCGGTGCTGATGAACTTCTTGACGCGTTTGTTTTCGAGCTTGAGCGGATCTGATTGATCGGCGAGCGATTCCGATCAGAGATCGAGGATCGCGTCTGCCTCGATCTCCACCTTCCACTGCGGGTTCAGTAGCGCGGCGACGACCACAGTGGTGTTGGCGGGCCGAATGTCGCTGAACACAGCGCCATGGGCACGGGCAACGGCATCGAAGTCAGCGGCATCAGTGAGATACACGCGTGTGCGCACAACGTCAGCGGGTGTGGCGCCTGCCTCGGCCAATGCGGCAGTGATGATCTCGAGGCTGCGGGTCGCCTGAGCCTCGGCCTCGGGATCGACCGTGCCATCGGCGCGTGCAGGTCCGGTACCTGAGACCGAGATTGTGTTCCCGATCCGCACTGCTCGGCAGTATCCGAGGACTGGTTCGAACGGTGATCCTGACGAGATGTTCTGACGCTGTGACATAGCCACGATTCTACGGTTGCGGGATCAAGGGGTCGCGCTCTTTGACGACTCGGCTCGGCGCTGCGGCGTCAGGGTAAAAGTCCGTGCGCGGCGTTGTGGAGGGTGACCGAGGGAAGCGGATCAAGGCGAGGCGCAGGGTCCGACAGCAGCAATGCAGCCTCTGCACGATCCGCTGCGTCGAGAGGGCGGCTATCGCAGCACCATTCGACGAGAATGCCGTTCGGGTCGGTGGCGTACAGCGAGACACAGAACTCGTGGTCGAGTTCGACAACTTCGAGTCCGAAATCCAGCCAGCGCTGGAGGTGGGGAGCAAGCCCGTCAGCACCAGCCCGGAACGCGAGGTGGTTCACCCATGCTGGGAGACCAATCCCGGTCGAGATCGCGGCGTCAACACTGGGTAGTGACTCGTCGTGAAGCTCCCAGAACGCCATGAGCCCATCGCCAGTGTCGTAAAAGACGTGTCGGGCCCATCCGTCGGGGTTCTCCGTGGGTCCGATGACGACTTTCGCAAGGGTGAAGCCCATCGCCTCGGTATAGAAGTTATGGGTAGCAGTGAGGTCGTTGGTAACGAGCGCGAGGTGATGGAACGGCACCGGCGGATCGTAGGTCGGCGCTGCGCTGGTTGAGGGTCAATCGACCCCGGATCGCCATGAGGGCAAGTGCGGCAACCGTGGGCACCTGGGACGGGGGCAACTGCAGGGGAGACCAATGGTTGACGGTGGGGGAAAGTGGGTCTATGGTGCAGCGCAGTGGGGCTCCGTGGGGGGCCGGTGGAAGGTTAGGCAGTCATGTTCGTGGGGACGTTTGAGCATTCGCTCGACGACAAGGGGCGAGTTGTCCTCCCTTCGACCTTCCGCGCCCAGCTAGCCGACCGTGGATTCCTTTCTCAGTGGGATCGCTGCCTGGGGCTTTGGACCGAGCAGGGGTTCGCCGATGCCGCGGACCGTCTCACCCAGCGAATCCGCAATGGTGAGGTACCCCAGGGAGCGCTGCGCGCCTTCGCCGCCAATGCCCACGAGGTCCGGCCCGATTCCCAGGGCCGAATCACCATTCCCCAGCGTCTTCGTGAGTTTGCCGGTCTCGGGCGCGAGTCCGTGGTGATCGGCGCCATTGACCGGATCGAGATTTGGGAGACCGGTCGCTGGACCGACCAGTCCGCTCTCGCCGATGACTCACTCATCCAAGCGGTGACCGCCCTCGGGCTGTGACCCCGATGTCATGACCGCTCCAACTCCTACCCCGAACCTGACCCCACGAAAGGACCGTCTCACCCGCCGAGGTTCGGTCGCACCGACCCGAGGTCCGCTCCTGTGCAGCCTCTCGGAACACACGATGGAAGGCCCCTACTCCGCCCGCTTACCGTCGAGCCCAGCCGGGGAGAAATCCCGGCGGGCGACCGTGTTCCGAGGGGCCGCTCATGAGCGGACCCATTCCCTGCGATCACCACGAACGGTGAAGACCTGCGTCATGGACCGATCCCCCGAGAACGATTTCGTCCACCAACCGGTGATGGCGCGAGAGATCGTGGAGGCGTTCGCACCAGTGCCAGCAGGCTGGATTATCGATGCCACGCTTGGCGGGGCAGGTCACTCGACCCTTCTCCTCGAAGCGTTTCCTCACCTGCGGGTGCTCGGCATCGATCAGGATCCCGATGCGCTGTCTGTTGCGACCCAACGTCTGGCTCGCTTTGGGGATCGGGCACTCACTGTTCGTGCCCGGTTCGATGCAATTGCCCAGGTTGTGGCCGAGAAATTGCCGGCCAATTCACCCATCGTCGGGGTGCTGTTTGACCTCGGCGTCAGTTCCCCCCAACTGGACCGCGCTGCGCGCGGCTTCAGCTATCGCCTCGATGCGCCGCTCGATATGCGCATGGACCCCTCGCAGTCGCTGTCGGCGGCCATCGTGGCGAATGACTATGACGAGCAGGAGCTGGTGCGTGTCCTGCGGGACAACGGCGACGAACGATTCGCCGGCCGCATTGCCAGGGCGATCATCGCCGCTCGTCCCATCCTGACCACCGGACAGCTTGCGGAGCTGGTGCGCGACGCCATTCCTGCGCCCGCCCGTCGTCGAGGCGGGCATCCCGCCAAGCGGACATTCCAAGCCATTCGCATTGAGGTGAATGCAGAACTCGAGGTGCTGCCGCTTGCTTTGCGCGATGCCATCGATCTGCTCGAAATCGACGGTCGGGTCGCGGTGCTCTCGTATCACTCGGGTGAGGATCGGATCGTCAAGCAGGTGCTTCGTGACGCCGAGACCGGTGGATGCACCTGTCCTACGGGTCTGCCCTGTGTCTGTGGTGCAATCAATCAGGTTGAACTCATCCGCCGCGGCGGGAGGACCCCAACGACTGATGAGTTGGAACACAACCGGCGCTCTGAGAGTGCTCGGTTGCGAGTCGCTCGCCGGCGGACGCCGAAGGCTCAGTCATGACCGCCCGCATTTCCCCATTCCTCCACGACGGCAGTCGTGCGCCAACACGTGCGCCGAAGGTCGATCTCTCCGTTGTCGCCGAACAGCGTCGACGCGCCAGTGTTCGCGCCGGTGTCCTCACCGGGTTGGGCGTGTTCATCGTGATGTTCATCATGCTCGCCTCCTACACAATGATCATTGGCCAGCAGCGCAATCTCGATTCACTGAACCGCCAGATCGCTACTGAGCAGCACAACGCGCAGGACCTCAATGCGCAGATCGCTCAGTTGCAGAGTCCGGTGCGCGTCACCAGTGATGCGGCGGCGCTCCTTGGAATGGTGCCTGCGCCGACACCGGTCTATCTGGAACCGCGTGCCGACGATGATCAGCGTGCGGCCGAGATTCCTGCGGCCACGGCGGCGACTCGGTGAACCCACCGCCGGGTGCGCCCGCCTCGCCGACCGCTCCGTGGAACACCCCTGAGTTCATGCCTCATACCCGCACCGACACTGGGCGGCGCGATGGACAAAAGCACGTCACCAAGATCTCGACACGGCCTCAACCTCGATCGACTGGACGGGGAACAACGCCAGCTTCGCAGCGACCGCAACGCCAATCGCGGCCGGCACCACCCTCGGGTCGGGTGCGTCCCATTTCGGCACGGACATCGGGTCCGACGCCGGGTCTGACTCCGGGTCCGACGCCGGGTCCGACGCCGGGGCTGATTCCGCCGCCGGGGCGCACACCCTCGCCCAGGCCCTCGCCCAGGCCCTCGGCCAGAGTTCTCCCCAAGCCGACAACTCTTCGCTTTGATCGAGCCGCCGGGAGTGCTCGGCGAACAGGTCCCTCGATATCTGCTGGCGAGCACGGTAGCGAGACCCTTGGACAGAGTGTCGGACGTCAGGTTCACCAACTGCGGGTTCGCAATGCCGCCCGGCGTGTTCGATTCACCGATGCACCGCCGGTGAATCAGTCGCGACGGCTCCTGATCGTGCTTGGAGTCTTCATCCTGCTTTTTCTGATCATCATCGGGTATGTGGTCGACATTCAGATGGTTGAGCCGCAGAAGTACATCGCCTATGGCGCCTCCCAGCGGGAACGCTCCCAGGTCCTTGCTGCCGATCGCGGCTCGATCGTGGATCGCAACGGCACAGAGTTGGCCATCTCCCGGCCGGCGAAATCAGTGTTCGTTGATCCAAAACTGATCACGGATCCCGCGGCGGAAGCCGCGATCGTTGCGCCGATCCTCGGGCTTGACGTTTCCGAGGTTCAGGCGAAGATGATGATGAAGAATCGCTTCGCCTACCTCTCTCGGCAGGTGTCGACCGACGTCGTCGATCAGCTTGAGGCCAAGGTGAAGGAACTCCGCGCCACAGACCATCCGCTGAGCGGGGTTGCGTTTCTTGATGAGAAGCAGCGCTACTTCCCGGCCGGACTTTCGGCACGATCACTGCTTGGTTCGGTGAATGTCGACAATGACGGAATCTCCGGTATTGAGTCGCAGTATGCGAATGTGCTGACCGGGAAGCCCGGCCTTCTTTCGCTTGAGCGTGATCCGAAGGGGAACACCATCGCAGTTGGCCAACGGACCCTCACGCCGGCGGTGAAAGGTGATGACCTCAAACTCACCCTTGATCGGTCGATTCAATTCGAAGCCGAACGCCTCCTTGCCGACCAGGTGTCACTCACCAAGGCGAAGGGTGGCGTGGCGATTGTCACGATCCCGTCGACTGGCGAGATCCTGGCAATGGCCAACGTGGTCACTGACCCGACGACCGGTAATCCGGTGGTGTCCAGCAACAACCTCGCAGTCACGACGCAGTACGAACCCGGTTCGGTGATGAAGATGATCACCATTGCGGGGGCAGTCGACCGCGGGCAGGTTTCACCCTCGACGGTGTTCAACCTCCCCCCGACTCTCAAGGTGCACGACGCAGTATTCGGTGAGGCCGAAGGTCGCGGAACTGTCGACTGGAGTGTCACTGACATCCTGACCAACTCCTCGAATATCGGGACCATCAAGATCGCGCAGGGTCTGGGCAAAGATGCGCTCGCAGGCCTGCAGCGGTCGTTCGGATTCGGTGAAAGCACGGCGTTGAACTTCCCCAACGAAGCCTCAGGCTCGGTGCTGGCGGCGTCGAAGTACTCCGGAACGTCATTGCCATCGATCGCTATCGGCCAAGGCATCGCGGTGACGCCGCTGCAGCTTCTTCTGGCGTACAACACCATCGCCAACAGAGGGATCTACGTCCCACCTCGTCTCGTGCAATCAACAATTGATGCATCGGGGTCGGAGCATCCGACTGAGATTGGGTCCACCCACCGAGTGGTTTCAGCGTCGACTGCCGACACGATGAACATCATGCTGCGCAATGTCGTCTCTGACGGAACGGGTCGTCTGGCCGCGATCGACGGATACCTCGCCGCTGGAAAGACCGGAACCGCTCGCAAGCCCCAACCCGGTGGCGGTTACACCGACAAGTACGGAATTACCCGATACCAGTCGACCTTCGTGGGCTTTGTGCCTGCGGAACAGCCGGCATTGTCGGTGTACGTGATGATCGATGAGCCCAGCGTTGGTGATTACACCGGTGGGGCGACCGCGGCGCCTGTGTTCTCGAAACTCGGAGCGTTTGCGCTTCGTCGTCTCGGGATCTCACCAGCAGCCACCGATGCTTCTCGTGCAGGGGCGCCGGTCGACGCAGCATCAATGGCGCGTTCGACGATGTCGACCCAGTTGATCTTTGGTGATCGCGTGAGGGCCGTCACCACGGGAGCACAGCAGGTTGCAGGTCCCCTGAACGCTGGAGCGAGCGTGCCGAACACGACAATCCTCCAGCGCTCGGTCTCCACGAGGTGACCGCCGTGCAGCTGCATTCTCTGGTCGAATCCATCACCGAAGCCGTCATCGAATTTGTCGGAGACGAGCGCGGAACGGATCCCGTCATCGCCGATGTGGTCCTTGACTCGCGCCGGGTCACTCCAGGGGCGTTGTTCTGCTGCATACGCGGTGAGTTCGCCGATGGACATGATTTTTCCGCTCAGGCCGTGGCTGCAGGAGCGGTCGCGCTGCTCGTCGACCATCGTGTCGACATCGATGTTCCTCAACTTGTCGTATCCGATGTTCGTGCGGCCCTGGCAGCGGTGGCGGCCACTTTCTTCGGACATCCCTCGAAGCGGTTGACCGTTATCGGGATCACCGGGACGAACGGTAAGACAACGACCACGCAGCTTCTTGCCAACGTGCTGAAAGCCGCCGGCCGGCGCGTGGAGGTCCTCGGGACTCTGACGGGAGTCCGCACGACTCCGGAATCGCCAGATCTCCAGCGCCAGCTCGCCGCGTGGAGTGCTGATGGCGTCGACACTGTTGTCATGGAGGTGTCCTCCCATGCGCTGGCGTTGCATCGCGTGGACGCAACACGCTTCAACGTGGCGGTGTTCACCAACCTCAGTCGTGACCATCTTGATTTCCACGGCTCGATGGAGCAGTACTTCGAAACCAAAGCGATGTTGTTCCGACCCGAATTCAGTGACCTCGCCGTGGTGAATCTTGACAGTCCGTACGGCCGTCTCCTCGCAGACGCTGGATCAATCCCAACAGATCACTACACGATCGAGGAAGCGACTGATCTTGGTGGGGGAGTGGATGGCTCCACCTTCACGTGGCGCGATCGACCTGTGTCACTCGGCCTTGCCGGCTCCTTCAATGTCAGCAACGCACTTGCTGCAGCGCACGCCGCGCTCGCACTCGGAATCGACGAGGACACGATTGTCGCTGGACTTTCCGCACCACTCGTGGTCCCCGGGAGATTCGAGCGCGTGCGCATCGAAGCCGAGTACGCCGTCGTGGTTGACTTTGCCCACACCCCCGACGGGCTGGAGCAGGTGCTGCAGGCTGCAGATAAGGCTGTGTCTGATGACGGAGGTCGCGTGATCGTCGTGTTCGGTTGCGGAGGAGACCGTGATGCGACGAAACGTGCACCGATGGGAACTGTCGCTGCCGAGCGCGCAGACATCGTGATCCTCACCTCGGACAACTCGCGATCTGAGCCGACCGACACGATTATCAGTCAGATCATGGCTGGGACCGAGCGTGCACAACCCAGGCGCGCAAAGCGTGTGCTGACTGAACCGGATCGGCGAGCGGCCATCGCTCAGGCACTTCGACTGGCCGCTGTCGGCGACATTGTGGTCGTGGCTGGCAAAGGGCACGAGACCACCCTCACCATCGGCGAAACTGTTGCTGCGTTTGACGACAGAGCCGTTGTCGAGGAGGTCCACGCCGAGATGGGAATCGATCAATGATCCGCCTCCTGCTTGCTGGCGGCGTCGCGCTGCTTGTGTCGTTGGTCGGCACATGGCTTCTTATTGGCGTGCTCCTTCGCCGTCGAATTGGTCAGCCCATTCGGGAAGACGGACCCGCGGGCCACCTCACCAAAGCTGGAACCCCGACGATGGGAGGTGTCGCAATCGTGGCTGCCGCAGTAGCTGGCTGGCTCATCAGCGGACTCTTCGATGCGAGTTACACCCGACGCGGTCTGCTCTGCGTGAGCGCCATTGTTCTTGCTGGTGCGGTCGGGTTACTCGACGACGGAATCAAGGTCTTCCGAGAACGCAATCTGGGTCTGAACAAGCGTGCGAAGACACTTGGACTGATTGCCGTTGCTGCTGGCTTCGCGGTGTCGATGCTCGTATTCACCAACGTGAAGACAACACTGTCGTTCACTCGGTTCGATACTCCTGGCATCGAACTTGGACGGGTGGGCTGGGTCATCTTCGCGATTGTCATCTTCTATGCCACAACGAATGCGGTGAATCTCACCGACGGTCTTGACGGGCTCGCCGCCGGCACCTCGATCCTTGCCTTCGCTGCCTATGTCGTGATCGCGTTCTGGGGATTCCGACACACGGCTATTTATAGCGATGAGAGTTTTCTCGATACTGCAGTCGTCGCGGTTGCAATGATGACTGCGTGTGCCGGGTTCCTCTGGTGGAACGCAGCGCCCGCAAGGATTTTCATGGGCGATACCGGATCGCTTGCCATCGGCGCTGGTTTGGCGGCAATGGCCCTTAGTACAAACACCGTGTTGTTACTTCCGCTTATCGGTGGTGTGTTCGTTATGGAGACCGTTTCGGTGATCCTGCAGGTGGGAAGTTTCCGGATCTTCGGCCGACGGATCTTCCGCATGGCACCGCTGCATCATCACTTTGAGCTGAAGGGATGGCCAGAAACCACGGTGATCATCCGATTCTGGATCATTGGTGGCATCTTCACCGCAGTCGCGCTGGGGCTCTATTACGCAGACTTCCTCAGTCTTCCCGGTGTCATTCCGTGACCGACGAGCATGGAGGCGCTGCAGGAGCATTCGAGCTCGCCTCGGTGGGATCCGCGATGGTGGTCGGCTTTGCAGTCACTGGTCGGGCGGTCGCCGCTTCCCTTCGTGCGCATGGCATTTCTGTTCTCGCCACTGATGACCATCCCTCAGCATCGATGCGCGCTGAGGCAGCATCGATAGCCGTGGAACTGCTCGAAAATCCGGATATCGAACTCCTTCGGAACCGCCTCGAAGATCTCGATGCCGTTTTGCCCAGCCCGGGTATCCCGGCACACCATCCGGTCTTCGAAGCTGCCCGAGCCGCTGGCGTTCCGGTGTTGTCCGAGTTCGATCTTGCAGCCGCCTGGGATGGCCGTCCGATCGTCGCAATCACCGGAACTGATGGCAAGACAACGGTGACCACCATGGTCACTGCAATGTTGAACGAGTCAGGTCTGCGCGCGGTGGCCTGCGGGAATACTGAGACACCACTTGTCCTCGCTATTGAGCAGTCCGAGATTGACGTATTCGTGGTGGAAGCCTCGTCGTTCCGGCTCGGGCACTCGCAGCGATTCCGTCCTCGTGTTGCGGTCTGGCTGAACTTCGCGCCGGATCACCTTGATGCCCACGGCAGCTTGGCCCACTATGAGTGGGCCAAGTCGCGTATCTGGTCGGATCTTGATCCGGAGATTGGTCTTGCCATCGCCAACGCACAGGATGCCGTTGTTCTGGCGAATAGAAACCCCGATGTGCGCACTCTGACATTCGGTCCAGAGGGTTCTGGCGCTGATGCCACCGTTGCGGATGGAGAACTGAGACTTCCCGATGGCACGAGGCTGGTCCGAGTCGATGAACTGCGCCGATCACTTCCCCACGACATCGCGAATGCCCTCGCGGCGGCGATGGCCGCTCTCGCTATTGGTGCCGACACTGATGCAGTTCGTCGTGTTCTGCGCGAGTTCGAGGGTTTGCCGCATCGGGTGCAGTTCGTTGCGGAGCACGCGGGAGTGCGCTGGTTCGACGATTCCAAAGCAACAACACCTCATGCTGCGCTTGCAGCGGTTGCTGGTTTTGAGTCCGTGGTTCTCATTGCCGGTGGACGAAATAAGGGTCTCGATCTCTCCGTCATCGCTGAGGCCGTACCCCCAGTGCGGGCCCTCATCGCAATTGGAGAGTCGGGCCCGGAACTTGCCTCTGCGTTTTCCGGTCGATGCGAGGTCGTGACCATCGATACGTCGATGGACGATGCTGTGCGGGCTGCGTTTGATGTGGCCCGACCCGGTGATGCTGTGCTGTTGTCACCCGGATGCGCGTCGTTCGACTGGTTTAGTTCCTACAGCGAACGCGGAGATGCTTTCGCAGCATCGGTGCAGTCCCTGATTGCTCGTGAGAGGGCGAACTGATGGCCGTTGTCGCTCCTGTGCGAACACGCCGCGCAGTGCTCGGCCGGCTTCTCACCTCGCGCGCACCAGGTCGGACGCGCACCACGGAGTACTACGCGATTTTTGGCATCGTCATGGTGTTGGGCCTGTTCGGTCTGCTGATGGTGCTTTCGGCCTCGTCGGTCACCGCGCTCTACGAACACGGCAACAGTTGGTACGAGGTGATTCGCCAATCTGGTTGGTTCATGATGGCCATGGTCGCACTATGGGTCGTCCAGCGAATCGACCTCAGCCTGCTGTCGCGTCATATCAACAGGGCAGTGGTCGCGACGATGGCGCTCATGGTCCTGCCGCTGTTGCCTGTTATCGGCATCTCGGTCAATGGTGCCCGCCGCTGGTTCGGGTACAGCTGGGTGCGGATCCAGCCCTCCGAGATCGCCAAGCTCGTGATGATTGTGTTCGCCGCAGATTTGCTCACCCGTCGGGCCAACCGGGTGCATGACTGGCAGCAGGTCTTGCTGCCGGTCATGGCGGTGTTTGGAGTCTTCGCGCTGCTGCTGATGGCTGAACCGAACTTGGGAACCACCATGGTTCTGGCCTCGATCCTTCTGGTCATGATGTTCGTGGGAGGCGTGACATGGCGCCCGCTCGCGTCAATCACCGCATTGTTTGTCGGCGCAGCTGCGTTATTCGCATTCGCGGTCCCGTGGCGCATGCGACGACTGGTTTCCTATACCGACCCGTGGAACGATCCGTCAGGGATCGGACTCCAGTCGATACAGAGTCGAATCGGTATTGCCACTGGCGGTCTGCGCGGCGTCGGTCTCGGCGGAAGCCGCGTCAAGTGGTGGTTCCTCCCCGAAGCCGATACCGATTTCATCTTTGCAATTGTCGGAGAGGAACTTGGACTCATCGGTTGCGTGATGGTGGTGGCGCTACTGCTCGGTCTCGGGTACTTCGGGATTCGCACCGCAATGCGAGCGACCGATCGGTTCGGGATGCTTCTCGCGGTTGGAATCACGACATGGATCGTTCTTCAGGCGTTCGTCAACATTGGCGCCGTCGTGGGGGCACTGCCCATCACCGGTGTGCCGCTCCCGTTCGTCTCGGCGGGTGGATCCTCGCTCATCTTCACCATGGCTGGTGTCGGGATCCTGCTTCGCGTTGCCAATAGGGACTCCTGATGGCGGGCCGCAGGACTGGCCGACCCCCGACCTTCGCTCTCATTGCTGGGGGTGGGACCGCTGGCCACCTTCTGCCGGGGCTTGCGGTGGCGCGAGCGCTCGTCGATGGTGGGCACGATCCCTCCACGATTCATTTCGTTGGTAGTCAACGGGGCATCGAGACACGACTTGTCCCCGAATCCGGGTTCTCGCTTACGGCACTGCCCGGCCGAGGAATCCAGCGTCGTCTCACGATCGACAACATCGCCGCAGTGTTCGGTCTGCTGCGCGCCATCGTGTCGGGAGTGCTGCTGGTTCGTCGACGTCGGCCTTCGGTCGTGCTGATCGTCGGCGGCTACGCCAGCGTGGCCTGTGTGGTTGCCGCTGTCATCTGGCGTGTCCCAATGGTTGTTGCCGAGCAGAACGCTGTTGCCGGAGCGGTGAATCGTCTTGCTGGACGATTCGCCAAAGTGTGCGCCGTGGCGTTCCCCGGAACTGATCTTCCCCGGTCGGTGGTTACCGGCAATCCGGTGCGAGCCGATGTACTTGCGGTGGATCGCAGACGCGATCGCGACAGTGCTCGCGCTGAGCTTGGCGTTCCGCTCGATCGCACCCTGATTGCCGTTGTGTCCGGATCCTTGGGGGCACGGCGGGTGAACACCGCGGTGCGAGAGGCGCTCGTGTCGCTTGCTGATCGAGGTGACCTCGCCATTCGCCATGTTGTTGGTCGTCGCGATTGGGAGTCGATGCGTGAACCGCCGATCGAGCTCACCACTGATGGTCTGCTCTACCGGGTGGTCGAGTACGAGGACCGGATGGACCTGGTGTTTGCCGCTGCTGATCTGCTGATCGGGCGAGCGGGTGGCACCACGGTTGCTGAGCTCACCGAGGTCGGGCTCCCGGGGGTGCTTGTGCCGCTTCCTGGTGCCCCGCGTGATCATCAGAGTGCCAATGCTGCGGCGTTGGTGGCTGCTGGCGCTGCTGTGGTGATCCCGGATGGCGAACTCGATGGACCCCGATTGGTGCGCGAACTTCGCGCACTGCTGGATTCGCCAACGACCTTGCGCACAATGGAACTGGCCTCCCGGTCGATGGCTCATCCCGATTCGGCCACACGTGTTGCCACGCTCATGACGGCAGCCGCTCGTGACTGAGATCCTTGACCTGACCACACCGCGAACCATTCATATCGTCGGTGTCGGAGGAGTCGGGATGGCCCCGATCGCAGGTGCGCTTGCCGCAATGGGACATCGGGTCTCTGGTACCGACCATTTGGACCTGGCGATTCTTGATCAAGTGCGTGCCGCTGGCGTGCGGGTGATTGTCGGGCAGGGGTCGGAGAACATTCCGGACGAAACCGATGTTGTGGCGTATTCCACCGCTGTCCCGCTCGACAATGTCGAGCTGGTCGCAGCATCGCGCCGGTCCATTCCAGTTCTGCATCGTTCCGCGCTGCTTGCTGCAATGGCGGCGACAAAACCCACGGTCGGTGTTGCCGGCACTCATGGCAAGACCACAACCTCGGCCATGATCACCCACATCCTGCGCGAACTTGGTGATCAACCTTCCTATGTCATCGGTGGCGATTTGGTCGACCGTGGTCTTGGTGCGGCTTGGCACGATGGCGGGTGGTTCGTTGTCGAAGCCGACGAGAGCGATGGATCTGGTTTCTCCATCCCATGCGGCGCCATCGTCGTCACCAATATCGAACCGGATCACCTCGAGTACCACGGGTCGGTCGAGAACCTCCACGGCGCCTTCGCCCGATTCATGTCCTCGAGCGCGGGTCCGTGTGTGGTCTGCATCGATGATCCCGTAGCCGGAGCGTTGGGCGGCGAACTTGGTGCCAGAACCTACGGAACTGACGAGCGTGCCGACTATCGCATTGTCGATCCCCGAAGTTCGCGCAGTGGAGCGAGTTTCACGCTTGTGGTCGATGGGGATGATCAGGGAACGGTCCAGCTGCCGGTGCCTGGAATTCACAACATCCGCAACGCCACAGCTGCGCTCGCCCTCGTCAGCGAGCTCGGGTTCGATCGAAGCGCGGCGATCGCAGCGATCGCTTCGTTCGCAGGTGTCTCCCGCCGGTTTCAGTTCCGCGGTGAGCGCAACGGCATCACGTTCGTCGACGACTTTGCTCATCTTCCGACTGAGATTGCCGCAGCCGTTGCCGCAGCCCACGACGGCGGTTGGGATCGAGTGGTGGCGGTATTCCAGCCGCATCGATACAGCCGAACTGAATCGTTATGGCCCGAGTTCGCTGACGCCTTCATTGGCGCTGATGAACTGATCCTCACCGATGTGTATGCGGCCGCAGAACCACCGCGTCCTGGGGTCACTGGACAGCTCATCGTCGACGCAGTTGTTGGTGCGCATCACGACCAGTCGGTCACCTACGTCCCCGAACGGGAAGCTCTGGCGGCTCACCTCGCGCAGCATCTGCGCTCGGGTGATATCTGTTTGAGTATCGGTGCTGGTGACATCACCCGACTTGCCGCCGAAGTCATCGCCGTTCTCGACGAGGGGAACGACTCCTGATGGGGACCCTCGATGCCGTCATCGCTCGCCTCGTTGACGAGCTTGGATCAAGCGCCGTCGTTGATGCACCGCTGGGAGCGCTGACCACGTACCGCGTTGGCGGGCAGGCCTCAATCCTTGTCACCGCCGAGTCACCCGATGATCTCCGCCGGGTCGGCAGCGCCATGGCAGCAGTCGGTTCGCCCGACATCGAACTTCTGGTTCTCGGTCGTGGGTCCAATCTCCTGATTGCTGACGCGGGGTTCGGTGGCGTTGCCGTGCAACTCGGTGAATCGTTCGCATCTGTTGCTGTTGAGGGTTCGGTCCTGCAGGCCGGGGGTGCCGCGCTGCTTCCGGTTGCAGCCCGACGAAGCGTTGCCGCAGGACTCGCCGGGTTCGAATGGGCCGTCGGCGTACCGGGAACTGTCGGCGGCGCGGTGCGTATGAATGCTGGCGGACATGGATCAGATATGTCGGCATCGGTGCTTGGGGTCCGCGTCGTCGACCTCCGCAGCGGGGAAGATTCCGAGATGGACCCCACCCAACTCGCCTTCGGTTATCGTCGAAGTGCGCTGCGAGCTGAGCAGGTTGTGGTGGAGTGCCGGATCGGTCTTGCGTCCGGCCCGGTCGACACCGGTGACGCGCAACTCACCGAAATCGTTCGCTGGCGTCGTGAGAACCAGCCCGGTGGAGCCAATGCTGGCTCTGTATTCACCAATCCGGCTGGCGACAGCGCAGGGAGTCTCATTGATCGGGCCGGGCTCAAAGGTTTCCGAATCGGCACCGCTGAGGTTTCGCTCAAACATGCCAATTTCATCCAGGCGGATCCCGCTGGAAGTGCTGATGATGTTGCGGCGCTTATGGCTGAGATTCGATCCCGCGTGCTTGAGACATTCGGAGTTGACCTTCATGCCGAGACCCATCTGATCGGATTCGCTCCAGAGGTCGCCTCGGCAGCCGGGGCAACTGTATGAACACTCGTCTGCTTGAGCGGCGGGCACAGAATCGCGCGGAGGAACCCGCCGTGGATCCCCGCATCGCTGCGCGCCGCGAATCGGTGCGTAGTGATCGGAACCGTCGCCGGCTGCGCGTCGTCATCGTCGTTGGTTCTCTCCTTGCAGTCATTGGTTCTCTGTGGCTGTTGTCGCGAACTGCGCTCTTTGATGTTGACCAGGTCCGGGTAAGCGGCACCTCCCGGCTCACCGTCGATGAGGTAACGGCGTCGTCTGGGGTCACGGTGGGGGAGCCCCTGCTGAGCGTGGATACCGGTGCTGTCGCTCACCGGCTCGAACAGGAGCCTTGGATTCGTTCGGCGCAGGTCGAACGAAGCTGGAGCGGAGATGTCCGCATCACGGTGGTTGAGCGCACTCCCGTTGGTCGCGTGATCGACAGTGATGGTGCTGTGCAGTTGGTCGATGGCTCGGGCGAACTGCTTGGACCGGCCGCGGCCGATGATTCAGTGTTTCCCGAGATCCGGGGTATCTCCTCTGATGCACTTGATCTGGCCGGGTTGCTCCCGGCCGGGGTGCGCTCCAGGGTCACCGCAGTGGTAGGAGCCGAGGATGGACGCCTCCAGCTGCTTCTTCGACCCCAAGGAACCGTTGAATTCGGGCCCGCAACTGCGCTGCCGGAGAAGGTCGCGGCTCTCGTCACCGTCATGGGTCAGGTCGACCAGCGCGACCTCTGCACTATCCGAGTCATCACCCCAGACACCCCTGTCGTCACGAGGACCCCGATCTGTGGGTAGCGGTGGGGTAACCTCATCGTCACGTGCATTGGACACGTTCCGCAGCACCGTCTCAGTTTCGAACACTCCACTCTGAAGGAGAGCCTCCATGGCTGGCAGTCCGCAGAACTACCTCGCGGTAATCAAGGTCGTCGGTGTCGGCGGCGGTGGCGTCAATGCCGTCAACCGGATGATCGATGCCGGCCTGAAAGGCGTCGAGTTCATCGCAGTCAACACCGACGCGCAGGCTCTGTTGATGAGCGACGCCGACGTCAAACTCGACATTGGCCGTGAGATCACCCGTGGTCTCGGCGCCGGTTCCGATCCCGAGATCGGCAAGGCAGCCGCCGAATCGCATAGCGAAGAGATCGAAGAGGCACTCAAGGGTGCCGACATGGTCTTCATCACTGCTGGCAAGGGTGGCGGAACAGGAACGGGCGCAGCTCCCGTTATCGCGCAGATCGCCAAGGGGCTTGGTGCGCTCACCATTGGTGTGGTTACCCGACCCTTCGCCTTCGAAGGCAAGCGTCGCTCCACACAGGCTGAGACTGGCATTAAGACCCTCAAAGAGAAGGTCGACACGCTGATCGTCATTCCGAACGATCGACTTCTCACCGTCTCCAATGACAAGACCTCGGTGCTGAACGCATTCAAGATGGCCGATGAGGTGCTGCTCCAGGGCGTGCAAGGCATCACTGACCTCATCACCACCCCGGGTCTCATCAATACCGACTTCGCAGACGTCAAGATGATCATGAGCGATGCTGGTTCTGCGCTCATGGGTATTGGCTACGGCTCGGGCGAGGGCCGTGCACTCTCCGCTGCCCGTGCCGCCATTTCGTCGCCGCTGCTTGAGGCCTCCATTGAGGGTGCTCGTGGCATTCTGCTCACCATTGCCGGTGGCAGCGATCTGGGCCTCTTCGAGGTCAATGAAGCCGCTGAGATCATTCACGGCGTTGCCCATGCCGATGCCAACATCATCTTTGGCACCGTGATCGACGACAGCATGGGTGATGAGGTTCGAGTCACCGTCATCGCTGCTGGTTTTGATCGCTGGGATGGTGACCCCAAGTCCACCGGACGTGCTCGCTCAGCGGGCAACGAGGGTGTGCGCGATGTGTTCGGCGACGCCGACACCGATGACTCGGGCGATGACGACTTCGACGTCCCGTCGTTCCTGAAATAGTCGATTCGGGTCACCGCCCGATGAGCACTTGGTCCGCCCCTGTTGGGGCGGATCGTCGCGTCAGGGTGTATGTCTCCGAGCGCGTCGACGGAAATCTCGCCGTGACAGGAGCGCCGGAGGAACTCGACAGACGGCGTCGATCCATCATCAATCGTCCGTGGATCTGGTCGACGCAGGTCCACGGAGCCGATGTCAGTGTGCTCGAGCCCGGACAGTCCATTGAAGACGTCTGTGGTGCTCGCGTTGATGCCATCGTGACCGCTCGCTCCGACGTTGCCATCGCTGCACACAGCGCCGACTGCGCAACGGTCGCATTGTGGTCCCCTGAAGGGGTGATCGGTGTGGCGCACGCCGGTTGGAGGGGGCTGCATCTCGGCGTCATCGCCTCGACGGTGACCGAGATGCGAACACTTGGAGCGTCATCAATCGACGCGTATCTGGGACCGCATATTGGACCCGAGTGTTACGAGTTCGGAGCCGAGGACCTCGCGGCGATGGCTGCGCGCTTCGATTCGCGGGTGATCGCCACGACTGCGGCCGGAGCACCAGCGCTTGATATTGCCGAAGCTGTCCGTCTCGACCTTGATCGCAGTGGTGTCACTCTCGCCGGAACTGCGTCTTGGTGCACAGCATGCGAGGAGACAAGGTTCTGGTCGCATCGGGCACGGAGCGAGACCGCACGGCAGGCGCTGGTGATCTGGATTGAGCCATGACGTCGATTCCGATTGACCCTGCTGAGGTTGCGCGTCGCCTTGATGACCTCCGTGCTCGAATCGACCGGGTGGATTCGGTACGCGACCTCACCATCGTCGCGGTGACCAAAGGATTCGACATCGACGCCGTGTCCGCCGCGCTGCAATGCGGCATCACCACAGTTGGCGAGAACTATGCGCAGGAGATGATTGCCAAAGTGGCCGCCTTGGACTCTGAGACGCGTCCAGAGTGGCATTTTCTCGGCCGACTCCAGAGAAACAAGGTCCGTTCCTTGGTGCCCGCTGTCGATGTCTGGCAGAGCGTGGATCGAGTCGAACTCATCGATGAGATCGCCAAACGCGCACCTGGGGCACATGTGTTTCTCCAAGCCAATCTCTCCGGGGAGCCCCAGAAGGGTGGAGCCCCGCTCGAGGAGGTCCCGTCGCTTGTCGACCACGCCCGATCGGCGGGTTTGCTGGTTGAGGGCCTCATGGGTGTTGGCATCGAGGGGTCACCCGAGCAGTCTCGGCCGGGCTTCCGTGCGCTGGTCGCACTTGCCGACTCTCTCGGGCTCATTCACCGCTCGATCGGTATGAGTGACGATCTCGAGGTTGCCCTGCAGGAAGGGTCCACCATGATCCGGGTTGGCAGTGCGCTGTTCGGGCCCCGCCCGATCCGCTGAACCCAGCGGGGGACAGGCCGCTGCGGAGCAACTACCCTTGCTGCCGGACAACGAACGGTCGGCCCTTCTGCCGATCGATGTACGGAGGATCTCATGACGACAGCGTGGCGACGAGCAATGGTCTATCTCGGACTCGGACCTGATGAGGAGTACGACGATTACGCCGCACAGGGTGACCTTGGTGACCGAGGTGTCGAGCCGATGGCACCCGTGAACCGACCGGCAGCGGTCCGCCCCACCCCAGCGACTCCGACGCCGCGTCCAGCTGCACAGGCGCCCATCTACTCGACCCCGCCTGACCCGGTTGAGGGAACCTCGGTGCGTCCGGTTCCGATTACCGGCGAGGATCCCTCGAAGCCGCGAGTACGCGCCGTGCCCCAGCGAAGCAACGCGCGAGCCCACGTTGTCATTCCGACGAACTTCGGCATGGTCCAGGAAGTCGCAGACAAGTTCAAAGCTGGACAGGCAGTTGCTGTCGACATGGGACAGGCGGATCGTGAACTTTCACGTCGTCTCATCGATTTCCTCAGCGGCATGTGTTACGGCATCGGTGGTGACATGGAGAAGATTGGTAATGGTCTTTTCCTGCTGTCACCAGTTGGTGTCGAAGTGCCGGCCGACGAGCGTCGTCGTCTGGTGAGCGAACTCCTCGGGGACTGACACTTCACCGCGATGTGGGCACTCATTCATTTCTTGCTGAACCTTTTTCTCTTCGCGCTGTTGGGGCGCATCGTGCTCAGTTGGTTCCCGCCGAGCGGACCGGGCGCGCTTGAGACCATTCGTCTTGCACTGTTCCGGGTGACTGAACCTGTGCTTGGGCCCATCCGGTCCATGCTCCCGCCGGTGCGGATGGGCGGGATGGGTCTGGACCTTTCGCCGCTCATCGTGTTTTTGGCAATCGAAGTCCTGAACGGAGTTCTACCCACCTGATCCAGTGTGGGTTCCTCTGTACGGTCTTTTCGGTCCATTCCGGAGAGCGCAGATTGGCAGGGGCGTGGCGGGTACCATCGCCCCATGGACGACACCAACGCACAGCCCACGCCGCAGCTGCTGACCGATATCCAGTTCAAGGTCGCTCGCAAGGGATATGACCCCACAGAGGTTGATGCGTTCCTCGAGCGTCTCAGCGGCGCTGTGGGGCAGATGCAGGACCGTCTCCGTCAGGCAAACGCAGTGGCAGAGGCGGCCGAACGCCGCGCTGCCGATGCTGAACGTACTCAGGCATCCCTTCAGGCCCGGATCACCGAGCTCGAGTCGGGAACTGTTGGTGCGGCATCCTCGGTCAGTCCTGAGGTCGAGGCCGAACAGGCCGCCTCGGTGCTTGCGATGGCCCAGCGAACCGCAGACGCAGTCGTTAATGATGCGCGAACCTCGGCAGCCAAGTTGGTAAGTGAGGCCGAGTCGGAGGCTTCGAACATCGTCCGTGACGCGCAGGCCACCGCTGAGGCATCGATCGGCGACCTCGACGCCCGTCGGCGCAACCTCCAAGCCGACGCAGTAGCGCTTGAGGCGTTCCTTGCTGAGCAGCGAGCGTCGTTATCTGCCGATGTGTCACGTATCCAGGCTGTGCTTGACGACCCGCGGGCGCTGCGAGTTGCTCCGCTGCCCGAAAGTGACGCAGCGGATAACGAAGCAATCGGTGGCGATGAGCAGTTCGACGAACCAGTTGTTCCATCCAGCGACTTCCCGACGATGGCCACACCGGTGGTCGAATCAACGTTGGTCACCCGCGATGACATTGCCGAATCCACCTCTGATGCGGCTGCTGGTGGTGCAACCGGAGCCAAGATTTTCGATGTGGATGCAGACGACGACGAGGATGCGCGACTCTTTGGCGCAACCGACGACGACGCGGACGAAGCGATGCGCAAATTCTTTGACGCCGACTTCGAAGACGACGATCGTTTCGGGCGTTAGGCCCGGCTGAGCGTCACCGATACGGCGGCGCCATCAAGTTCGATTGTTAGGTCCCCAGGCCCGAAGGTGATCTCACGTGCCAGGACCTCTGCGGCGATGGAGTCCCGGTGTGCGTCGATGACCGATTGAAGGCGCTCATCGGCATCAATGCGAACGGTGATCCGATCAGCAATCTCGAAACCGGCGCTCTTGCGAGTGTCGTTGAGGGCCCGGATCAACTCTCGAGCAGTTCCCTCCGCTCGTAGATCGTCGTCGAGTTCAAGGTCCAGGGCGACTGCCCATCCGCCGTCTTCGACCAGAGCCAGCGACTCGTGGCGCTCGGCGCGCACCTCAACCTCAGTGGCATCGAGTCGCTCGCCGGCAACAGTGATGAATCCTTCGGTCTCCAACTGCGCCTGAAGCAGCGAACCGTCGGCCTCGGCGAGCGCGGCCTTGACCTCGTTGACCTTCTGACCGAGTCGGGGGCCAAGTGCACGGAAGTTCGGAATCACATTCCAGCGCAGAAGACCCGAAAGCGTGTCGAGGCGTTCGAGGGAGCGAACATTGAGTTCACTGCGGATCTCAGCATCAATGTCCTCATCGAGAGTGATTCCCGCATGCAGGAGCAATGCCCGTGACAACGGCTGGCGAACCTTGACCTTCGCGTCGGTGCGAGCGGATCGACCGAGTGCCACCAAACGACGCGCTGCTGCCATCTGTTCGGACAGGTTGGTGTCATGCCGAGATTGGGAGACAGGCCAGTCAGTCAGATGCACCGAACGTTCGTTCGTAAGCGTGGAGTGGATCTCCTCGGCAATGAACGGGCAGAACGGCGCAAGAAGCTTCGCCACGGTGACGAGACATTCGTGGAGCGTGGCGTGCGCTCGTGCATCGCTTGACTTCCAGAATCGAGGACGGCTGCGGCGGACGTACCAATTGGAGAGGTCATCGACGAAGCGGGCAATTCGTGAGGCGCCACCAAGTGCGTCGAACGATTCCAGCGCACCGGTGACCGCATCGATGGTGTCGTCGAGTTCGGAAAGAATCCATCGATCGAGCACGTGCGTGGCGACCTCGACGCTCTCGCCGGGTTGCCAACCGTCGAGGTCGGCATAGGTGGCGAAGAATGAATGCACGTTCCACAAGGTGAGAAGGGTCTGACGGGTGGCCTCACGGATTCCGTCAGGGAAGACCCGTCGGGGAGTCCAGGGCTGTCCGGAGGAGAAGAAGTACCAGCGCAACGCATCTGCGCCCAGCGTGTCGAAGATGTCGAACGGGGCAATGACATTGCCCCGGGACTTGGACATCTTCTGTCCGTTCTCATCGACGATGAGCGCCAGGCAGACCACATTTCGATACGGCGTGGATCCGAACACCAAGGAGTTGACTGCAAGCAGCGAGTAGAACCAGCCGCGGGTTTGATCGATTGCTTCGCAAATGAAGTCAGCGGGGAACGAACGCTCAAAGCGTTCAGCATTCTCGAACGGGTAATGCTGCTGAGCTGACGGCATCGAACCCGAGTCGAACCATGCGTCAAGCACGGGAGCAACACGACTGGAAGTGCCGGCACACCCCTCGACCACGCAGTCGAAGGTGATGTCATCGACATAGGGCCGGTGGAGATCAAGTTCGGTGAGGTCCTTGCCAGTGAGTTCGGAGAGCTCTGCGACCGAACCAATGCAGTGTTCGTGGCCGGAAGCGTCACATCGCCAGATCGGAAGGGGCGTGCCCCAGTAGCGGTCGCGTGACAGCGCCCAGTCGATATTGCCCTCCAGCCACTTGCCGAATCGACCGTGCTT
>CANFQA010000023.1 GCA_947449015.1 Microthrixaceae bacterium | reverse complement strand
TCGAGCCGTTCGATGGTGACGCCACCGATGGTGGCCGTGCACTCGAACTGATGGGGATAGTCGCCAACCGGCGATCCCGTGTCCACTCCCACGTCGAAGGTTTCACCACTCATCGAGAACACCAAGGGCACCGTGCGTTCGATACGACCACTCGCCACAACGACACCGTCGACCAGCAGGTTCGCCTCACCTCCGGCACCGAATCCGCCGTCATAGGCGAACACGAGTTGTACCTCATGGTCACCGGGACGCAATGGGTCTGTGCCTCGCACGATCGTGTGCTCGTGGCCGTACCAGTTGTAGTGATAGGCGGGCACACCTTCGCCATCGAGATAGAGCGACCAACCGGCCATCGATCCGCCCTGACAGGCGATGACACCGTGCGCCCCGGTGTCGGGGATGGTGAGCGCGGCCGTGATCGCGAACGAGCAGTTCTTGATGTTGAGCACCGAGGATTCGGGCATCCGGACGTGTGCAGCGGTGTAGGTCATCCGCCCAATGCCATCGAGCGAGCGAGGGGGTGCGAAGTCGCCATTGCGCGGTGAGCCCGGATCACGCAATGGGTACACGCCATAGCGGAGCGCGTGCTCATGGAAGATCTGCTGCAGTTCGGCCAGTTTGTCGGGGTGGGTGGCGGCGAGATCTTCCGCCTGCGAGAAATCCTCCGCGATGTTGTAGAGCTCCCATCGCTCCTGTTCGCCGTCGAAGTCGTAACCGGCAAGTCGGATCCACGGCAGACGGCCATGGAAGCACGAGGCCATCCAGCCCTCGTGATAGATCGCCCGGTTGCCGAGGATCTCGAAGTATTGCGACGTGCGCGTGCTCGGCGCGGCTGCATCGGCGAACGAATAGTTCATCGGGGTGCCATGCATCTCCATCTGCTCGATGCCGTTCACGTGTGTCGGCAGGTCGATACCAGCAGCGGCGTAGATCGTTGGTGCGATGTCGATGAGGTGATGGAACTGCGATCGGAGTTCGCCGACACCGGAGATGTGACCGGGCCATGACAGTGCCATGGCGTTGCGGGTACCGCCGAAATGCGAGGCAACCTGCTTCATCCATTGGAACGGTGCATCGAGCGCCCAGGCCCAACCCACATTGAAGTGGTTCTCGCAACGGGCGGTTCCGAAATCGTCGATGTGTTCGAGTAACCACTCGGGATCCTCGGGCACCCCGTT
The DNA here is from genome assembly GCA_947449015.1 of Microthrixaceae bacterium. Classification (GTDB taxonomy): domain Bacteria; phylum Actinomycetota; class Acidimicrobiia; order Acidimicrobiales; family Acidimicrobilacustridaceae; genus Acidimicrobilacustris. Next base: position 40,804 of record CANFQA010000023.1, on the reverse strand, counting down.
CTGGAAGCTTGGAGCACTCCACGCCCCGTGCACGGTTCCCTCCGCGGAGGCCCCGTTATCGCCGGTGATGTAGATGACCAGCGTGTCCTCGGTGAGTCCCAGTTGATCTACGGCCTCGATCACCCGATGGATCTGGGCGTCGGTATGAGCGAGGAATCCAGCGAACACCTCCATGAGTCGACGAGCCACGGGCTTGTAACGATCCGGATACTCGTCCCAGGCCGGAATCTCATCGGGTCGAGCAGTGAGCGCGGTTCCGGGAGGAATGACTCCGAGCGCGACTTGCCGTTCGTAGATGTGCTGCCGGAGCACATCCCAGCCATCGTCGAATGCTCCGGCGAAACGATCGCTCCACTCGCGGGCCACATGGTGGGGTGCATGCACTGCAGGCGTGGAGAAATAGCAGAAGAAGGGTCGATCAGGGGTCGAGGCCTTCTGACGTTGGATCCATTCGATCGCCCGATCGGCGAGATCTTCGGTGAGGTGGTAGTCGGGCCGCCCCACGTGCGGCGAGATCGCCGTGGTCTGGTCATAGACCGGCGGTTCGTACTGCGAGGCCTCAGCCCCGATGATCCCGTAGAAGCGATCGAACCCCATGCCGGTCGGCCAGCGGTCGAAAGGTCCCGACGGGCTCTGCTCCCAACCCGGCGTGAGATGCCACTTGCCGAAACAGGCGGTGCTGTAACCCGAAAGGCGAAGAACCTCGGCGACAGTGGCTGACTCGCGCGGGATCGCGCTGTCGTAGCCGGGGAACGAGTTGGCAATCTCTGTGATGCCACCCATATGGACTGAATGGTGGTTGCGACCGGTGAGCAGTGCAGCACGCGACGGAGAACACAACGCCGTCGTGTGGAACTGGTTGTACCGAAGGCCACGTCCGGCAACTGCGTCGAGGCCGGGGGTGGGCACAGGGCCGCCGAAGGTTCCGAAGGATCCGAACCCGACATCGTCGAGCATGATCAGCAACACGTTTGGCGCACTCGTCGGTGCTCCTTGTTGCGGAGGGCGCGACGGCGTGGAGTCGGTGATCAACCGCTGCACATCACCAGAGAAGTCCGGTGTGGGTCTGGGCAATGCGGTGGTCACGCCCGCAGTCCGTCAACGTCGAACGCCCCGAGCGCACGCACCGCAGCAGCGGCATCGCCCTCGATCACGACCGAGCCATCAGCAAGAGCCCCGGATAGCGCGAGCCGACCGGTGAGCAGCTCAGCCCAGGTTTCGATGGAGCACACCACGGTTGCTTGCGCGTCGGCTCCATCGGTGGGACAAGCAATGCTGTTGCGCAGATGAAGGCCGGTGAGGCTGCCGTCGGCGAAGCGCCAGGCCAGCCGCAGGTTGATGCCGTGCGCGAACTCGGGATCGAGCAGGACCCGCAGGATGTGCACCGAACGATCAGGCGGTGATCCGAGCACCTGGGCACGCGAGAACCGATGGCGGTAGAGACGGGAGAGATCAAGACTGCCGTCGAGGAACAGCGCCCGTGTGAGACACCAGATGCGGATATTGGCCGCCGGCGTGCGATGAGCGATGGTGCGCAGACACGACGCCAGGCGGCGGCGGTCGTCGGCATCGTCGCCGGCCCGTACCAACCAGGTGGCCAGTTCGGTGGCCCAGCGCACATCGTCGGCGGCGAGCGCCTCGTCGGCCTGTTGACGAACGACATCGGCCCCGCCGAATCCGGCGATCAGTCGGGCGGAACGCTCAGCGGTGGGCAGGGGAAACAATTGCGATTCATCACCGTCGAACCAGCCGAACAGACCACTGCGGATCTGACGGAAGTGATGCTCGGCGACGCCGTAGCGCTCGGCGGTGAGGTTGTCGTCATCGCATTCCGGCGGCAACTGCACGGCCACGCCGAGATCGGCGGAGAGCAGACCTTGATTGGCGAGTCGCACCGCTTGATCCCAAAGGAACTGAATGGAATCGCGGTAGCGAGTGACCCGCTCCGCGATGACCTCGCATCCCGACATCGGCGGACCGTGCGTGGCAACAAGATGTTCGGCTCCCAACGACAACAGGTGATCGATTCCGGCGACCAGCACCTGCGGATCGCGGTACTCCTCACCACGGATAGCGAACACGTTGAACAGCACCGGCCACACCAGATTGTTCACGGCGACACCGAGCGTCGGGAACCAGTAGGTGACCGAGTCATCCGCGTCGGAAGGTGCATAAGTGACTTCGATGGTGAGGCCGGCGACCTCGATCGATGCCCGCTCGCCAAAGGTGTGCGTCGGCGGAACGAACACGCTCGTGAAGGGTGCATGAGCGGGGTTCCGATAGAAGTGACCGAGTCCGACGTTGACCACACCATCGGGACCATCGGCGGGCAGCACCATTGCGAACTGTTCGAGCAGGCCGCGCCCGTAGGCCGGCGCAATCTCCGATGCCGCGCGGGACCGATTGCCGGCCACCTTCTCATGGGCCCAGATCGGCGTGGTGCGGGGCGCGCCCGACTCGAACACCGCTTCGGTTCCACAGACGTAATGGAAATGCGTGTAGAGCACCGCCACGATCGGACGGTCGGTCACGCCCTGGAGTTCTGCGATGGCCTCACGCATCTCCTCGGTGGACTCGCCGGTGTCGATAGCGATGATTCCTTCGGGCGCATCGATGAAGGTCTGGTTCGATAACCCGTTGCCGACCAAGCACCACACCCCAGAGGTGACCTCGTAGAACTCGCGCTGAATGACGTCGGACTGGGCGGCATGGTCCCGATGAGCGATCTGGCCTCCGGGAAGGGTGACGGTTGCCGAGGAATCGAGGGCGAAGGAACGATCGGAGAGGGCCATTGCGGGCATCGTAGGTTGGGGAGGGCCAACTAGGGTCCGATTCTCAGCGACCGAGAGGCTGCTGAGAATCGCCCGTCCGAACCGACGGTCGTGATCGGACACCAGGGGGAGCACATGCATCCAGGAATCCATGCCGCTAACCGCCCCGACGATCCCGCAGTCATCATGGCTGTCGGCGGGGTCACCGTGACCTGGGCGCAGCTCGAAGCACGCTCCAACCAACTCGCCCATCTCCTGCGAGCCCGTGGTCTCGGCGTGGGTGATCACGTCGCCGTATTCCTCGACAACGACAGTCACTACTTCGAAGTCATCTGGGCGGCGCTGCGAGCTGGTCTGTACGTGACGCCCATCAACTGGCATCTCGGAGCTGACGAAGCCGGGTACATCGTCTCCGACTGCGATGCCGTTGCTCTCATCACCACCGGTCGATTCGCCGAAGTAGTCGCCGGGTTCGGTTCGGCGCTCGACGCCGTCACCATCCGACTCTCCATCGGCGACACCATCGATGGTTTCGAGGATTACGACCTCGCTATTGCCGAACACCCCACCACACCCATCACTGACGAGACCGAGGGTGCGGTCATGCTCTACTCATCGGGCACCACCGGGCGACCGAAAGGCATCAAGCCGCCACTCACCGGCGCCGAGTTCGGCTCGCCCAACGCGCTGGTCACCCTGCTGCAATTCGTCTACGGCGTGGACGAAACCAGCGTGTACCTCTCGCCATCGCCGCTCTATCACGCAGCTCCATTGCTGTGGTCGTTGGCCGCGCAACGCATCGGTGCCGCTGTCGTGGTCATGGACCGGTTCGATGCAGAAGGCACAATTTCTGCGATTGACTCCAAGCGCGTCACCCACGGGCAGTTCGTTCCCACCCATTTCGTGCGCATGCTCCGACTTCCGACTGAGGTACGAGAGCGCTACGACGTCTCAAGCCTGCAGAAGGTCATCCACGCCGCGGCGCCGTGTCCGGTCGATGTGAAACGACAGATGCTCGACTGGGTGGGACCGATCGTCTACGAGTACTACGCCGGCAGTGAGGGCAACGGTTTCTGTGCTGTGGGCCCCGAGGAATGGCTTGAGCGACCCGGCACGGTTGGCCAACCGCTCATTGGCATCATTCACATCATCGGCGAGGACGGCAGCGAACAACCGGCTGGTGAGGTTGGAGAGGTCTGGTTCGAAAGCGAGACGAAGTTCGAGTACCACAAGGACTCGGAGAAGACTGCGGCCGCATTCAACGATCGTGGTTGGAGCACGCTTGGCGACGTCGGATACGTCGACGCTGAGGGTTGGCTCTTTCTCACCGATCGCGCATCGCACATGATCATCAGCGGCGGCGTGAACATCTACCCACAGGAAACCGAAAACGTACTGGCCGCCCACCCGGCCATCGCCGACGTTGCGGTCATCGGAGTACCTGACGAGGAGATGGGCGAGTCGGTCAAAGCCGTTGTCGAGTTGGCGCCCGGGTTCGAGGCATCGCCTGAACTTGCCGCCGAGATCATCGCGTTCAGTCGCGAACGCCTCTCGAGCTTCAAATGTCCACGCAGTGTGGACTTCACCAACGAACTCCCCCGCCTGCCCACCGGCAAGTTGCTCAAGCGAGTGCTTCGCGACCAGTACCGCGCCTGACCACTACCCACTGCACCGCGAGTCCGACACCGATACAGCAACACATGTCGAATGGCGAACGCAGGCGTGGTGGTGAAACCAACGCGAGACTCCCGAGCACGAAGTAGGCCCCGACCGCACTCACCAGAAGCGCTCGTGGATCGCGACGAGCCAGGACCAATCCGAAGACTCCAACGACCGTGATCACATAGAACAACACAAGCGTGGAGTTACGGAAGTCAAGGTTGCGTCCATCCGCGTTCTCCGCCCATTCGTTGAACTTCGGAGTGATCTCGAACAGATGCTGGGCGTTGCGGTAGAGCACGCCTGGCACCTGCCCCGGATGAGCCTTCAGGTCATCGATGGCGAAGGCCTGTAGTTGGTTCTGCCAATCGGCCTCATTGAACTGGGCCCATCGAAATTGCGTGAACCGATCATCGATAACGGGGTCAACGAACCGTTGCGACTCACGGGCTGCTGGCGAATAGGTGCCGGCGAGATTGAAACCGTTTGAGGTGACATAGAGCGCGGAACCCAGCTGCATCTGATTGCGAATGATCCACGGACTCACGACCGTGGCCACGATGGCGAGAAAGCCAAGGGCGCGCTTCCATCCCAACTGCCAGAGAACCCAAAGCGCCAACACGAGCACCAGATACTGCGCGCTGGCCCGAGTGAGCACGAGCATGCCGCAGAGCAGCGCGGCAATCGGCCAACGCCGAACAACCAGTGCGAGCATCACACCAGCAAGAAGTGCCAGTGAAAGCGCCTCGGTCAGAAGCACCGTGTCGTTGGCCAGCAGCGGCGGGTAGAGCGCCATGCAGAACCCAGCCACCAACGCCGCCAGCGGTGTGGAAATACGCCGGACCAAGACGTACACGAGCGCAATCGCCACAAGCCCGCACACCAAGCTCAGCATCCGACCGGCACCAACGCCATTGTTCACGCCGAACACCTTGAACACTGCGGCAAGTAGATACGGATATCCCGGAGGTCGAAACGCCGTCGGATGCAACTCGAGCTGCGGGAAGGTCATGGCATAGCCATGACCGTTCACAATGTTGCGGGCGAGATCCACGTACTGGGCCGCATCGCTATCGGGCGAGTAGCTCGGAGTAACCAGCACCCAGTAGCTGACTCGCGCCAGAAGCGCGACGCCGAGGACGATCAGAAGATCTCGACGCTTGATGAACCAAGATCCAACACTCGGCTCCGCGCTGGAGACCTTCGCTGCGCTGTTCTCAGAGTCGACGACCACAGACATCGGTTCGCCGACCGACTGATCAGTCGTCGGCCAGGACCTTGTCGACGCGTTCGCCAGCCTCTTCCATGGTGACGTTCCACGAAACGGCAAGCTCTGAGACAAGGATGCGGCGGGCTCGGATCTGCATGGCCTTCTCGGCGCTGGAGAGCGAGGACTGGCGATCGCGCAGTGCGAGATTGCGTACCACTTCAGCGCACTCGTAGATATCGCCGGACTTCATCTTCTCCTGATGATTCTTGAAGCGACGCGACCAGTTGGTGGGAACGCGCACAGTGCGGACGGCGAGCACATCGAGCACGTCCTGCACTTCCTCAAGCGAGATGGCGGGGCGAACACCGAGATCCTCGGCACGATCCTCGGGTACGGAGACCTTCAGAGCGCCGCCACGCCATGACTCATCGCCGGCGGCGACGGAGAGCTCGAGGTACTTCACCTTCTTGCCATCGACGACCTTGGTCGAGCGACCCGTGACCTCGGCAGTGCCGTGAGCCGGATAGATGACCTTGTTCCCAACTTTGAAATCCATGGGTTCCTTCTTGCCGAACGGACCCGCAAGTATGCCAAAGATCCAGCAGAACAGATTCTTGGACCCCTCGGCCCTTGCAGCGTCTACTCAGATCGCCGTCGGAGAGGGATCGTTCGGCCCACGGCCATCGGGATCGAGCCCCTCGATGACCCTGAGTTTGGCGATGCGCTCGGCCAAGGGCGGATGGGTATCCATCATGCGACCGAAGGAACCGAGCATTCCTTCGTCATGACCACGCTCAAGCGGTGATTCGATCCAGAGATGCGCAGTTGCCGCCGATGGATGGGCAATGACCGTGGTATCCGCCTCAAGTTTCTCGAGTGCTGAACGCAGTCCGGCTGGCTCACGGGTCAGTTCGACCGCAGTGGCATCGGCGAGGCTCTCTCGCTTTCGCGACAGCGATGCCTTGAGCAGCAGTCCAGCTGGGACTGCGAGGAGATAAATGGCCAGCGATAACACCAGGAAAATCGCCATGCCGTCGTTATTGCGACCGCCGCGACGCATGCCACCGAAGATGCCGATCCGCAAAGCCACTTGGGCAATCACCGCGATTGCACCAACAGCGAGCACCGCAAGTGTGGTGACCGCAATATCGCGATTGCGGATATGGGACATCTCGTGAGCCAAAACTCCACGTAATTCGCGCCGCGACATCACCGCAAGCAATCCGGTGGTCACGGTGATCGCTGCATGATTCGGATTGCGGCCGGTCGCAAAGGCATTGGGTGCCGGATCGTCAACGACATAGGTGCGCGGCACAGGAATGCCCGAGGCAATCGACATCTGTTCGACGAGGTTTCGCAGTTCTGCGAACTCTGGACCATCAGCGGATCGAGCCTGCACCATCGTGAGTGCAGCCGAAGCCGACGCGAACCAAGCAATAAAGAGGTACCCGCCCACCACCAAGATGGTGATGACCAGTGCCACAAGATTGAACCGGAACTGCGAGGTGCAGGACTGCGGAACAACCACGTACCCATTGGACATCACCCGTGCCGGGGTGCAGGTCTCCCTGGTGTACCCGCCGAGGATTCCCGTGACCAGATTGGCCACGATGAACAACAACGCGAACGTTCCGGCGAGGATCATGACGCTCGCCCGACGGTTATGACGTTGTTCGGCGATGAAGCCGGTGGCATCACTCATGGTGCTGGCTCCGAGCAGTCACGTCGTTCAGAACTGCACCTTCGGAACATCGCGGTCGGTGGGTGCCGCCTCGAACAGTTCACGATGCGGGAAGTTGCCGAACTTGGCAACCACGACACCGGGGAAGGTGTCGATGCGGTTGTGAAATGAGGTCACCGAGTCGTTGTAGAACTGCCGCGCGTAGGACACACGGTCTTCGGTGGAGGTGATCTCCTCCTGCAGTTGGCGGAAGTTCGCGTCAGCCTTGAGGTTGGGATACGCCTCGGCCAGAGCGAAAATGCGCCCAAGCGCCTGGGTGATCGGACCTTCAGCCGCAGCAGCCTCAGCGGGACCGTTGGCAGACACACTGGCTTGGCGGGCCTGTACCACCGCCTCAAGTGTGCCGCTCTCATGCGCGGCGTAGCCCTTCACGGTCTCGACGAGATTGGGAATGAGATCGGCGCGGCGCTTGAGCTGCACCTCGATCTGTGCCCATCCGTTATCGACCTGATTTCGTTGTCGAACAATGCCGTTGTACGCGCCGACGACGGCGAGCACCAGCAGAACAATGGCGACGATGACGATGATCACTGCGACCATGATCGTTCCCTTCCTGAGAGCGATGGACCCGAAGGGTCCCGGTAGCGCCCGAAAGCGCTGCCCACAGTGAACCACGACGGGGACGCGATTGCGCCCCAGGCCAGCACGGATTCAGTCGTCTGAACTCCTAAGCGGTCCGGGCAGCGAAGCCTTACCTGAGGCGAGATCCTCACCACCAAGCAACGCCCGCCGCTCGATCGCCGCATTCTCTGCCTCCGTCACTGTCTCCTCAGTCGAGGCCGCCAACGATCGCCAACCGACCGCTGCGGTGATGAGACAGGACGCACCGCCTACGACGTAACAGGCCCGCGCGCCGAAGTGCTGGCCAACGAATCCGATGATGGGACCACCGAAAGGTGTCGTGCCGATAATTGCAGTGACATAGAGGGCCATGACCCGCCCGCGCATTTGTGGAGGTGCGGTGAGCTGCAAGGTGGCGGAATTGCTGGTGATGAAGGCAACGCTCCCAGCGCCCACGAACAGCAGAGCGACGATCATGAACCCCATGGACGGCATGACTGAGCCAACCAGCATCGCAACTCCAAGGAACGCGGCGGCGTAGCCAATGCGCCGATGCGTGGCCCGACCCATGCGCGCAATGGCGAGTCCGCCGAGCACCGACCCGATCCCCATCGCCGATGACAGGAACCCGTAGCTACCGGCACTGCCACCAAAGGTGTACTTGGCCAGGAGTGGCAACGAGACCTGGTTCTCATAGGCCAGCGCACCAATGACAATGGTCATCAACATCGGCGTGCGAAGTCGCGGATCGGCCCAGACGACGCGCAAACCGGCGCGTACCTGACCCCTCTCGCGAGTGGCTGGAGGCGTGATGATGAACTCGCCCCGGCGCATCAGCAGAAACGCGGTGATCGCGGCCAAATAACTGATCCCGTTGAAGAAGAAGCAGGACGAGAGACCGAGCCACGCGATGAGTCCGCCGGCAACCGCAGGGCCAATGATTCTCGACACATTGTTGGTGGTACTGGCGATGCCTACCGCTCCGGTGAGGTCATCGGGGCCGACCATTTCATGCACAAACGAAGACCGCACCGGTGTGTCGAAGGAGTTCACCGTGCCAATCGAGACAGCGAATACGAAGAGGCTCCACACCCGGATGGTGTCGGTAACCACCATGATTCCGAGTGCAGTGGCCAACAACCCAGCAAGTACCTGCGTGGTCTGGAGGATGCGCCATCGGCTCAGACGATCAGCGAGTGCCCCTGCGAATGCACCGAGCAGCAACGTTGGAATGAACTGCACCGCGGTGACCAGACCAAGCAACTCACCACGACCGGTGAGGTGCAGTACGAGCCAACCCATCGCCACGGTCTGCATCCAGGTACCTGATTGCGACACTCCTTGGCCGATGAGATAGAGCCGGAAGTTGCGATGGTTGAGCGAGGCGTAACCGGCCCGCTCGGACCCACTCATGTCTCCACTCCGATGACGTGGTCGAGAAATTCCGCCACGGCTTGGGCATGCTCACGTCGCCAGATGGAAACCACATCGGTCGCAGTTCCCTCAGTGATCGACGCGATGATCGGAGCGAACCACTCTTGCTGAGCCAGCGCCAGCGGTGTGCGAGAGAGACCCATGCGTTCAAGGATTGAGAACTTCAGCAACAACTCGGTGCGGACATCGCGCAGATGGCGAACTGGTTCGGCGAGCCAACGGCGCGTCGCCGCGCGCCCTGAGCGGGTTGGCTGCAACAGGCTGCGTTCCCGTCCCCGGCCGGGTGCAGTTCCGCTGCGGTCGATCATGGCGCTGGTCACCAGTGCATCAATCGCCCGATAGGTCAATGGCTTCGAGAGGGACCAGATCCGGCCGAGTTCGCCACCAGGAGCAAGAAGTTCGGCGACCGCCCCGCCGTAGTCACTTCCGCTGACTACCAACGCCAGACACACCGATTCGGCGAGGGATGTCTCCGAGCGGGCCATTCACCGACACTACAGAGGACTCGAAGAGGTCAGCCGCTGACCACTAGTCGTCAATAACTGACTACTGTGCATATATGGCTCTCTCCCGCCCCATTCGCGTGATCGCCCCCGCCTGCCTGCTTGTTCTGATCGGGCTTGCAGCGGGATGCGGTTCAGACAGTGGCTCGAAGTCCGTCACGGTCGCCGCCGCGTCCTCGCTCACTGGGGCCTTCACTGAGGCCAAGACTCAGTTCGAGGCCAGCCATCCCGGATCGACCATCACTGTGTCGTTCGCGAGTTCCTCCTCGCTGGCGCAACAGATTTCCGATGGAGCTCCAATCGACGTGTTCGCATCCGCCGACAACACCACAATGCAGAAGGTCGCCGATCACATCTCGGGCAATGCCTCGACATTCACGACCAACACCCTCGAGATCCTCGTAGCGAAAGGGAACCCGCTCGCAATCGCTTCAGTTAGTGATCTGGCCCGCCCCGGGCTGATCTACATCACCTGCGCTCCCGAAGTACCGATCGGGAAGTATTCGGCTGATGTGCTCTCACGCGCGGGCGTGACGGTGGCGCCAAGCAGTCTTGAGCCCGACGTCAAAGGGATCGTCACCAAAATCACTGCCGGCGAAGCCGACGCCGGCATCGTGTATTCCACCGATGTTGTGGCTGCTGGAGACCGCGCCAGTGGCGTCATCATCCCCACGAAGCAGAACATCCTGGCGTCGTATCCGATCGCGAGGTTGAAGCGCGCCAGTGGCAATTCCATCGCAGCAGCCTGGGTCGAGTTCATCAAGGGCGCTGAGGGGCAGGCCATCCTCACCCGATTCGGATTTGTCGCTCCGTGATTGCATCAGTGCGGTCCGGTCGATCGCGGAGAAATCGCCGACCCGAGCCACGACCCCCGATGGCGATTCTCGTCATCGCGACTATTGCGGTCTTGTTCTTCGCGCTCCCGTTCATCGGGCTGCTGTGGCGAATGCCTTGGTCTGAGGCATGGTCGCTGCTGTCGAGGTCCGACTCCCTCACCGCACTTCGTCTCTCCATCGAGTGTTCGATACTCGCAGCTGCATTGAGCGTGGTGCTCGGCGTGCCTCTCGCGTGGGTACTTGCTCGAGTTTCGTTCCCGGGTCGACGAATCGTGCGAGCACTGTGTCTGTTATCGCTCGTGTTGCCTCCCGTGGTGGCTGGCGTGGCGCTGTTTTCCGCCTATGGCCGTCGAGGCCTTCTTGGCGACCCCTTGGCAAACCTGTTCGGCGTGCATCTTCCATTCACTACCGCCGGCGTGGTCATCGCACAGACCTTCGTCGCCATGCCGTTTTTGGTGCTCACCGTTGAGGCTGCTGTGCGCACCCTCGATCCCCGACCTGAGGAGTCAGCACGCACGCTCGGTGCCAGCAGTTGGTACACCTTCCGACGGGTGACATTGCCGGCCATCCGCCCGGCGCTCGTGGCCGGAGCAGTGCTGGCATGGGCGCGGGCGCTCGGTGAGTTCGGCGCCACCATCACCTTCGCCGGCAATCTTCCGGGCACTACCCAGACCGCCCCGCTCGCGGTGTACCGGGCTCTCGAGGCCAACCCCGATCAGGCACTTGTCCTGTCACTGGTGCTCATCGCCATCTCATTCGCCGTGCTCATCGGCCTTCGCGACTCCTGGCTTGGCACCTCATCGGGCAGTGGTGATGCATGACTCTTCGCGCCACTGTTGATACAAGGCTTGGTGATCTTCACCTCAGCGTCGAACTGCAGGTCGAGGCTGGCGAAATCGTGGCTATCGTCGGACCCAATGGTGCCGGCAAGACCACGCTGCTTCGCACACTTGTCGGTTCGGTATCCGCTGACTCCGCCAAGATCACCCTTGGCGAAAGGGTGCTCGACGACAGCGAGCAGTCACTCCACATCGCCACCGAAGATCGCCGGATCGGACTGCTGTTCCAAGATCATCAGCTCTTCGCCACGATGTCAGTACGCGAAAACGTTGCGTTCGGTTTGCGCGCGAGCGGCACACGCCGAAACCAGGCACGCTCCCTTGCCGATATGTGGATCACCAGAGTCGGGCTGGACGGATTCGGTGGTCGTTCCCCAAGCGAACTTTCCGGTGGTCAGGCGCAGCGGGTTGCACTCGCCCGCACACTGGCGGCATCACCCGATGCTGTTTTGCTCGACGAACCTCTCGCCGCGCTCGACATCGCCACCCGTGCCGAAATGCGCCGCGAGTTACGAACCCATCTTCATGCGGTCAATGTCCCCGCACTGATGGTCACCCATGATGTCCTTGACGCGCATGCAGTCGCCGATCGCGTCATCGTGCTGGAGAACGGTCGCATTACCCACAGCGGCACGCTGGCCGAAATCACCGGCAGGCCCCGATCTCGGTACGTCGCCGATTTGGTGGCTACAAACCTCGTGGGCGGAACAACCACGAACGGTGTGATGCTCACTGCGAGCGGCATCTCAATCGCCGTTCCCATGTCCTCACCACAGGGCCCCGGGCTCGCCAATATCCGTCCCACCTCGCTCACACTGCACCGCTCGGCTCCCGAGGGAAGCGCCCGCAACGCATGGGCTATGCAGATCTCTGAGATCGACCGACATCTGGATCGGGTACGAGTGCGGGTCGTGGGCGGCCTTGATCTCATCGCGGAGCTCACACCGGCCGGGCTCGAAGCCCTCGATGCGCACCTCGACGATCACATCTGGGTATCAGTGAAGGCCAGCGAGATTTCCGTCACCGAGAATCCCACCTGATTCCTTGGCCGTTCACCCCTGAGCGGATCAGAGCGGGTCAGTCGGAGCCTCCGCAGGCCCCGCACTGCGGGTTGCGATTCCCGCCCGCTACGACGGTAGAGTTCTCCAGTCGTCGGAATCGCTGATTCCAACGCCACCGATGGGCCGACTGAACCGGTCGACTCGTCGCTCCGGATGGCGGTCCCCCTTCCCGTCGGAGCTGCAACTCCCGGCGTGGGGACCGGCACAGCACTACGACTTCGATCGCCAGCATCTCAACGCGCTGGCTTCGACCGTGCTCAACAAGGATTCGCGTGTCCCAGGACGATTCACAGTTCGAAACAACATCCGCCGATGACCTGTCGTCGTCACCTGTCGAGATCCCCTTCATCGACGTCGATGGTCCTCGTTTCGAGACCATGGTCGAAGCCGCGGCGTGGGGCGAAGCCAGTAGCGACGATCTCGCCATCCTCGCTTGCTACGAGGAGGCCTGGCGGCGGGTCCTCATTACCCGCCTCAACGAAACCGACGACTCGCTTGGTCGAGTCCGTGCGCAGCGTCGACCTGATGATCAGCAGATCATCACCGATCTCGAACACGAGCAGCGCATACTTGAGATCGCGCTTGACCGACTACTCGGTATCGAACCCGAACCGGGCGAACTCGCACCCGGTCAGAACGTTCTGCAACTCTCCTGGGTAACCGGTCGTCTCGTGGCTTGGCTCGGTGGGCCCGATTCGCAACTGGCCACCATGGAACAGCTGCGGGCCGCCCTCGCGGCCACGGATGCACCCGACATGTGGTCAGGTCGGGCCCCCGTGCCGCTGCCCAACGGTGACAAGGCAGTCGCTCTCGAGGCCAATACCGCCGACATCCTCGGCTGGTTGCTGTCTCTCGCCGCCGACCCACCCGAAGAGCCCATCGGTCCGAGCGCCCGATGGCTTTCCATCGTTGCGGCCTTCGCCGTGTCGCTCGCAGCGCGAGGCGCCATGGTCCCCACGCTGCGTCGTTCCCGGGCAGGACGACGCACCCCGAACCGCACTGCATTCGCTGTCACCTGGACTCCTGCGCTTGTGGATTCCGAACATCTCAAGCGCATCGCCGATGCCATGCCTGGAGCGGTTGCCGCCCTTTCGCCATCTGTCGACGGTGCCACCATGTCCCGGTCGGTGCTTGGCGAAGTTGTCGATGTCATCTGCCATGACGCTGCCAAGCGCGTCGAGGTTCCCGCAGCACCTGATGATCCACGTTCCATCGCGGACGCCGGTGAAACCTTTCTGGCTCGACTCGACGGAACCGCGTTCGACATGGCACCGGCACTTGCCGGCGAACTCACCAATGCGCTGGAACGATGGGCCACTCCGGTTACGTCCAAGACTTATCGCCCGCTCATCGTGCAACTCGATCCCCCCGACTCCGGCGATGCATGGCATCTCGCCGTGTTCGCGCCGGGGAAGGGTCAACAGATGTCTCCTATTGAGGTGGCACTGGTCAACGCCGGCAACCAACGACGTGAACTCGAAGGGAACCTGCTTCGTCTCGAACGTCTCTTCCCGGCACTGCAGCGTCCTGGCAGTCTCCGTCGCGGCGAAGTGGTTCTCAGCCAGGCCGAAGCCTGGGAGCTGATGACTGACATCGGCCCCACACTCGCCGACGCCGGATTCGATATGCGCGTACCTGCCCTGTCGCGCCGCAAGCCCACCCCGTCACTGCGATTGTGGGCCGAGAACGGCAGCGAGACAAGCGTCGGTGCGCATCAGTTGGCCAACGTCAGTTGGACAGCCGTATTCGACGACATCGAACTCACTGCCGCCGATATTGCGCGCCTCGCCAAGGAGGCCCGACCGCTGGTTCGTTCGGGCGGTCGTTGGATCGCTCTTGATCACGCCGATCTTGCTGCGGCCGCTGAAGCGCTGGCCGAACGAGCCAAGAAGCCACAGATGACCGGCGCCGAGATGCTGCGCCAGGCCCTTGGCCTCGACGGCACCTCACTGGCCGGCGGCATCGCCATCGAAGGATCGGGTTGGGCAGCCGACCTGCTGTCCAAAGCCTCATCGGCGTCACTCGCACCTGCACAGAACCCCAAAGGGTTCAATGGTGAATTGCGCAGCTATCAGGCCGAAGCACTCGCATGGTTGCAGTTCCTCGACACCACAAGCCTTGGCGGCTGCCTCGCTCTCGACATGGGCTTGGGTAAGACCCCAACGATCTTGGCGCATCTCGTCTCGCGATCCGATGGCGATGAGCCTGCGCTCGTCGTCGCTCCTCCTGCAGTCGTGGGGAACTGGGCCGCCGAAGCAGCTCGCTTCACGCCGAAACTCAAGGTGCTCGTCCATCACGGTGCATCACGAGCCGAAGCCTCGGAACTGATCGACCTCGTCAGCTCCTACGACGTCATCATCACCACCTACTCCACTGCGGTTCGCGATATCGACGCACTGGAGAAAATCCACTGGGGACGAATCGTCCTCGATGAGGCGCAGGCCATTAAGAACCCGGCGAACGAAACAGCCCAGCAACTCCGCCGTCTCAACGCCACGACCCGACTCGCTCTCACCGGCACACCGATCGAGAACGGTCTCGGAGATCTCTGGGCGATTCTGGACTTCACGAACCCAGGTCTCGTCGGTCCCCGACCACAGTTCATCGCGCAGCTCTCCGGCAGTGGTGCCGGCGGTAGTGAAGGTGCCCGCGACCAGGGCGAACGTGCGCTGCGCGCCCTCAATGGCATCCTCGTGTTCCGCCGCACCAAGAGCGAGCCCGCCATCGCCGCGGAACTTCCCGATCGCATCGATGAACTGGATCGCTGCTCGATGACCCCCGAACAGATCGGCCTGTACCAGGCAGTGCTCGACAGTCTCGTCACCGGCGTGGGCAACGAAGCCGGCACCGATAGACGCAATGGGGCGATCCTTGCCGCCATCACCGCACTCAAGCAGATCTGTAACCATCCGGTGGCCTATCGCAATGACGACGGCCCGCTTGATGGACGCTCAGGCAAGCTCGCCCGTCTCGAGGAAATCATTGAGCAGGTGTACGCGTCCGGTGAGCGGGCGCTGGTGTTCACGCATTTTGCGGAGTGGGGTCAGAAACTGTCTGCCCATCTCTCCTCCCGATTCGAAATCCCAGTCGGTTGCTACCACGGTGGTCTCTCACGCGGTGCCCGCGATTCACTCGTCGCCGAGTTCCAAGCGCTTGACGGCCCCGGCGCTCTCGTGCTGTCGCTCAAAGCTGGTGGTACTGGGCTCAACCTCACCAACGCCAATCACGTCATCCTCTATGACCGTTGGTGGAACCCCGCCGTCGAAGACCAAGCTCGCGACCGGGCCTGGCGCATTGGCCAGACCAAGACCGTCATCGCCCACCGTCTCGTCTGCCCCGGAACCGTCGACGAACGCGTCGAGGAAGTTGTGGCTGGCAAGCGACATATCGCCGATCTCGTGCTGCCCAAGTCGAGTTCACTTGGCGATCTCGATCCCTCTCAGCTGCAGGCCGCACTCGGCTTACGTGGTGACGAACTGCTCACCGAACAAGACGATGAACTTCTGAAGGAGACCGTGGCATGAGCCGCTCGCGCCGCCGCCCGGCCAATCAATCCAAAAAGGTCGATGCTGATCGCGTTGCCAGCCGGAAGTTCTGGAGCGGTGAACTTCTCGACGACCCCGCTGTTGTGCATATGACTGGTGACCCCTCAGCCATGGTCGTCTCATTGGGTGACCCTCCCCTGCGGGGTAAGGAGCGGGCAGCCCAGGCCACGTTCGTGCTGATGTACCGACGAGCTGCCCAGCTCGCCATGCTTGCTGCCACCGCAGCAGGCCTCGACGATGATTCCCGGCCAGTCTGAGCCCGGGATCGCCTAACCTTCACCTCTCGTGCGCTTCCTTCACGATCGACTTCCCGAATCGGACCTCACGTTCGATGACGTTTTCATGGTTCCGGCCCGTTCTGACGTGGCCTCTCGACTTGATGTCGACCTGACCACCAACGATGGCACCGGCACCACGATCCCCATCGTGGTGGCCAATATGACCGCCGTTGCCGGCCGACGTATGGCCGAAACCGTCGCCCGACGCGGTGGCATCGCTGTCATTCCGCAGGACATACCGCTCGAGGTCATTGCCGAGGTCGTCGAGTGGGTCAAGCGTCGTCATCTTGTCTACGACACCCCGATCACGCTCGCCCCGACCGACACCGTGGGCGAGGCGTTCAACCTCATTGCCAAACGCGCCCACAACGCGGTCATCGTCGTTGAAGGCGACCGACCAGTTGGCGTCATCACTGAAAGCGACTGCGCTGGCGTCGACCGCTACACATCAGTCGATCAGGTGATGTCAACCGACCTGCTCACCTTCTCCGATGACACCGACGCCGAAGCAGCGTTCAACACACTGCACGAACGCCGTCGTCGCGTTGCTCCGGTTGTCGACCGTGAGGGCGATCTCGTTGGTGTTCTCACCCGAACTGGTGCACTTCGATCCACGCTGTATCGACCCGCCACTGACGATCTCGGTCGCATGCGTATTGCTGCTGCCGTCGGTGTGAATGGCGATGTCGCGGCCAAGGCAACATTCCTCGCCGAGGCCGGAGTCGACGTTCTGGTGCTCGACACCGCTCATGGTCATCAGGAAAAAATGATCGAAGCGATCCGTCGGATCAAAGCCCTCGATCTTCCAATCCCACTCTGTGCCGGCAATATCGTCTCCGCACAGGGAGTCCGCGATCTCTGCGACGCGGGAGCCGACATCATCAAGGTCGGCGTCGGCCCTGGCGCCATGTGCACCACACGCATGATGACCGGTGTTGGTCGTCCGCAATTCTCCGCCGTGCACGAATGCGCGCAGGCGGCTCGTGCGCTCGGTCGTCATGTGTGGGCCGATGGTGGGATCCGCCATCCCCGCGATGTGGCGCTGGCGCTCGCTGCCGGTGCCAGCAACGTCATGATCGGTTCCTGGTTTGCGGGCACACATGAATCGCCTGGAGATCTCCAGCGCGACTCCGATGGTCGTGTCTACAAAGAGAGCTTCGGCATGGCCTCTGCACGCGCGGTGGTCGGACGCGGCACCACAAATGAGTCCCCCATCGACGCCGCACGTCGCGCGCTTTTCGAAGAGGGCATCTCCACTGGTCGCATGTACCTCGATCCCGATCGTCCCGGAGTGGAGGATCTCATTGACACCATCACTGCAGGTGTTCGCAGTTCGTTCACCTACGCCGGTGCTCGCACCATCGAAGAGTTCCACGATCGAGCCGTCATCGGTATCCAGACCGCATCGGGATTCGCCGAAGGTCGTCCGCTGCATCAGGGCTGGTAATCGCCAACTCGCAACATTGCGGTGCTGTGGCCCCGGTCACTGTGACGACTGACCGGCGTAACTCCGTAGACGTCGGCTTGGATTCTCCCTATCGTTTCACTTGTTGGCTCCGAGTTCCCCCCAACTCGTCTGAGCCACAGAACCCCTCGAGATCCCCCCATCTCGAAGGTCATGCGACTCCCCCGCCCACCCCCCGGGCCGGGGGAGTCAGCGCGTTTGGGCCATGTTTTTCAGGAGTTTCGAAGCCGTCAGGAATGCAGACGAGCCCCAAGGAACTCCACCGTGCGCTGCCATGCGTCCGATGACGACTCAGCATGGAACGAGGGCCGCTCGTCGCAGTGGAACCCATGATCGGCATCGGCATAACGGACAATCTCGGTATCGACAGCACTCGCCGCAGCAATGGAACGCAACTGCTCGACTTCGTCAACAGGAATATGCGCGTCGAGATCTCCATAGAGTCCCATCCACGGTGTGCGCAGTTGCGACCCATAGACGAGTCCACTCTCGAGGCCGAAGCGACCCTCGGCGATGCCGCCGCCGTAGAACGTGACTGCTGCACCAAGCTGGAGCCGCGCCGCGGTTGCAAGCGTGACGCTTCCGCCCATGCAGAAACCAATGATGCCTTGCGCTGACACAGGCTGTCCCAGCCGGCTGAGTTCACCAAGCGCGGCATCAATATCCATCGTGAGTGTCTCAGCAGTGACCGCCATGATCACCGGACCAAGTTTCTCGTAGTCGGTGTAACCGAAGACCTGGTCCTCGCTGCGATGGAATAACGCTGGCGCAACAGCGATGAAACCGACCGCCGCGAGTGCGTCGGCAACGCGATGGATATGGCCAGTCAGGCCGAACGCCTCCTGCACGACAACAACACCGCCGCGCGGTGTGCCACTCGGATGCGAGACATACGTGGTCATCGGTCCGTCAGGTGTGTCCAGCTGCAGAGTGTCGGTCTTTGATTCGCTCATGGAGTGATTCTGCACCCCAGCGGATCTGCGCGCGTGAAATCAGCCGACGGTGACCGATGTGAGATCGGGTCCGAGCACGATCTCACCATCGAAATGTGCCGCGGCGAGGGCACGCCATTCGTTTTCCTGGCCGGGCTGGATGCCGGGCACGTAATGGGTGAGCACCAGGGTCTTCACTCCTGCCCGGGTGGCGACCTGCGCCGCCTGCTCGACGGTGGAGTGATAATCGAGAATGTCAACGAACCGCTGCAGCGGAACGGTGCGAACAATGTCATCGCGCAGAACTGTCTGCACATAGGCATCTGCTCCGGCGCAGAGCGCTTCGAGGGTCTCGCAAGGAACCCCATCGCCACCGAGCACCGTGGAGACTCCGCCTTGTTCGAGGCGGAATGCAACGGTGGGTTCAACTGGTCGATGATCGGTGGCGGCGACCTTGACGGTGACATCGCCGATCATGAACTCATCGCCCTGCTGCACCTCAACCACAGTGATCGCAGGCGGGTCATTGAGATCCTCATGATGTGCCAGTCGGTAACTGATGTCAGGGGCGAGCATTGCCATCATCCCGTCGACCACCTCAGCAGTGCGCGGCGGCCCGTAGATCGTGATGGGGTTGGGCGCTGGGCTCATCACCCAACGTGTGGTGATCACGTCGTTGAGATCGGTGAGGTGGTCGCTATGGAGATGGGTGATGAGCACCGCACTCAGCATCGGCGGAATGACACCGGCGGCCATAAGGCGCATCACAACACCGCGGCCGCAGTCGGCCAGCACGATGGCTTCGCCGGCCCGCACGAGCGTGGATGGCCCAGCCCGGTTGGGGTCGGGAATGGGACTTCCTGTGCCGAGCAGGGTGATCTCCATCGAAGGCTCCTGAGGGTGCTACGTCCGTCGGGCGATCCGCCGAGACGATCAGGGAAGTGACAGTAGTCCTGACAACTCTCAGCGACGGGCGGTTATGACGGCCACCATCCACTGACCCCCGCCAGTTTCTACCGAAGTCTCAACAACGAGCTCTGGCACCAGCCGGCTCAGACGATCGACGAACCAGTCAGCCGCGGCATCGGCATCGTCCTCAGTAGGACAGCGGCCAATGATTTCGCGACCTCCCTTGCGCTGGAGGCGTTCGACAACCGCCACGATCGGTGCCGGGTCCACGATGAACAGTTCGCGGCTCCATTCCACCACCGGAGCGATCGCGCCCTTTTTGGTATTGCAGGCCCGATGGGCCAGGCGCTCTTCGCCGAATCCGGTGGAATCGCCCTTCCCCTTCGACTTCCCCCTCGACTTCGTGCTGAGCGAGTCAATGCTGGGACCGCGAGGGTCATTCACCGACATCTCCGCATCGACGGGTTCATCACAAAGCCAACAGCGCCAACCGTCCTGCTCGCCCACCTCGTTCAAACTGCTCATGGCTCTCCAAGTTCGTGATGACCACAACCACATTCGGTGGCGTCAGTAGCCTCACCCTATGGCTTCGCCCTCCCACCCTCTTGCCGATGAGAAGTACGTGTCATTCACAACCTTCCGCCGCAATGGCGACCCGGTACCGGTGGCGGTGTGGATCGCTCCCCTTCCGGACGGCACCTTCGGTTTCACCACCGGGGGTGACTCCTGGAAGGTCAAGCGTCTTCGCAACAATCCGAAGGTGCTCGTACAGGCCAGTAATGTGCGCGGTGTTGTGAAGCCCGGTGTGCCGGTCTTCGAAGGGGCGGCCGAAGCCGTGACCGGAAATGACCCCGCCTACATGCAGATCGAAACGGCGATCGCCCACAAGTACGGGCTGATGTTCAAGCTCGTGAAGCTCAGCGGCTGGGTGCAGTCGAAGTTCCGTCCCCATGGAGCCGCCGATGCAGGAATACACATCACGCTTTTCACCGACTGAGTCGACGCCCCGTTCACCAAACCAAACACAGCGAGTAGGTCGCCCGAATGGGGCATACCGCTAGATCTCGAGGCCTCGAACTTGCACTCGGACTGCTGATCGTCCAAGCACTCGACATCGCCGCGTCTTGGCAGATTCATGCCGGCGACGTCTTCAGCCGCACGACAGGCGATGTCCTTTTCCTTGTCGATCTGGTCACGACCATCGTCTTTGTGGTCATAGCCGTCGCTCTCGTCGCCACGACCATGCATGGTGACGAGTCCAGAATCAACCGACACGCATTCATCTATCTCCTGATGGCCACGGTGCAGGTCACGCTCACCGTTGTTCTCATGGTCAGCAGTGGCCACACCCGCAACGACTCGCTGCTCTGGGGGCTCTGGGATCTCGCTGCGGCGTATCTCCTCATTGTCGTCGTCTTCACCGGCTGGTACTGGTGGTGTGATCGGGTTATCGAAGGCGGAGCATTCGTATTCGTCGCCCGCATCGTCGGCCTCGCCGCCTAATTGAACTGCGAATTGTTCCTACGGTAGAAACACCTAATGAGTCGAGTAAGCACCTACCTGAATTTCCTTGGCAACACGCGAGAAGCCTTTGAGTTCTACCGAGAGGTATTTGGCACCGAGTACCTCTCCCCCATCCAACTCATCGGCGATATGCCCATGCCCGAGGGAGCACCACCGCTGTCAGAGGCAGACCAGAACGCCGTCATGCACGTCGAGCTACCGATCCTCGCCGGCCATGTGCTCATGGGCACCGACTTCCTCGAATCGATGGGCCACGAGCTACACATCGGCAACAACGTCACGATCAATCTCGAACCCGATACGCGTGCCGAGACTGACCGACTCTTCGCCCTCCTGTGTGAGGACAGCGAACAATGGGCTCCGCTTGTTGACATGCCGTGGGGTGCCTATTGGGGAAGCTGTCTCGACCGTTTCGGCATCCGCTGGATGTTCAACTGCTACGAACCCGCGAACTGAATAATCGGACAATCCATGTTCGACAACGCTGCGCGTGTGTCAGTTGCGGAAGTCAAGACCGGCGAAGTCACCCGCGGTACGCCAGGCGTTGATGTAGTCGAAGTAGGCCACTGACCCCAGCGGGTAACCGCTCGAATTGCGACGATCGCGTTTGGTCTGTTCGCGACCCTCGGCGTTGTAATACCCGGGGGTGCACTCGACGTCACCGAAGATCGTGCCCGGATGGGTGTCGATGAGCGCCACCCACTCGGATTCAGCCTGCGCGGTGACTTCAACCTCATGCGCACCCACTTCTCGCGCATGGGCAACAACCGTGGAGATCGTTGCGGCTGCCTCCACCAGATTGTGCGTGATGTTGGAGATGAGATTCGCTCCTTGGGTGGGCCCCACGATGAACAGGTTGGGGAACTCGCGCACATGGATCCCGTGCAGTGATTGCATGCCATCAGCCCAGTGATCGGTGAGGGTGACGCCATCGCGACCCGTGGTTTCGAAACCAGCACGCCGGGCGTGTTCAGTGCCCACCTCGAAGCCGGAGGCGAAGATCAGACAGTCCAGTTCGACATGCTCGCCACCTACCCACACACCAGTGCTGTCAATGCGCTCGACTCCCTGGCCGTTGGTATCAAGGAGTCGAACTCCCGGCTCATTGAACGACTGCAGATACTCGTCATGAAAACAGGGCCGCTTGCACAGCTGTCGATACCAAGGCTTGAGAGCTTCGGCGGTTGCCGGATCGGCGACCAATGTCTCGATGCGAGTCCGGATCTCCTCCATCTTCTCGTCATCGCTTGCTTCATAGGCCTGCCGAAACGCCTCGGGGCCAAACTCCTCGATCTCGCCGGCAGTCATCTCGGCAACGATGCGATCACGAATGCGTTGAGAGATGTCGGTCCAGCCGTCCTGCACGAGATCAGCATCGGCGAACCCACCGGTCTGAAGGACGGTGAAATTCATCCGCCACTCGTCCTGCCAACCCGGTTCCAGTGTTGCGAACCACTCCGGATCGATTGCCTGGTTGTTGCGTGCATCAACCGATGACGGTGTGCGTTGGAAGACCACGAGTTCCTGCGCGCTGCGAGCCAGGTGCGGGATGCACTGCACCGCAGTGGCGCCGGTGCCGATGATGCCCACCCGCTTGTCGGCAAGGCCGCTGAGTCGACCGTCATCGGGAGCGCCGCCCGTGTAGGCGTAATCCCAACGACTGGTGTGGAACACGTGGCCCTCGAAGGTCTCGATGCCGGGCACACCGGGGAGCTTGGGTCGATGCAATGGCCCTGTCCCCATCGTGACGAACCGCGCACGGAGTTCATCGCCGCGATCAGTGCGCACGATCCAACGAGAACTCGCGTCATCCCAGTCCAGCGAGGTGATCGACGTGGAGAACAACGCCCCCTCGTAAAGACCGAACGTGGTGGCGATGCGCTTCGCGTGTTCGAAGATCTCGGGCGCCATCGTGTACTTCTGCGATGGCATATGTCCGGTCTCTTCGAGCAATGGCAGGTAGATCATCGCCGCGGTATCGCACATGGCTCCCGGGTACCGGTTCCAGTACCAAACACCGCCGACGTCGCCGGCGCCATCGATGAGACGCACATCGTCAATACCCGCCTGCTTGAGTCGAGCACCAGTGACCAAACCAGCGAACCCAGCACCTATGACGGCGACCTCAACCTCCTCGTGCACCGGCTCGCGCTCGACACGCGGGGTCCAAATGTCGTCGACGAAATGGGCGAACCTGCCGGTGGGCTCGACGTACTGCTCGTTGCCATCGATACGCAAGCGCTTGTCTCGTTCAGCGCGGTATCGGGCTCTCAATTCATCGGCGGTGGGCACCGATGGATCCTGTCAGATATGGCTCGGCCACTGCGATGCCGGGCGGTTACGCGCGGCGACTCGCCAGGCCAACCAGATGAACAGGAACTGGAACGGCAAGCGCACCCACGAGATGATCTGCTCCGAGGCCGCATGGTCGCGGTAGTCCCAGGTCATGTAGAGATTCGCCGGGTACACGGCGATGAGCAGCACGATTGCGGCGACAGCTCCCGCATGCCGATAGCGCCGCGACAGCAGCATGGGACCGACGATGAGTTCGCCGACACCGCTGGCGTAGGTCCAGAAGCGTTCACCCGGCGGAAGCCAGGGCGGCACGATTGCGTCGAAGAACCCGGGACTCACGAAATGGGCGATACCGGCGACGGTGATGAACAGGCCAAGGAGGATGGCGACGAGGTCGCGCGACTCGCGCCCTGTTGCCACCGTCCCGGGCATCACTTGGCGCGCACGACCTCGACGCCGGTGAGCTTGCCCTCTTCGCGCCAGTTCTCCAGATGCTTGGCGTAGTCACCCACGCTGCCCATGTACGACAGGCCACGGGCGGCCTTCATATCGCCGGCTTCGCCCTCACGGTTCATGTAGCCCGGCGTGCAGGTGGTGTTGTAGTTGGCCATACCCATGACATGGGAGAGCAGTTCCATGAACCAGCCCTCCTCGGCGTCGCGGGTGGGTTCGATCTGGGCGATGCCCTCATCGAGGCACATCTTGATGATGTACACCACATGCTTGGAGGTCTCGGTGAGGTAGTGCACGAAGTTGGTGCCGAAGCCGCCCTGCAGCGTGCTGATCATCAGCATGTTGGGGAAGCCATCGGACATCACGCCATGAAGCGTGTAGGGACCTTCGCCCCATGCTTCAGAGAGTGACACGCCACCACGACCCTTGGGATCGAACCCAAGGCGATGGTGGTAGTCGGAGGTGACTTCGAAGCCGGAGGCGTAGATCAGCAGATCGACGGGATACTCGACACCATCGACAACCACCGCGTTCTCCGTGATGTGATCGACACCGCGACCCTCGGTGTCGACAAGATGCACGTTTGGACGATTGAACGCCGGCAGATAGTCATCATGGAAGCAGAGACGCTTGCAGTACTGGCCGTACCAAGGCTTCATGCGCTCGGCGGTTTCGGGGTCCTCGATGATGTCGGCAATGCGATGACGGATCTTTTCCATGTTCTGGAAGTCGAGTTCCTCGAGAGCCAACTGCTCCTCGGGGGTGGCGCCGAGCTGCTTGGTATCGGTCCAGTACATCTCGGTCCAGGAATCACCAACGAGATTGACCTCGGGCTGCTTGCCGCTCACGGCCTCGGTGAAGTTCCGGATGCGTTCGATCTGCCAACCCGGCTTGAGGGACTTGAACCACTCGACATCGGTGTCGCCCTGATTGCGGACGCCAACGGCTGCGGGCGTGCGCTGGAACACGAACAGTTCCTTGCAGTCCGCCGCGAGCTTGGGCACAACCTGCACGGCGGTGGCGCCGGTGCCAATGACACCAACGCGCTTGTCGGCGAGGTTGGTCATGCCGCCATAGGCATTGCCGCCGGTGTACTCGTAATCCCAACGGCTGGTGTGGAATCCCTCACCCTTGAAGTTCTTGATGCCCGGGATGGCCGGAAGCTTGGCCTTATGGAGCACACCACCAACGATGACGGTGAACTTGGAGGTGATGGCGTCGCCACGGCTGGTGGTGGTGACCCAACGCTGGGTGTCCTCATGCCATTCCATGCCGCTGACCTCGGTCTGGAACAGCGCGTTGTCGTAGATGCCGAAGTGACGACCGAACAACTGGCAGTAGGCGAAGATCTCGGGTGCTTGGGCGTACTTCTGGGTGGGGATGTAGCCGGTCTCCTCGAGCATCGGGAGATAGCAGTAGGACTCGACGTCGCACATCGCGCCCGGATAGCGGTTCCAATACCAGGTACCGCCGAAGTCACCGGCCTTGTCGATGATGCGGAAATTGGTGATGCCCTGCTGACGCAGCTGGGCCGCCGCGAGCATGCCGCCGAAACCAGCGCCGACGATGACCACCTCGACCTCTTCGGTGAGCGCATCGCGGGTGAACCCCGGCTCGACGTACGGGTCGCGGTCGAAGTCCTTGTACTCCCCGCTGAAGTCCTGCCACTGGTTGGCACCATCGGCCCGGAGACGCTTGGCCCGCTCCTCGGCGTACTTGGCCTTTGCCGCATCAAGTGCGGCGATGGTCTCGGCGGAATCTTCGTTGCTCATTGCGAACCTCAAGGGAGAAAGTGGGCTTCTCCATCCTTACATGACGAACCGTCAGAAACCACCTGACAGGGGGAGGAAACTGGCCCCGAGACTCGCAACCAATCCGAAGGGTCCGGGCGGCGTGTCAGGACAGACAAAGATCCAGAAATGCGGCGAGCCGCTCGATGTTGAGGGCAATGGACATGTCGCCAGCGTCGCTGCGGGAGATGTCAAGCGAGGGGCAGAACATCTCGGCATCACCGGAGAAAAAGTGGGGTGAACCCTTCACTCCGCGAGCCTGGCCGGCATGCCAGGAATCAGTGACGGCGGCGCGGTCGGCGGCGTCCGCCGAACCGATACTGAGGTCTGCGGCAATCGACGCGAGAACTGCGGGATCGGAAATGTCGAGACCCTTCTCGAACAGGGCATCCCGCAAAGCGAATGTGGCGGCCTCACCCGTGCGACCATCGGTCCGATAGGCGTGTTCGATCAGTGCCAACGCTTCAAGCGTCGAAGTCGGAAAATTCGCCGCATCGAAGCCGACGAACAGGTCGTCGTTGATCTGATGACGGAGGTGCTCGATATGTGACGCTGTCTTCGCCGGGTCCATCGGCGCCGAGTTCACGAGTTCCAACGGCCAGGGTCGGACTCGCAGGATGACATCGTCACGGCCCGTGGCGTCACGCTGGTCGCGTGCGCATCGCAGCCCAACATGGGCGAACGGGCACCAAATGTCGGCGAACACTTCAATCTCTGTGGCCATGTCACGAACCTAGCGGGATGCGCCTATCAATCAACGCTCGCAACGTATCCAGACAAGCCACGTAGAATCTGCAGCGTGCCAAAAGCGATTATCCATATTGGAACTCACAAGACCGGCACAACTTCATTTCAGTATTGGTGTGAAAACAACCGTTCCCGGATTCAAGAAGTGACTGGGTTCCGCTACTTCAAGGGGATGTTCGGCACCACCCATATCGAGTTTCCACTTCTCTGCGCACGGCCGGAACGCGAGATGCGATCTCGGCAGAATCAACCGAGCTGGGATACACCTGAGTTTCAGGTTGCAGCGCGATCACATATTCGTTCCGAACTCAACGGTGAGGACCTGATCATCTCTGCCGAAGATCTCTCCCTGCTTCGGTATCCAGATGAAGTGGCCAGACTTCGAGAACTCCTCGACCCCTATGAACTCACCTTCCTCGTTGTGGTTCGCGAACCCAATTCATTCCTGGCCTCGTACACGACGTGGATGGCGAACAAAGAGATTGAAGAGAGTGCCGATCCGGACTCGTTTGCGTACGTCGGCCATGACTCCTGGCTCCTTGGGTACGACCGATTCGCTGAGCTCTTCGAAGGCATCGAGACAGTGCAGTATGAACAGTCAATGAGCCAGTACGGATCAATCATCCCCGGCATCATGGAAACGTTCGGTCTCGACCATCAGTCGTTGCCCAAGTACTCAACCTACGATCTCAACTCCGCAGAAACGCCATCAAAGATTCTCCGGCGACTCCAGCGTTTGCGCCGTCGACTACTGCGCTGATTCGCGCTGCATCACGACTGATCTATTGGCTCGTTCGAGTGATTCACCGGGAAGCCCTCGAATGAGCTCAATTGCAGTCGCGTTCCTCGGTGAGAACCTCGAGCACCCGACCAAGCTTGCGATAGCTCGAGCGGAACGCGGCGACGACCTCAGGGTTGCCGATGATCTCGACCGGTAGTCCCTCCTGCACGACGGTGATGAGGGTGCCACCCGCCTCTTCGGTGAAGGTCTGGGTGGAACGGAAGCCGAGCGAGGGCTCACCACCAGCGAGGGTGTGAGGAGGATCAACGAC
This sequence comes from Microthrixaceae bacterium, assembly GCA_947449015.1. Lineage (GTDB taxonomy): Bacteria > Actinomycetota > Acidimicrobiia > Acidimicrobiales > Acidimicrobilacustridaceae > Acidimicrobilacustris. The sequence continues at coordinate 13,199 of CANFQA010000023.1, read as the reverse complement.
CTCGAGCACACCGATGTTGGGGTTCTCCACGCCGGTGTCGTCGAACACCATCGTGCATTCGAAACGCCCGCCGACCCAGGGCTCGATCACGACTGATTCGAGCGGGATAGAGAGCCCTTCGGGCGAGAAGAACTGATGGAAGATCTCCGGGGTGGTGTACGCCCGCCACACCTCATCGGGCGTCGTGGCGATCCAGTGACGAATAATCAGATTCTCAGCCATGGGCCAAGTCAAGCACGCTGCACGGTCTGGAAAAGCACGGTCTGAACAATCACGATCCAGACTGCAAACTCAATGAGCCTGCAGCCAACCAAGGATGTCGGCGGTGACTTCATCCCGGTTCAGCTCATTCAGAAGCTCATGACGATCGTCCTCATAGATCGTGAGGTCCGTGGCGACCCCGGCACGACCGAGCGCGGCAGCAGCGATGCGTGCGAACTCACCCATTCCCGCAGCAGGATCCTGACCTCCGGCGATCACCATGACTGGACAGGTGATGTCTGCCATGTGATCGACCAACGGGGCAACCACGGCGAAGAGGTCGATGAGATAGCCGAACGTCAGCGGATGCGCATCGCCGCACAAAGGATCATTGGCGTAGCGATCGACCTCGGCCTCATCGCGACTCAACCAGTCATAGGGCGTGCGAGCCGGCTCAAAGGGCGCGTTATTGGCAGCAAGAATCGCGGCGGCTGATTCGTCGCGTAGTTCCGGTGTGTCGAATCCGGCGAGCAATGCCCCGAGATCGGCCACGCTGTCGAGATCAGCTGCGACACCGCAAAGGATCCCACCGGTGAGTCCTTGTGAATGTTGGGTGAGATACGCGAACGCCATCAGCGAGCCAAGCGAATGACCGAACAGGTACACCGGTAGGTCCGACCCGATGGACGCGCGGGCCTCGGTCATGAGCTCGTGCAGATCGTCGATGACGGACTGCCCGCCGCCTGCGCCCATAATGGCGCGATCAGCACCCGCCGAGGTGAGCCCATGGCCACGATGATCGATCGCCACAACGGCGTATCCGGCACCGTTCAGGACCCGGGCGAAACGGTCATAGCGACCGGAATGCTCCGAAGCACCGTGAGCAATGACAACGATCGCCATTGGCGCGTCGATCAGCCACCAATGGCTGAAGACTTCAACACCATGCGAATCGATAAACGAGCGTGCTTCCATCACGTACCTCCCGGAGTAGCGGCATCGTAGGTGGGTGCACCCCTTCGTGCAGCCGTTAACCTCATTTCGGCCGAACCACACGGGAGAACACCATGATCGATGACCTGAATGAATTCAACCGGCAGATCATGGAGGAATTCCGCGCCAACGGCGGTCAGTGCGGCGGATCGTTCGCCGGCGTGCCTCTTGTGATCGTCCACCACACAGGAGCGAAGAGCGGTGTCGTTCGCCACGCGCCGCTGTCGTATCTGCCCAATGGTGACGACGTCGTCATCTTCGGCTCCAAAGGTGGACAACCGACGAACCCAGCCTGGTATCACAACCTCATCGCCAATCCCGACACGGTGATTGAACTCGGCACCGAACTCGTTGCGGTGCATGTGCGTGAAGCCGTCGGTGCCGAGCGCGATGAATTGTTCGATCGCCAGAAGACGGTCAGCCCGGCATTCGCTGAGTACGAGGCCGCTACGAGTCGCGTCATCCCTGTACTCGTGCTTGAACCTCGCTAACGCAAGCCTGCCCTAGGTTGATAGCACGATGACTCAGCGACGAGCCGGAAACAGCACGCCAATCCATAGCCTGCTCGCCAGGATTCGTGCTCGTGTGACTCAACCCCTCCAGTACATGATCGACGCCCAGCTCGTCCGAGCGCTGGTCAACGAGGGTGACGGTGGCTTGGTCGTCGCAAGATATGGAGCAGTCGCAAGCGACAGTCCCTGCGTCGCCGTACCTACAGATATGGGTCAGCTCTGGATGCCGCGAAGCGACATGACCATGCGACTCATGTTCTTGAGTCGGGGCACCTGGGAGCCCGAAGAAGCTGCCTTCCTCGGGCATCACATTACGCCCGGTTCGATCGTCGTGAATGTCGGCGCGAACGTCGGGTACACCTCACTTGTGCTCTCGAAAATCGTCGGGCCGACAGGTCAGGTAATCGCGCTCGAGCCCGAGCCCCTCAACTACAAGCTTCTCTGTATCAACACTGCACGCGCTGGCAATGTGCTGCCCATCCACACTGCTGCGGGTGATACGACCGGGAGCATTCGACTGAATCTCTCGGCGACGAATGCTGGGGACCACCGCACTGCTCCGCACGAGGATGAGATCGGCGGAATTGACGTACCAATCGTCTCGCTCGACGATCTCATTGCGGATCGCACTATCGCAGCGATCGTCTCGGACACACAGGGGTTCGATCACAGAGTCATTGCCGGAGCCAGCGATCTGATCTCCCGATGCCACCCAGTGATCACCGTCGAGTTCTGGCCCGACGGAATTCGAAACGTCGGCGATGACCCCGGTGAAGTACTTGGCGGCTACCAGTCGCTCGGATACTCGCGAATGATCGACGTACCGACCGATCGCGATCTCACTGGTTCGACTATCGACGAGATCATCGCGGCGGCCACGTCAACAATGGATCACACCACGCTCGCACTCTTGCCCTGAGCCTCAACGAGCTCTCCCAATCGTTGCAGCACGGCGCGTGACCAAACTCACGGTTTCGGGTGAGCCATCAGGAACTCGAGCATCGCCGCCATGAGCAGATCCGGTTCTCCCGTTCCCGCTCCTGCGACCTGCGGTTGCAGATCACGCGCCTTTTCCGTAGAGGATCGTGGCGTTCTCGGTTCCCTGCACCTGCAGGACGGTCACTGGCTCCGAGGGCGCGCACTCAGCGGCATTCACCGAGGATCTCTCCGGCCACGCTCACAATCGACGCTTAATCTCTGGGGTGCGTCGACGATCAGCGCTCCGGTCTGGGCGTCCCGGGCGAGAAGCGACGGGCACCAGGTCCCTCGATACTCAACCGGTCGGCGGGATTGGTCAACTTGCACCGCTCGAAGGAAAGACAGCCGCATCCGATGCATGTGGTCAGATCGTCCCGGAGTCGTTCGAGTTGCTCGATCCGCGTGTCGAGTTGATCGCGCCATCCCTCGGCAAGACGGGTCCAATCTGCTTCCCGCGGCGTGCGCTGTTGGGGCAATGCGTCGAGGGCATCACGGATATCAGAGAGTGAGATTCCTACCGACTGGGCCGCCCGAATGAAGGCCAGTCGCCGAAGTGTGTCGCGACCGAATCTCCGCTGGTTCCCATCGTTACGCACGGAGGTGATCAGACCCTCACGCTCATAGAAGTGGAGCGCCGAGACCGAGAGTCCACTCCTCTGCGCCACTTGTCCGACGGTCCACGGGCGGAACAATTCCTCTTTCGTGACCATCCGGTGATGGTACTTCTTGACCTCAACCATGGTTGAGGTGTGAGGATCTCCTCGTCACTGAACCGAGCAGCAGGGAGTCAAGCAAAATGAATGCATTCATGGTGGTTGCCACCTTCAAACCAGGCACCTCAATGGAGGAGGTCCTCACTGTCGTCGCAGAGGAGCAGGCCAAAGTGGCGGAGCTCCAAGCAGCAGGGACCATCGGCGAGATCCGGCTCGCCACCGCATCTCGCCAAACAGTCTTCCTCGAGGTATTCGGCTCCAGTCAGGAAGACGTCGAATCTTCCGTGCGAATGCTTCCGATGGCCAAGTGGTGGGATCTAAATATTTTCCCGCTCAACGAGCCTGCCAGCCCGCAGGTGGCATCGTGAGCGCATTCACCGAGGCAGAGCTGGCGTATCTGCAGTCGCAGCCGCTGATGCGGTTCGCAACGGCATCACCGACGGGAAGACCCGATGTGGCGCCGGTGATCTTCGAGGTTGACGGGGACGACATCATCACTGCCGGTTTCGACATCACCCATACCGCCCGATACCGGAACATCCAGAAGAACCCTCAGGCAACGCTCGTCATCGATGATCTCGCCACGATCGATCCCTGGTCACCCCGCGGAATCAAGATCCTCGGTACGGCGTCGATCGAAGAAGTGGGCGGCTCGCCCCGATTCCGGATCACGCCGAAGGTCATCATCAGCTGGGCCATCAACGACACCACCCCGGGCATCCCGAAGATGGAACGCCGCGAGGTGGCTTAACCGGTCCATCCAACCGCCCCCAGCACCCGACCGGAGCTCAGCCTTTAAGTGAACACGAGTACACGTTATGTATTCACTTTCTGATTTGAAACTGGGATCACGCGACGGATAGTGGCGTGATGGCATCAAGCGCTGCGCCGATCTCGTCCCGTTCGACCTCGAGGTCAAAGCGAGACTGTAGGTTCAGCCAGAACCTGTCGCTCGTCCCGAAGTACCGGGCAAGGCGGAGCGCGGTGTCAGCGGTGATACGGCGCTTGCCGTGAACGATCTCGTTGATCCGCCGCGGCGGGACTGCGATGGAGACCGCTAGGTGATGTTGCGTGACGCCGAAGGGGATGAGGAAGTCCTGGTGGAGGACCTCACCGGGGTGGATGGGTTCCATCATCTTTGTCATCTCGATTCCTCTCAGTGGTAGTCCGTAATGGACACGTCTTCGGGTCCTGCTTTGGTCCAGCGGAAGCAGACCCTCCATTGCTCGTTCACCCGAATGCTGTGTTGTCCCGACCGATCCCCGCCGAGTTTCTCAAGCCGATTTCCGGGAGGCACCCGCAGATCGGAGAGCGACTCAGCAGCGTCGAGGATCGCAAGCTTCCGCAGGGCGATCCGCTGGAAATCGGGGTGGAACTTCCGCACTCGTTCGCGAAGCCAGACCCTCTCAGTGTCCTTGTCGGAGAACGACTGCAACATGGGTCAAGTATAACGCACGGCGTTATGAACGCATGGCGTTATGTTCTGACGATTCCCCAAACGTGAGCAGATCGTTAGGAATCCAGGCTGTACCTATACACATTCGTCAACATTTTCTGATTAGAAACTCCTTGCCCAATCCACATCGCTCAGGCAGCTTGTCCGGATCGGCGGGCCGTTACCCGACTTGAGATCAATTCGTGACCGCTCGTCGTCAGCATTAGCGAATGGCTGCAGCGTGGTGCGGACCGAACGCTGAGCATCACGAACACAAGAGGTCACCTCCACTGCACCTCTCGGGATTGTCTCTATCGACGGGTGAAGGTCATGTGCGTTACCCCAGTCGGAGACGCGACCGACTCGACCTCATAGCTCGCTTCAAGTCCCTCGAGTCCGTCCCATAGACGAACGCCCCTACCGAGCAGGATCGGCACCTGCACGATGTGCATCACGTCGACCAGACCATCGGCAAGGAACTCACGGATGATGGTTGGGCCACCCCCGAGACGTACGTCGAGTTCGCCGGCTGCAGACCGCGCGAGCTCGAGGGTCTCGCTCGGGGTTGCGTCGACGAAGTGGAACACCGTGCCACCTTCCATCTCAATCGATGGACGCGCATGGTGAGTCATCACGAAGACCGGAGTGTGGAAAGGAGGGTTCGATCCCCACCAACCTCGCCATTCGTCGTCGGTGCCGAGATCCTGCCACGACCCGTTCTGCGGACCGAACTTGCCCCGCCCCATGATTTCGGCCCCGAATCCGATGTCGATCTGTTGGGCGTACACATCGTCAACCCCTGACGAACCACCTCCATCGCCCATCTTTGAATGCCAGAAGTGAGTATCGAAATACCACTCGTGCAGACGATGGCCCGCGTGACCGAACGGCTCGTCGATCGAAAGGCCCTCACCAGTTCCGAATCCATCGATGGAGACGGCGAAGTTGTGGACACGAAGCAACGACATAGCTTCCTCTCAAAAGCCTCGGACGGACCCGGAGTCTGTCATTTCTCATTCATGGGCAAGGCAATCACCACGTTGCCATCACGGATTTGCCATCACGGACCACCTCTCCCGCATAGGGAACGTTTGACCTTCGACATCGTTCGACTCGGGAGCCGATGCCGAACACTGCGAGGACGAAGCCGACATGTGGAATCCCGATCTTTGCCAAGATGCCGCGATGGCTATCAATCTCGAAGGACTCCGAACCGTTATCTATCCCGCCGCTGACCTCGAGGTGGCGAAGAAATGGTGGACTGGAACGCTCGGGATTGAACCATATTTCGACCAACCGTTCTACGTGGGGTTCGACATCGGCGGATACGAACTCGGGTTGTTGCCCGATGCCGACCCAGCAGATGGCGCCCTCGTCTACTGGGGTGTCCCCGACGTTCCCCAAGCGGTCGCTTCGGCCATCGACGCAGGGTCCGCCGTTCACACTCCGGCGGCCGACGTGGGTGATGGCATCATCACCGCCACAGTGAGAACTCCAGGTGGAAGCATCCTCGGATTCATCTTCAATCCGAACTTCACCCTCGGCTGATCAACTGTCGAACGAATACCGGTACACATTTGTCTACATTTTCTGATTAGAAATGCGCTGCCTTGGTTTGATCAATCACGAGGAAATCCGCTGCATGAATTCGAGCCGATTTCCAAACGGGTCGTGGGCATAGCATCGGTCGAAACCTTCGAGTGGCTGATCAACAGTCACCGCGATTCCGTGATCGTCGAGGGCTGAGAGGAGGTCGGGAAGACTCGCCACTAAGAGGGCCGGATGCGCTTTCGTCGCCGCAACAAAGTCCTCCGTCACACCCAGATGGATCTTGACCTCGCCAGATTCGAACCAGCATCCGCCTCGAACTGCAAGGTGCGCCGGCTTAGGAACTGCCGAAAAGCCGAGAACTGCTTCGTAGAAGCCCACCGCTTCCGACTCCCCTCCCGGAGGCATCGCAAGTTGAACGTGTTCGATTCCATAGATGTTCATGTTGTGCTTCTCCTCGGGAGCTCACTCGCCAAACTGGTACCGGTAGATATTTGTCTACATTTTCTGATTAGAAATCGGTGTCCCTCGGCGGCAGGTCCTCGACATCAGCAAGGTCGCGAAGTCGACCAGTTGCGGTCTTGTTCGTTCGCAGGTCGTCGACGGAGAGGAACGGAACCTCCACCCCTCCGATCTCGACAAGAACCCGGTTCTGGAACGCAGCCCCGAACTCCAGCCCAGTCGCAAAAGTCAACAGGTCAATCCGTTGCGGTTCACGGCCGAGTTGGATGATCACTCCTGGTTCAAGGAAGTCAGTCACTTCGAGACCCAACGATCCGAAGCCGAACTCATCAAGAGCGCCAAGGATCCGATCTGCGTTCGACGGATCCGGCCACACCCAGACATCGAGGTCTTTGGTGTAGCGAGGGTGACCATGCGCAGCAAGCGCATAGCCGCCGATGATCAGGAAGCGAACGTCATGTTGGACGAACGATTTCAAGAACTCTTGGAAGTCTCGGTTCAGTTCCACGTACCCACCCGTGATGTTCCCGACGCAGTTCCTCGACCGCGTCGATGCGTTCTTCGATGGGTCGTGTCAACCAGTAACGCCACGGTTCATCCGGATCACCGAGAACCTTCTTCGTCACGACTCGCTCGACCGATGTCACTCCTGAATCCTACCTTCGAGGTCTGCTCCTGGGCCGGGCTCCGATCAGGAATCAAGGTTGTACCTGTACACATTTGTATTCATTTTCTGATTAGAAACCGGGAAGTGGATCTTCGGCCCGGAGCAATGCAGCGACACTGAAAACACTTAGCCAGTGAAGTTCGACGCGATCAGCGAGTCGCAGGGGTCATCGAATCGCCAGCCGACCTGTGTGTAAGCGCCGCTCGCTGCTTGCGACAAGGTGACATACACGGCACCGCTCGGAGAGCGGACGATGTCGATCCTTCCGAGCGGAGTCCTCGCTCCGAACGGAGTCCTGTCGTAGTTCCCGCCGAGCTCATAGGGGGCAGTCGTGAACTTGCGAGTGGTGCCATCGAGCGTCACCGTCAACTCAACGGCAGTACCTGAGCGCACGGCGTCGATCGTTGCTCCCGTCTCGGTGAAAGGTCGCACATCGCCTGAGATTCCCGGTGGTGTCTGGTTGACCGGATCGGAGGTGAGGCGATGGCTGTAGGGGCGATAGGGGCTTGAGCAGCTGAGGTCACTCGAGGCAGGCATGGTCGGGAGAGTGAAAGAGAACGGCGCGACCTGGATGGGAGCGGTAGCTGACGGATTTCCATCGGGGACGACCCCAACTCCGAGGTGACACGAGTCCGGTGCGGAACAGTCGAAAGATCCGTCCGCGGTGGAGATGTTCGAACGGACCATCGTCGCTGTCGCGATCGAACCGTCCGTCCCGGCGGTGAAGTACCCAAGCGTGCGCATGTCGCAACCGCTCGAAGTAATCGAACCTTCGTGACATTGGATGATGGCGACGTAAGCCGACGCCGGGAATCCTGTGCCGGTCACTGCAACGGTCTGACCGTCGATGAGTCCGGTCGAGGGTGAGGCAACGATTGCTGCACCCCCGACTGTGGGGGAAATCGGACCCGCTCCCGCCAGATCGACAGCGATCAACATCGCGCCCATGGCGACAACGAGTGCAATCGCCACCGCGAACCGCCGCCGACCTCGGAACATCCATCGCTTTGAAAGTTCAATCATCGCCCAACCCCCGGAGAAGTATCTCACGCACGTTCGGAGCGAACCATCGCCATCAGTGGGTTATGGCGCCGTTGGTCTCGCCGGTCACCACGAGACCTTCAGCACCAAGATCAATCCAATTTGAATCGATAGACATTTGTCTGCATTTTTTCATTAGAAATGAACGGCGCCATGTGTTGGGCGTCCGCACCCGCCCGGGGGGCCCTGCGACAACCCAGGGCCGGACCCGCCAGGGGCTGTCGAGTGGCACCAACTCCAGGGCGAGGTTGGCCCGGCGTCCGATGTAGACCGCCGTGGTGAGCGGTGCGGACTTGACCAGCCGCGGCTTGGATCTCCTGAACCAGTCTCGCTCGGGGCCGTTCTCGAAGTCGGCCCAGGTCTTGGGGTTCACGCCCGACATCGCCTCGAGTGATCGCCGAGCCCCGACGAGTCGCCACCACCTCACCTCCGCTCCAGGACGCGCCGCCAAGTACGCCGGAGTGACGCCTCTCATGTCCTCGTCTCGGAGGTGTCGATTCCACGCCCCGCCACCCCACCAATCCTCGACCTGAGGCGGCCGCGGCCGTGGGGGCTTCTCCACACCCGGCCAGGCCGGATCCCCGGGTGACCACTCAAGCCGGAGTCCTACCGCCAGCCCCAAAGCGATCAGGTGTCCAGTCCTCGGGACGACATCGACTCTCGTCCAGCGGGAGATCGTCGATGGAGAGATACCAGCCTGTTCGGCGAGCAATCGCATTGATCGATCTTCGGCTGCCGCCGAGGCAAGAACTTGACTCACGATCGGTCACGAAGAACTGATCGAACTGGCTGGACTTGGCGACCGCAGGGATCCGGTCATCCCAGAACGAGTCGATGACCCAGCAAGCGACATGTCGATACCCGCGCAGGAGTTGATGCGCCGACGCCAATGCTCGGAGTCCTCCGGGGTTCGGGGCGATGACGAGGCAATCCTCCCGGCCGTGACGCCTCGGTGCGATCGCTGCGAGCTGGCCGAGACGGCCGAGACGGCCGAGCGCGTCCTCGATCGGAACAACCACGAGCTCTGCGTCCATCAGTCCGGCCAGAAGGCGGGAAGCGACACCAATCGTCGCCCATCCATGGCCGGCATCGCCGTATATGACTTTCACCACTGACTCGGAGTCCTATCTCTTCACCATCGCGAGCCACACAGCGAGACCATACTGTCGACAGCCCCTGCGGGAAGCCTGTCCACGGGCTGGCGATCCTCGCAGTTGCGAAGTTGTGTACTGCGGAATTCTCGCCTTCTCCGTCGGATCACTGAACGACAAGGGCCGGAATCTTCGGGTTTCGCTACGAGTATCGGGGGCTTCGGGTCGCCTGCCCGATCCGCACCGAGGAGATCGAATCCACTCTCCCGGTCGGACCTCAGGCTCAGAGCGAGAATCGATTCACCTCCGAGGTCATTGTCTGATTCGCGATGACTACGAATTCGGTGCTTCCGTGATTCCCATTCCCGATCGACCAGCTGACTGCCCATCAGGCCGTCCTCGCTCTCCAAATCCCCGCCCTCGACCATCCCGAGGTGATTGAATACCCATATCGAGTCAGGCGGTCTGTTCCGAGACCGCCCACGGGAAGAATCCTTGGGGGTCCATGTGGCCATGATCGAGTGCCGCGGGCTCGTTCGCACCTATCAGCTCGGCGACGAAGTCGTGAACGCCCTTGACGGCGTCGATCTTGGCGTCGAGCAGGGCGAGTTCGTGGCCATCAGCGGACCATCGGGGTCAGGCAAGTCGACTCTCGCCAATGTGATCGGAGGTCTCGATCGTCCCGATCGAGGGAGCGTGGTCGTTGACGGCATCGACCTTTCGAAGGCGAAGGACAAGGAGCTCTCTGCGTACCGCAATTCGAGAATCGGATTCGTCTTCCAATCGTTCAACCTCCAGGCCTTTGAGACCGCCATCGAGAACGTGATCGCCCCACTCACCATCGGCGGTGTGGGCTCCCGAAGAGAACGCCGAGAGCGAGGCATTGCCGCCCTCGAGAAACTCGGGCTCGGCGATAGGGCCCGACATCGACCGACTCAGCTCTCGGGCGGCCAACGTCAACGCGTGGCCATCGCCCGGGCCCTGGTCAACGACCCGAAGGTGGTCATCGCGGATGAACCCACCGGAAATCTCGACACCCAACGGGGCAGTGCCGTGATGGACGAACTGCGACGGCTCAATCGCGAGAGTGGGATCACCCTCATCGTGATCACCCACGATCCCGCAGTCGCCGCGCAGGCGGACCGCGTGGTCGAGATCCGCGACGGACGTCTCTCAGAGGTGGCCCGATGAAACTCTCTGATCAGCTCCGCACAGGCTGGCGCAACCTGACCCGCCAGAAGCTCCGTTCCGGCCTCACGGTCTTCGCCATCGTGATCGGTGCGATCGCAGTCACGGTGATGCTCTCGCTCGTCACGAGCGCACAGGGATTCCTCACCGATCAGTTCACCAAGACCGGTGAGATCAAGCGAGTCATCGTGACCACCGATCCGACTCTCTCCTATCGAGAGGCGCAGTGGGGGAACAGTTCCGGGGACACGTCGAAGAAGATCACCGACGAAACTGTCGCCCGGGTCGAGAAGATCACCAACGTCGCCCACGCGTCACCGACCTTCGTCTGGCAGGGATGGTCGAGTGGCAGAGTCGAGGGTGGCGCAGACACAGCCCTCAAGAACACCAACACTTTCGGCTATGTCCCGAACGGCGCGATCAGGCATGAGGTGCTCGCCGGGCGCGATCTGGATCCCTCCGATGGAACCACCGGTGTCGTCGTCACCCAGACCCTCGCTGATGATCTGGGTTTCAGCGGCCGCTTGGACTCGATCATCGGCAAGCAGATCACCTTCCAGCCCCGTCAGGACATGGGACCGCAGCAGAAGCCATCGAACGAGGGCGGTGGAAAGAGTGGTGATCAACTCAGCGGAGCAGGGATCGAACCAGCCTCCTTCGCAATTTCGGGTGTCGTTGCAAGTGAGGATCGCTCCGTGTTCGTCACCATGGATGAGATGCGGACGTTGACGATGGTCACCCGCACCAACTCCATGGATCAGAACGGTCAACAGCAGCCCCAGACCAACGTGCAGATCGAGAATCAGATTGCGCAGCGCGGCTACGCGTCCATCTATCTCGACGTCGATGAGAAGAAAAATGTTGATGGTGTCGTGACGTCGGTGCGAACTCTGGGACTCGGCGCCGCGGCTGGCAAGGAGGAGGTCACCCGTCAGCAGAGTACCTTCACAATCATCGGCGCAGTCCTCGGTGGTCTCGGAGGCATCGCTCTGTTCGTCGCCGCCATCGGCGTCATCAACACCATGGTGATGGCGACATTGGAGCGCACCCGGGAGATCGGCATCATGCGGGCACTCGGTGCCACGAAGAAGACGATCCGACGACTGTTCACCGTCGAAGCCGCGTTCCTCGGCTTCCTCGGAGGCTTGATAGGCGTGATCCTTTCCTTCGGCTTCGCGGTTCTGCTCAACGCTGTCATGAACGACCAGTTGAAGGACTCAGGTGTGAGTGCGCGCAATGTCGTGAGTGTCCCGATCGTCCTTGCGTTGCTGGTGATCCTTGGCACCACCCTCATCGGCATGGTCGCCGGAGGGCTCCCCGCCAGGCGCGCCGCCAATCTCGATCCGGTCCAGGCGCTACGCCACGAGTGAGGGAACAAGGGTCGCTCCCGTGCCCGCAATCGTGTGATGAAGTCCGCTCGACAATGGGTGGCCTTCATCACGGTCATCAGAGCGACATCTCCAATCCACACGGCGAGCGCTCAGGAGATCTTCTGCAGCGCAATGATCAGCCTCAGCGCTGATGCTCTGGGAACACAACTGGGAACACGGTCGAACGCGATGAGCAGGTTCATCTCGGGCCTGAACTCCGCAGTCGCAGCGGCGATCCTCAGCGACGAGGGCGGGGCATCGTCGCGCAACCCTGACGACGGACCAGCGCTGTCACCACGACGTGTTCGTGCCAGTGGCCCCGCGAATCACGCAGTCAGTCCCGATCAACGACGTGGCGCCCTGTGCCCGGTGTCCACCAGTCGATGACAAGTCTCCTCGCATCCTCATCGAGATGCACCACGACGACCTCTACGATGTCGGCGACGAACCGTTCACCGTGCGGTGCACCCTCGCCTCCGATCAGTCCGTCGGCGACCGCCCGCCCAGAGATCTTCGCCTCGCCCGGCCAGGAGGCCTCGTCCCCCTCGACGGGATCGACCGTCGAGCTGTGGAGAGCGAACCTCGGATCGCGATGGAGATCAACTGACTTCCTCGCCCCTCCCATCGAGCCGAACGTCAACTGACCGTCCTCGAACACGCACTCGATCCCCGAGATCCTCGGCGCACCGTCAGCCCGCACGGTCGCGATCGTCTTATGCCGCCGGGCTGAGAAGAGTCGCTCGACCACTTCCGCCATCTCCGGTTCGATCGCCTTGAAGTCGCCCCACGACAACATGTCGGCGACCCTACCCGTGGTCGGCACCACTCAGTCTTCGAGGCTGAAGCGATACACATTTGTGTCGCGGGCGACGAAGCCGATGCGTTGGTAGAGACGGTTGGCCGCCTCACGGCTCGGGCGGGAGGTGAGATCAACGGTCTTCGCGCCGAGTGCACGAGCACGGTCGAGCGCATCTCGGTTGAGCGCTTCACCAACACCGCG
>CANFQA010000022.1 GCA_947449015.1 Microthrixaceae bacterium | reverse complement strand
CTATGCGCCTCGGCCGAAAGCGCACTGCCTTGACCGGTTTCGAAATACAGAACCTGCTCGCCGATGAACCCATCTCGCTGCCGATGATGAGCGAGCACGGCTTCGCGGCCTTCGGCCAGTGCGGTCAGCGAAACTCCGAAGCTGCGGTTGGTCCCCTCGGTGCCACCAATGCTCTGGAACAACAGATCAATTGGAGCGCCGGCCTCCAGCGCGGCGAGTTGGGTCGTGAAATGCGCCAGCACGCAGCTCTGCGTAGGGGCCCCGACCTGCTCGATAATTCCGGCGATTGTGCGTTCGAGCGCCACCACCGATGCGACCGAATCGTTGACTGGATTGATCCCGATGACAGCATCACCACAGCCGTACAGCAGACCATCGAGCACCGAAAGCGCCACGCCGGTGGGATCTTCTGCGGGATGGTTGGGCTGGATGCGAACCCCGAACACACCGGGCTCTCCCATGGTGTTGCGACAACGTGTGACCACACGAAGACGCGACGCCGCCACCATCAGATCACGAGCACCCATAAGTCGAGCGACTGCAGCCGCGATCTCAGGGGTGATGGCACGACGAAGCGTTGGCCACTGCAGCGCGAACTTCGGGTCGAGCAGGAATTCGCGGAACTCTCCAACCGTGAGCGAGGCGATCGAAGCGAACGCATCAGCGTCATGATCAGCGTGAATCAGATCAGAGACATCGTCGTCAACAAAGGTGAACTCCACGATCTCACGCAACCCGACATCAGCCAGCGCGATCTTGGCCGCAACACGCTCACGTTCGGAACGGGCAGCCACGCCAGCAAGACGGTCGCCGGACTTCTCCTCATTGGCCCGTCCAAACAGTTCACGAAGATCAGCGAAGTTGAATACCTCGCCGCGCAGCGTGACTTGGTGGCTCATGCGAGGACCAAATCAGCCGGGGTGAGTTGTTCGGTAAGCAACTCCGCAAACCGAGTTGGATCACCGGCCACGAAATCGCGACACAACGGGAAGCCCTCGACATAACAGGAGATATACGCGCGCCAGGTGGTCGAGGTAAGGAACTCGACGGCCTTGACCGCTCGCTGCCGGGGCAGCAACGACCAGCGCTCCACATAGGCAATGACTTCGTCGATCGGTCGCTCATCTGCGTGCAGCAACCATGCAGCGTTGGCCCGCACAGCGTCGAGGGAATGCGATGCGAGTCGCACCGCCTTGGCAATCTCCGGGTCATAGCCAATGCCGAGCGGAGCAAGGTGCTCGACCATCACCGTTTCTGGTGTCTCGCCGGCAATAACGGTGAGCGCGAGATCAGCGAGTCCCTCCGCGATGAGGCACTGTGGAGTACCCACACAGAAAAGTGTTTCCTCCTGCCAGCGGCGGACCCGTACCAAACCGGCCTCTTTGCGGGAGTGCTCGGTGTGATGTCCGGGATAGGCCTCATGGGCGACGAGGTGACCAAGGCTGGGGGCCAGCACCGGCAGATCGGTGTTGATCGCCACCCGGCTGTTGAGGTTGCCGAGGTAGTAGTTAAAACCCGACCAAGGCTGGTTCGTGGCTAACTCCCAGTCAATGTGCTCGCCTTCGGGCAAGCCGAACATGATGTCAGTGCGTTCACGGAAGTCATCGGCGATATCGCGAAGCACGCCTTCGAGCCGTGGCACCGCAATGGCCTGCGCTTCGCGCCAGGAAATAATGCGCTCACGCACCGCTCCGTCGCCAGGCAGCACCGCATCGAGGCGACGATGCGCGTCGGCGAAGAGTTGCTCGTCGCGCAATGTGGGCCGAACCCCGTAACACCACTCAACCTCATCGGCATAGGCAATGGTCTCGCCCGCCAACTTGCGAGCACTCGTGTGCAGGCCAACCACCTGGGCCCGCAACCAACGTCGACGGCCAGCATCGATGGTGTCGCTCTGCGCGCCACCATCAAGATCGGCGATGAGCCGAGCGGCGTCGTTCGCGAGGTTCTGCGGCGACGCCACTGCTTCCGCCGCAACACGCGACGCGATGTCAGCAGGGCCGTAATAGGCATCGACGAAACCATCGACATGGCGACCGATCCGCAAGCCCAACTCCAAGTAGCGATCAACGATCACAGCACGTTGCCCTTGAATAATTCGGGGGCCACTGGACAGTCGGTGCGCCGCAGTGCGTCAGGAACTGTCTGCACACCAGCCGGTCCGACGATGGCGTCAATCAAATCAAGCGGCACCATTTCGTCGTCGATGTCCCATGGGTCATCGGAAAGCACTGCGGCTCGCATCGGAGTCCACATGCGCTCGGGAAGGAACCGTCCAACACCGGCGACCGACCACACCGGCACCCCGGCATGACGAGCCACAGCAGCAGCGGCGCGAGAACCGCTGACAGCCATGAGTTCGGTTGGGGCCACAGCAGAAGCTTCGAGCAGGACAAGATCGGCCTCGGCCACTGCGGCTCCGAGACCGGCCAGCGGCACGTCCACGGCGTCGACATCAGCCTCAAGTAGTCGTCGCACCAAACCCGAGCCCTCACCCAGTGTGTCGATCACCAGCACCTCAACATCACCGCGGCGAGGAAGCGCTTCGGCAATCAGCTCAGGCCATCCCAGCACCACCACGGTGGCGCCAGCGGGCAGTGCATGACCAAGGGCTGCCGTGGTGGTGTCCTCATCGAGTTCGATCAGCACCCGACGGATTTCAGCGCGGGCATCACCAGCACACAGCACCCGAGCACAGAGCCACACCAGCGGCGCCGAGCCAGGCTGGCGAGACACCAGACGCCGACAGGCAGTGACCAGACCATGGGGATCATCGGCGAACGAGGCAAGGGCGCGGGCTGCTTCGGCGACGATGACGTCCGCCGGATAACCGGTGGCTCGGGCCACAAAGCGGAGCCGCTCGATCGGGTGCATGACCGGCACCCTACCGACAGGTGATGGGTGTGGGGTCGGTTCAGTTGCCGGGCTTGAAAATCATGAGGTACAGCATCACCACGAGGATGAGATGACCGATACCGGTCGACATCATGATCTTGCCCCGGGCCGAGGCATCGCCATCGCGGAATGCCTTGATGGCGGGGCGGGCGACAACGGCGAGCACGGCGATGAGGATGATCCACAGGATGGCTGCGGTCGACACCCATGGGGCTGACATCGTGAACTCTTTGTCGCTCATTCCCACGAGACCAAAGCCAAGAATCCCGGCCAGCGCCAGCCCTGGAAGCGAGAAACGCAGAATCGCCATGTCCAGACCGTCAGCAGCCGCCTTGTCGCCGCCAGCGGTGAGACGCAGCAGCACCGGGGCCAGCCACAGCGGGGCGAAGGCCACGATGACAGCGAGGATGTGGAGAAGCAACAGGATCTTGTAGCCGGTGGAATCTGTGGTGGCGAGAACGAGCATGGTGGTCTCCCTGTCATGAGAACGGGCGCCGTGCCCATGTGTGCTTCCCTGAACCTAGCCGCGCTACCTTCTTCATTCGTGACTACTGACGTGCCAGCCGATCTCGAACTCACTCCCCTGTCGGGCCGGTCCCGCACGATTGCCGAGTGGACCACCAATTTCCACCTGGCCGTGGTGGTCATTGACCCGTTCACCCTTGAAAGTTCGTGGATTCTCGACACAGCAACCCGCATCCTCGTGCGCTACGCCGAGGCCGATGTGCGCATCGCATTCCTCGTCACCGCCTCCATTGACGAAGCGAAGCAGTTCCTCGGGCCGCTCGCCGAGCGTTTCCTCGTATTCGCCGATCCCGATCGCTCCGCAGTCAAGGCCTTCGCTCTTGAGAGCCTTCCCGCTTTTGTGCATATCAATCAGCACCATCAGGTCGAGGCCGTTGCCGAGGGCTGGACCCCAGAGCAGTGGCGAGCGGTTGCCGCCAATCTTTCCGATCGCATGGACTGGACCGTCCCGATCATCCCTGAGAACGGCGACCCGTCACCGTTCGTCGGATCGCCGGCACTGGGCTAACTGCAGTCAGCTCTTCCAGATTTGAGCGAGCGACACCGTGGCTTCGTCCTGGCCAATGCCGGTGGCACCAGAACCCGTTGACCACTTGACCACGTCGTGCACCACCGGGGTTGTCACGATGATCTGGCGCATCTGCACGATGAACACCATTGGCACATCGACGAACAACTGCTCCTGAATGATGCGGTAGTCGTCAACCTGCCGTGTGACGTCACGGGTTTGACGAGCATCAGTGAATGCCTTGGTGACGATCGGGTTCACATATCGCGTGATGTTGGGACCAACCACGGGCTGCTCCGAGGGTGAACCCGCAAACAACGGCTCATAGGCGTCGGGATGAGCGGCAGTGAATCCGAGGCCAATGGCGGACTGGTACTGCCCAGTTGTGGTGGCCTCGGTCATCATTGCCGGATCAACCGGAATCAACGTGAGATCAATACCCGCTTCGGCAAGTTGCACTCGCAACATCGTGGCCACGCGAGTCAGGGTGACATCAGGTGGAACCAAAAGCTGCGCGGCAACGCGTTGACCGGTTTCGGCGGTGTACTCCGCGACCTGCTTTTTCGCACCCTCAAGGTCGCGAGCTGGCGCCGAATGGTCGCTAAACCATGGCGATGTGTCGCTGATAATGCCGCGGGAGATCACCCCCTGACCGTCAAACACCTGCGTGAGTATCGCGGTTCGATCTGTGGCCATGGCGACAGCCCGGCGAGCTGTGATCCGATCAAAGGGCGGGCGGCCGGTATTGAACGCAATCGAAACCTTAGGTTTCTCGGCATTTCGGTCGTCGAGCACAACCACCTTGGCATCAGTGCCTGTATCGGCAATCTGTTGTATTCGCGAGACCTGTCTCGGCTGATCGGTGGCCACCATGTCAATAGTGCCCTCAAGCACTGCGTTCGTGCGATCGTTCGCGTCGGGAATAACCACCAATCGCACTGCATCGAGATGCGGAAGTCCCTTCTTCCAGTACATGGGATTGCGGTTCAGGAACAGCGAACCATCGAAGGCGTAGCCGACGTCAACGAACGGCCCGGTACCGACCGGAATCTCCGCCGTACCCAAAAGCGTCGGGACCGACGCAATGGCCCCGATCTGTGTCGTGAGCAACTCAGGGAACGTGGACCACGGTGTGGCAGTGGCGACAACCACAGTCAGTTCCGATGGGGCGGTGACAAAGATGACCGGCTTGAGAAGCTCGGCCGCGTCCGGAGATAGACGTTGCAAATTGAGATTTGCAGCGACGGTGGCCGCATCGAGTGGCGTGCCATCGGAGAAGGTGATGCCCTTGCGGAGTTGGAGCGTCCATGCAGTGAAGGTGTCGTTCGGAGTAATCCGCTCGAGCAGTTCGGGAACCGGCTGGTCGTTCTCGTCGCGAACCAGAAGACGGTCGTAGATAGCGCGGGTGGCCTGCAGTTCGGCGGTGGACCAGTCGGGTCCAGCGGGAGACCACGAAGCAGGAACGTTTGGCACTGCGATCGACAGGGTGCCACCATCGCGCACCTTCGCCTCTGCGGTGGTCGGCGGGCTTGATGAGGTGGTGGACGCGGTGCCGGAACCCCCAGAACAGCCCGCAGTGACCACCAGAACGAGCGCGACAACAGCTCCAGAAAGGATCAGACTCAGACGCTGACGAACGACATGCACGGGGGACACGAATACCGACTGTACGCGGCACACCGCCTCCGCGAAGATCACGGGGTGACTTCTGCGCTGAAAGTACGCATCGGCCTCGGACTCGGCACCATGACTGCGGCGGGAACCCCGGACCGTTTCACACATCTGGTCGATCGACTTGAGGAACTTGGCTTCGACTCGCTCTGGATGTCTGAGCGCATCGGCTCAATCGCTCCCGACCCGCTTATGGCCCTGGCCGTTGCCGCCGGACGCACCGAGAAACTGAAACTGGGAACATCAGTGCTTGTGCTTCCCGGACGAAATCCAGTGGTGTTGGCCAAGGAACTGGCATCACTCGATGTGCTCTCCAAGGGACGATTGCTCCCAGCCGTCGGTCTGGGTGCAGCCGAGGCCGCTGAGCATCGGGCGTTCGGCGTGGAACGAACCGAACGCGGTCGGCGACACGATGAAGCCCTCGCGCTTATGCGCGCCTGCTGGACCGGCGAGGTCATCTCTCATAGCGGCGAGTTCTACCCCGTCACCGATGTACAGGTACTCCCCCGCCCAGTGAAGGGCGATCTCGAGGTTTGGCTCGGCGGGATTGCTCCCAGCGAACTGCGAAGAGTTGGCCGGGTCGGCGATGGCTGGTTGCCCTCGTTCTGTTCTCCCGAAGATGTGGCCGATGGAATGCCGGTTATCACCGCATCTGCTGAAGGCGCTGGTCGCAGCATCGATCCCCAGCACATCGGAGCACTCATCCCCTACTGCGATGGCGACCTGCCATCACAGGTGATCGAACTGGTGCAGCGACGTCGACCCGAACTTGATGCCCGCCGGGTGATTCCCACCCGCGCCGACCTGCCCCGGCTCATTCGCGAGTTCGTCGACGTTGGTGCCTCAAAGTTCGTAATCGTTCCGCTGGTCGGCGATGCCGATCCAGACCGCGAACTCGGCGAACTCGCCGATTCGCTGCTCCCACTAGAGACCTAAGCGAGCGAAGGACCCAGCGCTTCAACGAGCGCTTCAACGAGCGCTTCAACGAGCGCTTCGACCACGTGGGTGATGCCGCTGCGGCGGCATCACCCACCAACCGAATACTCCCGTGAAGACAACTGTGCCCGGAGTGGGACTCGAACCCACATGCCCCAAAGGGCTGGGGGGTTTAAGCCCCCTGCGTCTGCCAGTTCCGCCATCCGGGCTGGAACGCACCCGACGGTAGTGCTCAGGCCACCCGGTAGGTGTCGACCGATGTGGCATCGAGAAGTTCGTCGGCCATGGAGGCCTCCCACAGCAATGAGCGCAACCGGGAGGCATCAACGCCCTCGAGCAGATTGGCGGAGACCACTCCATCGATCATGTCCACCAGCACGGTGATCCACGGGCGATCGCGGAGGCGGATGGAGACCACGACCCCGGAGCGCAGTCGGCGGATGGAACGGTCGAGCCCAAGCGTGCGGGGCGGACTGCGGAAACTTGGAGCCACGAGCCCCTCGAGGCGCGCGACCTGACCCAGTGTGCGGGCGGCGGCGGCAAACCTGAGCGACGTTGCTTCCATGTCGATGAGTATGGCCACCGGCTGTGACAGTCCCCGCCGCTGTCACGAGCGCTCCGTACGATCATCGATGTGACCACCTCTGAGCCCATCATCGCGACGCCGCTCAACCCGGCCCAGCAGGAGGTGCTCGACCTTCTGGGTGCGCCGCCCGAAGCACGCCCCTCCTTTAGCGCCAGTCTGCGCGACACCCTGCAGGCCGACATTGAGGACGGACTGCGCGATCTGGCTCCAGAAATCGACCCTGCCGATCCCCTGTTCATCTCCAAGCACACGCTGTCAACGGTGCACGGCTGCGAAGCCCGCTACATGGCCGAGCGCGACATCCCATTCTCCTGGAGCGTGCCGCTGGCGCGGGGAACAGTCGCCCATAAGGCCATCGAACTTTCGATCCACTGGCGTGGGCGACCCGACCCTCTGCAACTGGTTGACGAATCCATTGCCCGACTCTCCGAAGGCACTGATGGCTTAGGTGACTGGCTGGCCACCTGCTCCGAACTCGAGCGGGCCGAACTACGAGCCCTGGCAAATGAGCGCGTCGCCACATTTCTCGAATGCTTCCCACCCATCAGATCCTCATGGGTGCCAGTCACCGAAGGACGACTACGGACCGAACTTCTCGGCGGTCGAGTCATCCTTGCGGGTCGCACCGATCTTGCTCTTGGTCGCCCCGAAGGCAACACAGCGCGCAAGGTCATCATTGATCTCAAGACTGGCGGCTTCTCTGCTGCCCACCTTGACGACCTGCGGTTCTACGCCCTTGTCGAGACCCTCCGACTGGGCACACCGCCGCGTCTCATGGCCTCGTATTACCTCGATGCCGGACGAGCGCAACCTGAAGCCGTCACCGAAGGTGTGCTGCGCGCTGCGGCAGCCCGCACCGTCGATGGCGCTCGCACGCTTCACGAACTCACTGTTGGCACCCGAGCGCCGACGGCCCGTCCGGGCCATATGTGTCGATGGTGTCCGGCGCTGGCCTCCTGTCAGGTGGGCCGGGCCCATCTTGGCCAGGACGATGACGCCAGCCCCTTCGACGCCGACTAAGCCCGCTCGCCCAACGGGGCATGTTGTTCGCGTCAGGGAACGAAGTGGAACTTCTGCAAACGCCCACCGCTCGCCTGCGGAACCGAGGTCAGTTCACCTCGGGCACCTACGTACTGGCCTGTTCCGCCGGTGATCGCACGCACTGTCGGCGTCTTGGCCATCTCGGCGAACGCCGCAGTGTCAGATGTATCCAGCGGGAACTGCTGCACACCGAGCACGGTGATATCGCCGCCGGGCAGTCGGAACGTGAGCTGATTCTGAAAGAGCCCCAGCCCGGAGGGAATCGAGTCCTGCCCGCCGAGTTCGAGAAGCATTTTTGTACCAACCAGGGTGCCGGATGGCTGCCCATCATTTGAGATGGCGGCGGTGAACACCTCGATATCGCCCGCTGATGGCCCAGCTGCACCGACATCAACGCTTGAGATCACCGGCGCCGCCGACTGCAGTTCGAAATCAGCATTCGCAGCCGAAGAACTCTTCTGAGCCGAATCCGAGGAGGAGTCACCACAAGCGCTGAGTCCAAGTGGGAGTGCTACGAGCACAGTGAGACCGAGTACCGATGAGATGAATCGCGTCGAGATCATCCCTGAACTTTATTCATCTGATGCGGACCATTCGTGCATGGCCGGCTCCAGCGGCGAACTAGATCGGATCGATGGCTGATTCGATCGCTTCGGCCTCGGCAATGGCCAACTTGGCGTCCTCACTCGTGAGCGAATCCTGCGTGAGATCGTCCATGTGCCCGAACGCATCGAAGCCGAATCGGAACACCGCGAACACGCACAGGAACAACGTGCCTGAACCAGCCACGGTCCACTGCACGCCGATCAAATCGACCAACCAGCCCTGGATCAGTGAGCCGATGGGTATGGCCACTGTCAGCACCATCACATAGAACGCCAGGACCCGACCCCGCATGGACTCGGCCACCTGCATCTGCACGGTGGTGTTCAGCGTTGAACTGATACCCAGATAGCCAGCACCGGCGAACAGCAGTGCCACCGCTCCCACGATCGCACTAGGCGCAGCCGCCAACGAGATGAGGGCGAGGCCATAGCCCACCATTGCGATGGTCAACATGGTGCTACGTGAGGTTCGGTTTCCGCGACCAGCCACGAATGGTGCAGCGATGATTGCTCCCGCGCCGAGACAGCCAGCGAGCAGACCATACGCTCCATCGCCAATTCCGTAGACCCGGTCGGCAAACACAACCAGCAGATTGAACAGCGGGCCGCCGAAGAATCCGAGTGCGAATACCACCATGAGACAGACCACGATCCCGGTCTGTGTACGTACGTATCGCACCGCAGTGATCATCTCGGCAATTGGCTTCGACCGACCAGTGCGCACAGGCCGCTCAACTCGGGGAACGTGAACGAACAACAACGCGATGACCATTGCCACAAACGTCATCGCGTTGATGAAAAACGACCATCCGGCACCAAGGGTGGCCAGCACGATGCCACCAACAGCCGGACCAAATGCCCGTGCCGCGTTGAACTGCGCCGAATTGAGCGTGACTGCGTTGAGCAGATGTTTGCGGGGAACCAGTTCGGTGACGAACGCCTGCCAGGACGCAACGGAGAAGCCCGCTGCAGTGCTGTTCGCGGCGAGCAGCAAAATGATCACGCCGATTCGGCGCTCCCCGCTGACATAGTCAAGCCAGAGTCCGAGCGTGAGAAGCGTCTGGATGACACCGAACACCATGAGCACGGTTCTGCGGTTGAACCGATCGGCAATCGAACCAGCGAATGGGCCAGTGATCACCATCGGTACATAGGACAGAAACCCGGTGACGCCGAGCCATGCACCGCTGTCAGTAATGCGGAACACCACGAAGGGCACCGCGACGTTCTGCAACCAGGTGCCACTACTGGAGAGCAGCGATGCGCACCACATGAGCGAGAAGTTCCGATAGCGAAAGGCGATAAACGCCTCGCTGCGGGGCCGAGGGGATGAACTGCGGCGACTCACTGCGGATGGACCCATTCGGCGAGCAGCGCGCTACCGCGCTCGTCCCAATCCTCCGCCGTGATCGCATAGCGAACGTGGTCCTCCCAGACCCCGTTAATTTCCAGATAACGAAGCGCAGTGCCCTCTTCGCGCAGATCAAGTTTCTCAACCACACGTCGGCTCGCCGAGTTCCGCGGAATGATCGCGATCTGCAGCCGATGCAGCGAAAGTTGTTCGAAGGCATGCCGGGCCAGCACCACCACTGCCTCGGACACATAGGAGTTGCCGGCTTGAGCTTCGTCAATCCAGTACCCGATATACGCGCTCTGGAACGGGCCGCGCTGCACAGAGGAGATGTTGATCTCCCCGCAGAACGACCCATCAACGAAGATTCCGAATCCGTAGCCAACACCGAGCTGCTGCTCGCGCTGACGTGAACTGCAGCGCATACCGAACGCATCACGATCTTCGATGACATCAGGAGCGCCAACCGGTCGGGTTGGCTCCCATTTGCTCAGCCAGTCCACATTTCGTCGACGAACCTCACGCCATTGCGGGAAATCAGTGACGACCAACTGTCGCAGCACGATGCGGCGTCCGAGGAGCATGGTCACGAACAGAGATCCTACCGAGGTGCTGCGCCGCAGTCTGACGTGGCGTCTGCGATCAGCCTTCCGCGAGCGACATCGCCAGACCGTCGAGGATGTCGGACTCGGAGACCAGACAGGAGTCGAAACCGAGGCGCCGCATGATGGAGACCAGCACGCACATACCGCCAACGATCACATCGGCCCGCTCCGGTTCGAGACCCGGGTTGTCCTTGCGGTCCTTGACCGATTCGGTGGCCAGAGTGCGGAACACATCCTCAATGGCTTCACGGCTGAGTTCAAAGTGATGAATGCGATCTCGGTCATAGGTGGCCAAACCCAGTTCGACAGATGCTGCGGTGCTCACCGTGCCAGCCAGACCAACAAAGGTGGCGGCTTCGGTTGCCATGGGGATTTCACGCAGCACATCGTCGATATGGAGCGAGATGACTGAAAGCGCCTGACTGAGCTCCAGCGGATCGGGCGGATCACTGTGTAACCAAGCTTCAGTCATACGAACGCAACCCATGTCGGTGCTGACGGAAACCTCGGCCTCAGTGGTCCCCCACACGAACTCAGTGGAACCACCACCGATATCGCAGACAAGGAATGGTCCACGGGTGACATCAAGATCTGCGGTCGCGCCGAGAAATGAGAGTCGCCCTTCCTCCTCACCCGAGAGCAGTTCGGGTGTGACTCCGATGGCCTCTTTGGCAGCAGCAAAAAAGACATCGCGATTGGAGGCGTCACGGGCCGCTGAGGTGGCGGTCATCCGTACCCGCTCAGCTCCCAGCCGATCAATGACTTTCCGGTACTCGCGCAGCACCTCAACGGTGCGTTCGATGGCCCCATCCGAGAGCCGACCGGTGGCATCGACGCCTTCGCCCAGTCTGGTGATGCGCATCAGCCGCTCAACAGTTGTTCGGCCACCGTCGCTGACCAGCAGACGAACAGAATTCGTCCCACAGTCGATTGCCGCGACTCGTGTCGTCATGTCGTGATCCTCACCGGTGCAGCAGCCGGGAGCAACTCGCGCTCAATCAATTGCGAATGCACCCATTCGCCGACCGGATCGTCACCACCGGCCAGCCAGTAGGCGTAATGGGCATGGAGGCACTTCACGCCTTCGCGGGTGCCACCGACACCACCTGAGGGTTTGGGTCCGCTGTGTTCGGCGGGAATCTGCATATCGCGCTCGGCGGCATAGGCATCATGCGCGAGGCGCACGGCCTCGAGGCCGACGACTGACTCGGCATCACGAACACCACCGAGCGACTCGAGGGTTCCGATGGCCGAGCGGATAGACGGCTCGCATAACCAATACAACGTGGGCATCGGCGTGCCATCAGGCAGCAGGGGTTCGTTGCGCAGCACTGCCGGATCGCCGGCGGGGCTCACAACGACAATCTCGAAATCCCCCATTGGTTCGCGACCGAGCAGCTCTGCGACCCGGGCACGTTCATCGGCGGTTGCGTTCAATGCTTGCGACGCAGCACTCGCCACACGATGAGTGCAGCAACCGCGACCCCAAGCACAGGAACTGCTCGCTTGAGCACCGGCGTGCCCGCCGATCCAAGTAGATCAATGGCCTCAGGCTCGGGCTGATCAATCCGGCGCACCTTCGGAGCCGCATCCTTGGCTATCTCAGCGGAGCCAGAAGCAGAACCAGCAGCCACTGCGGCATCAGTATCGGAAGCAGCTTCAGCAGCAGCCGGGGGCTCTGCAGTGGGCACGGTACCTGTGGTGAGCACCGTGTCATCGATAAGCACGGTCTGCTCCAGATTGTCGACGAACTGCGTGAGAATCTTGGCGCTGACATCTGCCAGCACGCCGCGACCGAACTGGGCGACCTTGCCGGTGACTGTGAGATCGGTAGTCACAGTCACATGCGTCCCCGACCCAGCCGATTCCAGTTGGGCGGTAATGATGGCGCTCGCATTGCCCGCTCCTCGGGTGTCGCGGCCAGCAGCGTCAAGCACAAGTCGATAGGCGGTGCTGTCGCTTTCAAGGAACGTGGCGCGACCCTTGTACTGGGCGGTGATCGGCCCGACCTTCACCTTGACGATGCCGCGGTACTCCTCACCCTCGATCTCCTGGAGCTGTGCTCCGGGCAGACAGGGGGCGATGCGCTCAACATCAGTGAGCACGGCCCACGCAGTGTCGATCGAGACGCTCACGTCGAATTCGTTGATCAGTTCCATCGGTCGAGATCCTCCTGGGTGTCGATGTCGACCATCGTGCCGGGGCAGGGTACCGCCCCGGCGAGCTCGGGCCTTCTTCCGATGAGCGCCCGTGCCCCTTCATCGCCCTCGGTGGGCAATTCATCCCAGATCGACATGTCGAGTCGTACCGGATTGCCCCGCCGCCCCTCATAGGTGGCCACAACAATGGGATGGTCGTCGTCGGCGGTGGCCACAAGCCGCCAGGCTTCGGAGAGGACCCCCGGCTGATCGGCCAGCCCCACCACCACCCGCTCGAAGCCTTGCTGGCGAGCCCAGCGAAGCCCCGCCTGCAGAGACGAGGCCTGACCGGCAGCCCACTGGGGATTATCGATCACCACCACTTCGGCCGGCAGCACCGCATCGAGCGACGCCGCCCCCGAAACCACCGCGACCTTGGCAAATACTGACGCGTCGAGTGCCGAATCAACCGCTGCTCGCACGAGCGGTCGCCCCTTGACGACCGCCAATTGCTTGGGATCGCCGCCGAACCGCGTTGATCCGCCAGCCGCAAGTATCACCGCCGCACACCGGGAGGATTCGAGCTCCATGGGGCCAGTCAATCACCGACACCAGACCTCAGGCGTGACCGGAGTGCTGGAGTACGATCATCACTGGTCAGGAACCGAGGGGGACCATGAAGATCACGATGACCGTCAACGGCGTTCAGCACTCCGACGAGGTTGAGCCGCGAACACTTCTGGCGTACCACTTGCGCGACGCTCTCGGACTCACGGGCACCAATATCGGGTGCGATACCTCCTCGTGTGGAGCCTGCACCATCCATGTTGATGGCGAA
Source organism: Microthrixaceae bacterium (assembly GCA_947449015.1). Taxonomy (GTDB): domain Bacteria; phylum Actinomycetota; class Acidimicrobiia; order Acidimicrobiales; family Acidimicrobilacustridaceae; genus Acidimicrobilacustris. The sequence continues at coordinate 28,990 of CANFQA010000022.1, read as the reverse complement.
TCGGTGAAGTCGTGCACGATGCTCGCCGTGCAGGCTGACGGCAGCACCGTCACCACGATTGAGGGCCTCGCCAATGGCGACACTCTTCACCCGATGCAGCGCTGCTTCCAGGAGAACCACGGCCTGCAATGCGGCTACTGCACCCCGGGCATGGTGATGGCGGCTGTTTCGCTGCTTGAGGAGAACCCTGATCCCACCGAGCGTGAGGTTCGCCTCGGTCTCGAAGGCAACCTGTGCCGCTGTACCGGCTATCACAACATCGTGCAGTCGGTCCTTGCCTGCGCAGCAGAGAACAACGGCGGCGCAGCATGATTCCCGCCGCCTTTGACTACGTGCGCGCCGAGTCCGCCGACGAAGCCATTGCCCTACTCACCGAACACGGCGATGAAGCAAAGCTTCTCGCCGGTGGCCATTCGCTGCTGCCACTTATGAAACTGCGCTTGGCCTCGCCCACAGTGCTCATCGATGTCGGACGTCTCGAGGATCTGCGTTTCATCCGCGATGCCGGCGATCACATCGCCATTGGTGCACTCACTCGTCACCGCGACCTCGAAACCAGCGACCTACTTGGTGAGGCTGCGCCGCTGCTTCAGCACGCCGCCGGCCATGTCGGCGATCCTCAGGTGCGCCATCGCGGCACCATCGGTGGTTCGCTCGCCCACGCTGACCCTGCGTCTGATCTGCCGGCGGTGGTGCTTGCGCTGGGCGGCACGCTGGTGGCCAACGGGCCAAATGGTGAGCGCGAGATCGCCATTGGCGACTTCTACACCGGGTTCCTCGAATCGGCTCTTGAACCTGACGAACTGCTCACCGAGATCCGCATCCCCAAGCTCACCACGCTGGGCTGGTCGTTCCAGAAGTTCAACCGCCGCGCCCAGGACTGGGCGATCGTCGGAGTCGCCGCTGTGCGCGCCGAAGAGGGTTCGGGCGTCGGTCTGGTCAACATGGGCTCCACTCCCCTGTACGCCGCCGGTGTTGTCGAGGCCCTCAACTCTGGAGCAGATGCAGCAAGCGCCGCTGATCGAGCGGTCGAAGGCACTGAAGCACAGCATGACAACAACGCCACGGTCGAATACCGCGAGCATCTTGCTCGCGTACTTGTGCGTCGAGCCCTTGAGGAATCCGGCCTCGCCTAAGTGCCATTGACCTCGATTCGAGCGCCGATCAGTGGATCGGACCCTCGGTGACAGACAATGAAGCAGCCGGACGGCCAGTACGAGCGGCGATGATCTCAGCGCAGATCGAGATGGCAGTTTCCTCGGGTGTGCGCCCACCGAGATCGAGACCGATCGGGGCGCTGAGTCGCGTCCGCACCTCGTCCATATCGGCCCCGTCCTGTTCGAGACGCAGGAGTCGTTCGGCGTTCGTGCGACGGCTACCCATGGCCCCGAGATACCCGACCTCGGTTCCCAACGCCGCAATGATCGCGGGGATATCGAACTTGTGATCGTGGGTAAGAACGCACACCGCATCGCGCGGACCAAGACGGTCGCCCACCCGTTCGAGAAGACGATGGGGCCAGTCGACGACGACTTCATCGGCCTGCGGGAACCGCCGGTGGGTGGCAAATACCTCGCGGGCATCACAGACCGTGACGCGATAGCCGAGAACCTTGGCGATGCGGACGAGGGCTCCGGTGAAATCGACGGCACCGAAAATGAGCATCTGGGGAGGCGGCGCGAAGCTCTCAATGAAGACCGAAACGGTCTCTTCACGTGCTTCACCATGCGGGCCGTAGTGGCGCACACCAGTGCGACCTCCGGCCAACTCTCCAATGGCATCGCGAACAACCACCCGATCAAGGTCGGGATCACCAAGGGAACCAACTGGTTCGATGTCTTCGCCCACCAGGATCTTGGCGCCGACGCCGGGGCCTTCGACCACCGTGGCGATGGCAACGGGGCGACTGTCAGTGACCGCTGAGCGCCACAGGTCGTAGATCGAAGTCATGGCGCTCACCAGTCGAGTGGTTCGAGGAACAGGTGCACGGTGCCGCCGCAGGTAAGACCCACGGCGAATGCGTCATCATCGCTGTATCCGAAGGTGACAAGTCGCCGATCGCCGGTCGCGAGGATGTCGAGTGCCTCGGCGACAACTGCGCCTTCGACACATCCTCCCGACACTGATCCGGCCACCTCGCCATCATCGGCAACGGCCATAGCTGCGCCCGGCAGGCGCGGACCCGAGCCTTCAATGTCGACGACGCGAGCCAAAACGACGCGACGCCCTTGTGCTCGCCACCGATCGAGGTCAGCCATGATCTCCTTCATCGGATCAACTCCGTGGCCACGAGACGCGAGAGGTGATCGAGGGAGTCGAGGCTGTGGCCGTCGATGAAGTCATCCACGAAGGGTAACGCCGCCGCCATCCCTCGGGCAGTCGGCTCATAGCCATCGGAAGCGCGCAGCGGATTGACCCAGACAATGCGATGAGCCACCCGGGCGAGTCGTTGCATCTGGGTCGCCAGTTCGGCGGGCTCGCCACGATCCCAACCATCGGAAAGGATCACAACGATTGCGCCGCGGGCCATTCCCCGCACGCCCCACTCGTCATTGAACTTCTGCAGTGCTGCGCCAAGCCGAGTGCCCCCCGACCAATCAGGCACCGCTTCGGCGGCACGGGCCAAGGCTTGGTCAGGGTCGTGGGTGGTGAGTTCGCGGGTGAGGCGGGTGAGGCGGGTACCAATAGCGAAGGTCTCAACCTCGGCGCCGGAAACCACCGCGGCGTGAGCGAACTGCATCAAGACTCGGCTGTAGAGCTCCATCGAACCGCTGATATCAGCGAGCAATACAACTCGGCGCGCTCGACGCGATGGCGCCGACATGGCCCTGCGCAATGGTTCGCCACCGGTGCGCATCGAGGACCGAACAGTGCGGCGCAGATCCGGTCGACCTCCATGGTGCACTGGTCGACGTCGCCGCGATCGGCGCAATGATCCGATGAGGCGAAGATCGGCGAGCAGCGCAGTGACCTGCTCGCGCTCTTCGGAGTTGAGGCCGGCGAAGTCACGCGACCGGAGGGTTTCGACGGCGCTGAAGCGCAGCGACCACTGGGGATCCTCATCAGCAATCTCATCAGCAATGTCGTTGGAATCGACGTCTTGCTCATCGACAGCATCGTCCCCATCGTCGACTCCGATGATCTGTTGCTGTTCGACCACGAACTCCATGCCCGACTCGGAACCCCCACCCCACCACTGGGCAAACACTGTGTCGAACAGTTTGATCTCGGCCTGAGAATGAGTGAGCGTGATGCGTCCCGCCCAGTACATCGAATCAAGATCGACATCGAGCAGAGCGAGTGCCTGTGCGTGCAGAATCGATCCACCCACCGCCACCGGAAGCCCTGTCTGACGCAAGGCGTCGATGAATCCAGCAACCCGTCGTTCGTCGACGTTGGTGTCAGCGGGAGAGGGCATCGGCCACGAGGGCGGAGATTCCAACAGCCCGGACCCGTTCGGTGTCCTCTCGGTATTTCAACACCGCACCGAGCGTGGCAGAGACAGCCACGTCATCGAGCTGATCGAGCTGCAGGACGCCAATGGCCCTCACCCAGTCGATGGTCTCCGCGACACCGGGTGGCTTCTGCAGCCCCAGATCGCGCAGCGCAGCGGTGAGCGCTGCCACCTGACGAGTAAGCGCCTCGGGTGCCTCGGGCACCCGTGAGCGCACAATGGCGATCTCACGCTCGAGGTTGGGATGCTCAACCCAGTGATAGAGGCATCGACGCTTGAGCGCGTCATGCACATCTCGTGTGCGGTTGGAGGTGATGATCACGATCGGAGGCACCGATGCAGTGAAGGTTCCCAGCTCAGGCACCGTGACCGAGAATTCGGCGAGTACCTCAAGTAGGAATGCCTCGAACTCATCATCAGCACGATCAAGTTCGTCGATGAGCAGCACCGGTGGCGTTCCATTGCTCTCCGAGATGGCCTGCAGCAGCGGTCGGCGAATGAGGAAGCGCTCGCCATAGAGCTCACCCTCGAGGGCTGACGCGTCGGTCACCGCGCCAACTGCCTCGGCAGTACGCAGATGCATCAACTGTCGGGTGTAGTCCCACTCATAGAGCGCCTGGGCGGCATCGAGACCCTCGTAGCACTGGAGGCGGATCAGTGAACCACCGGTCCATGCACTAAGAGCGCGGGCCAATTCGGTCTTGCCGGTTCCCGGCTCACCCTCGAGCAGCAGCGGCCGCTGCATGCGCAATGCGAGAAGCACTGCAGTCGCCAGGCCCTCATCGGGCAGGTACCCATTGGCGCCGAGGCCAGCGACGACTTCGTCGAGAGAGATCGTGGAGTACGGGGAGCCAGCAGACACGAGGGCGAGGCTACCGGTCGATCAGGGGGTGGGCCCAGCGACAATGGTGGAGGTGCTCGTGGTAGTGACAATCCGGGCCGGGGGCGGAGGTGAGGGATCGCCACGCAGGAACAGGGCGTAGAACCCGAGACCACCGATGACGACCACGCCAACAACGGCCACAAGGGTCCATCGGGCCGAACTCTGCCAACGCTGCTTGGGTGCTCGAATGCGATCGGCCGGTTCGGACTCAGTCACGAGCGATCACGATGCGGCGATGGCTTGCCACACGCGCAAAGCGCTAAGCGGCATGTCGAGGTGCGTGATTCCAAAGGGCGTCAGCGCGTCGATCACTGCGCTTTGCACCGCCGGCGTCGACCCGATGGCGCCTGACTCCCCAATGCCCTTGGCACCAAGAGGATTCACTGGTGTAGGTGTCTCCATGGGAACCAACTCGAAGCTTGGCAGCTCCGCAGCCGAGATAAACGCGTAATCGGCCAGGTTGGCCGTGGTGGGATTGCCATCGACGTCGTAGCTCATCTCCTCATAAAGCGCCTGCGCAACACCTTGGGCGATGCCGCCGTGACGCTGCCCTTCGACAATGAGCGGATTGAGGATGCGTCCAGCATCGTCGCAGGTGATGATGCGACGCAGTTCGGTGCGTCCAGTTTCGGTGTCAACCTCGACCACTGCGACATGTGCGCCGAAGGGGAAGGTTGCGTTGTCGGCGGTGAATGTCAGTGAGACCTCGATGGGAGCACCGGCAACACCGCCACCGAGCACCTCGTTGATGTCGCCAGCGGCGCCGATCTCGGCCCAACTCTTGGCAATCGACGGCGAGCCGCTGACATGAAACACGCCGGCATCGGTATCGAGCACAACGTCGGCGACAGCTGCTTCGAGCAGTTCGGAAGCCACCAGACGAGCCTTTTCAACAACCTCTTCAGTGGCCTTCCACACAGCCGAGCCACCTAACTGCAGCGAGCGCGAACCCATGGTTCCATGACCTTCGGCCACGAGATCGGTATCGCTGGCCACCACCTTGATGTGTTCCATCGGGATGCCCGTGAGTTCATTGGCAAGCATCGCCCAAGAGGTGTCATGGCCCTGACCGTGACCGGAGGAACCCGTGTACACCGTCACTCCACCGTCATGGCCGAGCACAACCTTGGCGAACTCACCCTGATTGCCCGCCGGACCAGCAGTGATCTCGACGTACACGCACACACCGATACCGAGTTGCACTGGATCGCCTGCCGCACGACGCGCGGCCTGCTCGGCGCGCAAGGCCGGATAGTCAGCAGTGGCAAGCGCACGATCAAGCGCGCCCTCGTAATCACCCACGTCGTACACCGCGCCAGTGGCGGTGGTGAACGGGAAGTTGTCCGCGGACACAAGGTTGCGACGACGTACTTCGGCGGGATCCATGCCGATCTCGAGCGAGAACAGATCGATGGCCCGCTCGATGGCGGCAGTGGCTTCCGGTCGACCCGCACCGCGATAAGCCTCGATTGGCGTGGTGTTGGTCATCACGCTCTTGACGTTGCACTCCACCTTGGCAATGTCATAGGTACCCGGTGCCATGGTGCGGGTCATGAACGGCAGGAAGCAGCCCATACCCGGATAGGCCCCGGTGTCCTGAACAACAGTGAGGCGATAGGCCTCGATGGTGCCGTCGCGGCGACCACCGATTTCGATGTGATGGGCCTGCGCACGGCCATGCGGCATCGAGATCATGCTTTCGCCGCGGGTCTCCGCCCAGCGCACCGGTCGACTGATGCGTCGCGACACCCACGGAAGCAACGCCTCGTCAGACTGAAGATTGATCTTGGCGCCGAAACCGCCGCCAACTGCAGGGGCGACGACTCGGACCTGGTCTGCCTCGAGGCCGTACACGCCAGCGAGCTTGCCCTTGGCGCCATGCGGTGCCTGGGTCGACGAGAACGCAATAAGGCGACCTTCATGCCACACCACAGCAATCGCGCGCGGCTCAAGCGGACATACCGCCACTCGCTGGTTGAGGATGTCGCGGGTCACCACGACTTCACAGCCATCGAAGAGATCCTCGGAGTGACCGAACGGAACAGCCAGTGCGGTGTTGGTGCCGAACTCGGGATGCACGAGCACAGCATCGGTTTCGGCTTCAAGCATGTCGACAACCACATCAATGGGGTCGTAATCAACGATGACGAGTTCGGAAGCGTCCTCAGCAGCCTCGCGGGATTCAGCAACGATGACGGCGACTGCTTCGCCGACAAAACGGACCACGCCATCGGCGAGCCACGGGCGGGCCAACGCATCAGGGATCATGCCCGGGATGGGAACACCGAAGGAACCGAGGTCACCGGCTGCGGCAATATCGGCGGCAGTGAACACCGCCACGACACCCGGCGCGGATTGAGCTTCGCTGACATCGAGCTCGGTGATGCGGCCGTGGGCGATGGTGGAGCGCACGAAGTGGGCATGGACAGCGCCATCGAGCAGTGGATCGCGCAGATCAGCGGTGTAGATGCTGGCACCGGTGAGGAAGGTGGGATCCTCGCGGCGTTGGACCCGGGTTCCCATGACGCTCATTGTCGTGCTCCCATTGGTGCGCTCCCCCTCGATGGCCCGACGGCATCGCCGGGCAGAGACCAAAGGTTAGTTGACCGATTGCGAGCAGTGACTCAACGACCGAGTGCAGCACCTAGGGAATTGAAGGGCCAGGCATTGGGCACCCGCACTGGATCTCGGGGTGCCGGCAGCACGTGGTACACCTCTTCGCCCGGCTTGGCATACCCGTACTGCTCACGGGCGAGGCGCTCGAGTTCAGCTCCCGATTTCAGCGATTCGGCTGCCGCTTGCGACTGCTCATTGGCGGCGCGGATATCGGAGAGCTGCGATTCGGCCGCGGCAATGGAACGGCGGTTGTCGAGCCACTGACGCGTGGGCAGCGCGGTAACCACAAGCACGATGATGGTGAGCGGCACGAGGATGAGCATGATGCGCGGCCGGCCCCAGAAATGGCGCAATCTCGGGCCCAACGCGTTTCCGCTGGTGCTTGAGGCGCTGGCGCTGGCGCGTGTGGTGGTACCTGTGGCGGTGCGGCCAGCATCGGCAGAGCGCGCCGCAATGCGGCGAGCGTGCTTCGGAGTGGCCTCAGCCCTCCGAGCGCCAATGCGAACGCGGGCCATGACTAGGGCCGCGCCTGCTTGAGAGCATCCGCTCCCCAGTAGGCCGCTGCCTCGCCAAGATCGTCCTCGATGCGCAGCAACTGGTTGTACTTGGCCACGCGATCGCTACGGGCCGGTGCTCCGGTTTTGATCTGGCCGCAGTTGGTGGCTACTGCGAGATCGGCGATGGTGGTGTCCTCGCTCTCGCCGGAGCGGTGCGACATGACTGCGGTGTACCCAGCCCGGGTAGCCATGGCCACCGAGTCGAGCGTTTCGGTGAGCGATCCGATCTGGTTGACCTTTACGAGAATGGAATTGGCCACGCCAGCTTCGATGCCGCGCGAGAGTCGCTCGGTATTGGTGACGAACAGGTCGTCGCCCACCAGCTGCACCCGCGACCCGAGCGTCTTGGTGATCAATGCCCAACCATCCCAATCCTCCTCGGACATACCGTCCTCGATGGACACGATGGGATAGCGGCTGCACAGAGCGTCGAAGTAGCCGACCATTTCCGCAGGGCTCAGCGTGCGTCCCTCACCGGCAAGGACGTAGTTGCCGTCGCGGTAGAACTCGGTGGATGCGGCATCAAGAGCGATAGCGATGTCCTCACCCGGAGTGAAACCGGCCTTCTCGATGGCCTCGAGCAGCAGCACCACTGCCTCCTCGTTGGAGGCCAAGTTGGGGGCAAAGCCACCCTCATCACCAATAGCGGTGGACAGACCACGATCGTGGAGAACCTTCTTGAGCACGTGGTAGGTCTCTGTTCCCCAGCGAAGTGCTTCGGAAAACGAGGCCGCACCAACCGGCATGATCATGAATTCCTGAATGTCGACGTTGTTGTCGGCATGCTCGCCCCCGTTAAGGACATTCATCATCGGAACGGGCAAGACATGCGCGTTGGCTCCACCGACGTAGCGGTAGAGCGGCAGGGCAAGATCGTCGGCGGCAGCACGAGCCACCGCGAGCGACACTCCAAGGATGGCGTTTGCTCCGAGACGACCCTTGTTGTCGGTGCCATCAAGTTCGATGAGCACACGGTCGATATCGCGCTGATCAGTGGCGTCGAATCCAACGAGAGTGTCGTAAATCTCCTCATCGACATGACCGACCGCAGTGAGCACACCCTTGCCGCCATAGCGGGCGTCGCCATCACGCAGTTCGACCGCCTCAAAGGCACCAGTGGAAGCGCCCGAGGGAACGATGGCCCGCCCCGATGCGCCCGATTCGAGGATGACCTCAACCTCGACGGTGGGGTTTCCCCGGCTGTCAAGGACCTCTCGGCCGGCGATGTGCTCGATGATGCTCATGGGACGCGCTGCTCCTGACCGTTTACTGGTTCGAAAGATGTTCCCACAGGCGCGCGCGCCCGCGGTGCATGTTCATGCTTGTGGGTGAGTGGCGAGTTCGAAGGCCCGAGCGGCATCGCGTTGCCGTACTGCCGTTGTCCGCAGCGCGGTCTCGGGATCGATTCCGTGGCGGCGGGCCAGGTCAACCACCGCCATCAGAAGAGTCCCAACCGAGTCCTCGTCGGTGGTGATCCGTGCCCCTTCGAGCAGACCATCAAGGTCGACCTCGCAAGCCGGTAGTTGCTGGTGAGCGGGAAGGCTCTCAGCCTTCTTCTGCACTTTGAGCGCATAGAGAAGCGCGGGAATGGCATCGGGGACGCCGTCGAACACACTGGCGCGACCCTTCTCTGATTTCTTGATCTGCTCCCAGTTGGCCACCACGGCATCAGCATCGGTCGCCTCGACATCGCCGAACACATGTGGGTGACGCGCCCGAAGTTTGTCGTGCACGTTGACCGCCACATCGGCAATGGTGAACTGACCGGCCTCGGTGGCAAGTTGGCTGTGGAACAGAATCTGGAAAAGCAGATCGCCAAGTTCTTCCTCGAGGTGCTCGTAGCCCTCACCTGATTCGGTGTCGAGATGATCGATCGCTTCGAGCACCTCGTAGGACTCCTCGAGCAGATGTCGTCGCAGCGACTCGTGGGTCTGTTCCTGATCCCAGGGGCATTGCGCCCGCAGTGTCGCCACCAGTTCAACAAACGCCATGAACTCCTGCGCAACCGGTGCAGCCAGCTGCGGGAGGTACACCGACGTGAGGTGATCGGCTTCGATCCGATCGAGTTCCGCCCACGGCACCCGCATGACGCGTTCATCAGGGAGCCCCAACCGTTGCAGCACCACCACCTCGGCATCGGCATCGAGACTGGGCATCGGACCACTGTCGAGGGCGAGTTTTACGTCGGAGAGCACATGAGCTGAGTCGCACTGAGCGATAAGCAGCGGACCGCGCTCCCCCGCTGCTTCCACTGCGAACCGATGACCATCGACGATACGCACGCCTTGTTCAACCGGATCGACGCCGAGGCGAACCCAAGCCAGATCAAGGAACGACAGCGCCGGCAACACCTCAAGAACGACCCTGTCATCAGCGAGGAGAAGTTCCACGGTGTGCTCCGCCACCAACGGTGAGCCGGGTACGGCATAGAGCACTGTGCCGTGCTCGATTGCGGCAGACACCAACTGCTCGACGATGGTCGCGTAGACCGAAGTCATGGAGTCGGCCGTCTCGTAGACAGAATCGAAACTCACAGCATCGGCGAGCACACTCGCCGCGGGATGGCGCCGAGTACGCACAAATCGGACGGCAGAACGATCGAGCGCGGCAAGAGTGCCGGCCGTAAGCAGATCAGTGTCGCCCGGGCCCAAACCCACCACCACGATGCGCGCAGAGGTTCCTACTGAGGAGTTTTCTCCTGGGCTCCGAGGTGCGTGCGCCATGGCATCGACCGACTAGTTCGTGCCGGAGGTGGGCTGCCCCGAGCCACTGAGAGATGCAGTCGGAACCAGCGTGCTCGGCGGCGTTGCGCCGGCTGGCGCAACGATCGTGCCTGTGGCGCTTACGTAACGGCCGTAGCGACCGTCGACACCGATCGACACGGTCCCAGCCATACGGGCGAGCTCAGCGTCGAGCAGCGACCGGAGATCGTTCTTCAACGACGTGGCGATCTGATTCTTCACCTCATCGAAGGTGAGATCGCCGCGAGCGGTGACCAGGATCAAGTGATAGCCGTAGATGGTTTTGACCGGCGGCCCCACAACTCCAACGGGCTGGTTCCATGCGGCGTCATCGAACGGACCGACGAACGATCCCTTGTCGTTGCATCCGAGATCGCCGCCTTGAGCACCGCTGCCGGTGTCATCGGAATTGGTCTTGGCCAGGTCAGCGAAATTGGACGTACCGGTGAGCTGGGCCTGGACGAGTTGAATCTTGGCAAGCGCCGTCGCGTAGTCGGCATCGGTGGGTGTGGACTGGCCTTGCGTCGTGCCGGCGAAGATAAGGATGTGACTGGCACACACCTTTGTTCCCTTGTACTTGTCACCGCTGGCGTCATACACGCGGCGCAATGCTTCATCGGTCGTGCCTTCATCGCGCAGCACTGCCACCAGCACGTTCTGAGCGGCGACGCCTTCGATCAAGTTCTGGCGATAGGTGGCATCCAACTTGGAGAAGTACGAGCCACCCTGCCCCTTTGATGAGGTGAAGTTCTGCTCAAGCAACTGCTGCGCCGCCTGTCGATCGGCATCAGTGATGGTGAGACCGCGCTCGGCCACATCGAGACGAGCCAGCTGGAGGGTGAGTTGATCATTCAGGAATGCAGAAGTGAACGAGGTGGCCCAGGACGAACCATCGGCTCCGTGCAGATCGGTAGCAGAGCCATTGGCCTGCCCGTAGACATCGGCGAAGGCCGACATCTGCGAGGTGAGGTCACTGTCAGAAAGCGACCACGAACCGACGCTGAGCGCCTTGGGGGATACCGCTGCGCACGAGGTGCCAACAAGCGAAACCGCCAAGCCGAGCGACAACAGAATGATGAGGGTGGAACCAAGTTTCTTCACAGGAACGCCCACACTATCGGAGCGCGATTCGCGGTTCGTAGTCATCCCCCAAGTCACGTCGAGGCATCCGGATCAGGCCGGGTCGGTTGCCACCGACGGGATTTCATCTCCCGGGGGCACCAGATCCACCAAAGCAGTGACGAGGTCATCGACCACCGTGGCCACAGAGCTGAGCGCCAGTTGCAGCTGGCCGAGTTCCGCCTTGTACACCGAGCCGCGATAGAGGCGTTCAAGCCGGATCACCTTCGAAGTCAGCAACGCGAGTGGGGCTATCCGAGCCACGACCTTCGGCCCCCCGAAGCCGCTGCCCTTCGTAACGGTGATGTCCCGCACTCCGGTTCGCACGCATTCGGCTCGGAGTCGGGCAACGGTGAGCAGCGCCTCGGCGGGCGCCGGGACCGGCCCGTACCGATCCTCCCATTCCAGCCTGATGTCATCGACTTCCTTATGCGATGTGACCGTGGCAAGGCGTCGATAGGCCTCAAGTCGTGACTCTTCGCGCTCCACGTAGTCGACAGGGAGATGCGCATCGAGGGGAACTTCGATCTTGATCTCCGCTGGCTCCTTGCGAGTCTCACCCTTCAGTTCAGCGACGGCCTCAGTAACCATCTCGCAATACAGGTCGTAGCCAACCGCAGCGATATGGCCGCTTTGTCCGGTGCCGAGCAGATTGCCGGCCCCACGGATCTCAAGATCACGCATGGCGATGCGAAAGCCCGAGCCCAGTTCTGTGGCTTCACCAATGGTCTTCAACCGCTCGTAGGCATCTTCCGACAACACCCGATCCGGAGGGAAGAACAGATAGGCATACGCGCGACTGCCTGCCCGACCAACGCGACCCCGGAGTTGATGGAGTTGACCGAGACCAAGCAGATCAGCACGATCGACAACGAGCGTGTTCACCGTCGGCATATCGATACCGCTTTCGATGATCGTGGTGCACACGAGCACATCGAACTGCCCCTCCCAAAAATCAAGGACGACTCTCTCCAGAGTGCCTTCGTCCATCTGACCGTGAGCGACAGCGACACGAGCCTCCGGGACAAGTTCGCGAAGTCGAGCTGCCACGCGCTCGATGTCCTGCACGCGGTTATGGACGAAGAACACCTGCCCCTCGCGGAGCATCTCGCGGCGAATCGATTCGGACACCGCCCGCTCGTCGTACTCGCCGACATAGGTGAGAATCGGCTGCCGCTCACTCGGGGGCGTATTGAGCAGCGTGAGATCACGGATCCCGGTCAGGCTCATTTCCAAAGTGCGCGGGATGGGAGTGGCGGTCAGTGTCAGCACATCGACACCAACACGAAGCGCCTTAATCGCCTCCTTATGGTTCACCCCGAAGCGCTGTTCCTCATCGACGACAAGTAACCCAAGATCTTTGAAGGTCAGTTCCGATGACAGCAGGCGATGCGTGCCGATGACGACATCAACATCGCCGCTGGCCAAACCAGCAATGACTTTCTTCGCCTGCGCGGCAGTGAGGAAACGACTGAGCATCTCCACCCGCACCGGGTAGCCGGCGAACCGCTCACTGAAGGTCTGCAGATGCTGCTGCGCCAGCAATGTGGTGGGAACAAGTACAGCCGCCTGCTTACCGTCCTGCACAGCCTTGAACACCGCTCGGATGGCAACCTCGGTCTTGCCGAACCCGACGTCGCCACACACCAGCCGATCCATCGGCACCGGTGCCTCCATATCAACCTTGACTTCATCGATCGCCACACGTTGATCGGGAGTGGGCTCATAGGGGAACGCTGCTTCGAGATCGTGCTGCCACGGGGTGTCAGGACCGAACGCGTGACCCGGTTCGTGGATGCGCTTTTGATAGAGCACCACGAGTTCCTGCGCGATCTCGGTGACCGCAGCACGCACCCGGGCACGGCTGCGCTGCCATTCGCCCCCACCCAGACGGCTAAGGCTTGGTGAATCCGAACCGGTGAACTGTCGGACCGCGTCGATCTGATCGCTGGGCACGTACAGGCGATCGTCACCGCGATACTCCAGCAGGAGATAGTCGCGTTCGACGCCACCGATGGTGCGCTTGACCATGCCGCCGAAGCGGGCGACGCCATGTTGATGATGCACAACGAATTCGCCGGTTCGTAAATCCTCGAAGGCTCCTTGCGAAACAACTCGTCGGGGACGGGCCCGCCGATGTGCCCGCCGCCGACCAGTGACATCACTTTCGGCGAGCACAGCAAGTTTGGCGCCTGGAAGAAGAAAGCCTCGTTCGAGGGGCGCCACCACAATGCGCCCACCGGGTGCGGTGAGATCTGATCGACGTCGCTCGTCGAATTCGAGCAGCACACCCTGATCGCCAAGCAGCGAAACGATCCGGTCAGCTGAACCGGACCCATCGGCGGCGACCACCAACCGGTAACCCTCAGCGAGCAGCCGACCCAGTGTCGGGATGAGAGTGGACCCCTCCCCGACCACCGGATCCCAGCCGGAGGCCTGGACCACTGGGACATCCGGCCCCTCCGGAACGGCGGTGATGCTCCACATCGGAGCGCCTGTGCGCACCATGAGTCGATCGAACGGAACGTGCAACTGCGGGAACCCGTCAGTGACATCGACGCCCCAGGTGCGCGACAGCGATCGAGCGAGGTCTTCCTCTTCCGAAAGAATGTCAGCGGCTCGATCACGCATACGACGAGGCTCGATCAAAAGCACGAGCGCATCGGCACCGACGAGGTCAAACAGCACTTCGGGTTCATCGCTGTCCTCGCCGGCAACCAGCCATGGCAACCAGCTCTCCATGCCATCGAACATCTGACCCTCTGCGAGTCGATCCCACTGTTCGCGGCCCCAAGGCTGGGAGGAGAGCAGTGCGGAGGCACGTTCCCGCACTTCTTCGGTCGGCAGAAGTTCACGACAGGGGAAAATTTCAAACTCGGCGCGATCGATCGTGGCACGTTGATCAACGACCGAGAATTCGGTCAGCCGATCGATTTCGTCGCCCCATAGGTCGATACGGACCGGAACATCAGCGGTGCTCGGGAACACATCAACGATCGAGCCACGCAGCGCGAGTTCACCTCGATGCTCGACCTGGCTCTCCCGTCGGTATCCCATGGCCACGAGGCGCTCGACCAACTCAGTCGGATCAAGCTGGTCGCCAACGCCCACGATGATCGGTTCGATCTCGCTGACATGGGGGCTCAGGCGTTGCACCAGGGAGCGCACCGAGGCCACCACAACAGCAGGGACGCGCTGAGGATCCCGAAGGCGCCACAAGGTGCGCAATCGTCGACCCATGGTCTCGACTGCAGGGCTGACTCGCTCGAACGGCAGGGTTTCCCAGGCCGGCAGCAACTCGACCTCGTCCTCACCCAAGAAGACTGCGAGGTCATGCACAAGACGCTCAGCCTCTCCAGTGGTGGGCACAGCAACGACGACCGGTCGCCGGTCGGACTGGGCGGCCAATGCCGCGATGACGATCGCCCGAGCTGGTTCGGGTACGGCCAAGACCGCGTCTCGGCGACCAAGCACGGCGGTGAGTGCCGCTTCGGAGTGCAGTAGCGGGGGTAGTTCGGAGAGCGACACGGAGCCTCTGGAGGATGGACCGCCGCACGCGCGACGACCCGGAAGCAACTCGCTACCGGGGGTGGATGATGAATGAAGATGCTATCGGTCGCCCGTCCGAACGAAATCTGAACGCCCGCCGGCCGGATCTGCAGATTTCGCCAATCTGAACTCGTACGAGTTCCGATTGTGTCCCGCGGGTCCGCGGGTGTTGACTGTGAGACGTATGACAGCCACCTCAGAGAAGCCATCGGGGCCCACCCCCCTCCCGCCAGTTTCCAAGCTCGACATTCCAGAGAGTCGACGCTTCCGGCTTAAAAACAAAATGTTGGGTCAGCCGCTCAACACCGACCAGCTTGAACACGAGCGCCTCACGAACACCACAGCGCTTGCGGTGTTCTCCTCCGACGCACTTTCGTCAACCGCATATGCCTCTGAGGAGATCATTCGCACCCTGCTGGGCATCGGAGCTGTTGGCGGTATTGGACTGTTGGCGTTCAACTACGTCATGCCCATCACCATTGCCATGGTGGCGGTGCTTGTCATCCTCATCTTCAGTTATCGCCAGACCATCAAGGCCTATCCGTCGGCCGGTGGCGCCTACATCGTCACCAAGGACAACCTTGGTCTCCTACCTGCGCAGGTTGCCGGTGTGGCGCTGCTCACCGACTACATCCTCACGGTGTCAGTGTCTGTCTCCGCCGGTGTCGCTGCGTTGTATTCCGTGTTCCACGGTGTGTACCCGTATCGAGTACCAATCGCCGTGCTTTTCATTGCCATCATTGCTTGGGGCAACCTGCGGGGCGTCAAGGAATCCGGGAAACTTTTCGCCATCCCGACCTACGCATTCCTCGTCTCGATGATCCTCATGATCATCGTCGGCATTGTGAAAGCAACCGTTGGTGGGGGTCTCCACGACGTCCCCTACGACCCCGTGCAGCTCGAGGCACTGCAAACCACTGGCGTGGCTGGCATCTTCCTGCTCCTGCATGCCTTCGCCTCCGGTGGTGCCGCCATGACCGGCGTCGAGGCAATCTCCAACGGCGTGCCTGCGTTCAAGGCTCCCGAATGGCAGAACGCCCGCAAGACCCTCATGGTCATGGGTGGGTTCCTCGGATTCATGTTCCTCGGAATCTCCTGGCTGGCCACCTCAATGCATGTGGTGCCAAGCGAGGAAAAGACGGTGCTTTCGCAAATCGCCCGCGGGGTCTACGGCGACGCGATGCTCGGCAAGGGCCTGTTCATCTTCACCCAGGCCGCCACGATGCTCATCCTGGTTCTCGCTGCCAACACAGCATTTGCCGACTTCCCCCGACTCGCCAGCTTCCACGCTGATGATGCCTTCATGCCCAAGCAGCTCACCAAGCGCGGTCACCGTCTGGTGTTCTCGAACGGCATCCTCGCCCTTGCTGTCGTGGCTGCCCTCATGGTGGTGCTACTCGGCGCCGATGTGTCGAAGCTCATCCCGCTCTACGCCATTGGCGTGTTCACGAGTTTCACGCTCTCCCAAGCAGGTATGGGCCGTCGCCATATCCGCCTCAAGGAACAAGGCTGGAAGCTCGGCCTGTTCGTGAACGGTCTCGGCGCCGTCGCCACCGGTGTCGTCACCCTCGTCATCGGTGCGACCAAGTTCATGCACGGCGCATGGGTGATCGTGCTACTCGTGCCGATCATGGTGTATCTCCTGGTCCGTCTCAATCATCAGTATGAGTCCGAGAAGGAAGAGCTCAACGACGACGCCCAGCAGGCCGCCACTGCTCCGATCATGCGACGCCATGTGGTCATGGTTCTGATTGACCGCCTCGACCGCACCTCGGCCCGGGCCATCCAGTACGCCCGCACGCTCACCCCTGATGATCTGCGCGCAGTACATATCGCCATCGATGAGCACCATGCCGATGAACTCGTTGAGCAATGGGTTGATCTTCCGCTCTCAACCTTGCCGCTCGAGATTCGCGAGTGCCCGGATCGTCGAATCAACCGCACGGTTCTTGAGTTGTGTTCTGAGTTCGCTAACGATGGCAAGACCGAAGTCAGCGTGCTCATCCCGCGCCGCGTCTACCGGTCTGCTTGGCACAAGCTGCTGCACGATCGCACTGCGGATTCGATCTCGCGCACCCTGTCCGATGTGCCCCATGTCAACGTCACATTCGTGCCTTATCACCTCACCCGCTCGGCAAAGGGTCAGCACGTCGCAAACGTCGAGCATGGTGCGGTGTCCGGAACCAGCGGGATCCACAACTGAGATGGCGCTCTTCTCACGCGGCACCAAGTTGGCCGAAGCGCAAAGAGTCGCCGATGTGGCTTCAGAGTTCGAGCGCCTCGGCAATCGAGCCCTCCACGATGTAACTCCCATCTCCGAAACCGCCTGGCGAACCCATGTGCGTGTCGCCGGACGGGTCAAAGGTGTACGGGTGCAGCCATGGGCCGAGAAGATCGCCAGCCTTGAGGTCACCCTTGCCGACAGCACCGGAGGCATCACGGTGGTGTTTCTCGGTCGTCGCACCATTGGCGGCATCCATCTCGGAAGCCATCTCGTTGTCGAAGGCATGGTGGCCGAGGTCCGTCATCAACTCGCGATGATCAACCCCGCCTACCAGCTGCTCCCATCGCAGGTCGCGCTTCCGAACTGACCACGAATCAGTTTCGGGCGTTGACCTCGTTCATGGCGGCGTCAACACCGCGAGACAGGATTGCTTCGACGGCATCGGCGGCTAGTTCCACCGCAATTTCGAGTTGCTCCCGATCGGCCTTGCCCACCCGTTTGAGCACATGGTCGGCGCCCTGCTCTTTACTGGCGGGCTTTCCCACGCCAATGCGTATGCGCAGGAATGCATCGGTGTGCAGATGTGCCTTGATGGACCGCAGACCGTTATGACCGGCCAGACCCCCGCCAACCTTGATTCGCACCAAGCCAGTGGGAAGGTCGAGTTCATCGTGCACGATGACCAGCGAGGAAGGGTCCTCGATACCGAACCGACGCACCAGCGGCGCCACGGACTCTCCGGAGAGGTTCATGTACGTGGTGGGTTCAGCCAACGCCACCCGTGATCCGCCAATGCGAACCTCGTCGACAAGGGCGCGTTCTTTGCCGGATTTCAACCGGCCTTGGTGGCGCCGAGCAAGCAGGTCAATGACGTCGAATCCGACGTTATGACGCGTACCGGCGTATTCCTTACCGGGATTACCGAGCCCGACGACCAACAGATCGGCGGGTGTGCCCCGACGCGGGCCTGAGCCGCGGGAGCCGAATGCCACTTACTCGCCAGCAGCCTCGTCGGCAGCAGCCTCTTCGGCGGCGTCGGCGGCGTCACCTGCGGACTCATCGGCCGATGCCGAAGCGCCCTCGGGTTCGTTGCCCTCTTCGTGGTCGTACTCGACCGAGAAGCGTGTTGCGGCACCGGTCACGACAGGCGCACCCGGGTCCATCTCAGTGAACACACCGGCGGGCAGTTCGACCTCGGCGATCGTGATGGTGACACCGATCTTGAGGTCGTTGATGTCGACAGTGATCACCGAGGGGATGTCAGCCGGCTTGGCCTTGACGGTGATGGTCTTAAGTGCGTGATCAACGATTCCACGACGACCCTCGACGGCCTTGGCCTCGCCGACGAGATGGATCGGGATGTCAACAGCGACGGGAGCATCGGGATCGACGCGAAGGAAATCGATGTGCATCACATTGCGACGAATCGGATGGCGCTGGAGGTCCTTGACGATGGCGAGATCCTTCTGGCCATCCACGCTCAGATTGATGAGGGCATTAATGCCAGCGTCGGTTGAAAGCACCCGACGAAGGTCGGTCCAAGGAACCGTCACTGAGACGGTGTCACGGCCGAGGCCGTAGACGACGGCGGGGACGCTGCCCTCGGTGCGCAGACGTGACGAGGTGCGTGAACCGGGTGTGCGGCCAGTTTCAGCGGTAAGGGTGAGATCCATGTGAAGTACTCCTGAGGCGGCGGCGCTGACGCGCGCCGAGGGGGCGTTCGAGAAACGAGGGGCAAGCGTACCGGTCCGGCACGCAGGGAGCGAACTGAGTCCGAGACTGGGCCCGAGACTGGTCCCAGCACTGGGCCGATTCAGGCCCGGAGCACTGGTTCAGTTCTGGTTCAGCTCTGGTTGTGACCGTCGAAGATCTCGCTGACCGAGGTGTCCTCGAACACCGCGTCAATGGCATCCGCGATGATCCCGGCCACCGAGAGAACTTCGATCTTGTCGATCTGCTTCTCCGGGGGCAGCGGCAGGGTGTTGGTGGTGACGACCTTGGAGATACATGAGTTCGCCAGGCGCTCGATGGCTGGACCGGAGAACACACCGTGGGTACAGGCCGCGTAGATCTCGGTGGCACCGCGGGCTTTGAGCTGGTCGGCAGCAGCCACGATGGTTCCGCCGGTATCGATCATGTCGTCAATAAGCACACAAACGCGTCCATCAACCTCGCCTACGACATCGCGAGCCTCCACGGTGTTCTTGACGCCCTTGACGCGGCGCTTGTGAACGATGGCGAGATCGGCATGAAGGGCATTGGCGTATCGCTCAGCAACCTTCACGCGACCGGCGTCGGGCGATACGACCACAAGGTCCTTCCCCAGACCGGCCATGTACTCAACCAGCACAGGCATTGCCGTGAGGTGATCGACGGGACCATCGAAGAACCCCTGGATCTGGCCGGAGTGGAGATCGACGGAGATCAGCCGCTTGGCGCCGGCAGCGGCGAACATGTTGGCGATGAGCTTGGCAGTGATGGGTTCGCGGCCTTCGGACTTTCGGTCCTGACGGGCGTATCCGTAGAAGGGCGCCACCGCAGTGATGCGCTTGGCCGAGGCACGTTTGGCGGCATCAACCATGATGAGTTGTTCCATAATGGCGTCGTTCACCGAGATGTTGCCATGGCCGGCATGGGTCTGGATGATGAAGACATCGGTGCCGCGGACTGATTCACCGAAGCGGGTGTGCAACTCCCCGTTGGCGAACTCAGCCAGATTGGCATCGCCGAGATCAACGCCAAGGCGCTCGGCGATCTCTTCGGCCAGCGCCAGATTTGCCCTTCCCGAGACGAGATGCAGCCGCTTCTTGGTGACCAGTTCCATGGTGCCTCTTCGGGTGGTGGAATTCATTTCGATGACGCAGTGTAGAACGAGCCCGGCCGGGCATCAGCCGGGATTGCCGAGCCCGATTCGAGCACCGCGAACGGACCCACAACGGCACGCTCGCCGACAGTGGCTTTACGACCCACGGTGTTTTCGACCACAGCACCGGCGCCGACCTCGCAGTCGACAAGCCGGGTGTTGGGACCGAGCTCGACGCCGGCTCCGATGACACAACGTCCTTGCAGCATGGTGTCGGGAAAAATCGTGACATCGGCAGCCAGTTCGACGGTGGCGTCGATGTAGGTACGCAGTGGGTCGACCATGGTTACTCCCCGTCGCATCCACGCCTCATTGGTGCGACGGCGCAGCTCGGCCTCGGCGCTGGCGAGTTGCAACCGATCGTTGACCCCGCTGGTCTCTGCAGCGTCATCGGCCACAACCGCGGAAACCCGATAACCCGCTGATGAAAGGACCTCGATGACATCAGTGAGGTAGTACTCGCCCTGCGCGTTTTGCGGGCTCAGCCGCCGCAGCGCCGGCCCGAGCACACTGGCCCGGAAGCAGTAGATCGAGGTGTTGACCTCACGAATCGCCAACTCAGCATCGGTGGCATCTGAGTGCTCAACTACACGTTCGACGCGATCATCACGACCTCGGACCACTCGGCCGTAGCCAGTGGGGTCGGCAATGGTTGCGGTCAGCAGCGTGCACGCCGAATCGGTTTCACGATGGACACGAACCAGTTCGGCAATGGTGCTGGAACGCAGCAGCGGAGTGTCACCGGGAAGAACCAGAATGTCAGCCTCGGCGGCATCAAGCTCCTCGGCACTGAACGCAGTAAGCGCAACTCCAACCGCATCACCGGTACCGCGCTGCACCGACTGTTCAACAAACTCGAGCGGCGCTCCCGGGGCGGCATCGACGAGTTTCTTGGTGACACGTTCCGCTCCGTGACCAACGACCACGACTGCCCGATCGACCTGGCAATCATCGAGCGCATCAAGGACATAAAGCACCATCGCCCGGCCGCACAGAAGATGCAAAGGCTTCGGGCGACTCGAACGCATACGAGTGCCCTCACCCGCAGCTAGAACGATCGCCGCCAGAGGTCGAAAGGACATCACCTCTTTCTAGTACGGTCAGCGGTGCCCTTCGGGGGTGGTGTAATTGGCAACACGCCAGGTTTTGGTCCTGGTCTTCGGGGTTCGAGTCCCTGCCCCCGAGCTCGGATCGTTAGGGTCCCGCACCCCAATGCCCGTTTCGCACCATCCACCGACGAACGCTAAGGTCACCGCCTCATGGGATCTCTCATCAAGAAGCGCCGTAAGCGCATGCGCAAGAAGAAGCACAAGAAGATGCTGAAGCGAACTCGCTTCCAGCGCCGCGCCGCCGGCAAGTAATTTCTCCGACGTTCTTCGGTCTCCACCCGGCGATGACGCCGGGTGGTCCCGCGTGGGGTCTCTGGCGGCCACACGCGGCCATCCAATGCAGCAGCAATGTCAGACGGTTCGAGAACTTCAGGTCGGTGGTGTGGTTCGCACCACGACTCGGCCGTCACCGGGGAATGCCCCTTCGACGAACCAGGTCGAGCCCGAGCCGGCCAAACGAGGGCGTTGACCGCTGACCGCAGCGAGCTGATCACGCCAGTGAGCGAGCTGCGGTGCAACCAGCAGTGCTGCCGGCTCAAGGTCATTTCCATGGTCGCCATGTGGTCCGCCGAGTTCGTCCCATGCCCGATAGACCGCAGGCGTTGAGCATGACAGCGGCGGGGTCAGCAGTGTGAGTACCTGGTCAACTTGGGTTAGCGGCTCGATGATCTCGCCGATCCCCGTGACTCGGGCCCGGCCACCGAGCATGCAGAACGGCACATCAGCACCCAGCGCGGCGGCACGTTCACGATCGGCGAACCCCGCCCAGCGCAGCACAGCAGCAGCATCGGCCGAGCCTCCGCCCAGTCCGGCACCGGCGGGGATGCGCTTGGACACCACCACCGATCGGCGCTGATCAACCATCCGCAGCGCACGGGTGATGAGGTTGTCCTCGATTGCTCCCAAATCCAGCGTTGTTCCCGAAATCGCATCGATCGCCGTGAGATCGTCACCGGCACACATGCGCAGTTCGTCTCCAACATCGAGCGAAACCATCTCGGCATCAATCAGGTGATACCCATCAGGACGAACCCCGAGGATTCGCAGCGAGAGCGTCAGCTTCGCGGGTGCGAAGAGGATCTCCTCAGCAGGCTCGTTTTCCATCGCCGTCATCATTGTCGCTTCGTCACCGATCGCCGAGGACTGCGGCGGTGAGCGCATCCCACTGGGCAACACCGAGCTGTTCAGGTCGATCCTCGGGCGAAACTCCGGCACGTTCGAAATGTTCGGGGGTGACCACGGCGGCCAGCGACCGGCGCAGCATTTTGCGTCGCTGGCCGAATGCGGTTCGCACCAGACGCATCAGTTCATCGTGATCGACACTGACGATCGGTTCGCGTCGTCGAGTGATACGCACTAACGCTGACTCCACCCGCGGTTGCGGGATGAACACGGTGGCCGGCACTTTCCCCACCACCTCAGCTGTGGCCGAAAGCGCCAATTTCACGGAAGGAATGCCGTAGGTCCCCGACCCGGGCGGGGCGGCAAGACGCTCCCCCACCTCACGCTGCACCATCACGAGCATGGTGCCGATCGCCGGGGCATCATCAAGTAACTGCAGCACGATGGTGGTGGCGACGTTATATGGAAGGTTGGCCACAAGGGTCCAGTTGTCATGGGCGGCCAGCAGTGAGGTCCAATCAACCTCGAGCGCGTCACCATGCACGACACGAACCCCCAACGGCTCCACCACCTCGGCGAGCACCGGGAGCAGATGACGATCGAGCTCCACAGCGAGAACCTCAGCACCGGCCTCGCAGAGCGCAGTGGTGAGTGAGCCCACGCCAGGACCGATTTCAACCACCGGATCGCCGGCACCCACACCGGCGAGTCGCACAATGCGACGGACGGTGTTGGGGTCGGCGACGAAGTTCTGCCCGAGTGCGCGACTGGGGCTCAGTCCATGACGACCCAGCAATTCAGTGATCTCGCGATGCGTCAATGTCACCGCATCAGCCTCGCACTGATTGCGAGGTCGATCAGCCGCAGATTCCACCCCAGGGCGAACGACCGCTGATGGCGAGGGTGGCATACGCGATTGCATCCTGATCGGCCGGCGACACCGTGTTGGGCGCGACACCAACCAAATCGGCTCGTCCAGCCCGGGAGGCGATGGAATTCCAGGTGGACTGGGAGAACTGATAGGCGCCCATGTAGTTGCCCGAACCATCGACAATGGCGTAATTACCGCCGGACTCCCGGCTTCGAACACAGGCAAGGAACTCGGCATCAGAACTCGAGATTGCCGGCGGTGCGGTAACCGGTGGGGGCGGCGGAGCGGCGGTCGTTGTGGGCGCAGGAGCCGGCGCCGACCAGGACTGTGCAGACGCCACTCGGGCAGTCGAGGTTGGTGATGCGCTGGTCGATGCCGCGGTCGTGGTCGTGACGGGAACGATGGTGATCGTGGTTGTCACCGCCACACCCTCGGGCTCAGGGGCAGGGAGCAGTTCGGTCACAGCAGCCCCGGCCACCGGCACGACCTTCGACGACGGCCCCGAGGACCAGATGAGATCAAGCAGCAGCAGCGGCGCACACACGATGGTGGCCACAACGGCCAAGGTGAGAGTGCGCTGCAAGGTTGCGGGGGTGGAGGACAGGACAGACGCCTTCGCTCGGGGATAGGACAAGCCCGGGCCGAACTGGCGAACGCACATCGACGCGAAGCCCCTGACTCCGCCCGGAGCCACGGGGTCACCGTAGGAGGACTGTCACACAACCGCAACTTTTCACTGCATGATCATGCACTCGGTCGCATAGCAGTAGACCTGAGTTTGGAACCAATGCCGCCGAACCCAGTCAGGGCAGGAACCTCACTCTGGAAGGCGATAGACCCGAGCGGCATTGGTCCAGGTGGCTTCTGCCAGTGCGCCGAGCTGCGCTCCCATGGCATCGGCGACCGTCTCGGCGACCAACGTCACATAGGCAGGCTGATTGGAACGACCGCGATGGGGCACCGGGGCCAGCCATGGAGCATCGGTCTCCACCAGTACCCGGTCGATCGGGCACAATGCCGCGGCCTCTCGTACCTCGGGTGCACCTTTGAACGTGATGATGCCGCTGAACGAGAGATAGGCCCCGAGATCAAGGCAACGACGGGCTTCGTCGGGTCCACCGGTGAAGCAGTGAATGACTGTCCGGTCGGGAATGCCCACCTCATCAAACATGGCGAAGGTCTCTGACCAGGCTGAGCGGGTATGCACAACAAGCGCGAGATCGTGAGTCTTCGCCAGTTCGATCTGCGCAGCAAACACCTCGGCCTGGGCATCGCGGGGCGAATGCTCATAGTGGAGATCGAAACCACACTCCCCCACAGCCACAACTTCGGGCGCGGCAAGCAACTCCTCAATGCCGGCAAGGCCACTCGAGGCTTCATGGGGGTGGACGCCAACAGTGGCCCACACACCTTCATTCGCACGGGCCACAGCGATGCCCTCGATCGATGTAGCGAGATCACATCCGACGGTGATGCAGCGTTCGACCCCGGCGGCCCGAGCCGCGGCGAGCAACTCCTCTACCGCGGGCGATGACTCGTCGGAACGGTCGAGATGACAGTGATCGTCGATCCAGCGCAGTGCCATGAGGACTACTTCGGAGGACTCATCCGCGGGAAGAGCGGATCGCCCTTGATGACCGGGAGACCACCGGGGTATCCGCCCCATGCCGCAGCCTCGGGAAGTCGTTGTTCGTCTGGCGTGCCAGCCAGACCGAGGCGCGCCCAGACATGGGCACAGGTCTCCGGCATCGCCGGGGTGGCAAGAATGCACACGATGCGCAGTACCTCGAGCGCGTCGCCCATGACCGCATCGAGCGCCGGTCCTGGTTCCATCTTCCATGGTTCGTTGTTCTCAAGATGGGCGTTGGCAGCACCAATGAGCCGCCAGGTGGCATCCAATGCTGCGCTGGGCGCAAGCGCCTCCCATGCTGCGGAGGCATCCCGCAGACTTTCGGCGGCAACTTCAGCCAATGGCGAGTCGGCAGCAGGGGCGGGACCGATGCCGTCACACTTCTTGCCCACCACGGTCGCTACTCGTGAGAGCAGGTTGCCGAAGTTGTTGGCGAGGTCGGTGTTGTAGCGAGTGACCATGGACTCATAGGAGAAATCGCCATCAGGACCGAAGGAGTTGTCGCGCAGGAAGTGATACCGGAACCCGTCGACGCCGAAATCGGCCACGAGATCAGCCGGGAAGATCTGATTGAGTCGGGTTTTCGACATCTTCTCGCCGCCGACAAGCAGGAACCCGTGCACACCGAGGCGCGCCGGCGGTTCGAGTCCGGCAGCCAGACACATAGCTGGCCAATACACACAGTGGAATCGAAGGATGTCTTTGCCGAGCAGTTGATGCACTGCCGGCCAGAAGCGATTGAAGCGTTCGGTATCGGTGCCGTACCCGATAGCGGTGGCGTAGTTAATCAACGCGTCGTACCAGACGTAGAAGACATGACCCTCGTCCCAGGGCACCGGCACACCCCAGGAGATCGATGTGCGTGAAACCGACACATCTTCGAGTCCCTGCTTGATGATGCCGAGAGCCTCGTTGCGCTTGCCCAATGGATGCACGCAGTCGGGATTGGCGGCGTACCAATCAAGCAGGGGCTGCTCGAACTTCGAGAGTTCGAAGAACCAGTTGTCCTCCTCGAGCCACTCGACCGGTCTCCCATGGATCGGACAGTTGCCCTCGACGAGATCATCGTCGTTGTAATAGGCCTCGCAGGGCACGCAGTACTGACCGGAATAGGTCCCCTTGCGAATGAAGCCGTTGTCGAAGATGGACTGCATGAAGGTCTGCACCGACGCAATGTGACGGGGCTCGGTGGTGCGGATGAAATCATCATTGCTGATGTTCAGCATCTGCCAGACCTCACGGAACCGAGCGCTGGTGGCATCGGCCTGCTCGAGCGGTGTCATGCCATTGGCTTCGGCCGAGCGCTGGATTTTCAGCCCGTGCTCATCTGTGCCGGTGAGGAAAAAGACGTCGTCACCAAGCAGGCGATGCCAACGGGCAAGCGCGTCGGCGGTAACGGTGGTGTAGGCGTGACCGATATGGGGTACGTCGTTGACGTAGTAGATCGGCGTGGTCACGTAGAAGGGGTTGGACACCCCTTCAGGCTACGGCCCGACGGGCTGCGCGACGAACCGCCAGGCTCCGTCGACCGACACAATGTGGCCGGCACTGGGCGCGGCGTAGTGAGTGCCCAGTACCAGCGTGCCGGAATCGCCGAATTCGTCTCGCAAAGACTCCCGAGTTCGGGTACCCATTGCCCCGTCCCAATCGGCAGCCATGCCCCATGCTGGTTCGGCCCACTGCACCGGATGGTGGGTGGCGTCTCCGGTGATTAAAGCTCGCTCGCCATTGGATTCGATCAGCACCGACATATGTCCGGGCGAATGCCCATGGGTCGCAATGAACCGGACCGAACTTGTCACCACATGATCTGGATCAACGAGATCGGCGAGACCGGCTTCCATGATCGGGGTCACAGTGTCGGCGATTGTGGAGGCATAGCCATCATCAGTGATGTCCATCCAGTGATCGTGTTCAGTGCGACAGAACAAATACCTGGCGTTGGGGAACGTGGGTACCTGTCGATCGCCTTCGGGGCGAGTGTTCCAGCCCACATGATCGAAATGAAGATGGGTACAGCACACGATGTCGATCGATTCGACCGGATGACCAGCGGCTGCGAGACGATCCGGGAACGCGGGGTCGCCATGAAATCCCGGGATGCCGGGAACATCTCGATCACCCACGCAGGTGTCGACAAGGATGCGAAGTCCGTCGCTCTCGATGATGAGTGCGTGGATGGACAGCGATGTCATGCCCTCGTCATCGATGAAATGCGGCTGGAGCCATTCCTTATGAGGTTCGAGCGCCTCAATGGTGGCGTTCGGCAGGAGCCCGGCCAATGGCAGCGGCTGCTCCATCTCCGCAACCTTCGTGATCGTGACCTCACCAATGGTCCACTTCATCAGCTCTCCCCCTCAATTGTTCTCGCCGCAATGGGTATCACGATCCGAAAGGCCGCGTGGCCATTCGCCCGTCCTCCTCGCGTCGGCAAGACTGCAACGGATCCGAACGACGCTTGGGGGGACATGAGCGGACAGGTGACAGTCGAGTTCGATGGGGCGATCGCCATCATCACCAATGACAACCAGGAAATGCGCAACGCGTTCTCCGATTCGATGGATGCGCAATTGTTCGACATCCTCGGCGAGATCCGTCTCCGGCGCGAACTGCGCTGCGTCATCTGGCGTGGCGAAGGACACTCCTGGTCGAGCGGTCGCGACGTATCGGCCATTGGTGGTCAACAGGTCGAACTCACGCACCACGAATTGATGAGCCGCGGCCACACCGGAATTCTGCAGATCCTCGATCTTGATATTCCGATCATCGTGCCCATCCAGGGTTGGGCCATTGGCGGCTCGTTCCAGCGGGCGCTGCTGTGCGATATCCGGATCGCCGCCGATGACGCGCGTTTCATGCTTCCCGAGACCACGCACGGAGTCATCCCGGACACCGGGGGCGTGGCCCGCCTCTTCCAGATGTGCGGGCACGGTGTCGTCAGCGACATGGTCCTCACCGGCCGATCCCTTGACGCTCGGGAAGCCCTCGCTCTCGGTGTGATCTCGCGCATCGTGTCGCGCGACGAACTTGACGCCACCGCCCGAGAGATGGCGGAGAAGATCGCGGCAGCTCCCGAGGTCACCATCAAGATGGCGCGTCGGGTGATCTCCCATCTTGCTGACACCGCGGTGCGCTCCTCGATGGCCGATGAACTCATCTACCAGACGTTCATTCACAAGTCCGATGATTTCGCCGAGTTCCGAGCCGCACGCGCCGAGGACCGAACACCGAGCTATCGAGGTAGCTGACATGTCCACTTCAGAACCGATCGGCCTGACCGATGCACCGGACCTCGGCGCCATAGCCCTTCCCGCCGGCACCTACGACGGAAAGGTCGTGTTCATCACTGGCGGCGGCACTGGTCTCGGCCGGGCCATCGCCACCGAATTCGCACGACTCGGCGCCAGCATCGTTGTCGCCAGTCGCAAGCCTGAGCATCTGGAAGCTGCCGAGAACGCGATGGGTGAACTTGGCGCCCCAGTGCTCACCGTGGTCTGCGATATTCGCGAGCCCGAGCAGATTGCCGCTGCGTTCGATGCCGCCGAGGCCGCATTCGGTCTTCCCGATGTGCTCATCAATAACGCGGCAGCCAACTTCCCGGTTCCGGCCGAGGACATGAGCCCCAATGCCTGGCGCACAGTGGTCGACATCACCCTCAACGGCACCTACTTCTGTGCCCGCGAGTTCGCTCGTCGTCACCTCGATGCAAACACGCCCGCCTCAATCATCAACGTGGGTGCCTCCTATGCATGGACAGGCGGACCGGGATTCGCGCATAGCGCGGCGGCCAAAGCCGGCGTGAAGAACATGGTCGAAACCCTTGCGGTGGAATGGGGCCCGTATGGCATTCAGGTCAACGGTCTGGTGCCCGGGCTTTTTCCTCATGAGGACATGACAGCCGACATTCAGGGCAACCTCTCCCGCACCAACGACAAGGACCTCTGCCAGCCCGCACTGCGCGTCGGTCGCCCCCGAGAACTCGGTTGGGCAGCCACATTCCTTGCGTCGCCCTATGCCCGATTTATCAGCGGACATACCTTGGTCGTCGATGGCGCCAACTGGCAGCGCCGATCGCTCACCAATCCCCCAGTCATGACCGTGCGTGACCAGATGGGCAAAGGCCCCTTCGAACCATGAAGTTCTCCCTTTCGCTCCCTCTGTTGAAAGACGATGGCGCCGCTGATCCGTATCGCGAAACTTTCGAGCTCGCCAGGATTGCTGAAGAGGCCGGGTTCGACACCGTCACCATCGG
>CANFQA010000021.1 GCA_947449015.1 Microthrixaceae bacterium | reverse complement strand
CCGGTGCTGCTGGTGCCATTGCGCAGGCAGTCAGCCAGGTCGGTGCTCCTTATGTGTGGGGAGCGTCCGGACCCAGTTCCTATGACTGTTCAGGGCTGGTGGCTTGGGCGTACAGCCGAGTGGGCGTTTCGCTGCCGCACTACAGCGGTGCCATGTATGCCATGACCACCAGAATCTCCGCCTCGCAACTCCAGCCCGGCGACCTTGTGTTCTGGGGAGCCGGTGGCTCCGAGCATGTGGCCATCTACATGGGCGGGAATCAGCTGGTGCATGCGTTCGGTGCCGAACACGGCGTCGCGGTCACCAACCTTGCCGGATGGTGGAAAACCCCATCGGGCTACGGACGCCTCGGCTAGATCACAACGGCTCGCCGATTTCGCCTCAAGCGCCCCGGGCCATATTGGCAAACTTGGTGTAGTGATCAAGGAAGGCCAGCCGAACCATGCCCGTGGGCCCGTTTCGGTGCTTACTCACCAGGATTTCCGCGGTGCCACGGTCGGGTGAGTCGAGGTTGTACACGTCATCGCGATAGATGAACATGACGACATCCGCGTCCTGTTCGATCGAGCCACTCTCGCGAAGATCAGCAAGCATGGGACGCTTGTCAGCCCGCATTTCGAGTTGTCGGGACAACTGCGAAAGCGCAATCACTGGACACTGCAACTCGCGGGCGAGGATCTTGAGGCCACGGGAGATCTCTGAAACCTCAACCTGACGGTTCTCGGCGTTGGACCGCCCGCTCATGAGCTGCAAGTAGTCGATAACCACGAGACCGAGATCGCCGGCTCGGCTCTTGAGACGACGAGCCTTGGAGCGGATCTCGGAGATGGTCACCGTGGGGTTGTCATCGATCCAGATCGGGGCTGAGGCCAGACGACCGGTGGCATGAGCGATCTTGCTCCAGTCGGTTTCGTTGAGCGACCCGTTGCGCAACTTTTTGGAATCGACTCGCGCTTCAGAGCACAACATGCGCTGGGTGAGCTCGAGCTGGCCCATTTCGAGCGAGAACACAAGCACCGGGCGGTTGCTCTCGATCGCCGCGCTCGACGCGATCCCAAGTGCCAGCGCCGTCTTACCCATGGACGGACGAGCTCCGACGACGTAGAGCGCATTGGGCTGCAGGCCCGACAGGAGTTCGTCGAGATCGTTGAAACCAGTGGGCAGACCGGTGATGGCGTCGCCCTTCTCATGGAGCATCTCGAGTCGGTCGAGGTTGGCATTGAGAAGATCGTCGATAGGAGCCATGGAGTCAGTCACGCGGCGCTGACCAACCTCGAACATGAGCGATTCAGCAATATCGACGGTCTTGGTGACATCGTCGGGAAGGCTGTAGCTCATCTCGGCAATTTCGCCAGCAACACCAATGAGACGGCGCAACAGCGCATGCTCTTCGATGATGGTGGCGTAGCGGGCGGCATTGGAGATAGCCGGCGTGGCTGCCTGGAGAGTGACAAGTGCTGCCGGACCGCCAATGACATCAAGCAGACCAGCCCGGCGCAGTTCCTCGGCCACAGTGACCGTATCGGCAGGCTCACCTGCAGCGTTCAACGAGGTGATGGCCTCATAGATATGTCCGTGAGCTGGCTTGTAGAAGTGCTCGGGATCGAGCTTCTCAGAGGCCACAGAGATGGCATCACGGGACAGCAGCATTGCACCGAGCAGCGACTCCTCGGCCTGGAGGTTGTGCGGAGGCACTCGCCCAGCGGATTGGGGCCGGCTCGATCGGGGGTCGTCATCGAAACTCATGATGACTCAGCCTCCCCCAAATTGGCTGTGGATCGGTAGAAGGAAAACCCCCGAATTCTCGGTGGATCTTCCTGTGGATGTCCTGTGGAGAAACCTTGGCTCCTGTGGATCAGCGGTCATGGGGATCAGCCTAGGAACCGCGTGCGACATCACCAGCGCTCAGACGCGACACCACCAGCGCTCAGACGCGACACCACCAGCGCTCAGACGCGACACCACCAGCGCTCAGACGCGACTGAGGAGCCGCCGTGGCGACTCCTCAGTGGACTGCAGTGATCAAGAAGTCAGCTTAGGAAGCCGAAACCTCAATCGTGATCTGGAACTGCACATCAGCATGAAGACGAGCCGGGACCGAATGGGTGCCGACGGTCTTGATCGGTTCATCAAGATGCACATGCTTGCGATCAAGCTCAACACGAGTCTGTTCGCGCACGGCGTCGAGGATCTCGGTCACCGTGACAGAACCGAACAACTTGCCATCAGCACCGGCGCGGGCCGACACAGCAATGACTGCGGGAACCAGAACCTTGGCGATTTCCTCGGCCGACGAGCGGTCGCTGGCATCACGCAGATCGCGGGACTTGCGCATGGCTGCGGCCTGAGCAGCCACACCCTTGGTGGCGGCGATGGCAAAGCCCTTCGGCACCAGATAGTTGCGGGCGTAGCCATCGGCGACCTCCACGATGTCGCCCTTCTTGCCAACGCCTTCGACGTCGGCACGCATGAGCAGCTTCATTCGGTCACCTCCGCCTCAATCTCGACAACCTCGGTCTCAACCACATCGATGTCAAGGACCTCAACATCGGTGAAGGTCTCCTCGATCACGTCGACGGTTTCGCGGATCTCGGCGTTCTCGAGACGCAGACCACGATCACCGCGGTCTCCACGATCACCACGATCGCGACCGCCACCACGCTGGGTGGTGACACGGTTGGTGTAGGGAAGCAGGGCCATCTCACGAGCATTCTTGATGGCTCGTGCGATCTCCTTCTGCTGCTGGGAGTCGTTGCCACTCACACGACGGGCACGGATCTTGGCCCGGTCGGACATGAATCGACGAAGGAGGTTGATGTCCTTGTAATCGATGTAGTCGACCTTCTCCTGTGAGAGAACGCTGATCTTCTTCTTACTGCGACGCGCATTGTCTTTGTTCTTGCCGCGCTTCGGTGCAACTTTGGCCATTAGAAAGGCTCCTCATCCATGTCATACCCGGCCGGAGCGCTGTTCTGCGGAGCACGAGGGGCGCTTGCGCCACCACTGCCTCCGTCAAAGCCCTCACGGCGTTCGTTGCGGACCACCTGTGCGGTGGCATAGGTCAAACTCGGGCCGATCTCGTCTGCGACGATCTCGATCTTCGAGCGCTTGTCTCCGTCCTGTGTCTCCCAGGAGCGTTGATCGAGACGGCCGGACACCATGACTCGAGTGCCCTTGGTGATCGACTCGGCAACGTTCTCGGCGAGCTGCGCCCAGCACGTGATGTCGAAGAACGAGACGGCTTCTTCCCACTCGTTCGTCTGACGGTTCTGCCAGCGACGATTGACCGCAAGGCCAAACGAGGCCACGGCCTGCCCACCTGCGGTGAAACGCAGTTCGGGATCGCGGGTGCAGTTGCCGACAACAGTGACGTTGTTTCCATTCGCCATTGGATTCTCCTTGTGCCGCTCGCCGACCTAGGCCGGCGTCGCCTCGCCCAAAAGACCGCGGCGGGTTGCCTCGGCATCGGGGAGACGCATCGTCTTGTGGCGAACGACATCGTCCGCGAGATGCAGGACACGCTCGACCTCATTGAGATGGCGACCTTCGGTCACGATCTCAAGGACGACGTAGACGCCTTCCCACTTATGGTTGATCTCGTAGGCGAACCGGCGACGACCCCAACGGTCGGTCTTGGCGACCTTGCCGTTGTCGGCCTCGACGAGCTTGGTGATATTCGCGAGATGAGCGTTGATGGCTGGTTCTTCGGCGTCACCGTCGAAGATGATCATGAGTTCATAGACCCGCATAGCGGATTTTGACCTCCCTGTGGACCCACACCCCCCTGGGGTGTCGGGGCCCCGTACGCACGGGGCAGGGCTTGTGTTGTGGAGGATGAACCCTAGCGGAACCGTCTCGCGATCCCCAAGAGCAGTTCGAATCAGGCCCCAGGGCAGGCCCCACCCACCAAAACTCGCGAGCCGTTGACGAAACCCAACTCCCGATCCCGACCGAGCGGGACCTCAATCGCCGTGCGGTAGGTGCCGCCTGCGCTGTAGGTGGGACACCTACGAGTGCCGACTGGGCAGGGTTGCATATCGGTACTTGCGACAAAACCACCATCGGCATCGAACCAGGCAAGAGAGAGCGGCAACGGCGTGTTCTTCATCCAAAAGGGCACATCGGTATCCGACGGGAACGAGAACGCCATGCCGGCAAGGCCGCCGAGGGTGGGATCGGTGACGCCCTGCAATCCCTGTTCCTGTTCGGCTGCGGTGGCGGCCAGCCACACGCAGTGTTGTTCAGTGGTTCCATCAGGCGCAGTGACGGTGATGATCACTGATCGGAATCCCACTGGCGCGACGCGCGTTCCAGATGTTGTCGCCTTCGTTGTTGGCGACCCAGCATCTGAGGCCCCACCGTTTGAGGCCTCAGAGTTGGACGACTCACCGTTGGACGAGCTCTGCGTCGCTGACGAACAGCCAGCGAATGCCACCAACGTCACGAGAACCGCGATCCACCGAAGCGTTCGTGATCGAACGCCAGCGATCACGGCAGCGGTGCAGGAGCGCTGTAGAGGCTGAGGGTTTCGGTGGTACGAGCTGCCAACCGGTAGCTCTCCGCAGCTGTCGGGAAGGCCCCGGTGCGCACATCGTCGGCATAGGCACTGAGTGCTCGCACACCGTCGGCACCGAGCTCGGCATAGCGACGCACGAACTTGGGCAGGATGCGATCCTGCAGCCCCAGCACATCGTGCAGCACGAGCACCTGGCCGTCGCAGCCGGGACCGGCACCGATGCCAATGGTGGGAATATCGATGGCGTCAGTGATCATGGAACCGACTTCTTCGGGCACACCCTCAATGACGAGTGAGAAGCAGCCGGCATGCTCGAGGGCCTTGGCGTCATCAACAAGCGCGAGTGCTGCTTCGTGCTGCCGACCCTGCACTTTGAAACCACCCATGGCATTGACCGACTGCGGGGTGAGACCGATATGGCCCATCACTGGGATTTCGGCATCGACGAGCGCCTCGATCATGGGGATGCGCTTGCGTCCACCTTCAAGCTTCACGCACTGGGCACCGGCCCGGATGAGTGCGGCAGCGTTGCGAACCGTGTCTTCAACCGACACGTGATAGCTGAGCCAGGGCATGTCGGCGACAATCAGCGAGGAAGGTTTGGCACGCGCCACTGCGGCGGTGTGATGAGCCATGTCATCGACAGTCACCTGCAGCGTGTCTTCGTAACCGAGCACGACCATGGCAACCGAATCGCCAACAAGGACGAGGTCGATCCCGGCTGCATCGGCCATGCTCGCACCGGGTGCGTCGTAGGCGGTGACCATGACCAAGGGAACGTCGCCCCGGCGGACCTTGCGACCCTGAACCGAAGGCACGGTGGTACGTGCACTCATTGGAGCCTCCTGACCGTCCAGCGCCCCAATGGCTGCCGGCGGATAATCAAAACGCTAGTGGTCCGACCCACCCCGGGCAAAGCCAATCGACGTGACGCTCGACCACCCGGGGTCGGTTGCGGCTACCGCACGCGTGTCGTTGTGGTCGACGAGGAGGAGGTACTCGAACTTGAGGAGGTGGAACTGCTCGAGGTAGAGGACGAGGGCCTCGGAATCGACGACGAGGAGGAGGAAGAAGATGACGAAGAGCTGTCAACCCACGTGCTGCTCGAGGAATCCGCGGCCGTTCCTCGGAAGATCTGATCGGAGGGTCGTTGGAAGGCACATGACGCCAGGCCTTGCGTGGCCCTGCTCATGTACTTCTGCCAGATGGTCGAGGGGAGCGAACCACCCGTGACCGAGATCCCGTGGACAGATTTCATGAACGAGCCATCGGGATAGCCAACCCACACGGCCGTGGTGAGTTTGCAGGTGAAGCCAACGAACCAGGCATCTCGGTAATTCTCTGTGGTACCGGTCTTTCCGCCCGCTGGCTGGGAAATCTTCGCCCCGGTAGCGGTGCCGCCTTCGACGACCTGATTGAGGGTCCAGCCCACGGCCTTCGCCACGTTGGGATCGAGCACACGCTTGCGCACCGGCTTGTTCTCGTAGAGGACAGTGCCCTTGGCGTCGGTGACTTTTGTGACCACCGCCGGAGCAATGTGCTCGCCGTCATCGGCGATTGTCGAATACCCGGAGGCCATATCGAGCACCGAAACCTCACTCGTGCCAAGCGTGAGCGAGGGCACCGCTTTGAGATCGCTGGTGATTCCCATCTGCCGAGCGAGGGCGGCAACGTTGTCTGGGCCAACATCGACCATCAACTGTGCGAAGGCGGTGTTCGAGGACCGCATGGTGGCCGACACCAGATCAAGGCTGCCCAGACCCGCATCGGCGTAATTGCCAACACTCCAGTCCTTACCCGCGTCGGCTTTCGGGATAGTGAGTCGCGCCGGAGCGTTGTAGGTCCTGGAGAGACCGATGCCCTGGTTGAGCGCCTCGGACAACGTGAACATCTTGAACGAGGAACCCGCCTGACGACCCGCTCCACCACCCTCGGTGCCAACCGCAAGATTCAATTTCGAATACGCACCAGTGCCGTTGAAATCAAGACCGCCGATCATGGCGCGGACCTCGCCGCCATCATCGATTGATACCACCGCGCTGGCCGGGTCGTTCGGAAGGTTGAGCGTGCCAGTCACCGCCTCAGCAGCTGCCTGCTGATCGCCGAGGTCGAGGGTGGTGTACACCCGCAGGCCTCCGCCGTAGACCTGGGCATCGGTAAAGCCGCCCTTGGACACCAACCAATGGCGCACGTAATCGACGAAGTATTCGGTGCCCCATTCAGGGTGCGTGACACGACCGAAGTTGTTGCGCGAGCTGCGGACCACAACGTCGTCCCATCCCAATTGCGAGGTCGCATCGAACTGCTCCTGGGAGATGGCACCGGTTGCGACCATGGACCGCAGCACCGAGTTGCGCCGCTGCAGCGCGGTGGCGCGATTGGAACTGGCCTTCGGATCATTGGGTGGGAGCTGGGCGTCCGCGGTTTCGGGCGCTCGAATCAGTCCGGCGAGGTACGCGCATTCCGCCAACGTGAGGTCCTGCACGTTCTTCCTGAAATAGGCCAAGGAGGCTGCTTCGACGCCGTATGCCCCTCGACCGAAATAAATCGTGTTGAGGTAGCGGGTGAGGATCTCTTGTTTGGTGAGCTCGCGCTCAACCTTCACCGCCAGGGCAGCTTCCTTGATCTTGCGGGTGACCGTTCGTTCCTGCGAGAGATACACGTTCTTGACGTACTGCTGCGTAATCGTGGAGCCGCCCTGCGAGACACCCCCGGCACGGAAGTTCGTCCACAGCGCGCGCACGATGCCCGCGGGATCCACGGCGCCGTGGTCATAGAAGGTTCG
This sequence comes from Microthrixaceae bacterium, assembly GCA_947449015.1. Classification (GTDB taxonomy): domain Bacteria; phylum Actinomycetota; class Acidimicrobiia; order Acidimicrobiales; family Acidimicrobilacustridaceae; genus Acidimicrobilacustris. The sequence goes on along the minus strand of CANFQA010000021.1, from coordinate 35,523 downwards.
GTCCTCTGCCGCCAGCACTGCCTGGATCAGTGTGGGCGGGAGATCCTCGTACTTGACGTTGATGCGATCAACGCCGCCGGACAACTGTGCGATCGAATTGCTCTCTGAACAGCCGGTCGCAATATCGCTGGCGCAGAAGAAGGAGGTCTGAAGCAGCGCGGGGTCCTTATCCGGCAGCGGAACCTGCGTGAACAAAAACGCAGCACCAGTGACCACGAAGACCGCCACCAGGCCAGCTCCGAACAAAGGGCGGCGGGCGCGCCAGATCCGACCTCGGCGCGGTGCGGCAGCTCGCTTCCCAGTGGATGCACGCGTACGGCGGCGAATGATGGCCATGAACTCAGGCAGACCGAGCCGGGTTCAGGATGAAAGTGCGGGCGAGGTGGTTCCATGAACACGAAGGACACACCTCGACGACATAACAGGAGAACTCGCCGCTGCGCTTGGACAGAGCCTTCAACTCTTTCGCCGAGGTGATGCAACGACCGAAGCTGGGTAACCGGGGTCCGAAGACATAGGACACCAGAACGAGCTTCTCGGTCTCGCAGATGGGACAGCTCTCGCGAGTGGGTTGCGAACACTCCCGTGCGGCACGAAGCAGCTCGGGATGAGCGTCGCAGACCTCATGCTGGGCAAGACGCCCCTTGCGGAACTCGGAGATGAGGTGCTGGCGCGCCAGTCGATAGTCGACCTCGCCCGGCGTACGTCGTTCGACGCCCTTGATGGAACCAGCGGTGAAACTCACAGGTTCCGAGGCTAGCGACCGGAACGGCGCAGGAACCCGCGCGGCAACGATCTTCTACCGGTCCACCGGTTCAGCAGTCCAGCGCGGGAGAATGCTTCGGTGAGTTACTCAGAGTCCCGTTTCGCGCCCCGTCCATCGCCGGCTGCCTTCCCCGCCGACGCGAACCTCACGACTGACGTCGTGACCTACGGACCCGATATCGACGATGAACGTTCCCTTCGCCTCCTCGGCAATGCCGATGGCCGTCGTGTCCTCATCCTCGGCACGGGCCACGGCCACAATGTTGTGGCGCTTGCCCGGCAAGGCGCCCATGTGATCGGTATCGACACCGACCCCGCCAATATCGAAGCCACCCGCGATCTGGCTGAAGCCCACGAAGTTCGCGTCGAACTCCATCAGGGAGACCTCGCCGAACTCGCCTTCGTCCGTGCTGATGCCATTGACATCGCACTTTCCACCTTCGAACTCGGACGAGTCCCCGATATCGATCGGGTCCTTCGGCAGGTCAACCGCGTGCTGCGCACTGGTTCGGCGCTCACCTGTTCACTTCCGCATCCGGCTTCGCTCATGCTCGAGGAATCGGTCACAGGAACGCCACGCGTGGCCCGTCCCTATGGCGATCCCACTCCAATCACCGTTGGAGAGCATCGAGTTCGAGCACGCGGCATTGCCGAGTTGTTCTCTTCCTTCGGTCGGGCCAACTTCCGAGTCGACAGCCTGCTGGAACCCGAAAGCCGGCGGAGTTCATCGCCAAGCCAGTTCTGGGCCGACAGCATGACCCAGGTGCCCGCCACCCTCATCCTGCGCGGACGCAAGGACGGCATCTAGTCCTGAGCGTCACCCTGGCCAGAGTTCTGGCTCGAGCGTTCGCCCGAGCTCTGTCCTGAACGCTGCTGCGCCCACCACAGATCAAGTCGGCGTCGAGCCTCCTCGGGACCAAGCGGTCCTTCTTCCAGCCGCAATTCCATCAGGAAATTTAGCGCTCGGCCCACATCGCGACCGGGTCGCAGTTCCAGGTGTTCCATGACCTCAGTCCCATCAAGGTCGGGACGAATGGCCTCGAGTTCCTCGCGGGCGCGCAACTCGGTGATGCGCTCCTCAAGTTCATCCATACGGCGCCGCAGGGTTTCGGCCTTGCGCTCATTGCGGGTGGTGCAATCGCAGCGGGTCAGTTCGATCAATTGCGGTAGGAGATCACCGGCATCGCGCACGAACCGTCGCACTGCCGAATCGGTCCAACCCATTTGATAGGTGTGAAACCGAAGGTGAAGGAACACCAGCCGACTGACCGCATCAATGTCGTCGGTTGAGTACTTGAGCGCCTTCATCCGCTCGCGGGTCATCCGGGCGCCCACGACCTCATGATGATGAAACGAGACGCCACTTTCACCAATGGCACGGGTCTTGGGTTTGCCGACGTCGTGATAGAGCGCCGAGAGTCGAACGATGCGTTCGGGTCTCGTATTGGCCACCACCGCAATGGTGTGGGTCAGCACGTCTTTATGGCGATGAATCGGGTCCTGCTCGAGTCGCATACGCGAGAACTCGGGCAGGAACTCATCGATCAATCCGGTGTCCGCAAGGAACAACAGCCCCGGGGAGGGGTCCTCGACCACAAGGAGCTTGTCGAACTCGTCGCGGATCCGCTCGGCAGACACGATGGACAGCCGCGATGCCATAGAGCGCACAGCTGCTACCAGTTCGTCATCGGGCACGAGTCCATACCCAGCAATGAACCGGGCCGCCCGCAACATGCGCAGCGGATCGTCGGAGAACGAGGATTCGGGTGCCAGCGGCGTCCGAAGACGGCCGGCGGCAAGATCGGCGGCGCCATCAAACGGATCGATGAGGACCGGCTCTGGAAGGGCCAGCGCCATGGCGTTCACCGTGAAGTCCCGACGGGAGAGATCGGCCTCAATGACCTCGGAGAACACCACCTCAGGCTTGCGGGAGTCGGGGTCATAGGCCTCGGCCCGATGGGTGGTGATCTCGAAATCCCAACCATCGGTGCGGCATCCAATGGTGCCGAACCGCTCGCCCTGGGACCACACCGAATCGGCCCAACCGCTGACCAGTCGCTTGGTTTCGGCCGGTAGCGCGTCCGTGGTCAGGTCAATATCGCGCCCGGAACGCATATCGCGACCTAAAAGAAGGTCTCGAACCACACCGCCAACGAGGTACAGCGAATGCCCAGCCTCCGCGAAACGCTCCGCCAGGGGTGCAGTTCGCTCAAGTACTGGGCGGAGTCGGTCGGGGATCACGGCTCGGAGGCTACCGGTGGGACACAACCGTCCCGAGACACCGGTGGGAACACAGCTCAGAGCACTGGCCAGATCCCTGGCTCAGATCCCTGGGTCGTAACTGTGGGTGGTGACGACGCCACCCAACTCCGCGCAGGGGTACGGCCTTCAGCGCGTCGTAGTCTGATGACACGTCCATGCAACGACTCGCCCCGAACGCACGAGACATCGACCGGTTCCGCATCGGCACCTGGAGAGGCGATGATCGCATCGCTCTCCTCAGCCCGCGACCGGGTTCGATCCCGACACCAGCGGGGATCGGTCGCGCCCTCGCAGAGATCCGCCGACGTGGGTACCTCACCGCCCTCACCCCCGCGCTGGCCAACACCGAACAGCCACCATTCGAAGCCGCGGGATTCATCCTTCATGAGCGTTTGCACCTGCTGCGCCATGATCTCGGCGACATCCCAGATCACTCACGGCCCTCGCAGAGGATCCGTCGTGGGGGTCGGCGAGATATCGCTCCTGCGCTCGAACTTGATGGTCTGGCATTCGAGCCGTTCTGGCGTCTCACCGCAGATGGGCTCACCGAGGCCCGCATGGCCACACCCCGATCGCGGTTCCGGGTCATCACCGACCATCAGGTGCTCGGCTACCAGGTCACCGGATTCGCCGAATCCACCGGCTATCTACAACGACTTGCCGTCCATCCCGATCATTGCGGACAGGGTCTGGGAACCGCCCTAATCGCTGATTCGCTCCACTGGGTGCGCCGTCACCACTGCACACAGCTCTATGTCAACACCCAGGAGACCAACACACGGGCGCTCGAGCTCTACCTCCGTCTTGGCTTCGTGTTGGAGCCCACAGGCTTGGCTGTTTTGCGCTGCGACTTTGGCGACGCCCAATGAGCCGACTGCGTGCCGGGTCGATCCTGTTATTGACCGTCCTCATGACCTCGGCACTGCTCTTGCTCGCCCCGAGCCTGGGGTCGACTCAGTCGATTGGGACCACGGCGAGCCAGACCTCACAAGGCGGAATTCTGGAACTGCGTCTGCGATCGGTCACCAACTGGGTCGGTCCGGTTGGCACCTTCCGAGCCAATGTCCTCGCCGAGAACCTCCCCGACGGGGCATCAATCGCCTTCTCGGTACAAACCGCCGTGTGGGATCGCTCAGCGCTCAATCAATCCATCGCCGGCAACCGGTCAGCAGGAACCCTGATGCGCGGGACTGCCACTGCGCCCTCGGAGAACTCCACCGTGGCGATCAGCGTTCCTGTCACCGACACCTGGCCAACGCCCGACGGTGGCGTCGTGCTCGACAGCCCCGGTGTGTACCCAGTGCTGATCGAAGCAGTTGACGCGAAAGGCAGTCGACTCGCCTCCATCGTCACCCAGCTGATCCGGCTTCCAGACGCCGACTCGACGACACCACCGCTTGCGGTGGGTCTCATCATCGAACAACGCCAACCCCAGTCGCTCGCCCTTGATGGCAGTCCCTATCTCGACGAGCACGCCGCCCAGCAGCTTTTCGATGGACTCCGGGTGCTCACTGACTTCCCGGCAGTTCCATTCACCAACCTTCCGAGTGCAAGCACGATGACTGACGCAGCCGCCGTCGCATCGCCAGACGAAGGATCGCTGCTCACCGCCATCCGGCCCACGCCCACACATCAGCTTCTTGCCTCCACCTATGCACCGATCGCTCTCGGTTCCTGGTTGGACGCTGGACTCACTGCCGAACTCGACACCCAGTTCTCGGTGGGTCGCTCGACGATGTCCGCCATGGCCGGCGCGGCACCGGGTGCCAACACTGCCGTTCTCAACCCCACGATCGGTCCCGACGGACTCGACACCCTTTTCACTCATGATGCGAACTCGGTGATCGTGCCCAGCGACCAACTGGTCGTTGATCCGAGCACAACCCCGGCTCCGACCACCGGATTCGATGTCCGAAGCGCGAGCGGTCACCGTCTCCATGCCCTGGCCGCCGAAACGGCGATCAGCGCGCGGCTCCTTGACGGGACCAATCCGGTGGCCTCCGCGCAGAACGCGCTTGCGGAGCTAGCCATCATGAGCATTTCCAACCGGAGACCGGCTCAGGGGCTCGCTGTTGTCGTTTCCGGTGCAACCTCTGCCGACACTTTGCGTGCCTTGCTCGGGGCGTTGTCGTCTCGCGATGGTGCCGATGCCGGCGATGCCGGCGCGGCATTGGTCGCACCGGTTCGTATCGACGACCTCTTCGCGGTGACTGATGTGGCCACCGCCTACGACAACAGCGGCACCTTGGTCCCCATCCTGCGCACGGTCACCGCGGAGGACCCTTCCTCCCTCGGCTCCTATCCCGATGAACTGCGCATCGCCGATCGCGCAATCAGCGGTCTTGTGGCCACCGTGCCGGAAACTCCTGCACTCACCGGCTCGGCCGTTCATCGAGCACTGGCCTCGGGTGATCGATCGCTTTCCGACCGGAACCGCTCCACCGTGCTCGCGTCAACCAACTTCGCAATCCAATCGGTCACCAACGAGATCGTGATGACTCCTGAACAGGTGGTTACCCTGACCTCTCAGTCAGGAAAGGTTCCGCTGAACATCGAGAACCGCCTGCAGGTCCCTGCGCATGTTCATGTGAGCCTGCAGAGCGCCAAGCTCGACTTCCCCGATGGAGCGGAGTTCGACCAAGTGCTCGCGCCAGGCACGACCACTCGTATCGATGCCAGAGTGACCACGCGTGCCTCGGGCGCATTCCCCCTCGATGTGGTGGTGACCTCTCCCGACTCCATCGTGTCAGTCACCCACGCCCGTTTCACTGTTCGGTCCACTGCGATCTCCGGTATCGGCCTTGTGCTCTCGATCGGGGCAGGTCTGTTCCTACTGATCTGGTGGATCCGTCACCATCGCACGGCGCGGCGCGCCTCTCGTCTGGTCGGATCCGAGAATGCAACGCAACGTGAACCGCTCTCGTCGGGACCATCCGCTGAGTACGCTCCCCCCAGCGACTCGACCATGGGGGAACAATGACCGGCGTACACATCGTGACTGACAGTTCCTGCGACCTCACCGAGGAGCAGGCTGCCGCCGCCGGCATTCGAGTGGTGCCGCTCAACATCCGCTTCGGTACCGAAGAATTCGTCGACCGCGAGCAACTTTCCGTTTCCGACTTTTACGCCAAGATGGCCTCGACCGGCATTCTCCCCGAAACCTCGGCCCCGTCGCCGGGACGTTTCGAACAGACATTTCGCGAAGCAGCCGAAGCTGGCGCGACTGCCGTGGTGTGCATCAACCTCTCTTCCGAACTGTCAGCCACGATGCAATCGGCGCGCACCGCAGCCGGTTCGCTTGCCGGCCAGATCGATGTTCGAGTCATCGACAGCCTGTCGTTGACCGGTGGGCTCGGCACCATGGTGCTCGCGGCCAGCGCACTCGCTGCGAGCGGCGCGGACGCGGACGCGGTCGAAGCACTTGTCACCTCGATGATCCCGCGCACCGAAATCTACGGAGCACTCGACACCCTCGAGAACCTCAAAAAGGGTGGACGCATCGGAAGTGCCAAGGCGCTGCTTGGATCGATGCTCTCAGTGAAGCCGATTATCCACATCAAAGATGGTGCGGTTGAGGAAGCCGGCAAACAGCGAACACGTCGTCGTGCACTCGAGTGGATGCGCGATCAGTTGTTCAATGAACCAGTCGTCGAACAACTCTCGATCCTTCACGGCAACGCAGAGGACATTGACGTCTTCCTCGAGATGATTTCCTCGCGTTACCCGCGCGAATCGATTCGCCTCGGCACCATTGGCGCCGTCATCGGCACACATGGCGGACCAGGCGTCATCGGTATGTGCTACCTGCGCGGGTGAACCCGCTCGAACCTCTCACGCCACGATGAGCGACTCAGTGGTAGTCGGCGCCCTGCTCGGCGGGCGCTACCGACTCCGTTTCCATTTGGCCAGCGGTGGCATGGCCGAAGTGTGGTGTGCCGACGACGAAATTCTCGGACGCGCGGTTGCGGTCAAGATCCTTCATGGCCACGTTGCCAGCGACCCAGCACTGCGCGCGCGCTTCCATACCGAAGCAGTTGCCGCAGCCCGGCTTGTTCACCCCTCCATCGTTGCAATCTTTGACACCTGCGAGGTCGGGACAAGTGAAGCGATCGTGATGGAGTTGGTCCGTGGCCGAACGTTGCGCGAATACCTCGATGAACGTGGCCGCCTGGAACCCATCGAGATGATCCACATCGGAGCCGAAGTCGCGTCAGCGCTTTCATGCGCACATCGTGCCGGCGTCATCCATCGCGATGTGAAGCCGGCCAACATCTTGTTGTCTGACGATGGCCGCGTTCTCGTCACCGACTTCGGAATCGCCAAAGTTCTCGACGAACCCGATCTCACACGGACCAATCAACTCATTGGCACCGTGAAGTACCTCGCGCCCGAACAGGTGACCGGAAGTCCCGTTGATGCGCGCACTGACATCTACGCACTCGGCGCTGTGCTCTACGAGATCATCTGTGGCTCGGCGCCGTTCGTGGGTGACAGCACCGCCGCAGTCGCCCTTGCCAGAGTGCAACGCGATCCCATGCCTCCGTCATTCACTGTCGACGATCTCGCTCCTGTCGTCGACGCCGTTGTGATGCGAGCGCTCTCGCGTGATCCCGATGACCGATATGCATCAGCCGATGACCTGCGTGCAGCGCTGCTGTCGGTCCGCCTCGACGAAGACCACACGATCGCAATGCACACGCCTGGGCGCAACGAAGCGCGCGTCGAGGACTCAATCGACGCGACACCTGCGGTAACGACGCGCAGTAGTCGATCGACAGTGCTGGTGAGTCTCGTCGTGGTCACTGCGCTCGTACTCATCGCTTTACTGATTTCAAGTACCTCCGTTGGTCGCACGCTGTTCGCACCTGATCCTTCAACGACGACAGCGCCACCAGCGTCGATCGCTCTTGGCGGTGCGCGCTCGTTCGACCCTGCCGGTGCTGGTGCACCCACAGAGAATGACGCCTCAGCCCGAAACGCGATCGATGGTGACCCGCTCACCAGTTGGCAAACCGAGGACTACGCCACGCGTAACTTCGGCAACCTCAAAGCCGGCGTCGGACTCATCATCGACCTTTCCTCGACACATCGGATCGGGCACATCTCCATTGATTCACCAACCACTGGGTGGTCGGTGGAGATCCACACCGTTGATGGCGTGGCCCCAAGCACTCTCGCTGGGTGGGGCACGTCGATCGCGTCTGCTCGCGCCATCGGTGGCGGCGTCGACCTCTCCCTTGCGCAGGTGCAGGCATCCTCGGTGCTGATCTGGATCACCGATCTTGGTGACGCACCGACGCCGCATGTGGCAATCACCGAGGTTGGCCTCAGCGCCCAGTGAACGCTGAGGGTCGCGCTGGGTAGGATTCCATTTCATGGAGTCCAGACGGTTCAACGCATCGGCCAACCCATCGGCCAACGGATCGGCCAACCCGATCCCGTCGGTTTCGGGCTCCGGCGACTGGCCGGCCCAGGCCGCTGACATGGTGGTTTCTACCGTTGACGCCGTCAGTGTTCGCACCACCGGCACCATTCTCTCAATCGCCCGGGTCACGGTGTTCGGCCTCCTGGCCGTCGTGCTCGGCATTGTGGCGGTCGTAATGACCATCGTGCTGCTTGTTCGATTCCTCGACGCCATTCTTCCGTCCAGCGTCTGGCTGCCCTATTTGATCCTCGGACTCGCCAGCCTCATCGGCGGATTGCTCGTGTTCCGCCGGCGCCACCCCGCTGGGAATACCAACCGCCCCTAACGCGTTCAACCCAACCGCTGGCGGTTCACCGCCAATCCACTCCCCACTGGAAGTCCCCCCAATGTCTGAGAATTCGTCGATTCGCAACGTCATCATCATCGGTTCCGGTCCCGCCGGGCTCACCTCGGCCATTTACACGGCTCGCGCCAATCTCGAACCGCTGCTCATCGAGGGTGAGCCGTCATCCACCAGCGATCAGCCGGGTGGGCAATTGATGCTCACAACTGAGGTCGAGAATTTCCCCGGCTGGCCCGACGGAATCATGGGGCCCGAGCTCATGTCCCGCTTCCGCGAGCAGGCTCTTCGCTTCGGCACAGACATTGAGACTGCCAAGGTGAGCCGGGTCGACCTGAGTGCCTCCCCCTTCGGGGTCTGGGTGGGCGATCCCACCACACCAGAGCCCACCTACCGGGCCAAAGCCGTCATCGTGTCCACCGGGGCCCAATCGCTGATGCTGGGACTTCCTGAGGAGTCCCGCCTGCTCGGACATGGTTTGTCCACCTGCGCCACCTGCGACGGGTTCTTCTTCAGGGATCACGACATTGCCGTGGTCGGCGGTGGCGATTCCGCCGCCGAGGAAGCCCTGTTTCTCACCAAATTCGCCCGCACCGTGACGCTTGTTCACCGTCGGGACGAGTTGCGGGCATCAAAGATCATGCGGGATCGGGTCATGGCTAACGAGAAGATCCGCTTCGCGTGGAACTCCACGGTCAGCGCCATTCACGGCGACACCACGGTGGAGGGCATGACCCTCACTGACACGATCACCGGCGAACAACGGCGTCTTGATGTCACCGGGGTCTTCGTGGCTATCGGTCATCGCCCCAATACCGACCTCTTCGTGGGTCAGCTCGACCTTGAGGAAAGTGGCTATCTCATTACCCACAGCGGTTCGCTCACCAATGTCGACGGGGTCTTCGCCTGCGGCGATGTCCAGGACCACGTCTACCGCCAAGCCATTACTGCTGCTGGATCAGGCTGCATGGCCGCCATTGACGCTGAACGCTGGCTCGAAGCCAACGGCCACTGAAGCCAACCCGATACGCTCCTACCAACCACCACTCCACAATTCCGAGGCTCGCCATGTCCGAGAACATCACCACCCTGACCGACGCCACCTTCGATGAGCAGATCGGCGCCGCCACAAACGCCGTCGTTGTCGACTTCTGGGCCGAATGGTGCGGACCTTGCAAGATGATCGCCCCGATCCTCGCTGAGATCGCCGATGAGCAGGCCGGTGCGCTGTCCATTGCCAAGCTCAACGTGGACGACAATCCTGACGTCGCCCGCCGCTTCGGTGTGATGAGCATCCCCACGATGATCGTGTTCAAGGATGGCCAGGAGGTCAGCCGTGTGGTTGGCGCCAAGGCCAAGGGCCAACTTATGGCCGATTTCCAGCCCTTCCTCTGATCTTCTCAGGACCCAAGCCTCGACCCTCAGGTCTTGATCAAGAGTTGAGACCCAAAGTCTCACCTCGTGACATCAACCAAACATCACAGGTTTATCCACAGGCTGTGGGAAAGCTGCTGATGCTCGCGATGTCAAGGGCTGCAAGGGATCTCAGTCAATTTCCTCGCGACCATCGATGATCACGCGATAGATTCGTTCAAGATCCTCGAGGTTGGCGAACTCAACAGTGAGGCGACCGCGCTTGGCTCCTGTGGAAATCTGCACACGGGTATCAAGCAGGCCCGAGAGTTGCTCCTCGAGTTCGAGCAGTGCAGCCGGACGCACCGGCCGTGCTGTGCGTTCAGTGCCGCCCGCCGGAGTCTCATCGGGCTCTGCGTGGCGGCGAACGCGCTCCTCGACCTCGCGAACCGTGAGTTTCTGGGTGACGATGGCCTTGGCCAGAGTGGCTCGGAACGCCTCGTCATCGGTACCCAACAGCGCCCGGCCATGGCCGGCGGTGATCTGACCGTCAGCAATGAGTCGCTGAATGTCCTCGGTGAGCTGCAGCAACCGAATGGTATTGGCAATGCCCGACCGGCTGCGGCCCATACTCCGAGCGATCTCGTCGTGGGTCTGACCAAACTCGTCGACAAGCTGCTGATAGCCAGCGGCCTCTTCAAGCACGCTGAGATCCTCGCGGTGGAGGTTCTCGACCAGCGCCTGCTCAAGAGACGCCAGGTCCTCCGTTGAGCGCACGATGGCCGGGATCGATTCGAGTCCCGCCCGCTGAGCCGCTCGCCAACGCCGTTCACCGGCGATCAGCTCGAACTTCTCAGGTGCCACCTCACGAACGAGAATGGGCTGGAGCACGCCAACGGCCTCAATGGAGGCAGTCAGGCCAGCCAGTGACTCCTCATCGAAAAAGGCGCGGGGCTGATAGGTGTTGGGTTCGATCTGCCCGATGGGGAGTTCCCGCAGCTGCGAAGAGCTCTCCTGAAGGCGTTCCGTCGTTGGGATGAGGGACCCGAGGCCCCTACCGAGTCCGCTTTGGCGTGCCACCGCTGACCTCCTTGGCCAAGTCCCTGTAGGCAATCGCCCCTCGACTGGAGGGGTCGAAGGAAATGATGGGCTGCCCAAATGATGGGGCCTCTGAAAGCCGCACCGTCCGGGGAATGACCTGCTGGCACACCCGGTCACCGAAATGGGTGCGAACCTCAGCGGCCACCTGATCGGCGAGGTTGGTGCGGGCATCGAACATAACGAGCACGAGGGCGCTGATCTCAAGGGTGGGATTGAGGCTCCTGCGCACCAAATCGATATTGGTCGAGAGTTGCCGGAGCCCTTCGAGGGCATAGAACTCGCACTGGACCGGAACCATAACTTCAGTGGCCGCCGTAAAGGCATTGACCGTGAGAAGGCCCAGCGACGGTGGACAGTCGATCAGAATGAAATCGAAGTCGTCGCGCACAGTCTCGATGGCCATACGCAACCGGTGCTCCCGGCTGAAGGTCGGCACGAGCTCGATCTCGGCACCGGCAAGATCCATATTGGCCGGGGCAACGAAAAGACCAGCGACATCCGTGCCCACCAGACACTCCCGCAATGGAAGATCGTGAAGTAACACGTCGTAGACAGTGGATTCGAGCTGATTGGCGTCAAGACCCAGGCCCGTGGAGGCATTTCCCTGCGGATCAAGGTCGATGACCAGCGTTCGGTAGCCCAATTCAGCCAAACAGGCGCCCAGATTCACTGCTGTGGTGGTCTTTCCCACGCCGCCCTTCTGGTTGGCGACAGCGATCACACGGGGAAGATCCCGGCCATCAGCGATCGGATTGACCACGGGTGTGGATTCGGGGTCGGCTGGCCGTTCGTGGTCGTCAGATTCCATGGTCGCTGCTCAATCTCTGGTGGTTTTCCCACTCGAACCGGCATCGGCTGCGCTGCGCAACTCGCCGAGGCGACATCCTGCCCGCCACAGGGTCATTGGTCAAGATCGACCTCTGTTTCACGTGAAACACCCCCAAGCCACGTGTTTCACGTGAAACACGTGATTGATCTGGCGAGTCCGACTCAGAACAACGGGCGTTTTGCGGGAACTCCGTCACGGCGAGCAAACCGCTCGGGGCATTGCTCAACCTGTCGAAGCACTTGTAAACCCGGAATCGACACGGGTTCTGCCCGCAAACCCAAGGGTTCAAGGCCGGCTGCTGACCAGCGATCAGGCTGATCGGGGGGTTCGCTCACAATCAATGCCCCGCCAACACGCAGCAATGGCGCGGCGCATTCAGCCACCGTGGCCGGGGGACCAAAGGACCGGGCCGTCACTACATCGAAGGATCCCCGAGCGGTGTTGTCTCGTCCATAGGTCTCCGCCCGAGCCTGCACGGCGCTCACCCGATCCCCCCATCCAAGACGATCAATTGCCTCCACCAGCAGTGACACCCGCCGTTGCATGGCATCAAGCAGCACCACCTGGAGATGGGGGAATTCCTCAGCGATGATCAGACCAGGGACCCCGCCGCCGGAGCCAAGGTCAAGCACCCGCGAGCCTGCCGGAAGCCCAGAAACTGCCTGCAGGAACCGATCAGCGTGCTCAATATGGTCAGCCACAGGGCCTGGACCCAGCACACCAAGCGATCGGGCCCGTTCCAGCACCTCAAGAAGGGGAGCTGAGGGGTTCATCGACATCTGCCCAGCACGCCGATGGCCCCGCCGGAAGCGGGGCCATCACGTACGACTGGAACAACGGTGACCATCATGCGGGAATGATGACCACCCGGCGGCGAGCATCCTCGCCCTCCGAGATCGTGGACACGCCATCCATCTCGTTGACAGTGTCGTGAACAACCTTCCGATCGGCGGGGCTCATGGGCTCCAGCGCCTTCTGCACGCCACTGGTGCGCACTTCCTCGGCAATATCCTGGGTGAAGCGCTCAAGGGCCTCACGGCGACGCTGGCGATACCCACCGACATCAAGGCGAATACGGCCTGCGGCCTGTCCGGGCACCCGACGGTGGACGACGGTGCGAGAGAGCTCCTGCACGGCAGCCAGGGTGTTGCCCTTGGGGCCCACCAGCAAACCGAGGTCGGCGCCCTGCACCCGAACCTCGTTGGTGTCCTCATCAATGGACTCGACCTCAATGGTTCCCTCGAGACCGAACGCCCCAACCAACCCGGTCAGGAAATCGGTGACGATTGCGGTGTGAGTCTCGAGATCGACATCGGCGTCACTCGCTGCTTCGGGCATGGCGGGTACTCCCTGTTCGGTGGATTTCGGCTTGGTGGAGGAATTCCGGCGGCGGCCGTTATTCCTTGGGGCCGGCTGTTCCTGCTCATCGGTAGGAACTGTCTCGGCATCGGTCTCTTCGGCGGAACCAGTGGAATCGGCGCCTGAACGGTCCCCGCTGCGCTTGCGACCACCGGGCCGACGTCGATCTCGTCGCTCGGCCTTCGGTCGGGGACGGGTGGGCCGGATCCGGGCCCGCACACGGGCTTGACCACGGGTACGACCGAAAAGCCCAGGTCGGGGCTCCTCAACAATCTCAAACTCTGCATCGTCTGTATCGACTCCGAGCTGATCGAGGGCGAGGTTCTTCGCCTCCTCGACAGTACGGGCCGTGACTTCAACCCATTCCATAGAACTAGTCCTTCTTCTTGCGTGCCCGGGGTTGAAGCGGTGGCGACGACGTCGTTCCGCTGTCAGTTCCGGAGGAGCCCGACGAACTTGGCGTCGCCGGCTTCGGCGTCGCGGTGGTCGAAGGCTTCTGGCCCTTGGCACTGGTCTTTGTGGGCGCCTGACGGGCGCCCTTGGAAGCAGCCGAGGTCGCGGCCGCTTTGGTCTTGGGTGTCGACTTCGGGCCGGTCTTCTGGCCCGACTTCGTGCTGGCTCGGGAGGAACCCGGGGCCTTGGCACTGGTCTTCGGCTTGGCCGGAGACGGCGTGACTCCGAAACCCAACATCTGCTTCCAGGAGGAACCGCCCTCCTTCATGCCGTAGATGCTGTGGGAAATGAACGCTTGCTGCCCGATTCGGTAAATGTTCGAGACAGCGAAGTAGAGAACCAAGCCCGAAGGGAGTCCGAAAGAGATCACCGGAAGGAAGAACGGCATGATCTTCATGATCATCTGCTGCTGGGGATTGCTTTGGGCGTTGGGATTTCGGCCTTGGATCTGTCGCTGCTGTACGAAGCCAGTGAGGGCCACGATGATGATGAGCACGATGAAGGGAAGGGCATGCAGCACACCCTGCTTGATGGCCTGGCTGGCGCTTTCGGCCAGATCGAGGCCGAATGCCTTCATTTGGTAGGAGACCGAGAGGTTCTCGTACATCTTTGTGCTGTGACTGATCCACGTTGGATCGAACACACGTTCGAATGTGGGAGCCTTGGAAAGGCCTGAGCCCGTGCTGAAGTGGCTTGAGACCCAACCGACGTCGGCACCAAGATCACTCACTCGCCGAGTGAGGCCTCGCAGCACCTGATATAGCACCAAAAACACTGGCATCTGCACCAGCAGGGGAAGACAGCCCCCAAGGGGGTTGATGTTGTTCTCTTTGTAGAACTTGAGCAGTTCTTCATTGAGTTTCTGTCGGTCGTCCTTGTACCGGGTCTGAATCTTCTTCATTTCCGGCTGGAGTTGCTGCATCATCATCATCGACCGCGTGCCCTTGAGGGTCAGCGGTGTGACGATGATCATGACCAGCAGGGTCAACGCAATGATGGCGATCGCGTAGTTGCCGGTGATGTCGTAGAAGAAGGCCAGAATTGAGGCAAATGCCTTGAAGAACGCTTCCATTGCTTATGCAGCCTTCCTTGAGGGCACTGGGTCCCAGCCGTGGCCACCCCATGGATGGCAGCGACCGAGCCGGCGAACAGCCAACCAAGTGCCACGCATGAGCCCATGGGTTTCGAGGCTCTCGAGGGCGTAGTTGGAGCAGCTCGGCTCGTAGCGGCAGGGTGAAACTCGGGCTGCGAACAGCCACTGGTAGAGGCGGATCGCCCGATGTGGAACGGCTATCGCCCGGTGCGAAACGCGCACCGCCAACGGGATCGAACTGTTCGTCATCGCGTCAGGCGCGACGACCTCATGGTTGTGGTCACAAGTGACAGTCATCGACGCGACCCCAATCGATCGAGGCATGCATCAACATCGCCAAGCAGGGCGACTCGATCGATCTCCGCCGCACCTGGTTTCAGCGAGAACAAGTACACCCCGGAAGTCATGGTGTCGGAAATACTGCGCAGATGCGCTTGGATTTGGCGACGGATTCGATTACGCACCACAGCCGATCCGACCTTACGCGATATGGCGAATCCGACTCGCGGTGGATCAATCGACGCGCCAGAAGCGGCGGCGAGAGTCACGGTCACGACGCCATGATGGGCGCGACGGCCCCGACGACGAAGCTCGACGAACGAGCGGCGATCACGGATGCGCCAGATCAGGCCGACAGGCGGGCGCGGCCCTTGAGTCGGCGGGAACGAAGAACGTTCCGGCCGGCTCGCGTGGCCATGCGATGACGAAAACCGTGCTTCTTGGCGCGGCGGCGGTTGTTGGGTTGGAACGTGCGCTTCACTTGGGGCCTCCTCGACCATCGGGCCTCCCTGCAGCCTTCGGGTCGATACGGATCGAGATGCTGATCGACTGATATTCAGGTTCATGGGGTCGCACAGGAGCGTGAGCCGCGAACCGTTCGGGCGGCCACGGTAGGCGCGAGAGCACCGGTGCGGCAACATCGGCTCCGTGCTACCGTCCCCAACCCGTTCAGTTGAACCATTACGGCGATGCGGGCGGAACCAGGGAACATCCACGACTACCGAGCGGCATCTGGCTGGCTCGGCGTCCGGATCGCCCGTCAACTAGGTTTTCCACAAGTGTGGACGTCGTTGTGGACCCCACTGGGTCGCCGGGAGCAACAGTGCAGGTAGAACAAGCGGATCAGTTGTGGACAGCCTGTGCGGGAGTCCTGCGCGAGCAGGTCTCCGAGGCAGTGTGGTTGACCACGTTCTCCTCAGTGGTTCCGGTGCACCTCGACGGCAGCCAGTTCCTCATCGCAGTGCCGAACACCCTGGTGAAAGAACGCATTGAGAACCGCTATCTGCCATTACTGGACGGCGTGTTGTCCGATATCGGAAAACCTGGCTTGCGCGTGCTCATCGAGGTTCGCACCGATGACGCCCCGATGGCCTCCGACGCCCCCGCAGAACCAAATCGAGATATCCCCAGCGCTTTCCACAGCACAGACGCAAACCTGTTGACAACTACCGGGGATCCTGTGGATGAACAGGCTCAATCTGGGGAACTTGGGCTGAAAGTTTCACCCCGATACACCTTTGACGCGTTCGTCACGGGTACCTCCAACCGGTTCGCCCATGCTGCCGCCATGAGTGTTGCGGAGACCCCGGCGAAGTCCTACAACCCGTTGTTCATCTACGGCGATGCCGGACTGGGCAAAACCCACTTGTTGCAGGCAATTTCGAACTATGTCCGCGAGAACTACGTCACCTACCAGGTCCGCTATGTCTCCACCGAGCAGTTCCTGAACCAATACGTCGAGGCGATTCGGCAGAACACCTTGAGCGAGTTCAAGAAGCGCTACCGCGAGGTCGACGTTCTTTTGCTCGACGACATCCAGTTCATTGAAGGCAAGGAAGGTCTCCAAGAAGAGCTCTTCCACACCTTCGAATCGCTCTACCAAGCCAACCGTCAGATCGTGCTCTCCTCCGATCGGCCACCGGACGCTATTTCCACTCTTGAAGATCGGTTGCGTAGCCGATTCAAGATGGGCCTCACCACTGAGATCAATCCCCCGGAACTCGAGACCCGTCTCGCCATTCTTCGCAAGAAGGCTGAAGGGGAACCGATCCCCCCGTCGCCCGATGTTCTTGAATTCATTGCCTCGAATATCACCAACAACATTCGTGAGCTTGAAGGCGCGCTCATCCGAGTTTGTGCCTACGCCAGCCTCACGAATCAGGTTCTTGACGTGGCCTTGGCTGAATTCGTGCTTGATGACCTCATCTCCGATACCCAGCCCCGGCCCATCACGCCAGCGTTGATTCTGGAGAAAACCTCCGAGATGTTTGGGTTCCCCATCGAGGAGATCCGCGGCCAAAGTCGTCGCCGTCCACTCGTGACTGCTCGCCAGGTCGGTATGTATGTCATGCGCGAGTTGACTGATCTCAGCTATCCGGCCATTGCTCGAGAGTTCGGCGGCCGCGATCACACCACGGTCATCCACGCCGTGGAAAAGATCGGCGGGCTCATGAAAGAGCGCCGCCAGATCTACGACCAGGTCACTGAACTCGCCCAGCGAATTCGGAGCGGCGAATGATCAGCGGACCTGCACTCGGTCATGCACATGAACACACGCCCGAACACACGCCCGAACACACGCCCGAACACACGCCCGAACACACGCGCGGTGGAGAAGTCTGTGGGAAGGGGCGCGCGAGCCGGTGGACGAAGGTGTGTCATTCGCTACGTCATCCCCCGAACAGACGCGCGTCAGCGCGAATCTGTGGAGAGCTGTGGAAAGCTCGCGCGGCTGGAAATAGGCCATACGCTGGGAAAACGCGCTGTCATCCACAATCCACAGCACCTATTACTACTACTGCCTTTCTCAACATCATTCTGATTCCAACTGAAAGCGAGTCGATGTGAAGTTCCGATGCGAACGAGATCCCCTGCTCGACGCTCTCTCCACCGCTTCTCGAGCGGTCGCGTCACGAACCAGTTCACATCCGGCAATGTCGGGTCTTCATCTGGAACTGAAGGGTGATCATCTTCAGGTCACTGGTAGTGATCTTGAACTCACCATCACTGTTCGGGCTGCAGTCAGCGGCGAACGTGACGGCATTGCCATTGTTCAAGCGAAGTTACTGACTGACATTGTCCGCAATCTCGCGTCCGGCGCGGTCACCTTCGAGATCGACGACGAAGAAGCCCGGATCAGTTCTGGCCGATCCAAGTTCGCGGTGCGAACCATTTCAGCTCATGAATTCCCCCCGCCGCCGAAACCCTCAGAAAATTCGGTTGTTGTCGATGCCACGATGTTCTCCGAGGCCCTTCGTCAGGTTGTGTCGGCCGCGAGCACTGATGAGTCACGTCAGGTGTTGACCGGTGTGTTGATGGCTGCCGAGGGCGATGGGCTTCGACTTGCTGCCACTGATTCGTATCGATTGGCAGTTCGTGATCTTCCTGGCACAGCGGTGATGGGTGAAGGGCAGCAGGTTTTGGTGCCTTCCGGTGCTCTGAAAGAACTCTCTCGTCTTCTCAGCTCTGCTGAGAACGTCACGATTCGTCTTGGTGAACGTGACGTCACCTTCGATGTTGATGATGCTCGCCTCACCAGCCGGCTGATCATGGGTGACTTCCCGCCGAACTACCGGGCATTGATCCCCAACACGCATCCGAACTGTCTCACGGTCGGTCGTGAACCACTTCTTGAAGCCCTTCGGCGTATGCGCCTCATCGCCAAAGAAGCCAAGGACGCCACGCCCGTCAGGCTCGTTTTGAAAGCCGATGGTGTTGAACTCCTCGTCAGTAGTTCCGAGCTCGGTCAGGCCCGTGAGGAAATCGATGCCCGTCACGAGGGTGAGGAACTCACCGTGGCGTTCAATCCCGATTATCTGATCGATGGACTCGAAGTCATGCCTGGCGATGAGGTCATGCTTGAAACCATTCATCCTCAGAAGCCGGCGCTGTTGCGTAGCAGTGAGACACCGGATTTCCTCTACCTGCTGATGCCGGTCCGGGTGCCCTGATCGGTCTGTGCATCTCCAGCGGCTCTGGCTCACCGATTTCCGGTCCTACAGCTCTGCGGAGCTGACTTTCGCCCCCGGTCTCACTGCGCTTTTGGGCGCCAACGGCCAAGGCAAGACCAACATCATGGAAGCCGTCGGGTACTTGGCCACCCTGTCGAGCTTTCGAGGTGCTCCCACTGATGCCTTGATCCGACGCGGGGCGGGCTCTGCGGTTGTTCGAGCCGAAGGGGAGCGAGAAGGCCGGTCATTGTTGATTGAGGCAGAGCTCACCGATTCGGGTCGGGGGCGAGTCCAGGTCAATAAGCAGCGCCTCGCGCGCACCCGAGATTTGTTGGGCGCGCTCAGGGTTTCGGTGTTCTCACCCGACGACCTGGAACTAGTCAAAGGCGGTCCCGCCGGTCGGCGCAGTTATCTCGACGAGTCATTGGTGGCCCGTCGACCGGCGTTCGATCTGCTGCGCTCCGATCTCGACCGGATCCTGCGGCAGCGCAATGCATTGCTGAAACAGTCCGGTGGGCGGCTGAGCCCGGAGGTCGATGCCACCCTCATGGTGTGGGATGCGAAATTGGTTGAGGCGGGTGAAGCCTTGGCTGACGCCCGGAGTGCTCTGATCGATGACCTCTCACCCGTGCTGGCACAGGCCTATGACGATGTCGCCGGTCGTTCTGCCCATGTTCTGGCTCACTATGAGGCACCATGGCGCCACGACGGGTTGGCTGCTGCGCTCGAGGCGGCCCGGCGAGATGAGTTGCGTCGAGGGACCTCGCTGGTTGGACCCCATCGTGATGAATTGGTCCTCACGATCGACGGGTTGCCCGCCCGAACCCACGCCTCGCAGGGCGAGCAGCGGTCCCTGGCCCTCGCATTGCGACTGGCGGCCCATCGCGTGGTCACCGAGAGCACCGGGACCCCACCGATCCTGCTTCTCGATGATGTGTTCTCCGAGCTTGATCCGGATCGGAGTTGGGCCTTGCTTGCCCACCTGCCAGCAGGCCAAACGCTGCTCTCCAGCGCCACCGGACTTCCACCGGGGGCGACACCCGAGCAGACCTATCGGATCGAGGACGGCACAATCCGACTGTCGTAATCGATCCGTACACTGCCCCCATGCCTTGGGAGCCTTTGCCCGACAATCAAGATCCCGATCCTTCTCCCATGCGGGCTGGTCTCGACCGTCTAGTGCGCCATCTTGGGGGGCCATCAGCTGACTCGATGACCTCGTTGTTCGATCGATGGAGTGAGTTTGTGGGTGAGACCATGGGTGCACACTGTCGGCCAATTTCATTGCGCGGCGGTGTTCTGGCGGTGGCGGTCGACGACCCAGCATGGGCCACCGAGATTCGCTTTCTTGAGCCAGCCCTGAAGGTGCGAATCAACGCGGAACTCCATACCGACGCGGTCGCTTCGATTGAGGTTCGCGTACGGCCGCGAACAGGCAAAAACACCTAGGGAAATCCCAAGTTTTTCGGCATCGCGCTGGTAGAATTTCCCCATCGCGATCGACGTCTCGAACAGTCTCCCGAGCAGCCTGCGGAGCCTTCCCCGAACGTTGTGTCGCCCACCGTTGTCCCGCTCCGCAGTCTGAGCATTTCGACCGCGGTTTCGCTCGTGAGCACGCGTCAGCGTGCCTGGCAGTACCCACGATCAGTACGCAACACAAACAGCACGTACCACCGACAATTCGACGAACAGATCGAACCAGTTCCAAGAGGGGAAACTCGCGGCAGTGGCCCAAACCACCGGAGATTACGGAGCCAAGGACATCACTGTCCTCGAGGGCCTCGAGGCAGTGCGCAAACGTCCAGGTATGTACATCGGTTCGACCGGCCCTGCCGGTCTCCACCACCTCGTGTATGAGGTCGTGGACAATGCCGTCGATGAGGCCATGGCCGGCCACGCCTCTCGTATCGAGATCAGCCTGATGGCTGACGGAGGCTGCGAGGTCGTTGACGACGGTCGTGGCATCCCGGTCGATAAGCATCCCGATCCCAAGATGAAGGGCCTGACCGCCGCGGAGGTCGTGCTCACCGTGCTTCACGCCGGCGGCAAATTCGGCGGGAGTGGCTACAAGGTCTCGGGTGGACTTCATGGCGTGGGTATTTCGGTTGTGAACGCCCTGTCCACCCGGGTTGAGGTCGATATTGACCGCAATGGGGATCGTCATTCGATGGCGTTCAAGAACGGCGGAAAGATCGACTCCAACCTCGCCGTCACTGGCAAGGCCCCCAAGAGTCGAACGGGCACCACAGTGCGGTTCTGGCCCGACCCAACCATTTTCGACGAAACCAATTTCCGGGCCCAGACGCTGCTCGAGCGTTTCCAGATGATGGCGTTCCTGAATAAGGGCCTTGAGATCCGATTCCAGGACAAGCGTCCTGAGGCCGCATCGAGCGAGCCGGTGGTGTTCAAGTACGCCGGCGGCATCATCGACTTCGTTGCGCACCTCAATGCGTCGAAGGAACCGCTGTTCAAAAAGGTTGGCTATCTCGAGCAGATCGAAGAGGACCAAGAGGTGGAGTTGGCGTTCCAGTGGAACACTGGGTTCAACGCAGATGGTCTCCATAGCTTCGCCAACGGCATCGCCACCATTGAAGGCGGCATGCACGAAGAGGGCTTCAAGAAGGCCCTCACCAACGTGGCCAACAAGTACGCCAGAGCCAAGGGCCTCCTCAAGGAGAAGGAAGACAATCTCCAAGGCGAGGACATCCGCGAGGGACTCACCGCCATCATCTCTGTGCGCCTGCGTGAGCCCCAGTTCGAGGGTCAGACCAAAGGCAAACTCGGAAACGTCTCGATGCGATCACTGGTCGAGAAGGCCACCAATGAACGTCTCAACGATTGGTTCGAGGAGAACCCGACCGAGGCGCGCAAAGTCATCGCGAAGGCCTTGCTGGCGGCACGGGCTCGTCTCGCTGCTCGCAGTGCACGCGATGCCACTCGCCGAAAGTCGGCACTCGAGGGCGCGGGCATGCCTGACAAACTCAAGGACTGTTCCAGTCGCGATCCAGGCGAATGCGAACTGTTCATCGTCGAGGGCGACTCCGCTGGTGGTTCTGCTGTCGCCGCACGCGATCCGCGCACGCAAGCAATCCTTCCTATTCGCGGCAAGATCCTCAACGTTGAGCGCGCCCGTCTCGACAAGATCCTGAAGAACAACGAGATCCAAACGCTCATCTCAGCCATTGGCGCCGGCGTGGGCGAAGAGTTCGATGTCAGCAAGATCCGTTACAACAAGATCGTGCTGATGTGCGACGCCGATGTCGACGGTTCACATATTCGTACGCTGCTTCTCACGTTCTTCTTCCGCCATATGCGTGAGCTGGTCGAGAAAGAGCATGTGTACATCGCCCAGCCGCCGTTGTATTCCACGGTGGTCGGCAAAGAGAAGATCTATCTCAAGGACGATGTCGCGAAATCGGCCTTCCTCGAGTCGCATCCGAATCACAAGAAAGAGTTCCAGCGCCTCAAGGGACTCGGCGAGATGGATTATGACGAGCTCGGCGAAACCACAATGGATGCCAACAAGCGAACCTTGCTCCAGATCTCTGTCGAGCAGATGTCCATCGCCGACGAGGTGTTCTCAGTGCTGATGGGCGACGACGTCGAATCTCGCAAGCACTTCATTCAGACCAACGCAAAGGATGTGCGCTTCCTCGACATCTGAGGACGCACCGGAGACCACGAACAATCATGAGCGACGACACATCACCGAACGACGGCTCTTCTCAGGATGGTCCTCCTTCCGACGGACCCACTGACGGAGCAGTTGCGACTTTCGGGTCCATCGAACCGATCGAGATCCAGGAGGAGATGGAACGATCCTTCCTCGACTACGCGATGTCGGTCATCGTGTCGCGCGCTCTCCCTGACGCGCGCGACGGCCTCAAGCCGGTGCATCGCCGCATCCTGTGGGGTATGTACGACCTGCGCGCTCTTCCCGATCGACCCACCATGAAATGTGCGCGAGTCACCGGTGAAGTCATGGGTAAGTACCACCCTCATGGTGACTCGGCGATCTACGACGCGCTCGTCCGAATGGGTCAATCGTTCAGCCTTCGCCATCCGCTCATTCACCCGAAGGGCAACTTCGGTTCGCTTGATGAGCCGCCCGCCGCGGCGCGCTACACCGAATGCCGTCTTGCTGCCATGGCACTTGACATGCTCGCCGACATTGACGAGAACACTGTTGATTTCGTCGACAACTACTCCGGTGAGTTTCAAGAACCAGTAGTTCTCCCCAGCCGTTTCCCCAACCTGTTGGTAAACGGTTCGCAGGGCATCGCGGTCGGCATGGCCACGAACATTCCGCCTCATAACCTCGCCGAGGTCATCGACGCGGTCAACCACCTGATGCTGCATCCCGAGGCGACACCCGACGATCTCATGGAGTTCGTGAAGGGTCCTGATTTCCCGACCGGTGCTCTCATCATGGGTCGTCAGGGAATCATCGACGCGTATCGAACCGGACGCGGTTCCATCAAGCTGCGAGGTAAGGCCGAGATCGAGGAAGGTACGCGCAGCGACTTCATCGTCATCACCGAGCTGCCGTACCAGGTCAGTCCCAACCAGTTCATCGTCAAGGTGAAGGAACTGGTTGACAACCGAGAGCTCGAGGGCATCGCGGAGCTCAACGACGAATCAGCTAAGGGCAAGATGCGTCTTGTGCTGCGCCTGAAGCGCGACGCACCGGCGTTGGTCATCCTGAACAACCTCTACAAGCGCACACCACTGCAGACCAACTTCTCGGTCAACACCGTGGCACTTGTTGATGGCATTCCGCGCACACTGAATCTTCGTGACGCGCTGGTGGCCTACATCGACCATCAGGTTGAGGTCATCACGCGGCGCTCGCAGTATCGCCTCGACGAAGCCGCACGTCGTGCGCACATCGTCGAAGGATTGCTCAAGGCCCTTGATCTCATCGACGAGATCATCGCGGCCATCCGGGCCAGCGAAGATAAGAGCGCAGCCCGCGAAGCCCTCATGGCTGCGCCGTTCGAGTTCTCCACCGAACAAGCCGAGCACATCCTCGACATGCAACTGTCTCGCCTCACGCGGCTAGGTCGTTCTCAGCTTGAGGAGGAAATGGCCAAGCTGCGCGAGACCATCGCTGCTCTTGAGTTGATCCTCTCCGATGAGGGCAAGAAGCGAGCGGTCATCGCCGAGGAACTCGGAGAAATCAAGAAGACCTTCGGACAAGGTCGACGCAGTCAGATCACCTACGACGTGGGCGACCTCGACATCGAAGACCTCATTGACGACGAAGAACTTGTCGTCACCATGAGCGCCAAGGGCTACATCAAGACCATCGCCGTTGACGCATTCAAGGTGCAGGGTCGAGGTGGCGTGGGCGTCAAGGGCGCCAAGCTGAAGGATGAGGACTATGTCATCCACATCATTCACACCACGGCGCACGCGTATCTGCTGTTCTTCTCCAACCGAGGTCGTGTCTACCGCCTGAAGGCGCATGAGATCCCGATGAAGGATCGAACAGCTCGCGGAACAGCGATCGTCAACCTGTTGCCATTGCAACCAGGCGAGACCATCGAAGCCATCATCGACACTCGTGACTACGAGACCAATCGGTTCTTGTTCTTCGCGACCAAGAACGGTCAGGTTAAGAAGACCAAGTTCACCGAGTACGACTCCTCATTGCGAGCTGGCATCATCGCCATCAACCTCAAAGACGGCGACGAACTCGTCAGGGTCATCCCCACCAATGGTGGCGACGAAATCTTCATGGTCACCAAGGCCGGTATGACCATTCGGTTCGCCGAGGACGAGGTTCGATCCATGGGAAGGGCCGCGGCCGGTGTGCGCGGCATGAAGATGAAGGCAGATGACGAGGTCGTCTCCTGCGATGTCGCCCGCGACGATGTGGCCATCCTCATCGTCACCGACGGCGGATACGGAAAGCGCACACAGCTCGACAAGTTCAATGCCCAAGGTCGCGGCGGTCAGGGTGTTCGTGGCATCCGCATCAACGCCAAGAAGGGCGGCGTCATCGCTGCATTCATGGTTGGCATCGACGACGACATCTTCGTCATCAACAGTGGCGGAACCGTCATCCGTATGGCTGTCCGAGAGATTTCCTCACAGGGACGTGATGCCACCGGTGTGAGGGTGATGAACCTCAGCGGCGATGAGACCGTTGCTTCCGTGGCACCCGTGCTCGGCGGCGAGGACAGCAGCGACTAACAACGAAGCACTCTCACAGATCACTCTGTCGACAGAAAAACCGGCACAAAGACCGGCAGAGAAATCGGCACAGTTGATCTTGGGAGGCGCGCGTGCGCGCAGGAGACGACGGACAGGTGCTGCCGTTGTTGGCGGCACTCATGATGGTGGTGGCCTTGGTCATCATCGGGCTGGTGCGCCTTGGTGAGGGTGTGGTTGATCGGGCGCGAGCGCGAACCGCTGCTGACGCGGCGGCGCTTGCTGGTGCTCGTGACGGTGAGGACCGCGCCGGGCAAGTCGCTGCGGACAACCACGGGGACCTGCGTTCGTATGTGGCCAGGAATCACCAGGTGGAGGTGACCGTACGGGTGGGTGATGCCACTGCTAGCGCCCGGGCCGAACTTCGCTGGTGAGGCAACTCTGCACGCAACCTGCGGTGGACCGCCTCATGGTGTGATGGTCCGTACACTCTGGCGATGACCAGCGTTCGGATCCTGAGGATCAACCCGAGAGCGATGCTGCGGTTCTCGCTGGTACTGGCGCTGTGTCTCTGGCTCATGGTGTTGGTGGCAACTGTGGTGATCTGGTTGATCGCGGCGGTGACCGGCACCCTCACGAGGGTCGAAGACCTCGTGGCCCAACTTCTTGCGGAAAGCAGTTTCCATTTCGAGCCGATCAAACTGCTGGTCGGCGCGGCGGCCACTGGCGTGGTGCTGTTGCTTACCGCGGCGATTTTGTCGGCGATCTTTTCCGTGCTGTTCAACCTGGTTGCCGGCCGAGTGGGCGGGCTTGAAGTCTCCGTGGCGACCAACGAATCGGGAGCCTGAGCCTGAGCCCGTGGACCGGTTTTCCCTCGCGGATCAGTCGTCCGGTAGGGTGACCACCCGCTACGGGGCTATAGCTCAGTTGGTTAGAGCGCACCCCTGATAAGGGTGAGGTCGCTGGTTCGATTCCAGCTAGCCCCACAATGAAGATGATCCGTCGGGCCTTCGTAGCGATCGGTATGGCAGGGCTTGTCGCTGCCGCCGTTCGGCTCCGCGGAACTGGTGGCACGCCACCACAGTCGGGGGGCTGGCGAGAGCTCTCCGGGCCCGAGCTCGACTGATATGGCTCGCGTTGCCATCATCGGTGTTGGAGCTGTTGGTGCACGACTGGCCAGGCAGTTGGTTTCGACCGATGCCGACGAGGTTGTGCTGCGCGATGAGGACCAGGCCCGGGCCGAGATGGTGGCCCAGAGTCTCGGGGAACGTTCCCGGGTGGACACCGCAGCCCTGACCGCTCCTCTGGATGTCGATGTGGTGGTGCTGGCAGGCCGCTCGCGAGTGCATGCCGCTCAGGCCGAGGCGTTGCTTGGCGGTGGCGCAACGATCGTGTCGGTCTCTGATGACCTCACCGATGTGCGCGGCTTGCTTGCCCTCGAGCGGCGAGCGCGCAGCCTCGATGCCACAGTGATTGTTGGTGCCGGCTTCGCTCCCGGTCTCACCTGTGTGCTCGCCGCGCATGGAGCTCGGTTGTTTGATCAGGTTGAAGAAGTGCATGTAGCCAAGTCCGGTACCGGTGGTCCGGCCTGTGCGCGCCAGCATCATCGGGCTCTTGGACGGGCTGCAGTCGACTGGCGTGATGGAGTGTGGGAGACCCGCCCTGGTGGTTCAGGACGCGAACTGTGTTGGTTCCCCGAACCGATCGGTGCACAGGATTGCTATCGGGCCGAACTTCCTGACGCGTTGTTGCTCGTCCCAGCGTTTGAGAACTTGCGCAGGGTGACCTCGCGCATGTCGGCCACGCGGCGCGATCGACTCTCGGCACGCTTGCCGATGTTGTGGCCGACCCATCCTGAAGGTGGACCGGGAGCGGTGCGGGTTGAACTTCGGGGACTGCGCGGCGAGGTGCGTGACACCGTGGTGTTCGGGGCTATGGATCGTCCGGCTGTCGCAGCCGGCGCGGTGGCTGCGGTTGCGACGCGTTTCGCCATTGATGGCGCGTTGCGGCGAACGGGTGCGGGCGGACTCGCCGAGTTGGTCGAGCCGCTGCCGTTTTTGCAGGAACTGGCCCGTCGTGGTGTTCGGGTGGCGACGTTCGACGGTGCGTCGGCGTCGGTTCCTCGTCCCTGAGTAGTTCGCTTCGCGCCGCTTGTGGCGCCGCTCTCTCACATGATTGGGCCGGACGACTCTTTCTGAGGCAATTGGTCGGGGCGCGACCAGTTTTCAGGTTCACGCGCTCCTACAGTGCCCTCCCGGCCGCTGGCCGGGTCTCAGTGAACGGGAGCGTGAGAACGCCGGACAGGGTGGTGCGAAATGACTCGGGAACGAGCAACGCAGGACCAGAATCAGCAGGACCAGAAACACCCGGAGAACCAGGAGAACCAGCAACAGGAGCAGGTCTCTCAGGACGCGAGAACCATCGTGTCGCTTGCTGAGGGAGCCCTCACCCTGGTTGATCGGGTCGTTGCTCAAGTGTGCGGTTCGTTCCCTCGACACGTTGATCGCAACGAGTTACGCCGAGCCGGAGCGCTCGGACTGGTCGAAGCTGCACGTCGCTGGGATCCATCTCGCGGTGTTCCGTTCGAAGGGTACGCGGTTCTGCGAATCCGTGGAGCTGTTCTTGATGCCGCTCGAGCTGCCGATTGGGTTCCACGACCGGTGCGGGCCATGGCGCGAAAAATCGACGCGTCCGAGCAGGCCTTGCTTGGCGAACTGGGTCGTCGACCCACCGAAGCGGAAGTTGTTGAGCGAACCGGCGTGAGCCTTGATGAGCTGCGACGGGTTCGGACACTTCTTGTGCGACTTGCTCCACTCGCTCTTGATCGATCAGGAAACGGATCGGACGAGG
This sequence comes from Microthrixaceae bacterium, assembly GCA_947449015.1. Taxonomy (GTDB): domain Bacteria; phylum Actinomycetota; class Acidimicrobiia; order Acidimicrobiales; family Acidimicrobilacustridaceae; genus Acidimicrobilacustris. The sequence goes on along the minus strand of CANFQA010000021.1, from coordinate 7,587 downwards.
ACTGCTCACTTGTTGATCTGGTGGTTGACCAACATAAGAACGAACCGGACCAACAACTCGAATACCGCGAACTTCTCGGCTATCTCCATGACGCGGTCGACCTACTGTCGGATCGGCATCGCATGGTCATCCTCGGCGCGTTCTTCGATGGGCGCAGTTCGGTTGATCTGGCCGGTGAACTCGGGGTGACCGAGTCGAGAGTGAGTCAGTTGCGGGCCGAAGCCATCGCACAGCTCCGCTGGGGCATCAGTTCGCAATATGAACTGTCGGGTTCCGCTGCGGCGGGGTCGAAGCGAAGTGAGCAGTACGCCATAGCAATTGCCCAGGCCCGAAAATGGGATCAGCGCTTCGATGAGGAACGGCGAGTTCTCGAACGAACCTCACCTGAGTCGGCCTGAGTGTTTTCAGCCTGCCGCTGGCGAACCGGCGTTGATCGGCGCCGTTGGATCTTGGGGCTGACCGGCCCCAATGACCGCGAGGATGAAGGTGGCGATGACGGTTGCGACAGCCGCGCTGACTGCCACACGATCAATGATTGGTGGGCCGATGATCGGCACCGGGATCGCGCAGGAAAGGTTGCGCAGCATTGTGGAGAGGAAGCCTGCGCTCAACGCGGCTGAGGCAATGGTGAAACCGATCCGCATCCGATGCGGGGTGAGCGATCCGATCACACAGGTCAGCCACGCTGCGATTGTCACCACGACCGGGAGGAGATCACGGCCGAGTTCGGTGGGTGTCGCAACTGTGACCAACGCAGCCAGAACCATCGAGACGGAAGCGGCGACTCCAGCAGTCACGAGAGCTGTGCTCGTGGGTCGACGACGACCTACGAGCACAGCAACTGCGGCAACTGCGCCGATGAGAAGTACCCACGGAACAATCAACGGCTGTGGTTCGATTCGCAGCTCACCGTTGATGGTGACTGGTGTTCCATCAACCAGCAGACTGATGCTCCACCCATGTCCCTGGTCTGCGGTGGTCATCGAATGGATTCGGTGGTCGTGCCAGACAACCTCCCCCGAACGTTCGAGAGAGAGCCACTCGGGCTCGGCGGATGCGTCGGCTGTGCCCTCTCCGGTGCCACCGTTGCGGGTCTGATTGAGCGCGGTTGCCGGGGAGCGGGTATTGACCGAGATGCTTCCATCAGTGGAGATACGCAGGTAGGGCTCCGCGGCATATCCGAGCACGATCACCTCATGTCCGGGTGTGGCGCCGACGCGTAACGCGGCGTCACCGCCGATGATTCCGACAAGTACACCACCGCCTGCGCCATTGCTCGGCTCGATGCTCAGCACCGAGGAACGGCCGTTGGTGGCAGTGAGGTTGCTCGCAGTTGCCGGTTGCGCCAACACCATGAGGGTGAACGCGGAAACTCCCGCCACCGCAAGCATGCATCGCAGGATGCCGCTCGCGGGGCGGGAGTTTGTCACCGTTAGTTCTTTGCCGTGGGCTTCCGATTGCGGAAGTAGAGAATGACGGCGCCACCGATGATGATCGCCATCACGACCAGGAGCACCACAAGACCGGCGTTATGGGTTGTGCTTCCTTGTTGGGTGATGGGGGTCTGTTCGGGAGCCATGGTGGCGGGAGCCTTGGTGTCATCGATTGCGGACATTGCCATGGTGGTCGCAGAGGTTTCGCCGAGCACGATTTCGGGGGCGGGATGCTCAGGTTCCGGCCCACCCTCTGGGGTCTGTTCGATCCATGCGATTTCGCCGCCGGGGCAGGACTCGATGGCTGGGAAGCGGACGGTCTCACCCTTGGCCTGGGCCAACTTGAGCGAGAACTGGAACTCCAGTTCTTCATGTGCTGGCTGTGGACCGCCAGTCCATGCGATTTCGTTGGAGTTCGCGGTACTCGTCCAGCCCTCGGGGTTCTCGGCGGTGATCTGGGTCGCGCCTTCGGGCATCTGCACGCGCAGCCCGGTGAGGTCGAGCTCACCGCAACCGTGCTCAACATTGAGGCTGACCATGGTGAGCTCGCCATGGGCCATACCGGTTGCTTCCACATGGGCAGATGCGGGCGCAACGAACGCAACGGTTGCGAACAGCGTTGCTGCCGTGGCTGTGAGAAGTGTTCGGACGAGGGTTTTCATGCTGTCGCCGCTTTCGGTTCGATGAGGGGATTCATTTAGAGATGGGGACCTGAAAACTGGTGCGCTGCTCGGAGAAATCGCTTGTCCGGGCTACGAGTGTAACGGTCCATGTGCCGGCGATGCTGAGTTCCGGCCCGGTGTAAATGAAATGTCCGGGTCCAGCTTTAGCGGTCTGCCGTGAGATCGCAGAAAGGTCGGCTGAAGGCAGGGAGAACTCGATGGTGAGCGTGTTGGCCACATCGATGGGCTTGCCGGATGAATCGGCGTATTGGATGTGCAGGGTGTTCTCGCCGACGCGGGCGGGCACAACGACAAGGTTGACGGTGCCGGTGGCCACGGTCTGGGTCTGGTTCACGACCCGATCGGCCCCCGCGATGGCGGTACGGGCCGGGGTGACGTTGACGAGCACTGAGGTGATGCCCATGATGACCACCAGGGCGATCGCCTCGATGGTCACGGCCCGGCGCAACAGCGACCAGTTGCTGGCGCGTTGTTCATCGGTGAACGCCGGTTCCGCAGTTTCCGATGACGGGTTGGCGAGTTCGGCTTCGCCTTGCACGATGGCCGGCACCAACCAGGATCGGTTGTAGCCGGCGATGGCAAGAATGCCGGCGGTGATTCCAACCTTGACCAGCAGCAGGCGTCCGTAGGTGGTGGAGACAAGCGCGTTCCATGATCCGCCGGTGGCGTTCCATGAGAGCGCAATGCCAGCGGCGGCCAGTAATCCGACACTGATGGCGGCGGCAGTGGAGAACCGACTGACGATCTGCGCAGTTGGCGCCGCTGGCCGGTTGCCGCGACGACGAAGCACCATGACCATTCCAACAATGCCGCCGAACCAGAACGCGGCCGCGGCGACATGCACGATGTCAGCGGTGGTGCTCAGCCAGACCGGCGTCAGTTCGGTGGAATGACCCCAAATAGCGAACGAGGCTGCGGTGGCCAGTCCGCCATAGAGCGCGAGTGATTGTGACGCGATGACATTTTGAATGTCCGTCGAGAGGTGCACGGCGATGAGACCCATGGTGAGCGCAGCCAGCGACCATCCCAGCCGACTGTTGAGCACATCGCCGAGGACTCCGCCATCAGTGATGGCCGAAAGGTTCTTGCCACTCAGAAGCGCGGCTTGCACCGTGACAACACCGGCCGCGCCGAACAGCGCAGTGATGGTGGCGATACGGGCCCAACTGATGAGTCGCCAGCGGTCTTCGTCGCGGTCATGGATGAAGGCCAGGAAGAACACGAGCCCGGCAGCCAGCAAGGCGCTGGCGTACATCAGGAAGCGGGCGAAGGCTCCGGCAATCTCCCACGTCCGATTGCCGCCAGTTCCACTGAACGATGCGGCGTTGGCGTCGATCGGTCCGGAACCGATACCAAACAGGAACGACGCGCTCACCGGATGGCCATCAGCGGAGAGCACCCGATAGGTGGCCACATAGGTTCCATCGGGAAGCGTTGGCTGCAGCGCCACCGACACTGTGGTGCCAACGCTGTCAACACTGCTTGATCCCGTGTCAACCCGTAGGCCGTTGGTATTGCGCACGGTGAGTCCACCGACACCGATACTCACCCGCTCGGAGAACGTGGCGCTCACCTTCGCCGGCGAGGGAGTGACCGAGGTGTTATCTGTCGGAGTGGTACTGACCAACCCGGCATGTGCACTGGCAACACCGGCACTCAAAGACAGCACGGCGACCAGAGCGCTGAACGTCAGAATGGCGCGGGCGATAGAACGACCGATGACCAAGTGCATGGGCAGCCTTAGGAGTTGAGCGCAGCGATGACCGCGCTATGGATTGCTGAACTGGTGGCTACTGCGGAGGTCTGCTGTCCGGGAACCAGCGTGGGCGCTGAACCATCAAGTGCGGTAAAACGACCACCCGCTTCCGACATGATCACCGGCAGTGGAGCCACATCCCAGAGTGAGACCGACGGGTCGACCATGGCGTCGAGTGCACCGCAGGCCACCATGGCGTAGCCATAGCCATCACCCCAGGTGCGCAGTTGGAACTCAGCGTGCTTGACGCCGAGAAGCGCATTGTCGCTCCATGGGTTGAATCCACTGGTGGACAGCACGCAGGCTGATGGTTCTGCGCGATCGCTCACTCGGGCGGGCTTGCCATTGCGGAAGCAGCCGAGTCCGCGGCCGGCGTACACCGTGATGCCAAGCGCCGGTAGATGGATGACACCGAGCAACGGCCCGTGTTCATCAAACACACCGAGCAGGTTGGAGTACAGCGGCACACCACGAGTGAAGGCCTTGGTGCCATCGATGGGATCGATGATCCAGGTGATGCCGCTGGTGCCGGGTTTGTCGGCTTCCTCTTCGCCCAGCACGGTGTCATCGGGTCGACTGGCATCAAGTCGCTCGCGAACGAGTCGCTCGGCAGCACGGTCGGCGTCGGTGACCGGGGTGCCATCGCCCTTGTTGTCGATAGCGAGGTCGTCACGGTCGAACCAGTTCAGCGTGAGATCGCCGGCTTCCTGCAGCAGTTCGACGGCGTGGTCGAGAAGGGCTTGGTCGGCTTTGGGTCCGGGAATGAGATCGGTCACGTCCTCATGGTGTCATGCCCGCTCACCCGATGCGTGCGCCCCGTTCGAGTAGTTGGTCATGCCACGCGGCCGACACGATTGCGCCGACGACGCCGGCGCCCAGATCCATTGGCGGGCTGAACTCGATGACGTGCAGGGTGCCATCGATGGTGAGACTGAGGGCGGGTCGGGCCATGGTGGGGCGGGAGCCGAGTTGAATCTGTTTCGGTGCCACATCGAACACCGTGACTTCATCGGTGGGATCGAACGGTTTTGCGGCGTCAGATCTCGACTGTCGCCCTTCGTGGAACGTGAAGCGAAGTCGCCGTTGCTCGTAACGGAGTTCTCCCGATCGACGGGTGCGATCGGAGGCGTTGCGGCGAGGCGCTCTCGTGGCGGACACGGTGACGGGATCATCGTGATCGTCGGCTTGGATGAGTCGTCCTGGGGCCAGCGCTTGCTGTTCGGGTCCGGTTCCCCGGACGACCACAAGGGTGTTGGAGGCCACGATGATGCCGATAAGGATCACCGGCACGATGAGCAGCGGAGGTCCGCCGCTACTGATGGCGAACAGGCCAAGCAGTACGACTCCCCACCACAAAGCAAGGATCATCCCTCGGCGGGCACGGGCCTTTGACCGAACAGTGTTGGGATCAGGTTCGCGGTTGGCCATGTCAGCTTGCGCCCAGTTCTTGGAGCTGCGCGTGCCATTCGCCGGCGATGATCACGCCCACGAAGGTCGCACCCAGGTCCCAGACCGGAAGGAAACGAATGGTGTGATTTCTGCCGTTGATCTCCAGATCAAGCTGCGGTCGCCAGAACCCCGGAGCTCCGGCGAGGGAAACTTTGCCGATCGGAACATCGAACAGGACCGAATCATCCGTGCCAACGAAGGCCAAGCGGCGATCTGCGAAGCGGAGTGTCCCTTTGGTTGCGCTGGCCCGGGCAGTGGAACCGGAAAACAGCAGACCGTCGACTTCAACTGGCTGCTTTTTCGTGGCGGTGGCGAGCGCCTCGGGTTCCAGAGTCTGGGCGTCGGGTCCGTCGGATCGCCGTGAATCGCGCACTGTCGCAATAGCGGCGACCCCGAACAGGACCGACGGAATGATGAACAGCGCACTGCCCATGATTGAGGGCGCCACGAAGAACATGGCGATGAATGCCCAGGTGCACACCACCGACACGATGCGGGTTCGGCGAACTCGCGCTGGGGCCGGTGCACGGTCGGGGTTAGGGCCGCGTTTGGTGGTTCGTGCCATCGGGGAACCCTAGGTCGGGACTAAGCCTGATCGATGCGGACAACTTCGGGAACGGCGCGCAGTGCTGGCTCGAGTTCTGCGGTGGGCCAGCCGAGATACACAAGGCCGATGATGGTGTCGGTGGAGTCGAATCCGCAGAACTCGGCGACCTCCATCGACTGTGCCGCAGCGCCGGTGGACCATAACGAGGCCAGACCGACCTCCGTTGCCGCCAGCAGCAATGTCTGGATGGCCGCAGAGACGGCATCGCGGTTTTCGATAGTGGCGATTTCGTCCTCGCCGGCTCGCGATGCCACCACGACCATGACGGGTGCCCGCAAGTACTTCGAGCGGGCTTTGGAGACCCGGGCCTGTGCGAGTGCTGGGTCGGGGTCGAGTTTGTTGGCCAGAGGGTCGAGTTTGTTGGTCAGAGGGTCGAGTTTGTTGGTCAGAGGGTCGAGTTTGTTGGTCAGAGGGTCGGGTTTGTTGGTCAGAGGGTCGGGTTTGTTGGTCAGAGGGTCGGGTTTGTTGGCCAGATGGTCGGCGAGGGCATTGCCGAGACCTCGACGTCCGTCGCCGCGAATGATCCGGAATCGCCATGGGTAGGTGCGATGGTGGTTGGGGGCAGTGGCCGCAGTGGTGATGAGCTGATCGAGGAGGTTGTCGTCGATGGCCCGCTCGGGATCGATACGGAGATTTGAGCGGCGTCGGTGCGCCAACTCGCTGAAGGGGGTACTCGGCTCGCTCATGATCGATTGACCGTACCGCTCATGACGCGTGCGGTTGCATCTGAACCCCTCTGAACAGGGGATTCGCGGCTTGTGCTGGTTCTTGGGTGCTTCCGCAGGTAGGGTTTCACTGCTCTCGGGCGGATTCCGGGCCTTCCTCCTACGTTTCGCGTACCCGAGGAGCTTCACACCGAGCCATGCATCGCATCCCCCGATCCGCATCCCGCAGAACTGCCACGACTATCTCCATGGTCGTTGCTGTCGCGCTTGTGGCGCTGCTGACTGGGTCGTCGATCACCGCAGGAGCGGATCTCACCGATGCGCGCACCCGTCGCGCGGCAGTGCGGGCCCAGCAGGCGCAGGTGGCCAGCCAGGTCGATGTGCTCCAAGGAAACCAAGCCTCGGTGCTGGCCGCGCTTTCCGCTCTGGATGAAAACGTGCGGGGCCAGCAAGCCGCTGCGGTCGAAGCCCAACGCTTGGCCGATGCCAGTCGGGCCGAGGCTGACGCCGCCGAGGCTGCCGCGGCGCAGACCGCCAAGGACATCGAACAGATCCGGGCCCGCGTTGCGGCCTACGCAGTGTCGGCCTATGTCAGCCCTCCAAGTGAGGATCTGTTTCGGGCCTTCGAATCCTCGACTGCCCAGCAGGACGCAAACCGCCGAGCCTTCCTTGATCTCCGATCGGGCAGCGACGCCGATGTCATCGATCAACTCCGTGCCGCCAAACGACGTCTTGAGGATCAGATCACCCGAGCCCATGACGCACGGGCCAAGGCCGAGGCGCAGTTGGCAGCTGCAACCTCAACGCTGGAGTCACTCACCAGCGCCCAAGCTGAACAGCAGCGCTTCGCCGATCAGGTGCGGGCGCGGCTCGACGAGCGACTTTCCGATGCCCAGTACCTCGGGCGGCTTGATGCTGGTTTTGGCGCACAGATCGCCGCGGAAGAAGCGCAACTCGCAAACGCGATCTCCAACGTCCCGACGACTCCTCCGGG
>CANFQA010000020.1 GCA_947449015.1 Microthrixaceae bacterium | reverse complement strand
TTACACATCGGGCACACCTGGCCGATGATCTGACCCTTCAGCAGGCTCTCCATCCACAAAAGCGTGGAGGCCGACGTGTTGTCGACATAGGTCAGATCGCAGAAGGAATCGAGCATGGTGATGTCGTTCTCAGCGGGAGCAACGAAGGGATCGCCAGCGCCGGCACTCGGCGAGGGATCAGCGGCCGGCACGAAAGCGACGATGTCGTCGATGCGACCGACTCGCTCATCGGCGGGCTTGAACGTGGCTTCGACACGCATACCCGGCGCCATTGCGCTTTCTGATCCGGCGTCGACAACGTGGATCATCGGCGTGTCGGCACCATCGAGCGTGATGAAGGCAAAGGCGAAGGGGTGCTTCACCGTGTGCAGATGGGTGGGCTCGGGAACCCATGTCCAGGTGGACACGGTGCCCTTGGGGCCGACCTTGACGTAGTCGGTGCCCGAGTCGGCAGCGGTATCGGGGTCGTACTCGAGCGGCGGGGCGATGACACGACCAGCGGTGCGCACACCGATGATCTGCCCCTGTGCGAGCGCTGAGAAAAATGTACTCAGCGTCGACCCGAGTGACCGCGTGAACGGAAACTGCAGGTTGAAGACGGACTCACGGACAACGTCGGGCATTGTTCCTCTTTCTGTTGCTGTTTTCTGGTGCTGTACAGGTTCGTGCGACGGACCGGCCACGGGCAGAAGTTTTCCCGTGACGCCTCGGCGAACCTAGATTAGTTGACGCTGCTGATCAATTTTTGCGCAAGCATTTTCCGCGACCTGCACGCAAAGACCGGCACTCCCCTACTGCGTATAAAAGGGATTGTCACCAGCGGTGTGATCGGTGACATCAATGACCTCGGTGATCTCAGGGATCGCCTCGAGGATCTGCTCGCGAATGCCCATCTGCAGAGTCTGAGCACTGGCTGCGCAGCCCTGACAGCCTCCACCCATGGTCAGGTAGGCCTTCGAATCATCAACGCCAACAAGGGCTGCGAATCCGCCATGGGCCGCAAGCTGAGGGTTCACAACATGCTCGAGCAGCATCGATACTTTTTCGGCAACATCGCCGGTGACCGACAAGTCGAGACCGGCCAGCGGGTCGGCTCGGTTCGGATTGCGAATGATGAGGCCGCCCTGTCCGGCGTTACTGGGCAGATCCAGCGTGGCGCCGCGCATGCGATCGATGCTTTCCGCGGCAACGACGATCGATAGGCCGCCCTGCACAGAGAGATCGTCGTTCTCGTCCATCTCTGCGATAGGGGCGAACGCAAGGTCGTAGCTGTAGTCGGTGCCGGAGACCCCAATGATCTCGACCCGCAGAGCCAGCGAGCCCGGGTCCTCTTCGGAGTCGCGGATCTCCGAGACGCGTTCGATGGCCTCCGGGGTCACCGTGAGCACGAAGCGAGACTCGTCATCGAGAACAACCTCGGTGGCATCGGCGTCGACGGTCATGGGATTCCCTCCGGGGATTGCACACGTGTGCGAGCAGTTTCCGATCCGAGACACGCCTCGGGCCGAGTCCTGACGCTACCGCCCGATCAGGCGAGATACGTACCGCGGCCGTATGCCGCCGCCATAACGATCAGAGCAAGCAACGAGGCGATCAGGATCAGCGCCCGCAGCGGTGGTCGCGCCACGAGCGGCTCCGCCAACACGGCGAAGCAGGGGAACGCACCGATCAGATAGCGACCGGAACTCTGGAAATCTTTGGTGCCCACCAACGCCAGGCCAATGACTCCCATGGTGAACAGCGCATAGGACCAGCCGAATCGGCGAACAATTCGGGGCACAAGCGCCAGCGCGCCGAACAGCAGCAGCCCTTGGACGAGATGTCCGGCAGTTCCGGCTGCGAGGGGACGATCACGCAGTTCCTCGAAGATCCGGAACTTGAACCAGGTCGATGGGCCAGCGCCTTGGCCCCAGCTTGACTCGACTGTGGCGAACAGCAGTGGGTCGCCAAAACGCACCCACAGAAACACCGACCATGCCCCGATGCCGCCAAACGCGAGCAGCACTGGAGACTCGCGCCAACCCAGCACCCGAGGATCAAAGCGCTTCCAGAAACTGATGCTCTGCTCCGCGGTGCTGGCGCGGGCAAGGTTGCGTCGTTCAATGACGCGCAGGACAAGCGCGACAGCCACGATCACACCCGCAGGTCGCGCCGCGGTGGCCACAATGCCGACCACTCCAGCCCAGAACAGGCGGTCGCGTTCAACCAGCAGGAATGCCGCAATGGTGACGGCGACGAATAACGCATCGGCATAGATCGCGCCGTACTGGTAGTAGCCGTAGGGATAGACAATGAACAGAGCCACCGTGGTCACCGCCGCGGCCCGAGGCAGGAACACACCAGCCCATCGACGCAACAGCACTGCGGCTGCGGCACCGCTGCAGAGCGTGACGATTGAACCAGTGATGAAGATGCTCGGGAACGCCCAGCTCAGCGCGCGGACCAAGATCGGATACGAGGGCCAGTAGGCCACCGAGGACTGCACCCCGGGGTAGTAGACGTAGCCCTCACGCGCAATGGTTCGGTACCAATACGCGTCCCATCGCTGCCATCCTTCGAACCAGTTTCCACCAGCGATTCCAGGACGCGAGGGGAAAAAGGCATCGTGGGTGAAGTGCGTGTTGCCGTACCAAATCGCGATCCACACAAGAACCGCGACAGCGAAGAACATGGCGAGTGGTACCCAGAGCCGACCCGGTCCAGCAGGGTGGTTGGGAACAGTTGGCGGATCGTTCGGTGAACGTCGTGTTGGTGCGCTCGCTGCCGGTGTGTCTGGTCGCTCGATCATCTCAGTCATCGTGGGCTCCACCGGCCCCGGGAGTGGGCGTGAAGAACGCTAGTGGGCCTCCCGTACGGCGGCGACGCATGGGCGACCTAGCCTCAGCACTGTGATTTTGGTCGACCTCGAAACAGTGACGATGAGTCGACCGGGACGACCCCTGTTCAGCGATCTCTCTCTCACGGTGTCCACTGGCGACCGCATCGGCATCGTTGGCCTCAACGGATGCGGTAAATCCACGTTGCTTTCGGTTCTCATCGGCGAGCAGGAACCCGAGAGCGGTGCGGTCCGCAGGGGCCGGAGTGTGCGCATCGCCGCGCTGGCCCAACGGCCCGAACTACCCGCCGGGACCGTGCTCGCCGCGGTCGAGGCTGCCGCTGAGCAGCCATGGGAGGCAGCTGCGGTGCTCGATCACCTCGGAATGTCCCCACTGCTCAATGCCGACATCACCAGGCTCTCAGGCGGACAGGCCAAGCGGGTTGCGCTCGCACGGGCCTTGGTGGCTGAGAGCGATCTCCTCGTCCTCGATGAGCCCACCAATCACCTCGACATTGACGCGATTGCCTGGCTCGAAGAACGACTCGCCGCATATCGCGGAGGGCTCGTCATGGTCACCCACGACCGCCACGTACTCGACCGTGTCACCACGCGGGTGCTCGAGATCGATCGGGGCCGTGGCTACACCCACGAAGGCGGCTACGCCTCCTATCTCGAGGGCCGCGCCGAACGTGAGGACCGTGCCGCTAGCGATGAAGCCACCCGTCGCAATCTGGCCCGCAAGGAGTTGGCCTGGCTGCAGCGCGGTGCTCCGGCCCGAACCAGCAAACCGAAAGCGCGAATCGATGCGGCCACAGCGCTGATTGAGACACGGGCCGAACCCGCGGCGCGCACTGGTATCCCCGATCTGTGGTTCGGCACGCCCCGCCTCGGTGATCGGGTCGTCGAACTCGAAGGCGTCGCCTTCGGCCACGATCCTGACGCCCCCCTGTTCACCGGCGTCGACCTCGCGCTGGATCCACGCGAACGACTCGGACTGGTCGGTCCCAACGGTGTGGGAAAGTCGACATTGCTGGACCTGATCGCCGGTCGCCTTCAGCCCCAGGCCGGCACGGTCGAACACGGAAGCACAGTGCGCATCGGCTACTACGACCAGGTAGGAGTCACGCTTGATCCAAGCATGCGGGTGCGTGATGCCGTGACTGGCGGCCACCGAATCCCCGACTGGCAGGACGCCGCGCTGCTCGAATCATTTTGGTTCGACGGCGATGCACAGTGGGCACCGATCGAACTTCTCTCGGGTGGAGAGCGCCGCCGCCTGCAGCTGCTGCTGGTGCTCGCCGCCAAGCCCAATGTGCTGCTGCTCGACGAACCTACGAACGATCTCGACGTTGACACGTTGCGCGTTCTCGAGGAATTCCTCGACGACTGGCCCGGCGCATTGATCGTCGTGAGTCACGACCGCGCCTTCCTTGAGCGCACCGTCGCCGATGTGATGGTGATCGACGGTGTCGCCAGACCCGGCCGCCGACCGGGTGGCTATGCCAAGTGGGAGGACGAGCGCCGCGCAAACCGCGTGCGAGGTCGGGCCACCTCCGCCCCCGCCCGTCGGTCGTCACCCACACCGACACCATCATCAACCCGAAAATCGAAACCTACCAACGCACCCCGCAGCGCCAGCACCCTACGACATCTCATCAAAGAAGCCGACAAGTTGGTCCTCCGGCTGACAAAGAAACGCGATGCACTTGAGGCAGAAATGGCCGAACGGGCAACATCGGCATCTCATACAGAGCTCGCCGAACTTGGCGCTCGGTTCGCAGCTGTCACCGGCGAACTTGCCTCCGCCGAGGAGTCCTGGCTGGCCCTCGCCGATGAAGCCGAACGGGGCGGCTCAGGCCAGTGACCGCCATGCCGGTAGATTCCTCATTTGTGATCGATCTCGAGGCGACAACCGCTGCGCTCCATGAGCTGCGCCGAACCCGTCGCCATAACCGTCTCTCCGAAGTGCACTGGATCGATGCGCTCTATCGCGTCTACATGGTTGGTCTCGCCACAGTCATCTTCGTGATGTTCGCTTCGAGCCAACTGCCGACCAATCGCCTCAGCGTCACCGAAGCCGCCGACTTCGCCAATCAGGCGCCGATGTGGCTCGGCCTCGCTTTTGCTGTCGCTGTCGGGGTGGGGCTGCGCTCAGGCGGCCGCGGCGGCCCGCTCGTGCTCGAGGCACCAGTGGTGATGCACGAGTTAAGTGCCCCGGTCCCACGCTCGGAAGTTGTGCGCGGCCCGGCCATCAAGCAACTCCGTTTCCTCGCGTTCTCTGGCGCGGTGGTGGGCGCCATCATCGGTGAACTCGCCGCCCGCCGGCTCCCGGTCAATCCTGTTGCCTCCATCGTGTGCACTGCCGTCGCCTTCGCACTGGCCGGCGTACTTGCGTCGGCCACTGCCATGGCTGTCTCTGGTCGAAGGGTCCGCTGGTGGCCCGCCAACGGCTTGGCGCTGGTGATCGTGTTGTGGTCAGCCATCGACGTGGTCACCAAGCATCAGACCTCACCAATGACACTGCTGGCCGACATCGCGTTTTGGCCCATCACCTTCCGCATCCTCGCCGTCGTTCCGGTGGTTCTCGTGCTCGGCATTGTGGTGCTGGCACTCAGTCGTATTGGCGACCTGTCCATCGAGCACGCGCTTCGACGCGCTGGGCTCGTCGCCCAGCTCCGGTTCGCCGTGACACTTCAGGATGTCCGAACCGTGGTGCTGCTGCGTCGCCAGCTGTCTCAGGAGAATCCTCGTCTCCGACCTTGGATCCGCATCGGTCGGGCCAAGCGACGATCGTTCATCCCTCCGGTCTGGAAACGCGACTGGCAGAGCTACCTGCGCTTCCCACTCCCCCGTCTGGCCCGCATGGTGCTCATGGCCGCCGCCGGTGGGCTCGCCATCGGCGCAGTGTGGCGAGGCACCATCCCTGCCATTCTCATCGCCGGATTCGCGCTCTACATCGTGGCCTATGACGCCGCCGAACCGACTGCACAAGAAGTCGACCATCCCACCCGATGGGAGAGTTATCCCGATGCGCCGGGCGCGTTCTTGCTCCAGCACCTCGCCGCCGCGTTCGCGATCATGGTGCTCATGGGTGTCGTCGCTGGGGCCGCCGCCACCGTGCTTGTCCCGTTCACCGTGGTCTGGCAGATCGGACTGATTCTCATCATTCCGGTGTCGCTGGCCGCCGCAGTAGCCGCCACCATCAGCACGGCAATGGGTGCTCCTGATGTTGCCGGCCTGTCTGGCCTTGGTCCCGACATGATGGGTTGGGTCATGCTCGCCCGCCTCGTCATCCCGCCGATCATCGTCGTCATTGCCTTGCTACCCATGCTGAACGCCGGATCCGACCCGGGCGCGCTGAACACCACCAAGGTGGGCAACGCAACCGTCTACGCATTGTTCGCTGTCGGAGCGGCCATCCTCTATCTCCGCACACGGAAGCCGAAACACCTGTGACCTCAGCGTTCAAACTCCCCAAGCAACCGCCCACTACTGCCACCGAGCCCCGTCTCGATCCGGCGGCCGCGCTCCAAACCCTCGACCTCGCCAAGGATTACGGCGATGGCATGGGACTCACCACCGCGCTCGACATCAAGATCGGTGCCGGCGAACTCGTCATGCTGGTCGGCCCCAATGGCGCCGGAAAGTCGACGTTCCTCGGTCTGGCCTCAGGGATGCTCGAAGCCACCACCGGTTGGGCGTTCGTCCAAGGCCACCCAGCGGGCACCGTTGAGGCGCGCGCTGCGCTGTCCTATCTCCCAGACAATCCCGTGCTCTACGACGATCTCAGCCTGTCCGAGCACATCGAATACGTCGCCCGACTTCATCAGACCGTTGAGTGGGAGGAATACGCCGATGATCTGGTCGACATGTTCGGCCTGTCTGAACGCGTTGATGATCTCCCGTCTCGTTTCAGCCGTGGTCTCAAGCAGAAGACCGGACTGATCCTCGGTCTCATCCGCCCGTTCCGGGTGATGCTGGTTGATGAACCCTTCGTGGGTCTCGACACACCCGGCCAGGAGACACTGGTGCAGATCATGAGCGATGTGGTGGCCCAGGGCGCCACCATTGTGTGCTCCACTCATCAGCTCGACCTCGTTCCCAGCGCCACACGATGCATTGGTCTGCGCGACGGGGAACTCGCCTACGACGGCCCTGCCACCGAAGCAAAGATTCGCGAACTCGTCGGCGCCTGAGGTGGCTGATACGCCGTATCGGAAGGGCATCCTCTCCGAGCCGCTCGATCTCGACGGAGACGCTCCAAGGGTGCGCAAGCCTCCCGCTCGCATTGCTGCGGTCGCCGGGCTCGAGGTGGAAGTTCGCGGCACACCGCTGTTCGGAGTCGTCGTCAACTGTGAGGCTTCCATTGTCACCATTCGCGATCGAATGGGACGCGACCACAAAGTGCGTCTGCGCGATGGCGCCTTCGACGTGCAGGGCAAGCAGGTCACGCTTATACGCCCCAAAGCAACTACCACTGCCGAAGCATCCCGCACCGCTTCAGGTTCGGTTGCTGTGGCCGGCGCGTCGGCACGCATCGCCCGCGCCAGCCGGCTTCTGGTCGAGGGTGTCCATGATGCCGAACTGGTCGAGAAGGTCTGGGGCGACGACCTTCGGGTCGAGGGCATCGTTGTCGAATTACTCGACGGCGCTGACAACCTCGGCGAGATCGTGCACGGATTCGGTCCTCGTCCCGGTCGTCGTCTCGGGATCCTGCTTGACCACCTCGTTGACAACTCCAAGGAAAGCCGGATCGCCTCCGGCATTGATCACCCAGACGTGCTCATCAGTGGCCACCCCTTCGTCGATATCTGGGCTGCAGTGAAACCATCGGTCATCGGCATTGAACGCTGGCCCGAGGTTCCCAAAGGTCAGTCATGGAAAGACGGTGTCTGCGCCGCACTCGGCGTCGACGATCCCCGACTGTTTTGGAAACGGATCCTCAACTCCGTGTCGAGCTGGAACGATCTTGAACCAGCTCTCATTGGGGCAGTCGAGCAGTTGATCGACTTCGTCACCGAACCCACCTGAGAACTTCCACCGCGTCATCGCCAGCAGCCGGTTCGGCGACCTCCGCGGTCCGGCCACGCGGGTAGCGTTCTTCCTATGTCCGACTCAGTGGTTTCCTATGAACTCCGTGGCCGCGTTGCGGTCATCACCATCGACGACGGCAAGGCCAATGCCGTCACCCATGAACTTGCCGATGGTCTCCGTAGCGGACTTGCCCGCGCTCGCACCGAAGCAGGCGCTGTGGTCATTGCCGGCCGCCCCGGTCGCTTCTCCGCTGGTTTCGACCTTGCAGTGATGACCGCCAGTGCCGAAGGTGCCCGCAATCTTCTGCGCGCAGGAGCCGAAGTGGCAACGGAGATCTTCGAGTTCCCGATGCCAGTCGTCATCGCGTCCACCGGGCACGCGCTGGCCATGGGCGCCATCTTGCTGCTTGCCGCCGACTATCGCATCGGGGCCGAAGGTTCCTTCAAAATCGGGCTCAACGAGGTGGCTATTGGCATGCCGGTTCCCAGCTTTGCTGTCGAACTAGCTCGTGAATGTCTCACCACCGCCGCGTTCACCGTGGCCATCAACCATGCGCAGGTGTACGACCCCGCTGGTGCGGTCACCGCTGGATATCTCAATGAGATTGTGCCTGCTGAAGAGGTCGTCGAGACCTCCGTTGCCTATGCCGCCGAGCTCGCCGAACGCCTGCGCAGTGGTGCATTCATCGCCACTCGTCGCAACTGTCGTGGCACCGCGGCGGCACTCATCGCATCGAAGCTTGAACAAGACATCGCCAGCTTCGTGGTGGAACTCCCCGCTCAGTAGACAGGCCGTCAGCTGCGCCTAGGACGCCTCACCATCAGAGTGTTCCACCGGTGACACCGGAGCGGATCTAGCTCGTTTCGCAGAGCGAATACTTGCCGCGCGCCCCGGCCCAACAAGTCGGTACGCACTGAAGAACACCACCGCGCCAACACTCACAAGCACACACCACCGAAGCGCCGGATTGAAGCGATCAGTGCCGGCGGTGAGCAGATGCACCGTGGCAAACCCATAGAGCACGTAGCTGGTGAGGTGCACGCCGCGCCAAAGTTTCAGCGGAATTCGTTTCTTCAGCAGCGAGGTGACCTCAACCGCGACCAACAGGTACATCGCCACGATTCCCCAGGCCACCGCACCGGGTTTGTATTGCGAAGATGCAAAGGGAACAAGAAGATCACCGAATCCGAAGCGTACGAACGGGTCCAGCATCAGCGACAGCATGTGAATGCCGACGAACGTGACGGCGAGTCCACCCAGGAATCGGTGGAGATCGAGCAGCCATGGCGCCGATGGTTTGCGACCAAGCGCCCGTGTGGCCAGCGCCAAACCCCACAGGACCGAGGCGGCACACAGCGCCCAGCCCACAATGCCGGCCGAGCGGGAGACGTACCACCACAACTTGGTACTGGCGAGGATAAAGGTCATGGGTGCCCCGTGGTGGTTTGGACGAGGAATTGATCGATAGCTCCGATCGAGCGCACCTCGCCGAGTTCAGTGATCAACAGGGCCGAGAGTCCGGCGCCTTCCAACAGTGTTGCGCCTGCGGTCGACCCGGCAATGAGTGCCCCCTTTGCGTACACCTCGGCCCACATCGCGTCCGCTGCCACAACCGAAACTGCAAGGAGGTCAGTGACGGCTGGTCGGCCGGTTCGGGGATCGACAAGATGGTGTGCGGAGCCTTCAGAGGTTTGCCACTGGCGTTTGACCCGCGAGCTGGTAGCCACCGCACCGCGATCAAGCACCAGAACCGCAAGGTCCACTCCGGGCTGCGCGGGATCATCAACGGCGATTGCCCACCGCTGATCGTCGATGCGATCGCCGAACACCGCAATATCCCCGCCAAGATCGACGCAGGCACCGATGGCGCCGCCGTTCTCCAACAGTTGGGCAACGAGGTCTGCGGCGCGTCCTTTGGCAATGCCACCGAGGTCGAGGTGAACCCCAACAGGAAGGGTGACGAAATTGCGCTCGGCATCGAGTTCGATCGCGTTGACCGGCGATGCCCCGCGCCCGAGGGGTGCCGCGGCGATGAGACCGCTGCCGAGTTGCTCGAAGCTGCGGTTATACCCAGCAGCAATGAGTGCATCGAGCAGAGTCGGATCGAAGATGCCATTGGTGATCTGGTGTGCGTGAATGGCGGCGCCAATGAGCGCGAACGTATCGGGACTGACTCCCCAGTCCTCACCGGCATGATCATTGAGCACCATGAGTTCGCTGTCGGCACGGAACCGTGTCCACAACGACTCCAGTTGGCGCACCAGTGCCTCAGCACGTGACGCGAGGCGATCCCCGAGACTGCGGTCGTCGACGGTGATCGTGAGCGTGCAGTCACTTCCCATCGCGCCGAACGACCGCACCGCCTCAATCATGAGTGCTCAGCTGGAGCGAGTCACAGCGACCGTCGTCGGCGGCGTGGTGGGCGGGGGTGAAGTCGGTGTCGGTGCCGGCGCAACCGTGGGCGTGGGCGTGGGTGACGATACGGGTGCCGGCGAGGACACAGGCGCCTGTGTCGATGCCGCTCCAACCGCTGAACCAGCAGATGGGCTCGAGACGCGCTGGTTCGGGCTCGCCACTGGCTCGGCGGCGGGAGCAAGCGCATCAGTTGCGACCGGCGGTGCGGCCCCAGGATCAACAGCCACGGTCGGCGCAACGGCGACGGGTGCACCAGTGTTCGTCGCAGCCGGAACCGCGGAGGTGCTCTGCGGCGGCTGCTCTAGGGCGAGTGCGGCAATGATCGAACACGTAGCCGCCAAGCTGAGACCCACGGCGAATGCACGCGATGCCGGTGCTGCCGATGTGCGAGGGCTGCGCGCTTGCCCCGGTTGTTGCGGCACTCGGGAGGGATTGTCCGCCGACTGGGGGGAGTCGGAGGCCATGACTAGTTGTCCTTTTCGGAAACCGTCACTGCTTCGACGTGATGGGGAGTCTCAATGGCGAACGCATCATCCTGCGCCGGTTCATCAAGAGAACCTTCAACATGGTCCGTTTCATCGGACTCACTCACCTGGGTGCTCGGTACGGGCGGAGCGGTCACCGGCTCTACAGACGGCGTGGTGACGGCCGGAGCCTCCGAGGCCGACACATCCTGCGTTGCTGCCCATGCCGGGGCAGGGGTCGAGGGCGTGGAGATTGCGCTTGGCTGTGACACCACAACCGGAGCGTCAGGCGCAGGATCCACCACCGGAAGTGGCGCACGACGTGCATCAATCGACGCCGGCGTAGCGACAGCGAGCTCCGCGACCTTGGTGGCATCAAGCTGACCGACGTTGGAACTTGAGCTCGCCGTGAGGATGCCGAGATTGGCAGCTATCGCTGCACCAGCAGTGATAGCCACAAGTGCGGAGGATCCAGCGACAGTGAGGGCGAGTCGTCGTTTCATGTCCCTCATGGTAGGGACACCCTCTCTAGGGGGGAAGACGAGAATGGTAAAGGTTCCTCCAAATCCTCGGGACTCCTCCCCAGAACGTGACACCCTGTAGGTCATGCACGTACTGCTCGTAGAGGACGATGACGCCATTGCCGCACCGCTCGGGAAGGGCCTCGAGCGCCAGAATTTCACTGTCCACCGGGAATCCACCGGCCTCGGAGCGGTTTCGGCAGCCGCAGGGACACCCTCGCCCAACATCATCTTGCTCGACCTCGGCCTACCCGATATCGACGGCTACGAGGTCTGCCGACGCATCAGATCCACATCATCGGTGCCAATCATCGTGATCACGGCGCGCGGCGAGGAGATTGACCGTGTTCTTGGGCTCGAACTTGGAGCCGACGACTACATGGTGAAGCCATTCGGATTCCGCGAGCTCGTGGCCCGCATCAACGCTGTGACACGACGCGTCGGAGCCAAGGATGAACCCGAAGAGCCAATCGTCCCACTCAGCGGTGGCTTCGTGGTTGACAACCGCACTCGTCGACTCACCCGCGAAGGCACCGAGATCGTGCTCACCCGCAAGGAGTTTGATCTTCTGGCGCTGCTTGCCACTGATCCCGGGGCAACCTTCACCCGTGAGGAGATCCTTGAGCAGGTTTGGGACTCGCACTGGTACGGCCCCACCAAAACTCTCGATGTACATGTCGCCTCCTTGCGCAAGAAGGTGGGCGACCCTGATCTCGTTGAAACAGTCCGTGGCGTGGGATTCCGCCTCCGGGCCGACGAGCCGGTTCTCCGAACTGACTCGTGAGACTGCGGCTCCTCGGGGCTTTCCTGCTCCTGACCTTGTTCGTCCTTGTTGCGCTTGAGGTACCGCTTGCGGTGAATTACCGCGATCGGCAGCTCACCGAACTTCGTAACGGGCTTGAGCGTGACGCGTTCGTGCTTGCCTCCTATGTCCAAAACAAGCTCGATCAGCCTGACAGCGCGGAACTTTCGACCATCGCCTACAACTACAGCGTCGAGACAAAGGGACGTGTGGTCATCATCGCTGCCAGTGGCGATGTACTCGCCGACACCGACCCCTTGCGTGATGGCATTCAGAACTTTGCCAGCCGCCCTGAAGTTGCTGCTGCTCTTGAAGAGAAGGTGGCGAGTGGTACTCGGTACTCACAATCGCTCAAGACCGGGCTCATCTACGTCGCGGTCCCGGTGTCGCAAGGGAATCGTGTCGTCGGAGTGGTCCGCCTCAGCTACTCCACCCAGCAGGTCGATGATCGCGTCCACCGCTACTGGTGGCTGTTGGCTCTCGCTGGAGCGGTCACGCTCATGGTGGCTGCAGGCGTGGGTGTTCTTCTTGCCCGCTGGGTCACACGCCCGCTCAACGGCCTTCGTGATGCCGCACTCCAGATTGGAGGAGGCGATCTCGATGCCCGGGCCGATACCAACCACGGGCCACCCGAAGTGCGCACCCTGGCTTCTTCGTTCAATACCACCGCAGGTCGTCTCGAGGAACTCCTCGTGGCCCAGGAGCAATTCGTCGCCGATGCGTCCCACCAACTTCGCACCCCGCTTACCGCACTTCGACTCCGCCTCGAAATGATCGAGACTGAGGTCGAAGGTTCTGTCGCCGAGGACATTGATGCCGCGCATTCTGAGGTGTTGCGCATGTCGCGACTCGTCGACGGACTCCTCGCTCTCACACGCGCAGAGCGAACTGAACGCGTAATCCTCGCTCCCACTGAAATCGAGCCAGTTATCGCCGAACGACTCTCGATCTGGGAACACATCGCAGACGAGCGCTCCGTCAAGCTCATTGCCACCCCGACGTCACTGGTGGCACTCACCGATTCGGACCACCTCAGCCAGATCCTCGATAACTACATCGCCAACGCACTCGAGGTCGCCCCCGCGGACAGCTCGCTGTTCGTGCGAGCCGAGATCGAGATTCGCGGATCTGATCGCTTTGCGGCAATTCATGTGATCGACCAAGGACCAGGCATGTCCGATGAACAACGCTCGCATGCGTTCGATCGTTTCTGGAGAGCGAGCGCGACCCGCAGCGAACTCGGTGGAAGCGGTCTCGGTCTCGCCATTGTCATGAAGCTGGCCGAGGCTGACGGTGGCCTCGCCGAGTTGCGGACGGCGCCCGGCGGAGGCATTGACGCCGTGGTCCTTCTGCCGATCTGACCCGCACCATTGCGATCCCACTGCGTACCGGCAGGTCACCCCGCGGGGCTGATCAGCTCCGGGAGATTGACTGGCGTCCAGCACCGTGGGAACGTCCCGATATCGATGCATCTCCCGAGGAGTCCCCATGAACGCTGCCGTGATCGTCCCACTCGACGGATCCGACCTCTCAGAATCTGCACTTCCCGTCGCCGAACAACTCAGCAGTGGACTCGGCGGACCGATCACCCTGCTCACCTCAGGTTGGGGCAGCACCGTTGGTGATCTCGAGAGCTATCTGAGCGCCAATGCCGCGATGCTGGACGGACCCTGCACCACCCTGATCGTGCCTGACACGTTCCCCGCCACCGCTATCGCCAATTCGGTCACCACACCTCAGGACATCGTGGTCATGGCCACCCATGGTCGTTCAGGAATCGGACGGGCGCTGCTCGGCTCAGTCGCCGAAGACGTCCTCAGAAACACCACCAACACCGTTGTTCTCATCGGCCCGAAGGCCACCGGGATGACGCCGATCGGTGGCGGCACCCTAATCGTCACCACCGATGGCTCACCACGTTCAGCGATGATCCTCCCCACCGCAGCGCGCTTTGCCAAAGCTCTGCAGTTACAGGTTGTGGTCGTCACGGTCGGCGGACCCGGCGGGGACGAGGCCGATGAACTCGAACGAGCAGCGGCTGCGGCAGTTGGGTTCTTCCTTAGCGAGGGCAGCGATGCCAGCCACCAGCATCTGATCGGCACCGACGTTGTCGCATCGATCACGGCGCTCGCCGAGCAACTACCCGCCGCACTCATTGCCATGTCGACCCACGGTCGTGGCGGCATCGGTCGAACAACGCTGGGCAGTACGACGATGAAGGTTGTGCACACCGGAGGCTGCCCCGTGATCGTCGAGCGAAGCAAGTCGTAACTCATGCGCCGGCTCACGGGCGGAGCTCTTCGGCCCGCGATCTCGCAGTTGGCGCGTGAACCAAAAGTTCGCCTGATGTTCACCGAACCATTACCGCGAACACGCTGCGTTCGCGTCTCGATCGCGCACACTGGTCGTATTCCATTTCTCGACCGGAGCATGGTTTGCGATGAACCCCACCCTCACCCCTAGCCTGCATCGAGTGACCGAACCCACCGACGACGCCACCGCCGATCACCCCGATCGCCAACTGCATTTCCGTGGCACATTCAACTTCCGCGATCTCGGCGGCTATCGAGCCCGCGCTGGACAGACCGTGCGTTGGCGCACACTGTTTCGGGCCGATGCATTGCATCGCATGGATATCGAGGAACTCGCCGAACTACAGGACCTCGGTGTTCGTTCTGTGCTTGATCTTCGTACCCAATCCGAACTCGATGAAGGTCGGATTGACGCCGACCATCTCGGTATCACCCACTTCCATATGCCCGTGCTCGGCCTGGTGTGGGAGCCCGAGGATCTCGATCCCACTGCTGATGCCGCCAAAGTGCTCGGGGATCTCTACATCGACATGCTCACCGTCGGCGCTCCGGCGCTTGCCGCTGCGCTCGACACACTCGCCGAATCCCAGCGCCTTCCCGCCGTGTTCCACTGTGCCGCCGGCAAGGACCGAACCGGCGTGCTTGCGGCCATCGTGCTGTCACTACTGGGCGTCGATGAGTCAATCATCGTCGCCGACTACCACCGGACCGCAGTCTCGATGGAAGCGCTCATGGAACGTTTAGCCACCGAACGACCAGAAGCATGGACGGCGATGACCAACCAGCCTTCGCCGTACATGAAGACTCCTCCCGAAGCCATGACCGGATTCCTCGCCCACGTGCGCGAACTGCACGGTTCAGTGCTCGGGTACGTGCGCAGCATCGGTGTCAGTGCCGAGGCCATCGAGGCCATCAATCACAACCTGCTGAGCTGAAGCAACGCCCACTGCGGGGCCAATTGCTGCTCGCGCGTTGAATCGTTTTAGCGAGGACTGATCGAGCGACGTCGACGGAGACGAAGCACGACAAGCGCCACAGCCGCAGTGGCCGAAAGCGCTCCCAGCATGATCAGCCGTGACCGTGAGCGTTGCGCAGCTGAGGGTGCGCTGGGTACATAAGGAGCCGAGGGCACCGGGTCGGGAACTGGTGCAGTTGTGGGCTCCGAGATCGCATCAGCAACTGTCTCGGTCAAGACCTCTGGTGCACCCAGCAGCACATCGACCGGTGCAGGTGAATCGGCGGCCACCGTGGGTCGAGGGCGGGTCCGTTGCGGGTTGTATCCAGCCATCAGTTGCTCCTGGCTTCACCGAGTGCGCCGAGTTCCGGAGCGATCGCGCTCAGCAGCGTGTCGAACTCGCGGGCGGCTTCAGCAGCACCTGAACGGTTGCCTACTGCATGGATGGGCAGCGCCTGCGCTGATGCTTCAGCGATGGCGGCACGCAGATGCACAGGTGGGTGCACCTGATCGCCGTACTGCTCGAGAAGTTGTGTGTGCCAGTAGTGCGCGTCGCGGGTACGGCCCAACCGGTTGACTGCGATTCCCGCGAGCGTCAATGCATCACCCCGACGCGCCGCGATACGAGCGATGGTGCGCTGAATCTGACCCACACCATCGGATGCCCAAGCGCCAGGCTCAGTGACAATGAGGGCGCGATCAGCAGCAAACAGGCCGTTGATCGTGAGCAGACCCAGCGAGGGTGGGCAGTCAATGATGACCATGTCACGACCGTGTCCCTCAAGGGCTACGGCGAGACGATCCTGCGCGCCGATGGGATCGTTAGCCAGCATCGGCTCTCTGTTGGCCAGTGCATCTGTGCCGGCCACGACATCGGGGACTGATCCCCCATCAATCGCCCAGGATGACGCCACAACGAGCGAACTGATTGACCCGGGCCGGTCCTCGACGAGAGCATCATCAACCGTGGTGGCGCAGTCCCATACACCGAGCCCACTGGTGGCATTGGCCTGGGGATCGAGGTCGATGACGAGCACGGAGACCCCTCGGGCCGCGGCCGCTGAGGCAAGACCGAGCGCCACAGTGGTCTTACCCACCCCGCCCTTCTGGTTCACGAGCGCTACAACCGGCATCCGGACACGGTACCCCTGTGCCGGCCAAGGGTGACAAATGTTCGAAAGATCGGAAGAGAGAGCACCGAGAAGATGCATACTTCCCCTATGACAGCTACCGAAGGAAGCACTGCACCCGATTTCTCACTTCAGGATCAACACGGCACCACCGTCGCCCTCTCTGAGCTCCGGGGGAACTGGGCGATCGTGTACTTCTACCCAAAGGACGACACTCCTGGGTGCACCGCGGAATCCTGCTCATTCCGTGACAGCCATGAGGCGTTCATTGATGCTGGCGCCAAGGTCGTCGGCATCAGCTCGGATTCAGTGGAGTCCCATAAGGCGTTCGCCGAGAAGTACAACCTGCCATTCACCCTGCTCACCGATACCGGTGGCGCCGTGCGCAAGCAGTGGGGCGTAGGCCGCACGCTGGGGGTCATCCCCGGTCGAGTCACCTATGTGATCGATCCCGAAGGAGTCATCCGTCGCCGGTTCTCCTCACAGTTCGCACCCAAAAAGCACATCGACGAAGCGCTTGCGGTCATCGCCGGAGCAAGCGCCTGACTCAGTTGTTCGTGTAGCGCGTCGGGTCAGCGACACCTGCGTCGGAAAAGCCGCGCGCTCGCAGCAGACAGGCCTCACAGGAACCGCAGGCTCCCCCATCGGCACCCGGGTCGTAACAGGTGGAGGTCAGGCTGTAGTCGACACCTAGGGCGAGACCGCGTTCGATGATCTCGCCCTTGGTGAGCGAAATCAATGGCGTGTGAATGCGAAGAGCTGAGCCCTCGATGCCACGACGAGTGGCCAGTGCCGCCATGGAGGCGAAGGCCTCAATGAACTCCGGACGGCAGTCGGGATAGCCGGAATAGTCAACGGCGTTCACCCCGATGAAGATGTCATCGGACCCGCGCACTTCGGCAACTGCCATGGCGATGCTCAAAAAGATCGTGTTGCGGGCCGGCACATAGGTGATCGGGACACCGACCGAGGACTCATCGAGCTGCGCGTGTTTGGGTACGTCGATGGACGCATCGACAAGTGCAGAACCTCCGAACGCCGCGAGGTCGATGTCGGAGATGAGGTGTTCGACTCCGGCGCCAGCAGCCAATGCCGCGGCGCATTCCAGTTCGACGGTGTGACGCTGGCCGTATCGGAAGCTCAACGCAATGGGCGTGAACCCCTCAGCCCGGGCAATAGCCAGACAGGTGGTGGAGTCGAGCCCGCCGGAGAACAGAACAATCGCTGGGTTCCCGGGCGTCGACACATCTGCCATCAGAGGATTCCCTCCCAAAGCGCCCGCTGATCACCATCGTGATCGTGCAGGAGTTCACGGGTGAGATCGAATCGCATCGCTGGTCGGTCGGCGCTGTTGGCTACTGGCCAGTGCGGCAGACCGTCGTGACTGGGGTCGCCAGTTCGGGCGAACGCAAGCCATGCGCGCTGCATCTGCAACGACAGCTCCTCAAGTTCGGGCCCAGCCGATGCACCGAAGATCAACTCGGCTCCTGAATTCTCGAGCGCGCCGAACACAAACGGGATCTCGAGGGCGTGACAGGAACCGAGGACACCGTCGAACGCTGAGCTGGGCCACGAGAACAGGTACTGATAGGTCTCACTGGTTGCGTTCTCGCGGGCCTCGATCAATCTGATGGCAGGGATGCGGAAGATGGCATCGGTGAGCACCGCACTCCAGAGGTCCGATGGAGTCGCGCCTGGCCGAGTGGCGAGGTAGTGCTCGTGGGCTCGCTCGCCATCACCGAACACGCGGGTCATTCGACTGAGCAGTTCCTCGTGATCAAGCACATCGGAGCCCATGAGCCGGAACAGGTGCCACTCATCGAGATTCGTGCCAATGAGTAATGGCACATCGGCGGCCCGACCCTGCGCCACCGCCACCAGCGGATCCTCAGGAAGCCACTCGCCATCGATGACCGGTTGGAACACCATCGCCGCGGCACCAGTGCGGTGTGCGCCGCGGCCCGGCTCGGAATGGACCAAGCCGTCGACCCGGTTGCCGGCCTCGACCAATACCTCGGGCGATACGCCAAGAAGTTCCTCGATGGTGGACACGCCGAGATCGGCCATGACCGCTTCGGTCACCCCTGCGGCAACCTGCGTCGATGACACATGTTCGGCAGCGCCGCTCTGAGCGATAGCCCGGTGGAACAGTCCCCGTGCTGCCGGTGTGGCCAGCAACGTGGAGACGCTCATGGCGCCGGCCGATTCGCCGAAGATGGTGACGTTGTTGGGATCGCCACCGAAGCCGGCGATGTTTGCGCGCACCCAAGCAAGCGCAGCAGCTTGGTCGAGAATTCCGTTCATGCCACTCGAGCGGTAGCGATCATCGAGATCACCAAGCCACAGGAATCCCAGCGCCGCGAGGCGGTAGTTGATGGTGACAACCACAACATCACCAAGCGTTGCCAACTTCGTGCCGTCGTACCAAGGCGTCGAACCCGAACCACCGGTGAAACTGCCGCCATGGATCCAGACCATCACGGGCCGAGCGGCATCCTCACGGCCCGGGGTGAACACATTGAGGTGCAGGCAGTCCTCGTCGAAACCCACACCCTTGTCACCCAGCAGTGCTGTCACGCCGCCTGGTTCAGCCCAAGATGAGGCACCAAAGGTGGCCCCGGAGCGCACGCCTTCCCAGGGCAACGGCGGCGCGGGCGGCAGGAATCGACGCTCTCCCACCGGCGCGGCGGCATAGGGAATACCCCTGAATTGCCAGATCCCTTTGCGCTCGATGCCCTCGATCTGGCCCTGCGCGGTGTTCACGATCATGTGGTCATTCCTCCGGGACCACACGCTACCGCTCATGGCCCGACTGCACCCCGGGCCACCTGCGGCCCGTAGCGTGCAGATGTGACCCGCACACGAGCGCTCCGCATCCTGATTGCATCGGCCTGCGCGGGGCTTGTCGTTGCTGCGGCCCGATGGCTCCCCAAACGTTTCCCTCGTGATGACAAGGGACCGGTGCGTCACGGAGCGCGTGCCAGCCGCAACGCAAGGCTGGCGCTGCTTGGCCTTCGCACTGGTGGTTCCTACGCTCGTCATCGCGCACGAAGGGTGTTTGCCGATGCTGGACAGCGGCCCCGACTCGACACCGAATTCGAGATGCGCACCGCCGAGCAGATCGCCGAGACACTCGGCCATATGAAGGGCGCCCTGATGAAGGTCGGGCAGATGGCCAGCTATCTCGACCAAGGCCTGCCCGACCACGTGCGCACTGTGCTGGCCCAGTTGCAGCAGAACGCTCCGCCTATGAGCGCGGAGCTCGCTGCTGGTGTCATTCGAGATGAACTTGGCGATGACCCCAACCTCGTGTTCGCCCAGTGGGATCCGGTTCCAATCGCGTCCGCATCCATTGGTCAGGTCCATCGAGCGATGACCCACGATGGTCATGCGGTTGCCGTCAAGGTGCAGTACCCGGGGATCGCCACGGCAATCGCAGCCGACCTTGACAACGCAGGCCTTCTGTTCGCCGGACTGGGCCAACTGTTCCCGGGTCTCGAACATCGCTCCATCGTCGCGGAGCTGCGCGAACGCCTCATCGAGGAACTCGACTACGAACAGGAAGCACGCAATCAGGATCTGTTCCGGCAGTGTTATCTCGGTCATCCCTACATCCACGTGCCCGAGGTCTTCTACGAACTCTCGGGAGCCACCGTGCTCACCACCGAACTCGCTGACGGTGTCGACTGGGCGGAAGCACTCACCTGGTCACAGGAAGAGAAAAACCTCACCGCCGAGACGTTGTACCGATTCGCCTTCGGAAGTCTTTTCGGATTGGCCGCGTTCAATGGCGATCCGCATCCGGGCAACTACATCTTCCGCCCCGGCGGTCAGATCACCTTCCTCGATTTTGGGCTGGTGAAACGATTCACCCCTGAGGAGCTCGAAGATTTCGGCGAGATGATCAAGCACATCGTGATCGATCCCGTCCCAGCCCGGTTCCGCGCCACCGTCGAGCGACTCGGATTGCTTCCGGTGGGTCTCGACGTCACCGATGACGAAGTCTTCGACTATCTCCGACATTTCTACGACTTCGTTGAGCAGGACGGCATCTACACGATTACCCCCGACTTCAGCTCAGAGACCGTCAGGCGGATCTTCGATACCAGCGGTCCTTTCGCCACGATCCAGAAGGCAGCGAACGTCCCGCCCAGTTTCGTCATCATTCAGCGGATCAACCTGGGGCTGTATGCCATGTTCGGTGAACTGATGGCTACCGGGAACTGGCGTCGTCTGGCTGAGGAGATCTGGCCGTTCGTCGCCGGCCCACCTTCCACGCCGATGGGCCTTGAAATCGAGCGCTGGCGCCGCCGTCGCCCGACAGGTGCCCGGAGTGCGAAACTTCCCGGGTGACCGACCCCCAGCTGACCTCCCGCCACGATCTGTGGGCCGCCCGCGATGCTGCGGTGGTCTGGCACGGCTTCACACAAATGTCGGCCTACGTCGACAACGCACCGATCATCGTGGAATCTGCCGAAGGCCGTGAACTCATCGACGTCGACGGCCGGCGCTATCTCGACGCGATCTCATCGCTGTGGGTCACCACGCTCGGTCACCGTGTCCCTGAACTCGACCAGGCGGCGCGGGAACAACTCGACCGAGTCGCCCACTCAACCATGCTCGGCAACGGGAACATGGCCACCATCGTTCTCGCCGAAGCGCTTGCTCCGCGGGTACCAGTGAGTGAGCCGCACTTCCTATTCGCTTCCGATGGTGCTGCCGCCGTTGAACAAGCACTCAAGATCGCATTCCAGTTCTGGACCAATCAGGGCATCACCACACGAACTCGCTATCTGGCACTTGGTGGCGCGTACCACGGTGACACCATCGGTTCGATCTCGGTCGGTGCCGGCGGGTTCGGAACCGACATGTTCGACCCACTTCGATTCCCCGTGCTGCGCGCTCCGGGATACGACGATCCAGGCTGGGCCGATATCGCGGTCGCGATGATTGCCACCCACGCACATGAACTGGCCGCAGTCGTCATCGAGCCTTTGGTGCAAGGTGCTGTCGGCATGTGGGTCACCAACCCTGAGTCAGTTGCGCGAGTCGCGGAGGCCTGTCGCGAACACGACGTGCTTCTCATCGCCGATGAGGTTGCTACCGGCTTCGGTCGCACCGGCACATTGTTCGCCTCCGATCAGTGCCGCATCCGGCCCGACCTCATGTGCATTGGCAAGGGACTCACCGGCGGATATCTCGCAATGGCCGCCACCGTGGCCTCCCGCCGCGTGTACCAAGCATTCCTCGGACCCGATCTCAGCGAGATGACGCTCTATCACGGCCATTCGTTCTCTGGGAATGCATTGGCAGCCGCGGTCGCTCTTCGCCACCTGCAACTGTTCGATGAACTCGAAGTGCTTGCCAACGTTCGCGATCG
The DNA here is from genome assembly GCA_947449015.1 of Microthrixaceae bacterium. Taxonomy (GTDB): domain Bacteria; phylum Actinomycetota; class Acidimicrobiia; order Acidimicrobiales; family Acidimicrobilacustridaceae; genus Acidimicrobilacustris. The sequence goes on along the minus strand of CANFQA010000020.1, from coordinate 23,402 downwards.
AGCCGCACAGCTAAGCCAAGCCCTCGGCACCATGGCTGCCAACCGTGGATCTATCGGGCATATCCGTCAGCGCGGCCTCATGGTCGGCGTCGAAATGAATCCACCAGCCGATGACCTGCGCTGGGGCCGAAAAATCTGCGCAGCCTCGGTGCGTCGCGGGGTACTGCTGCGGCCGCTGGGCGATGTGGTCGTACTCATGCCCATCCTCACCACCACCGCAGAGGAGATCGAACGCATCGTCAGCGTGCTCGGCGAAGCTATTGACGAGGTCTGTGGGCCATGACCGACGCCGGTCGATGGCATCAATGGACCCAGCAGCAGACTGCTCACATCCACGCCGCCGATCAATGGCGCAGCCCACGATCATTTGATGCCGCTGGCCCCAGCGGCATGCTGGTTGCTTCGCAACAATCAGTCGTTTCATTCGCGTCCAATGACTATCTCGGACTCACGCAGCATCCGGCGGTGCGCGCCGCGGCCATTGATGCCATCAATCGCTGGGGTTCGGGCAGCGGCGCATCGCGCCTCGTGGTCGGATCCCGACCCGTCCATCACGAACTCGAACAGGCACTGGCTACATGGCGCTGCACCGAAGCCGCCATTGTGTTCCCCACTGGGTTCTCGGCGAACCTTGGCGTGCTTTCCACATTCGGACAGCGCGGCGTCCACATTTTTTCCGATGAGCTGAACCATGCCTCGATCGTCGACGGATGCCGACTGGCTCGAGCCAACGGTGCCGAGACTCATATCTTTGCGCACCTCGATCTTGAGGAACTTGACCGCAATCTGCACGCCCACCGCGACCACCCGTGCATCGTGGTCACCGATGGTGCCTTCTCCATGGACGGCGATGTGGCATCTGTCCCCGAACTGGTCGAACTCTGTGCTCGCCACGATGCCCTGCTCGTGCTCGATGAAGCTCATTCAGTCCTGCAGGAGATTCCCGACCTCCACCGATCAACTGCTCAGGTACTGCAGGTGGGCACGCTCTCCAAGACGCTCGGTTCCGTCGGCGGGTTCGTCGCCGGCCCACGCGCCATGATCGACCTGCTGGTAAATCGCGCTCGCTCGTACATCTTCACCACCGCGGTGAGCCCCGCGGATGCGGCGGCAGCACTCGCCGCAGTTGCAATCGTCGATTCTGACGAGGGAACTGCACTTCAGCGTCGACTCCGTTCCCATATCGATCGCATCCGACCGGGACATCCAACTCCCATCATTGCGGTAGTGCTCGGTGACGAACGCACTGCAGTCAACGCATCACAACAACTCCTCGAACGCGGCCTTCTCGTTCCCGCCATTCGTCCACCATCAGTGCCCACCGGTGCCAGCCGACTTCGCATCGCCCTGAGCGCGATCCATACTGACGAGCAGATCGATCAGCTCGCCACCGCACTTGATGAGCTCGACCTCGGTCTCAGCCTCAGAAGGGATCCCTGATGTCTGCATCTCCGTACTCTCCGTCCCGTCCTCGCCGCCTCATTGTCGTCGTCGGCACTGCGACTGAAATCGGCAAGACCTGGGTGGCCTCCCGGCTACTGCGCGAACTTCGGGCCGAGGGGTTCAGCGTTGCCGCGCGCAAACCCGCGCAGTCGTTCTCTCCCGATGACTCCGCCACTGATGCACACCACCTGAGCAATGCCACCGGGGAAGAAGTCACCGACGTGTGTCCACGGCATCGATGGTTCCCCATCCCGATGGCCCCGCCCATGGCCGCTGATGCGCTCGGCAGAGCACCATTCACCATCGCCGAGCTCGCCGCTGAGATCTCCTGGCCACTGCCCGCTCCCGATATCGCCATGGTCGAGTGCGCAGGCGGGGTTCGCTCCCCCCATGCCGTCGACGGAGATGCCATCTCACTCATTGAAGAGCTCCAGCCCGATCTCGTGCTGCTTGTAGCCGATGCCGGCCTCGGCACGATCAACTCCGTCCGACTGAGTCTTGAGGCCATCGACCGGGGCTCGCATGTCGCCACCCCAATCGTTGTGCTGAACCGGTTCGATCCCGCCGAGGATCTTCATCGTCGTAATCGGGACTGGCTCGAGGCACATCTCGACGTGGATGTGCTGTCGTCGGTACCGGCGGTCCTCAACCGCCTCCGACCCGGCGAAAACCCCCATTTCAGCGACTTGTCCGCCCGATAGGGCCTCGGGGCGGGTGCGGGGCTACGTTCCCTGCAGCATCATTCCCCCCGGCTGGAAGCGAGGTGACATGGCTGGCGAGTCGATCACCCTCAACGAAGCTGCCGAGAAACTCGGCGTTCACTACATGACTGCCTATCGCTATGTCCGCACTGGGCGACTCGATGCGATCAAGGTTGGCGGCGAATGGCGATTGTCATCAGCTGATCTCGCGGCGTTCATGTCTGCTGCCAGTGCGCCTGCGCCGGCGGGACGCACCCCAAGGGCGCCCTATCACCAGCGCATTGAGGATCGACTCATGGTGGGCGACGAGAACGGGGCATGGAGCGTCATCGAATCCGCCCTCAGTTCCGGCACAGAGCCCGGGGATATCTATCTGCAGGTCCTCGCACCCGCCCTTGCCCACATCGGCAGCGAATGGGCTCAAGGTCGCGTCACTGTGGCCGAGGAGCACCGCGCATCGGTGGTCACCCAACGCATCATCGGCCGTCTCGGCCCACGATTCAATCGTCCCGGACGCAAACGCGGAACCATCGTCATCGGCGCACCCCAGGGCGATCACCATTCGGTGCCCAGCGCAATGGCCGGCGATCTCCTGCGCGGTCGGGGATTCAACGTCATCGACCTCGGTGCCAACTCTCCGCCGCAGTCGTTCCTTGATGCGCTTGGAACCGCCGATGATCTCGTCGGTGCGGGCATCTGTGTCACACGCAGCGAGAATGAAGCTGCCATTGAGGACACCATTGAACTCATCCACACCGATGTCGGCTGCGCAGTCGTCCTCGGCGGGGGCGCCGTTGGCCCCGAGAGTCGTGCCTGCGGTGCCGATGTTGTGTCTCTCAGTTCCGCTTCGATGCTCGAAGCATTTGAGGAACTGTCGGTCAAACCTCTTCGGACACGGTCGTGAGCGAGCGATCCCCGCTCGCCAACGCCGTTGACTCCATTCTCGAACTGACCGTTGCCCCGAGCTGGAGTCGGATCGGTTTCGATATCCGACGCAACCTGATGGGCTGGGACCAAGCAGAAATGCCACGTCTCGATGGGCATGTGATCGTGCTCACCGGATTCACCTCCGGGATCGGTCTCGCAGCCGCCACGCGGATGGGCGAACTCGGGGCCACGCTGCATCTTGTCGGCCGCAATCCCGACCGGGTCGCAAAGGTTCTCGAGCAACTCCAGGCTGTCTCAATCGATGCAACTGCGAGCATCGCTGATCTCTCGAACCTCGATGACGTGTCCCGGCTCGCCCAAGAGATCCGTGTTAACCACGACACAATCGACGTACTGGTCCACAACGCTGGTGCTCTTTCCAACCAGTACACCTTGTCGGCTCAGGGATACGAGATCACCGTGGCAGCGCAGGTACTTGGTCCGTTCCTGCTCACCCAGTTGTTGCTGGATCCTCTGCGAGCATCAACCCATGGCGGTCGGGTGATCACCGTGACCAGTGGCGGCATGTACGCCGAGCGGCTCTCGGTGGCCGATCTCGAAATGGGAGCGGAGAACTACAACGGGGTGCGCGCCTACGCCCGGGCCAAACGGGCGCAGGTTGAACTGGCCGCCGAATGGTCTCGCCGCATCGGGCCGTCACTGGCGTTCCACACCATGCATCCGGGTTGGGCCGACACTCCCGGCGTGGTCGACTCACTCCCCACATTCCATCGCTTCACCCGACCCCTTCTGCGCGATGCGGCCGCGGGCGCGGACACGATTTTGTGGTTGGCCGGCGCACCGGCAACCGATCTTGGCGCCAGCGGCGGTCTCTGGCTCGACCGGCGCCGACGCAGTACCAGTCGCTTCCCGTGGACCAACACGCCGGCCGGGGAGCGTTACCGGCTGTGGTCCTGGTGCGAGGAACGAACCTCGGCGTACCTCAGCGAGTAACGCTGGGCGCCGGAGTGATCGCTGGTCGCCCTGCGAGCACTTCGATGATGTTCTCGGTGCAGAGGCGCACCATGGACGCTCGGGCATCAACACTCGCCGAGCCAAGGTGCGGTGCGAGGACAACATTGTCGAGTTCGATGAGACCAGCACTGAGTTCAGGTTCACGTTCGAACACATCGAGTCCTGCCGCAGAAATCACGCCATTGCGCAATGCTTCGACCAATGCAATCTCGTCGATCAGGGTTCCGCGTCCGGTGTTCACCAGAATTGCGGTGGGCTTCATCTGTGCAAGCGCCTCCGCATTGATGAGGTGATGGCTCTCGGCATTGCGCGGCGCGTGCAGGCTGACCACATCGGAGATCATGAGCAGTTCTTCCAGCGACACATAGCGAGCGCCCAGCGAGGATTCGAGTGCCGGATCAAGTCGGCTTCGATTGAAATAACAAATGGCCATACCAAAGCCTTGCGCCCGACGGGCAACCGCCTGGCCAATAGCCCCCATGCCAACAATGCCAAGCACCCGACCAGCAACCGGTTGCCCGAGCAGCTGCGTGGGGCCCCAGCCATGCCATTGCCCACTGCGGATGAGGCGTTCCCCGGCGCCGATCTGTCGGGCGGCGCTTAACAGCAGCGCCCATGTGAGGTCCGCGGTGGCCTCAGTGAGCACATCGGGGGTAGTCGTGACTTCGATGCCGCGACTGCGCGCTTCAGCGATATCGATGTTGTCGAAGCCAACTGCGTAATTGGCGATGACCCGCAGGTTCGGTGCTGCATCGAGCAGTTCAGCGTCGACTCGATCGGTCAGCATGCACAGCAACGCTCGAGCAGATGCGACGCCAGCAAAGAGTTCATCTGCCGTGATGGGTCGATCCTGAGGATTGACCTGTGTCGTGAATCCAGCAGCTTCGAGCAGGCTCACGCCTGGCTCCGGCAGCGGACGGGTGACAAACACATCGGCGTTCATAATGGCGTTGGCTCCCTCGCTGGTTCGAACACGACGGCAGCACCGAACGCGGCGCGACGTGACACCCGACGCAGGGCACCGAGGATGGGACGGCCCGCCACCAGAAGGAACAGCGCAGTGAACACCGCCCGAGGAAGATCGAAACCCAGCGAGGTCGTGAGATGAAATGCCCAGAACCGGCTGAGATTGTCGAGCAGACCAGCACCGGGAACGAACGAGACCGATGATGATGTGCCGGTGGCGAATGGCCAGAACCACAGATTGAGCACCAGCCCGTAGGCCAGTGCTGCGATGGCGCCGTACAGAGCGACCATGATGACTTCAGCCCGACCGCGCAGCGGTGGCAGGCAGCCGGCGAAAAACCCGATCCATGCCGCCCCGAACATTTGGAACGGCAGCCATGGCCCGACACCTCCGGTGAGCAGCGCCGAGACGAACAAGGTGAGTGCACCGAGTACGAACCCGAAGCCACGGCCCAGAACCCTGCCGGCGGGCACGAGCAGGAAGAACACCGGCTCGAAACCGGCGACCCCACCACTGGGAAGGCGTAGCGCCGCTCCACATGCCGCAAGCACGCCAAGCAAGGCGATGGCCTTGGCATCGAGTGCCCCATCAGCGAGTTCGGCGAGCAGTACACCCAGCAGGAGCGGGACCAAAAGCACAAAGATCCATGGCGCATCGCCAGAATGAGCGAGATCAACGGCGCTGGAGCGGCTCGCGAACAACGGCCAACCAAATGCCACCACTCCGAGGGCGGATGCGGCGAGCAGAAGTGCTGTGGCACGACGACGTAACGGAACGACACCGGTACCAGAGCGAGGACTGACGCGCGTTTCGATCGACGTCGTCATTGCGACGGACCTTCGAGGGTGGCAAGCGCGGCACGCACTTCGTCCACGTTCATCCAGGTCTCGGGCGCGAGCACCTTGGCTATCTGTGGGGCGAAGACCGGTGAGTGAACAACGACATCGCGGGCGACACCATCGGCGACGACCTCACCCTCGGCCAGCACGATGGCGCGATGAGCAACCGAGGCCACAACCTCAACATCATGTGTGGCGAGCAGTACGGATCGACCCTCTGATGCAAGCATCTGCAGCATGGCGATAAGTCGCTGCTTGGCCGCATAGTCGAGTCCGCGCGTGGGTTCGTCGAGCAGCACGAGCGCCGGCTCGGCCCCGAGAACAATGGCCAGTGCGAGCGCCAACCTCTGCCCCTCGGAGAGATCACGCGGATGGGAACGCTGATCGATGCCCGGTACAAGACGATCGAGGACTGCCCGGGTGGTGCCGGCAGCGAGATCGCCGTCACGGTCAGCGGCGACGCATTCGGCGGCCACAGTGTCGTGATAAAGCAGCACTCCGTTGTCCTGGGGAACAAGACCGACTGACCGGATGACGTCCCGAGCGGACTGCCGATGGGGCTCCGCGCCGCAGACGCGTACGGTGCCGCGCTGGGGAGCGCGAAGGCCAACGAGATGGTTGAGCAGCGTTGACTTTCCCGCTCCGTTGCGACCCATGAGAGCGACGACTTCGCCGGCGCGCACCTCGAGATTGACCCCCGAGAGCGCCGTGAGAGACCCGTAGGTGGCCTGCAATCCACTGACCTGAGCCACAAGATCGCCCGCAGCAGCCTCGGCGGGCTGCGGAGGTCGCAAGGGGGCGAGGCGCTCACGCAGCGGGGCCGATGCGCGGCGAGCGTCGCGCACCGACAGCGGCATCGGTGACCATCCTGCGAGACGTCCGAGCTCGATCACCGGCGGCACCACGGGGGATCCAGAGAGCACCGCACTGGGATCACCAATGACCACTGGCGAACCATCACCGGGAACGAACACCACCGAATCGGCATATTGCACGACTCGTTCAAGACGGTGCTCAGCAACAAGCACCGTGATACCGAGATCGTGCACGAGGCGGGTGACTGCGGCCAGGACTTCTTCTGCTGCGGCAGGATCGAGCGCCGAGGTGGGCTCGTCGAGGACCAGCACTCGGGGCCCGGCGGTAAGCACCGAACCAATGGCCACACGCTGTTGCTGACCGCCCGAGAGCGTGGACAGCGGTCGGTTGCGCAGTTCGTGGAGGCCCAGCAGATCAAGGACATCTTCGACCCGGCGTCGCATCACATCGGGAGCGACGCCGAGATTTTCCATGACGTGGGCAAGCTCGTCCTCAACCACATCAGTCACGAAACCTGCAGCTGGATCCTGCCCCACCATTCCCACCACATCGGCTAGTTCGCGCGGTGGCACCTGTGCGGTGCTGCGACCACCCACGGTGACCACACCCGTGAGCAGACCGCCGGAGAAACGCGGGACCAGACCGTTGACTGCTCGCAGAAGCGTGGACTTGCCCGAACCGGTCTCTCCGACGACGAGACACAACTCACCCTCGGGAACGATGAAATCGACATCGATGAGAGTGGGGACATCTGCGTCGGGATAGGTGAATGAAACGTGATCGAAGCGGATCATGCGGCCACCTCGAAATGCGTGATTGTCTCGAGTGACGCGAGTGCAGGTGGACGGGGTGCACACCAGGCCGGGAGCATTGCCACCGCAATGCCGATGGCAGGCACCGGCACCAGTGCCGGAACAGCCAAGGGATAGATCGACGGGTCAAGTGCAGCACCATGTCGACCGGCCACAACCATGGCACCAAGCGCAGCAAGGCCACTTAGCGAGACCAGCCACTCCGGCGCAAGCCATCGATCCGCGCGATATCGGGTGCGCTCCGCGCCTCGACCGCTGAGGTAGAGCGCGAGCGCCAGAGCAACCGCGCCGAACGCAAAGGGCGGCATGCGAAGGATCGACGGCGCTGACTCATCGAGCAGGCCATAGGAGCCAACGGCAACCGCTCCGAGACCGATGAGCATCAGCATCGAAACACCTCGACGTGTGCGCACCGAAATAGCGCCGCGGCGGCCGTACCCGCGTGCATCCATCGATGCAGCCAGCGCCACTGATCGTTCGAGTGCCCCTTCGAGCACAGGCATCGCGGAACCGACCCACGCCCGCGGACCGCGCTCGGCCCGGCCACGAAGCCGTCGGGCATCGCGTACCTGTCGGGACGCGATCATGGCCTGCGGGGCAAAGGTGAGCGCAACCGTGATGGCGACACCAGCCTCATAGAGCGCTGAAGGAAGGGCCCGCAGCATCCGATAGGGACTGCACAGCGAAGATGCCGCCCCGAAGCAGGCGATGACAACCGCAAGGCGCAGTCCCTGATAGGCGGCGCCCACAAGCGCCTCGAGCGTGACCGGACCACCGAGGCTCACCCCAGCAGCCCAAGATGGAAGCGTGACTGACGGAAGGGTGAAAAGCGTGGTTCCATCGAGACGCACGCCGAACAACATCTGAAAGACGACCCGGATGGTGATCACGAACGCACCGATGCGCAAGAAACTCCCGAACGAGCGGGACCACGGTGCGTCGGTGCGTCGGGACGCAACAACAAACGCCACCACGGCGACGATGAGTCCAAGCAGCAAAGGATTCGTGGTTCGCAATGCAGCCGCGGCCAACGTCGTCGCCCAAATCCACCATGCCCCGGGATGAAGCATGCGTCGCGGTCGAGCCTCGCGTCTGCGCCTCGCTGCACTCTGCTGGTGCAGAACCGTCATGAGGCCCGCCGTGATCGCACGAACGCCGCGGTACCGAGTGCGGTGATCAGCACACCTGCGCTGAGGACTCCGATCCATGACGTCGAGGCCGACTGAGACGGCGGCACAGTTCCGGTCGGGACCACCACAGCGTTGCCGGCGTACGCACCGTCAACGTTCGCTCCTGCATCGGCGCTGGGCCGACCGTCAGTTCCGACGACACCGGAACCATCAACGTTTTCGCTCTCGGGCACCACCTGCGTCGGGAGGATTGTTGTGTCAGTGTCAGCACCAACCGCCGATGACGAGGCCGCATCAGAACCAGTGCCAGCACTCCGCGAATCTTCTGGCTCGTTGCATCCCCACGCATTGGCCACAGCGACCGAATCGGCGTTGATGCGGGGCAAAGCATCAACGGCGGATCCACTGCCATGCACGACGTAGCGCCAACCCTCCACATCACCGTCGCACACCCGGCGGATGAACGGGTTGTAGTTGCTGTAGGCCCACTCGCCAGTGGTGCCGGAAAAGTTGGCCCAGTAGGACCCGCTGGCCGTCTCGGCGCAGCCTGAGGAGGGGAACGAATCAATGGTGCACAGCAGGCCACTACCGGCATGTGAGGGGACCGCCGCACCCAACTGCGCGGCGCGTGCAGCAAGTACCTGCGAACCGGTGGACCCACGGGGCACCACGACACAGACCACAGAAACATCGCCCTCGCCCCGGTCGACCACCACAACGACGCGAGCCAATCCGGCCGTGGCTGCAGCGCAGCTCGTCACCGAAGCCGATGCCGACGGCGGCACCATCGACGATGCAACCAGCATCAGCAACGAACCAACCAACACCGACCAGGCGCGACACCGTGACAACACCGATCTGCGGTGATCGGTGACCGCAGCGATGGTGGTCGGATCGTTGGTGTGGGGCACGAGCGGTTCCTCGGGGGTCGGTCAGCAGATGGACCCGAGACCACGACGGGGAAACGTCCTCCGCAGGGAACCGAGCCCCACCTCCCGTAATCCGACGACGGTTGACAGTGGAGCACCACCTCGCAGCGGGCAGTCCGGCTCGCCAGTGCCCCAGCAACCTGTCGTTGGGGTCTGTGCCTACGGTTGCGGGTCAGCGCCGGAGTTCGACCGGCTTCCCCCACAGCGAGGAGTTGAGTTGTGTCCTGACACTACTCCGCTGCCCTACGCGCCGAGCGGTGTCTGCTCAAACCCGCCCGACCGGGGGATCTCGACCGAACGGTCCTAACCTTTGACCATGAGTTCCCCACTGTCAGGATCATCGTCCCCGTCGACGGCGCCGGCTGTTGGGGAAGCCATCGATGCGGTGGTCCAGCAGTTCCGGGTGCAGTTGGGCCGTGGCCTGCGTGGATTCATCGCCGGAGACGGCGAGCCAATTCGCGATCTGGTCGGCCCCATCGAGGGCGACCCGGGCCTGTTCGGTCCCGACAGCGTGACCTGGCGAGTTCATAGCGACGGCTCAATGCTGATCGCCGGCATCCGTGCCCTACTGCTGCAGATCATGCACCCACTGGCCATGGCTGGCGTGGCTGACCATTCCGATTATCGCCACCATCCCGAGGCGCGATTGGCCCGCACCAGCCAGTTTGTGGCCACCACGACCTTCGGCACTACCGAGCAGGCTCACCAGGCAGCCGCCATCGTCAAGCGCGTCCACACCAAGGTCGTGGGCACCGCACCGGATGGTCGCTCCTATAGCGCCTCAGACCCCCACCTCATCTCCTGGGTCCACCACGCCGAAGTCGACAGCTTTCTCACCGCCTACCAACGCTATGGCGCCACGCCGCTCACCGCAGCGGAGGCTGATCAGTACGTCGACGAGATGGCGATCATCAACGAACTGCTCGATGGTGAACCGCCAGCACATTCGGTCGCTGAACTGCGTGCGTACTTTGAGCGCATGCGTCCAGAACTCACCGTCGGCAAGCAGGGCCGCGATGCTGCGCGTTGGCTGCTGTTCCCTCCGATTCCGGTTGCGGTTCGTCCGGCCTATGGCGTCCTTGCACCTGCTGCTATTGCACTGCTGCCCACCGAAGCCCGTCGGGCTCTGCGGCTTCCAGTCCTGCCGGGCATCGACCCATTGGTGGTCCAACCCGCCGCCCGAGCAATCGTGCGCACGCTGGGGTGGGCAATCACCGGTCTGGCCGAGCACGAGTACGCCGAGAAACTGTCGAGCGGCAATGACGCTGCCGATCCCGAAGCGGCGTAGTCAGACTCCGTAGCCGCCGTCGACATCAATCATCTGTCCGGTGATGAAATCAGCCCGATCCGATGCGAGGAAACACACTGCTTCGGCAATGTCGACTGCGTCGCCAAACCTGCGAAGCGGGATGTTTCGCATCGTGACCTCAAGCGCTGCCTCATCAAGGTCGCCAGAGGCCATAAGTCGCGCCGCCATGCCATCGGTCAGCATGCCCGGCCCCACACAGTTGGCTCGGATGCCGAAGCGTCCTTCTTCGGCAGCGATGGCGCGCACTACTGCCTCGACTGCACCTTTGGTTCCCGATGACAATCCATCGCGAACCGGATAGCGACGTGTCGCTGCGGTGGTAACCGCCACGACGCTTCCACCTGCGACACGAAGGTGGGCCAGTGCGGGCTGCAGCACATTGAAAAACGCCACCGCTTCGCCCTCAAGCTGGGCACGATACGCGGAGGGTTCCACGCGACTCAGATGTATCTGGGTGACATGGGGACCTGCAGCATGGACAAGTGCATGCATCCCGCCAAAGGTCTCGACTGTGGCGGCCACCGCCCCAGCGGCAGCAGCTTCATCGGCAAGGTCGACCGAGAGCGACTTGGCGCGACGACCAAGCGCTGCGATTTCGGCTTCGAGTGCCCGCGCGGCGTCAACGTTGTTGCGGAACGTGAACATGACATCGCTGCCACGCTCGGCGAACATGCGACAGATCGCCGCGCCAATGCCACCGCTGCCACCGGTGACCAGTACCGCTCCTGTACGTCCAGCGAAATCGTCCACTCGTCCTCCTGCAGCACGCGGATCAGGCCCGTATCCTCCCCCGAGTCGCCACACGGGCGCCACCTCATGCACTCGCCATGTGCTCACCATGCATCCGCCATGCGCTCGCCATGCGCTCGCCATGCGCTCGCCACGCACTCGCGAGCATCACCTCATGCGCTTTGAGGCCGACAACTGGCATAAGACTGCACGGGTGAACCAGCGCGAACCATTCAGGATCTGCTTTGTCTGTCTTGGCAATATCTGCCGATCACCAACCGCTGAGGGCATCATGCGCGCACAGGTGGCCCAGGCAGGGCTCGATGGGCAGATTGAGGTCGACAGCGCCGGTACGGCGTCCTGGCATCGGGGCGAACTTCCCGATCCCCGTGCCCAAGCCGAAGCGGCACGACGCGGCGTCGAGTTGCAGTCGCGGGCCAGCAGCTTTCATGCCGGCGATGCCCACACCTACGACCTCGTGCTGGCCATGGACCACTCCAATCTCCGCGACCTGCACGACCTCAACCCTGAGCCCCATCTGCAAGAGCGAATCGTTCTGTTGCGCTCCTTCGACCCCGCGCTGCAACCAGATGATTCCCACGATGGTGCTGTTCCCGACCCGTGGGCGGGTGGCGAGGAAGGGTTCGCCGAGGTCTATGACCTGATCGAGGCAGCATGTGTAGGCCTCCTTGACCACATTCGCACCAACCTGCGTACCGATCTCGCCTGAGCCTGCACCGGTAGCATCACCATTGTTGTGAGCTCCTCCTCCCCTTCCCATGCCGGTGGCCCCGGCCTTCGTGCCCGTGCCGCGGTCGCGCTCGGTTCGGTAGTGGCCACCGCATCGCGGACGGTCAACCTCGGATCGGGCAGCGTGATCGGCGGGCGTGCGTCGCTCATGGTGCATCCCGGCCTCTTGCGGGAACTCACCGCCTCACGAGACGTCATCATCGTGAGCGCAACCAATGGCAAGACAACAACAACACGTCTCATCTCTGCGGCGTTGGCCGGCGATCGACCGGTTGTCTCCAACTCTCTCGGCGCCAACATGGAAGCCGGTATTGCTGCCGCGCTCGGAACTGCCGAGCCTGCAGCCACCGCAGTTCTCGAGGTCGACGAACGCTGGGTACCCGGCGTGCTGCGCAGCACCCAGGCCGGGACTGTGGTGTTGCTTAATCTCAGTCGTGACCAACTCGATCGCTCCCAAGAGGTCCGCCACCTCGCCGAGGCCTGGCGTTCCTGTCTCCTCGAAACTCCCCCCACCACCGTTGTCGCCAACGCCGATGACCCACTGGTGGCCTGGGCTGCGGGCGTTGCTCCCACTGTCATCTGGGTTGCCACCGGACTCAGTTGGCATGCCGATGCTGCCGGATGTCCGGAGTGTTCGGGTCGCATCACCTTTGGTCCGAACACCTGGCGCTGCACCGACTGCGGACTTGCCCGCCCCGAGACGCAGGTCTCGGTTGATGACACCGCGATTGTCATTGACGGCACACGAACCGCTATCGCCATGGGCCTACCCGGTCATATCAATCGAGTGAACGCTGCGTTCGCGCTTGCCGCAGCCCGCTCAGTGGGGGTTGGCATTCCCACAGCGGTCGAGGGTATCGAATCGGTTCGCGAGGTCGCTGGTCGATACCGCGTCGCCTCATTCAACGGACGAAGTGTTCGTCTGCTGCTGGCGAAGAATCCTGCTGGTTGGCATGAAGCACTCGAGTTGATCGCCGCACCGCCGGCCCCGGTGATCGTGGCAATTAACGCTCGGATCGCGGATGGCCATGATCCCTCATGGTTATGGGATGTCGAGTTCGAACGTCTTCGTTCTCGCTTCGTGGTTGTCACCGGCGAGCGCCAGCATGATCTCGCCGTCCGATTGCGTTACGCCGGGGTTGATCATGTCGTGGCCGAGTCCATCGACGAAGCCGTTCGTGTCGCTGCCGGCCGGCCAGAACATCGAGCCGGCGACACCATCGATATCGCCGCCAATTACACCGCGTTCCAGCAGTACCACGAACGAATGAGTGACTACTCATGACGGCGCGTGAATCGCTGGTGCGTCTGTGCGTGCTGTATCCCGATCTGCTCGGCACCTACGGCGACGGCGGGAATGCCACCGTGCTGGCCCAGCGTCTTGCATGGCGCGGAATCGGCGTCGATCTCGTTTCGGTTGAATCTGGGGAAAGCGTCCCCGATTCCTGCGACCTGTATCTGGTAGGCGGCGGCGAGGATGGGCCACAAACCCAAGCAGCACGAGGACTAGCTGCAAGTGGTGCGCTGCATCGGGCAGTCGACGCAGGTGCGGTTGTGTTTGCAGTGTGCGCGGGAATGCAGATCCTCGGCGAACGGTTCCCAGATCGACATGGCATCGATCAGCCCGGCCTCGGACTGCTTGATTGCATCACCATGCGCGTTGACCGCCCCCGGGCCGTCGGCGAACTGCTCACATATGACGCCACCGTGACCGGTTCCGGCGGAGAGGTGACATCTCTGGGCACGCTCACAGGGTTCGAGAACCACGGCGGACGAACGGTTCCGGGTCCCAGTGCCACCGCGCTCGGCCGGGTCGAAATCGGCGAAGGTAACGGCGACGGTTCCGAAGGCGTCGTCAACGGCCGGGTCCTCGGTACCTACCTCCATGGTCCCGCACTCGCCCGAAATCCGCTCCTTGCCGATGCCCTCCTTCGTTGGGTTCTGCAGGTCGACACGCTGAGCGAACTCGATGACACCGATGTTGAGGCGTTGCGACAGACGCGCATCGCCGCAGCACGCCAGCATGAACTGGCACCTCGTCGTACCTGGCGCGATCGACTCCGCGGCTCCTGACCCGAGGCTCGCCCGCTTCAACCCGATCGCGCCTTGTGCCGCTCGCCTACTATCGGCCCATGGCACTTTCCATCGGAGACAACATTCCTGATATTGAACTGTTCGTCATGGGAGCCGAAGGCCCCCAGAAGGTTTCGACCGGCGAACTCCTCGGCACCGGCAAGGTGGTGCTGTTCGCCGTTCCCGGCGCCTTCACCCCCGGTTGCTCGCGTGTGCATCTGCCCGGTTTCGTGCAGCAGGCCCAGGACGTCACCGACAAGGGCGTCGACCGCATCGTGTGCGTTTCGGTAAACGATGCCTTCGTCATGGGCGCCTGGGGCGCCGATCAGGGCGTGGGCGAGTCCATCGTCATGCTCGCTGACGGCAACGGCGCCTTCACCGAAGCCATGGGTCACGTGATGGACGGTTCGGGCTTCGGTCTCGGCATCCGCTCCAAGCGCTACGCGGCAATCATCGACAACGGCGTCATCGCGAGCCTCGATATTGATGAGACCGGCGGCGTCGAGGTCAGCTCCTGCTCCGCAGTGCTCGGCCGCCTGTAAGCCACGTATTGCCCGTCAGTCATCGCCCGTCAGTCATCGCCCGGCAGTTCACAGTTGACGGGCAGTGACATATCCGCTGCGCACGGCACCCTCGATGTAACCAACGCGCTCGGCATCGCCCACAACTCGCACCTCGAACCCTTCGGCGCGCAACCTATCGGCCAGCGCGTGATCTGGTTCGACACCACTGGCAATGATGACCTGTGATGCCTTCGCGCTGCGGATCTCATCGGCAAGCACGTACTCAACGCTGTCGCGACCGATCGAACGCAATGATGCCCCGGTGATGAACTCCACCCCATGGGATCGAGCCTCATGCAGCGCACGGGCCCGACGGGGATGAGCCATCTCCACCGCCAGCTTGTCGCCCTCCTCGAGCACCACTACGCGACGCCTGCGCTCGGCGAGGAACTCTGCGAGTTCAACACCCACGAGCCCACCTCCGACCACAACCACATCACGGCCAATCGGCATCCAGCGCGTGGACCAGTGTCGAACCCGATCAAGCGTGGAGAGCAGGCCGAGCTTTCGACCGGCAGACACGATGAGCCGCTTCGCCAAGGGCAGGCGCGCCATGACCTTCGGGTCGTCGCCAGTGAGCATGGCCCGAAGATCGTCGCCGGAGAGAACATGCGGGAGATCCGCTCCAGGAACTGGTAGTCGGTCGCGGCGCGCACCGGTGGCCACCACCACGACATCAGGTGCAACGGCTCGAAGAGCCTCGGTCGTGGCGGCAGAGTCCAGCCGCAGGTCAACATCAAGATCGGCCATCATTGTCGACAGGTACCGCACCAACTCCGCGTTCATTGGCGTGGTGAGTGAGGAGAATCGAGCGGTGCCACCGAGATCTTTGCTTTGCTCGAACAGCACAACGCGGTGGCCGCGCAACGCCGCCACCCGAGCTGCTTCCATGCCACCAGGTCCGCCACCGATCACAGCAATTGTGCGCACTGCGTCGGCCCGCTCAATTGTTCCCTCGTCGTAATGACCCAACTCGGCATTGACTGCGCAGATCGGCGTGCCGTCCCAGAAGTTTTGGGCCACGCACAGATAGCAGTTGATGCAGGTGCGCACCGCGTCAGGACGACCAGCGAGCAACTTGGCCGGCAGTTCTGGATCGGCGAGCAATTGGCGACCCATTGAGATGAAATCACAGTCACCGTCGGCCAGAACGCTCTCAGCCTGCGCCGGCGCAATACGCCCCACGGCAATGACCGGGATGCCAACCCGCTGCTTCACCACCGCAGCGAGACCGACATACTGACCGGGCTGCCAGGGCAAGGGTCCGTTGGTGAAGCCCACACCCATGGCATCGGGTCCACTGGCAGTCACATGGATCGCATCGGCGCCGGCCTCCTCGGCCATTGCGGCGTACTCAGCAGCCAGCAGCGGCTCGATCCCACCCTCGGCGTATTCGCGTCCATCAAGTCGGACAATGATGGCGAACCCAGATCCACAACGGGCACGAATCCCCTGCACGATCTCAACCAGCAAACGAGCGCGATTCTCAGCAGAACCGCCGTACTCATCAGTACGACGATTGAACCGCGGCGACAGGAAGGTAGAGATCAGATACCCATGGGCAGCGTGCACCTCAATTCCGTCGAAGCCTGCTCGCTGCACCCGCGCGGCCGCTTCGACGAACTGATCAATCACCCATGCAATGTCGTCTGCGGTGGCTTCGCGGTGTGTCGCCCGTTTCCCACCAGTGAGCGCCGCCATCTTCATCAACTCCGGCATGGTGATGGCACTGATGTCTGCCGGATCGTTGGGCAGCGGCACCGAGGGAACCAGTTGTTCGCGGTCCTGCATGGCGTCCACACCAGCGGTCTTGCCGTGATGACAGGCCTGCACCACGATGCAGGCGCCATGGACATGTGCTGTCTCGGCCAGCCGAGTGAGACCGGGAATGAACCGATCGTCAGAGAGCGCTGGTTGATGAATCGAGGTGGCGCCGACCGGCCAGGCCACTGCGGAGGTCTCGAGAATGAGCAGACCCACGCCGCCGCGGGCTCGGGCCTCGTAATGGGCGATGGTGAGATCACTGATCGCACCGTCCGCGCAGGTGTTCTGATCCATCGCCGGCATCACGATGCGGTTGCGCAGTTCCATCGGGCCGATTCGACCCGGCTCGAGCAGCCGTCGCACCGGTGCGGCTGAGGCTTTCGCCGGACGTCGTTCCCTTGTGGCCATCAGCGACTCCCCCTCATGCAATCCAACAATCGAACGATCGCGGCATCTGGATCTGTCGAGAACGACGAAGGCCCAGCCGCAGCGGTGACCGACATCGTCACACACCACGGACCGGGCCGTCGCAGAACTGCTGGTCGGAGCCGAAACATCGGCCCCATCAAGATCAGACGATCTTGGCCTTGAGCTTGGCGAACTCGGCATCGTCGATGACACCGCGGTCCTTGAGATCAGCCAGACGATGAAGCTCGTCGGCAGCGCTGCCACTACCGGAGGCCTGACGGATGTAATCCTTCATTGCCTCATCCTGTGCCTTGGCGGCGTTCATCGAGTGCACGCGCATCTTGTCGCCACGAATGATGAGATAGGCGAGCACGCCGAGCAGGTTGAACAACAAAATGGCAAGAAGCCAGATGGCCTTATGAAGGCCACCCATGTCGTCGCTGCGGAAGATGTCAATGAAGACGCTGATCATCAGCCAGATCCAGATGAACAGAAGCATGAACCAAAGGAAGGTCAGAACAACCTGTCCGACACCCCACGTCGCTGCGAGAACCATGAATTTCCTCCTGTGAAGGCGCTGCCCTTCGAACTGACAACGCCGCAATACCCGTGCTGTGTTGCACGAACCTGTCAGATAGTAGTCAGCACTGCGGCGAAAACTGTGTCATTCGGTGGTGTAATTCGTTTACCCTCAGCGCTGCGCAACAACAGGTGAATCAGGGAACGATGGCAGCGCGCAGCACCGGTTCCGGCGCAACCTGACGACGCAAAAGCGCGCGTTGCAACGCATCAAGCAGCACTGCTCGCGTTTCGCGCGGATCGATGAGCTCATCGAAACCCAGTCCCGCTGCTGAGCGATACGAAGCCTGAAGTTCTGCCTCGCGCAACTCAGCCGCCTCATCGGCTTCGGCTCCAGTGGCGCGGCTCATGGCGCTGGCCCCCATTGCGCCCAGGGTGGCGCCGGGAAACGCAAACGTGGCTGATTGGTTATCGAACCCCACCATTGACATAACCATCGAGCCAAAGCCGTAGGCCTTGCGCAATGTGAGGTGGATCTTGGGACTGGTGGCCTGCGTTTGAGCGGCGAACATCCGTGCACCACTGCGCAACACACCAGAACGCTCCGACACGCTGCCGGGAAGCATGCCGGGATTGTCGGCGAGGAAGAGAAGTGGCAGGTGGAATGAATCGGCAACCGTGATGAAATGTGCAGCCTTGTCGGCAGCATCGGCATCAATCGACCCAGCCAGAACTTTGGGTTGATTCGCAATCACGGCCACAGCCTCACCACCGAGATGCGCCAGCGCACAGATCATGGCCGGGCCGAACCCCGGTTGCACCTCGAACCATGAACCGTCATCGAAGATGACGTCGAGCACATCGTGCATGTCGTAAACCTGCCGCGTATCGCGCGGAATGATCTGCAGCAGTTCTTCACTCGAACGCGGGCCCTGATCAGCACCGTGTGCGAGCGGCGGGTATGACCACGCGCTCGACGGGAAGAAGTGCAGATACACACGCAGCATGTCGAGTGCTGTTGCGTCATCAGCGGCAACGTTGTGGATGAGACCGCTGGGCACTGCCACTGATGGGCCGCCGAGATCCTCTTTGGTGATGTCCTCGCCAAGCGAGTCCTTGACCACAGGTGGACCAGCGGTGAAGACCGCGCCATCAGCGGTCATCACACTGAAATCCGACATCGGAACGATAAGTGCGCCATGTCCGGCCGATGGTCCCATGACGGCACTGAGCACCGGAATGCGACCGGAGCATTGCGCCTGGATCAGCAGGTCAGTGGGCGTGCGACCGCCGCCGCCACCGCCGCGATGGCCCGCACCTTCGAGCAGCATGATGAGCGGGATCCGCTCGGCGAGTGCGAGCTCGGCGATACGCCAACGCTTTGAGGTACTTCCCGAACCAATGGAACCGGCGAGCGTGGTGAAGTCCTCGGCGCCAACCATGACAGGTCGACCATCGATGGTGCCGGCACCGGCCACGATGCCGTCGGCGGGTACATCACCAACCAGAGTGCCGATCTCGCGGAACGAGCCCGGGTCGAGCAGATACTCAACCCGCTGACGGGCATCGAGTTGACCCTTCGCTCGTCGTTTCGCCAGACGCTCTTCGCCACCCATGGCCCGCGCAGCCGCGCGCCGATTGGCCAGGTCTTCGAGCGCGGGACCCCAGCCGCCGGGTAATTCCGTTGAATCGGTCATCTGGTCCCCTTAGGCATGGCACGAGGATACATTTCGACGTGACACCGCCATGGGGGGCATGTCAGGGGGACACGTGATGTCAGCACAGGCAACGCCATCCAAAGCCGTCACCGAACTGCTCGAAGCGGCAATCGCCGCCACCGGCGGGCTTGAGGACTTCGGGGACCCAACCTTTCTTGAGGGCCTGGAGGTGTTCACCACCTCTGGGGCCACTGATGGCCAGTTTTCCGAGATTGGAGCCGCAGCCGCGCCCGGCATGGCGCTGGGAAATCTCATGAACCGCCTCCGAGTGGTCGACTACCACGCATCGCATCCTGAACTGGCAGCAACCGCCATTGATGCCCCGATCTTCCTCATTGGTCTGCCGCGCACTGGCACCACGGCGCTGAGCCATCTGCTTTCCGTAGATCCGGGCAATCGTTCATTGCTTGGTTGGGAGATCAACGAGTCGGTGCCGCCTCCCGTCACTGCCACCTATCGCAGCGACCCCCGATTCATCGCCGCTATGGAGGCACCCGACATGCTTTCCATGATCAATCCCGGCTTCAAGGCCATTCACCATGACCCACCGGATATGCCGCTGGAATGTGCCACCGCGCTCGGTCAACACTTCACCAGTCTTCATCTGGCCACCACGTTCAACATTGACGGCTACATGCAGTGGATTCTGCAGGCCGATCACGAACCCGCGTATCGCTATCACCGGATGATGCTGCAACTTCTGCAGTCGCAATGCCCGGGCCGCTGGCAATTGAAATCACCGGTGCATCTTTTGGATCCTTCGGCACTGATTGCGGTGTACCCCGATGCCAAGTTCGTGCTCACCCATCGCGATCCCGTCAACGTCATCGCCTCGGTGTGTTCACTGGTGCAATCGCTTACCAGCACATTCACCGACGCAGATTTCCGTGACTACATCCGCGCCACCTGGCCCGAGGTCGTGGCCACCCTGCTTGATCGCCAAAACGCTTTCCGCGACGCCCAGATCGCCGCCGGCAACGGCGATGCCTTCGTGGATGTGGCGTATGCGGACCTGGTTGCTGATCCCCTTGGAACGGTCGCAACTCTCTACGACGCACTCGACCACCCGTTCACCGCAGACGCAGAAGCAGCGATGGCTGCCCACAGCGCCGAGCATCGCCAGAACCGCTTCGGCACCCATTCCTATTCACTTGAGGACTGGGACCTCTCACGCCCCGAACTCGAGGAACGTTGCGCCCCGTATCTCACTCGCTACGCCGAGTTTCTGGAGAGCTAATGACCGATATCGACGCACTATTCGACACGCACGACTCCATAGCGCTGGCCGAACTCGTCAGAGCCGGAGAGGTCACCGGGCGCGAGCTCGTCGAAGCATCGATCAGTCGCATCGAAGACCGAAACTCAGAACTCAACGCAGTGGTCAACCGCCGCTATACAGAAGCGCTCGCCGAAGCCGACGCCGTAGATCGCTCAGCACCTCTGGCGGGCGTTCCCTTCCTGGTTAAGGACCTCAACTGCGATGTCGCTGGCCTTGCCTCCACGCGCGGCAGTCGACTCTTTGCTGATGTTGTCGCCAGCGAGGACTGCGAACTGACCATTCGGTTCAAGGCGGCTGGGCTCATCATTATTGGCAACACCAACACTCCCGAATTCGGTAAGAACGCGTCCACCGAGCCCGCGTTGTACGGCCCAACCCATAATCCGTGGAACCTCGACTACTCGCCTGGTGGTTCCTCGGGCGGCTCAGCCGCGGCAGTGGCCGGCGGGATGGTCACCGCCGCGCATGCCAACGACGGTGGCGGTTCCATCCGTATACCGGCCGCCGAATGCGGACTGGTCGGACTCAAACCCACCCGTGGCCGCACCCCCACCTGGCCCATCCCTGCATCATTCGCCTATCCCGTCGGCGTCGGGAACTGCCTCACTCGCACCGTGCGCGACAGCGCGGCGATTCTCGACGCCATCTCCGGACCACTGCCCGGCGATCCCTATCCAGCGCCGCCCGCTCCCGAAGCGGGCAGTTTCCTCGCCGCAATCGGGCAGTCCCCCGGAGCGCTACGCATCGGGTTCAGTGCAGTGATGCCGAATGGTGAACCTGTCCATGGGGCCGGCATCGCCGCCATCGAACGCACTGCTGCGGTGCTCGAAGCACTCGGCCACCATCTCGATGAGGCCAAGCCCGAGTGGGACCCTCGCATGCCTGCAAACGCAGTGAGTACTGCCATGGGCATCAATGGCGCCCGACAGGTCATCGACCAACTCGACCGACTCGGTCGCCCGCTTGCCGAGGATGACCTTGAGGTCTTCACCCGCGAGATGCACGATCGTTCTGTGGCGAAGAGTGGCATTGACCTCTCCCGTGCGCTGCAACAGATCGAGATCACCAGCCGCGACGTCGCCCGTTTCTATGAGAACCACGACCTCTGGCTGACGGTCACGCTGGGCGTGCCAGTGCCGCCCCTTGGCTGGCTCGACACCTCGAGTATCGAGGCGATGTTCACCCGCGGCGGAGCCTTCTCCGCACTCACAGCGCTGGCCAATGCAACCGGGCAACCCGCTATCTCGGTACCCGCCGGTTTCGATGAGAACGGTCTACCGGTCGGCATTCAGTTGATGGCTCGGCATTGTGACGAGCAAACGTTGTTGCAGGTTGCGGCTCAGCTTGAGCAGGCGCAACCCTGGCCGCTTATCGCGACGCGATCACCGGCGAACTGAGTCGCTCCGACAGCAGCGGCGAGGCCATCAACAGATCCGCGGTCGACCGGTTACAAGCCACCGGCAGATCCCAGACTGCAGCAATGCGCAGCAATGCTCGAACGTCGGGGTCATGCGGCTGCGGCTCAAGCGGGTCCCAGAAGAACACCAGCATGTCGATACGCCCTTCGGCGATCATTGCCCCGATCTGCTGATCACCACCCATTGGACCGCTATGAAGCCGGGTGACGTTGAGACCGAGTTCCTCGATCAGCATGCCGCCGGTGGTACCAGTGGCCCAGAGTTCGCATCCGGCGAGTTCCTGGATATGGCTCTCGGCCCACTCAAGCAGTGCCGGCTTCTTATTGTCATGGGCGACCAACGCCAGTCGTGGTCGCTGCGGATCAGTAAATCCGTTCTCTCTTTGTCTGTTCATGTTCAGAAAGTGTCGCAACCCGAGATGCCACCACGATGACAACGACGTGACAGCACGATGAATCATTGCGCCGTACGCGCGTCTCACGCGCCGGTTCAGGCGGGACAGCGAACAGTGTCGCGACGCCACACCGGCAATCCATCGACCACCGCCACACGCTCGTAGCAGCGTTGCATCAGCGCGCCCACCGGATAGCGGTCGGGGCTATAGCCCGCCCAGTCGGTACCGGGTCGTGCCGCGTCGATGATGACCGCCGGCGGATTCCGATCAAGGTCTCCCATGAAGATCGTCCACCGACTGCGATAGGGCTCGCCTCTGATGATGGACGCGTCAAGCACAGACTCCCGACTGGCCCAGTTCCCGGTGAGGTACCCGTCGTGCAGGAACACGCCCGCCGGCGCACGATCAGCCGAAACGTACACATCGGGAAGCGCTCCCCACACCAGGATCCGATCCGATCCCGTTGTGGTGCTCTGCACATAACGGCCCACGGCGGTGAAGTTCGACAGATCGGCGGGATGCACGAATGCCAGAACGAGAAGTGCGACTGAGGAGATTGCAGTGAGCGATGCCACCGTTCGCCAAGCCGCTTTCGTGGCAAACGCGAGCGCAACACCAGTGATGGCCGCCAGTGGCGGTACCAACTGTTGGTAGTAGTGACCGAAAAATCGCAGACCGATGGGTAGCACCACTACGGAAGCCACCAACCACACCAACAGCACTGGATCAATCCGTACACGACGCCTTACCGCAGCCCAAAGGCCGTACATCACCGGGAGATGGAAGAGCGCGAACACCGCTGTGAGGCCGGCGCCGACAGCAAGCGCTCGCGAGGTGGAGATCCCGCCATTGAGATAATCGCCGTTATCGGCCCATCCCCATCGCCACATGCGGCCCGCATCTACAACCAGAAATAGCGGCAGCACGGCCAGTACCGCA
>CANFQA010000019.1 GCA_947449015.1 Microthrixaceae bacterium | reverse complement strand
TGTGCCGTGGCCCTGTGATGCCGAGAACAAGTACATCGTGCACTTCCCCGAGACCCGCGAGATCTGGTCCTACGGCTCGGGCTACGGCGGCAATGCACTGCTTGGCAAGAAGTGCTTCGCCCTTCGCATCGCGTCGACCATGGCCCGAGACAACGGCTGGATGGCCGAGCACATGCTCATCCTCGGGCTCACCTCGCCTGAGGGCGTCAAGAAGTACGTGGCCGCGGCGTTCCCGTCGGCCTGTGGCAAGACCAACATGGCCATGCTCATCCCCGCCCTGCCGGGCTGGAAGGTCGAGACCGTCGGTGACGACATCGCCTGGATGAAGTTCGGTGCCGATGGTCGTCTCTACGCCATCAACCCCGAGGCCGGTTTCTTCGGTGTGGCGCCGGGCACCTCGGCGTCGTCCAACCTCAATGCGCTGCATTCGGTTGATGGCAACTCCATCTTCACCAACTGTGCGCTGACCGACGATGGCGACATCTGGTGGGAGGATCTCACTGACGAGCTGCCGGCGCATCTCATCGACTGGAAGGGTCAGGACTGGACTCCCGATTCCGGCACGCCCGCCGCCCATCCCAACGCCCGCTTCACTGCTCCGGCTGCCCAGTGCCCGTCCATCGCCCCCGAATGGCAGGACCCGGCCGGCGTGCCGATCTCGGCCATTCTGTTCGGCGGTCGTCGCGCCACCAACGTTCCGCTGGTGACCGAGGCCTATGACTGGCGCCAGGGTGTGTTCCTCGGCTCGATCATGAGCTCCGAGAAGACCGCTGCTGCTGCCGGTGTGGTTGGCGAACTGCGCTTCGATCCCTTCGCCATGCTGCCGTTCTGTGGGTACAACATGGGCGACTACTTCAAGCATTGGCTGGAGATCGGTGAGGCCACCGACGCCGCCAATCTGCCCAAGTTGTTCTGGGTCAACTGGTTCCGCAAGAGCGATGAAGGCAAGTTCCTGTGGCCCGGCTTCGGCGACAACTCTCGCGTGCTCAAGTGGATCGTTGATCGCCTCGAGGGAACTGCCGATGCCGTCGACACCGCCATTGGTCGGGTGCCCGCGGCTGGTGCTCTCGACGTGAGCGGCCTGAACATCGACGAGGCCACCATGGCCACATTGCTGTCAGTCGACAACGCCGCCTGGGCCGCTGAGCTTCCGCAGATCGAAGCCCATTACGACTCGATCGGCACGCAACTTCCCGCCGAGCTTCGTGACGAACTGCGCGAACTCGAGAAGCGCCTCAGCGTCTGAACCATCGCAGGTGACATGAACTGATCGAGGGCGGGGCTTCGGTCCCGCCCTTCTCGCGTGCGGGGAGTTGTCGTTCGGTCAGACCCGGGTGGCCACGAGCATGGCGCGAATGGCCAAGCCCATGATGAACAGACTGCCGAGTCCGTAGAGCATGTACTTATGCTTCTCCATCTGCTGCCGGTAGCTGTAGATCAAACCAACCGCGATGATGGCGACGAAGCCGTAAAACATGTGGAACTTGGGAGCGGCGAGACCCTGGCCAGCAACCATGCCCACACCGAGACCCACCTGCACGAAGATCGTGAGTTCAGCCGCCACGATGAACCACCACAGGGCGCGGGTTCGTAGCGCTACCCATCGATTGGCCGCCAACGCCCAGAAACCGGCGATGGCATTGCTGAAGATGACGAACCAGGCCCAGGACTGGTGAAGCTCGAGTAACACGTGATCAGTGTTTCGGTTCGGCGCTGACGACGGGCTCATAGGACCAGATTTCGCTGGCCACGCTCATCGGAGGTTGCGCACCCTCGGCGCCGGGATGACCACCGGGATGACCGCCCGGATGACCTCCCTGCGCTCCACCTGGATGACCGCCCTGTGCTCCATTTGCACCAGCGGTGCCGCGGTGGCCGTCGGCGAACGCCGGCGATCCAACCCATGCATTGAAGGCATCCTCATCACGCCAGCGGGTGATGACCAGCCACTGATCGCGACCATCGGTGGGCTTGAGCAGTTCGAAACCCTCGAAGCCGTCCTGCCCATCCACAGCGCCAGCACGGGCGGCAAAGCGATGGGCGAGCTCGTCGCCGGCCTCAGCCGGCACAGTGATGGCATTGATACGGATGATCGACATGAGGTGAATCGTTGCCGCCCTGCCACGACCGCGCCAGTCCGATGCTCTCGTAGACTCCGACCATCATGTTGAAGGCCAACGATCCCTGCTGGTGCGGCAGCGGCACTAAGTACAAGCGCTGTCATCGTTCGCGCGAACATCAACTCGAGCCGGGCAATCTCAGCCCGTGGCGAACGGTGCCCGCCGAGATCGGCCGACCCGACTACGCCGAGACCGGAGATCCGGTGCGGCGCCCCGAGTCACGGGTGAAATCCCCCGAGGTCATCGAGCGCATGCGCGGGGCCTGCCGGGCGGCAGCCGAGGTACTTGATATCGGCGCCGCCGCCATCGCCCCTGGGGTCACCACCGATGCCATCGACGCCATCGTGCATCAGGCCTATCTCGATCGTGGCGGCTATCCGAGCACGCTCAACTACCGCGGCTATCCCAAATCACTGTGCACCTCGGTCAACGAAGTGATCTGCCATGGCATCCCCGACGACCGTGCATTGCGCGACGGCGACATCGTCAACCTCGACGTCACAATCTTTCTCAACGGTGTGCACGGCGATACCAACGCCACCTATCTCGTCGGCGATGTCGATGAAGCATCACGTCGGCTCGTGGAAGTCACCCGCGAATGTCTGGCCCGCGGCATTGCCGCGGTAAAGCCCGGCCGACCCTTCTCCGATATTGGTCGTGCCATCGAAGACCACGCCACGGCCAATCACTACGAGGTTGTGCGCGCGTTCGTGGGACATGGCATTGGCGAGCAGTTCCACACTGATCTCCAGATCCCCCATTACTTCGAACCGCGGTTCACCGCGATTATGGAAACCGGAATGATCTTCACGATCGAGCCGATGATTTCCATGGGCACAGGACAACACCGCATCTGGTCCGATGACTGGACTGCGGTCACCGCTGATGGCAGCCGTACCGCACAGTTTGAACACACGGTGCTGGTCACCGCTGACGGCGTCGAGATTCTCACCTTGGCCGACGGCGCCTGACTACTGACGCCTGACTACCGGCGACGGATCTCCCACAGTAAGAACACGATCTCCTCCACCGACCGGAACCGAATCATGCGCCATGCCAGTTACACCCTCGCCACGCTTGAGGTGGACAACGAGCCCCTGCATCTACTCACCGCCAGCCTCATGGTGGTGCGGCGTCCCGATGTGCCCGCTCTCGACTGGGAGGTGGTGGCGACCACGCTGCCCGGCGAAACGCTCGTCCAGCGCCCGGTGCACTTGGTCATGACTGAGCTCCTCGACGGTCGAATCTTCCGAGGAGACGCATTCGTCGTACGCTCAGACGAGCAGCGCCATGTGTTCCGCGGTGGCGGATCACTTCTCGGCCTCCTGCCCGCTGACGATCTTGAGGAAGAACCATGACAGCAACTGCTCCGCCCATCAACACCGATGCGCACGGCGATGAGGTGATCCGCACCGAGGGCCTCACCAAGGTCTACCCCGGTGACGTGCTCGCCGTCGATGGGCTCGACCTGTCGGTGCGCCGCGGCGAGATCTTCGGACTGCTCGGACCGAACGGTGCCGGCAAGAGCACCACGGCCGGAATGCTCACCACCCGCGTGATGCCTACTGCCGGTCGGGCATTGGTGGGCGGCATCGATGTCGTCGCTCACCCCGCCCGGGCCAAGAAGTTGATTGGTGTCGTGCCACAAACCAACACGTTGGATCGTTCACTTACCGTGTGGGAGAACCTCTACTACCACGGTCGTTTTTTCGGAATGTCCTCACGAGATTCCAAGGCTGAGTCCACCCGTCTGCTCGAGCAGTTCCGCCTTTCCGAGCGATCCAAGGCCCCCGTGTTGGCACTGTCAGGCGGCATGGCTCAGCGACTCATGGTGGCCCGGGCGGTCATGCATCGCCCGTCAATCCTGTTCCTCGATGAACCCACGGCTGGCCTTGACCCACAGAGCCGCATTGCACTGTGGGAGATCCTCGGCGAACTTCATGGCGATGGTCAGACCATCCTGCTCACCACGCATTACATGGAAGAAGCCGACCAACTCTGCAGTCGCCTCGCCATCATCGATCACGGACGCATGTTGGCCCTCGACACGCCCGAGCAACTCAAGCGCTCGGTCGGCGCCGACACCATCGTCACCATCAGTACCGGTGGCTCCACCTCTGGTGGCGCTGCTGACCTCGATGCGTTCGGCGCCCGCCTCATGAACAACATCGCCGGTGCCACCAGCGTGGCCAGCAACTCCAACAGCGTGATCCTCGAAGTGCAGGGTGCGCGCGGCGTGCTTCCCGCAGTTGTCGCTCAGGCTGAAGAGGCCGGCGTCGTCGTCACTGATCTTCGTCTCGAGGAACCCAGCCTCGAAACTGTCTTCATCAACCTCACCGGAAAGGACCTGCGCGAATGACCACCATCGATCAGGCCGCAGCTCCCGTCGACGATGCCTCGGCCCGTTCTGCAGCAATCACCGCGTTCGGCGCACTGTTGGCACGCGACCTCCATGTGCTTCGCCTCAACCTGCGCGAATTCCTGCCCCGCACACTGCTCCAGCCTCTGCTGCTGGTGTTCGTATTCGCCTATGTGTTCCCCAAGATCGGCCAAGGAGTTGGTGGCAGCGGCGCAGCGGCCTCGAGCTTCTCGACCCTGCTCGTCGCCGGCGTCGTCGGTCTCGCCGTGCTGTTCCAGGGCGTGCAGTCGGTGGCTCTTCCTTTGGTCACCGAGTTTGGCATCACCCGTGAAATCGAAGACCGCGTGCTCGCCCCGCTGCCCATCGAACTGGTGGCCATCGAGAAGATCGTCTCGGGCGCACTGCAGAGCTTGTTCTCGGCGATCATCGTGTTCCCCATCGCCCTGTTCGTGCCGGCCACGCCAGTGCATCTGAACATTCACTGGTTGCTGTTGCTCACCCTCACCCCGCTGGCCTGCATCATGTGCGGCGCACTCGGGCTGATGTTCGGCACCGTGTTCAACCCCCGCACGATTCCCATGCTGTTCGGTGTCGTGGTGCTGCCAATCACGTTCCTCGGTTGCATCTACTACCCGTGGGCGGCACTCGCTCCCATCAAGTGGTTGCAGATCGGGGTGCTGGCCAACCCGCTTGTGTACGTCACCGAAGGGTTCCGGGCGGCGTTGACCAACGCCCCCACCATGTCGTTGTGGGCCATCTATCCGATGCTGGTGCTGCTCACCGTGCTGTTCACCGTCATCGCGCTGCGCAACTTCCGCAAACGCGTTATCGCCTAGTTCGGCCGGCATCGAAGACCGGCTCGTGCGGATCCTCCTCACCAACAATCGACTCGATGTGCGAGGGGGTTCGGAGAGCTACGTTGAAACCGTCATGGTCGCGCTCCGGCGCCTCGGACACGAGGTCATCGCCTTCGCACCCGGACTCGGTGAGGTCGCGGCGAATCTTCGGAATCTCGGCTTCGAGGTCCATGACGACCCGTCACGACTTCCAACGGGTATCGATGTCATCCACGGTCAACATTCAAACGCCGTCGCTGCAGTTCGCGCGGCCCTGCCGTCGGTGCCTCTCGTCTTCGTATCTCATTCATGGTTCATCCCGATGGAGGACCCCAGCCCCGAGCTCTCACCGGCCGCCCTTGTCGCTCTCAACGACCGGGTAGAGACCCGACTGCGCTCCATGGCGATTGCAGCTCGGACACCCATCCATCGGCTCCGTCAACCGGTGGAGATGGGCTTCTTCGATGGCAACCGTCGAGAACCGGCGGAGCGCCCGGAATCGGCCCTCCTCGTTTCACGCAAGATCGCCGGTCGGTTGGAATCGATCCGAGAAGCATGCGATCGCGCCGGGATCGAATTGCGAACGCTGCGAGGCGAGTCCGCCGACCCACGGTTGGAGATGGCCGCCGCCGACATGGTTCTTGCTTCCGGTCGATCTGCTCTCGAGGCAATGGCCATGGCACGACCCACCCTGCTGATCGATCAGACCGTGTGTGCCGGCTGGATAACCGAGGACTCCTGGGAGAGGATCGAACGTGATGGTTTCGGCACCGGGAACCCCAATGATTCCCTCACCGATCTCGATGCATTGCTGGCCATGTATTCGCCCGATTTCGGACGCCAGGCGAGGATCCTGGCTGCGCACCAGCACGCCGCACAGGATCATGCCAGCGCTCTTGTCGGGATCTATCGCTCCGTCATCGGAACGCTGCCGATCGAGGCGGTGAGCCCACGGTTGTCAGCGCTGATCGACGAGAACTGGTCACAATCGTTGGGGCTGCAGACGCTGCGTCGCTCGAACGCCGACCTTCGGGCCGAGAACTGGGCACTCCAACGAGAGCTTGATCGTTTGGGTCACAGTTCGGGTTCGGGCCCCACCGCGGCGAGGAGTGGTGGTGATCGATCTCGCTCTGGGTTCTGGTTCCGACTCGAGACCTCCCGGCCGGCGCTTCGCGCCATTGCGATCGTCATTGCATTGCGTAACGCCGTGGATTCGCTTCGAAAAAGCTGACACAGGTGGGCACCCGACGACTACCGTCAGTCTTCGTCAACCACCCAAAAGGAGCATCATGGCAATCCCCACTACCCCGCCCCGCGTCTCACCGCCGGTGTCACCGCGCCTTTCACCGCCGGTCTCACCCCGCGCCTGATTCTCCGGTGCTCGGGCGGTTCAGAGCCGCTCGAGCACCCATGGCGCCACTTCGTCGAGGTCATCGACGCAGCCTGCGATCAGCACACTGTCGCCTGATCTGGCGATCTGACTCACCACATCAGCAGCCTCGAGGCGGGTCTCGGCGTTGATGAGCCGCTCGGCGAGCGGAGCCGCCCAGTCCAGTGGGGCCATGCGAGGAACTGGGAATGTCTGCCGCAGTTCGACGGGCAGGACGATTACAGAGTCAGCCTGGGCAAGCACTTCGATCCAGCGGGCGCGCCAACGGAGCAGATCCGTGTGCAGGAATGGCTCGAACACCACGTGCAGCCGACCCGATGTTCGTTTCCGAATTTCCTGCAGCACTGCGGAGAGCGACTCTGGATGCTTGCCCAGGTCGTCGTAGACACACACCCCCGATGCCTCACCGATGAACTCGACTCGACGACGTATCCCCGAAAGAGCGCTGAGTGAAACCGCCGCCTGCTCCCCGCTGAGGCCAATCGCCCGAAGCCCCATGAATGCCATGGCGACATCGTCAGCCAAGTTTCCCGCAACAACGTTGACCTCGACATCGAAACGAGACCCGTCGGGATCAATCACGGAGACGACCCCACCTGACCTGCTCACGCTCTGGGTCTCCCCACCGAAATCGCGTCCGAGGGCCAACACCATTGCCCGAGCGCGGCGAGCCATCTGTCGCAGTTCCTTCTGACGTCCAACGATGACGTGCCCGTCGACAGGAGTGTTCTCGAGGAACAGCGAAATATCCCGGCGATTCTCTGTCAGGCTCCGACCGAAGAGCGGATGATCGAACCACGAGTTCGTCACTATCGCTACATGAGCGGAGATACGGGCCAACGAACCGTCTGAATCATCGACTTCAGCAACCATTGGTCCGTCACCCAGTCGGACACTCCCACCAAACTCTCTCACCGGGGCGCCGATGACGGCCAGCGGATCATCTCCATGTCGGAGCAGAGCTGCGGCGATCAGCGCAGCCACGGTGCCCTTTCCATGAGACCCGGTGACACCCACCGAAACTCGAGCCGCCATGACTGCGCCCAAGAGATCTGCTCGATGATGCAATCGACCGGTGGCGAGCGCGGCTGCGACTTCGGGAAGTTCCCGGGGGACCGCCGAACTCGTGACGATGTGATGACCATCGACGTGTTCCAGCGCGTGACCCGCAGCCACAGTGATCTCTGCACTGACCAGCTCTGGGTGGGCGATATCGCCGTAGAGATCGCATCCATCGACCTGCGCGCCGAGGTGGCGGGCAACGATGGCGAGCGGCAGGAGTCCACGGCCACGGATCCCGACCATGTGGAGCGGGAGGCCATCGAGTGGCGGGAGTGGATTCACCGGGGGGACGAACATGTCATCGCGCAGAGGCACGGTTGGAGCATCGCACATCAACCCCGGCCCGCCGGGAGGTGCAGCGTCCCGACGCGATGCATCGCTTCCGATATGGAGCGTCGAATCCAGCGGCACAGCGGCTGACGCCGCAATTGGTTTACGGTGTTCAGTCGTTGGGGTGGCACTGATCGGGTGATCCCCCGCTTCACACGGATCCGACCCGTGAACCGGGTCGAGGGGGACCATGGACGCAACGCTCGAATCCACCATCAGGGAACGTATCGAGACGGAGAAGGCGCGCACTGCACCGCCAGCCGAAGCTGTTGTGGTGCCGCTCATTCCCACTGAGCGCTACACCGACCCGGCCTTCTACGAACTTGAAAAGGAGCGGTTGTTCGCGCGCACCTGGCTGTTCGTCGGCCATGAATCGGAATGGGCCGAGCCCGGCGCCTATCGCCAGATGACCCGATCAGGCGCGGCCATCGTGGTGGTGCGCGGCGAGGATGACGTACTGCGCGCGTTCTACAACTCCTGTCGCCATCGAGGCGCCCCGGTCACTCGCGATGAATGCGGTACTGCCCGACGTCTCACCTGCCAGTACCACTCCTGGTCCTACGGACTCGACGGCAGTCTGCGTGCCGTTCCCGATTCGCGCAGCTTCACCGAACTCGACAAGGACGCCCTCGCGCTCGTGCCGGTGCGCTGTGAGGTGTGGGACGGCTGGGTGTTCATCAACGAGGACCTCGACGCACAACCGCTGGTGGAGTTTCTCGGTCCACTCGCCGACCAGATGAGCGAGATCAATGGTCGAGCCATGCGAGCCGTGGGCACGCAGGTGCACCACCTCGAATGCAACTGGAAACTCATGGTCGACGCGTTCCTCGAGGTGTACCACGTGCGCACGGTGCATCCCGATAACGCAGCGCTGCTCTACAACGACCAGTCGGTCACCGTTTCGATGCTGCCCAACGGCCACAGCCGACTCTCGGTCGAGAAGCACGACATGTTCCGCGATATGCCGCTCGTGTCCGAGGAGAACGACAACCCAGCGGTTCCACTGCTGTGGCGCCAGACATCAACCTCGTACGGCATCTTCCCCAACCTGGTCGTGCCCATGGACACCGGCGCATTCACGTTCCTGTGCATGTGGCCCACGAGCGACACCACGACTGATCTCGAACTGCGCTGGTACGCGCCGGCGTGGGCCGGTGATGAAGTGCCCCGGGAACATCTCGAACGACTAGCCCTGTTCGACACAGTCATGGCCCAGGACACCGCCAACATGGCACCGATCCAGGCCTCGATCTCCTCGCCGGGTGCTCGTCCGTTCCAGATCGGTTGGCATGAGCGACTGATCCACCATTTCCAACGGGCTGTCGATCTCGCTATCGGATCTGAGCGTCTGCCGTCCGGTACTGCTGTCTCCGACGCCCTCGACCGATTCGTCGAGCCCGCGTGATGTCACGAACGGAGTCAGCCATGAACAACGCCACCGCAGCGACATCGCCTCCATTTACGTCACTGGCACACACACCACGTCGTCGCCGGTCACGCACACTCGGCGCAACGGCGCTTCTCCTCGCGAGCATGAGCGTGCTCGCGCTCGGCGGCTGCGGGTCGAGCAGTTCCTCGGCTTCCGACACGCTGCCGGCCGGGGCCGACCAACTGGTCGGGCGTTACGCCCACTTCGATGTCGTCGCCTATCAGGACCCGACGATGAAGACCCTCATCATCAGCACCGGATTCTCCGATCTCTCGATCCGTGACGGGCAGATGTGGAACCAGATGACCTTCTGTCATGCCGACACCCCGACCGATCAGAAGCTCGAGGTTTCGATCTCCGATGCGGCCACGCAGGCGATCAAGCCCATCGCCACGCCGGTCGAGG
This sequence comes from Microthrixaceae bacterium, assembly GCA_947449015.1. Taxonomy (GTDB): domain Bacteria; phylum Actinomycetota; class Acidimicrobiia; order Acidimicrobiales; family Acidimicrobilacustridaceae; genus Acidimicrobilacustris. The sequence goes on along the minus strand of CANFQA010000019.1, from coordinate 36,252 downwards.
TCACCAAGGTCGACGGCAAGTTCCACATCGTGCGCCCCGCCACTCCGACCGCAATCGGGATCAAGCTCGCCGATCCGGCCAATGAAGTACTGCCCACCGATACGAATGATCCACGCATCTTCGACGCCGACGGCGACGGCCACCCCGGCGTGACCTCGACAGTGAAGATCAGCGACACACTCAAAGGTGAGGTGTACATCGCCCGCCGCGAGATCTTCGCCTACACCCTCACCCAGCAGACCGATGACCGGTTCACCGGATTCGTCACTGACAACTCGGAGCAGTTGGTGGTCGGTGCGAGCGATCCGATCTTCATGGCCGCCGGCCAGTGGAAGCAGATCGACGACACCTCGCGGAATCCGGCGATCTGGCAGCGGGTCGATGCCGGCCTGAACTGCGAAACGCTTGCTGCACAACGCGCTGACCTCTTCCCACCGAACCCCAAGGTCGACTGGTAAACCAGCCCCAACGTGGTGGCCTGTTGGTCTGGCAATCTGACCAACACGTCGGAACGCCGATCAGATCGAGCGATCGACATCCACCCACCACGGGTCGCGTAGGTCGCGCTTGGTGAGCTTGCCGGCCGCGCTGCGTGGCAGTTCCTCGTGTGTCTCGAAGCTCCGGGGCACCTTGAATCCGGCAAGTCGTTCACGACAGAAGACCATGAGTTGACTCTCGAACTCCGACGACCACTCAACACCGGAACGCAGTGTGAGCGCCGCGTGCACCGACTCCCCCATCTCGGTGTTCGGTACTCCGAAGACGGCAGCATCGATGATGTCAGAATGCTCAACAAGCACTCCCTCGATCTCTGCCGGGTAGATGTTCACGCCGCCGGAGACGATCATGTCGATCTTGCGGTCGCTCAGGTAGAGATAGCCGTCGTCATCGAAGAAGCCGACATCGCCGAGCGTTGCGTACCCCTCGCCCCGGTGGGCCGCCGCGGTCTTCTCCGGAGCGTTGTGATACTCGAACTTGGAACCCATGAGGCTGCGGAACCAGATCTGGCCGGGTTGGTTCGTCGGAAGCGACGCGCCCTCCTCATCGAAGATTGCGATTTCCATGATCTCGAGCGGTCGTCCCACGCTGCCGGGCCGGGTAAGCCAGTCCTCGGACTCGATCATGGAAAGGAACCCGCCCTCGGTGCCGCCGTAGTACTCGGCCACCACCGGGCCAAGCCAGTCGATCATCCGACGTTTCACCGACGGCGGACACGGTGCTGCGCCATGGACGATACGGGTAAGTGAGGCTCCGCTGAAGTTCTCGCGAACCTCCGCGGGTAGTTCAAGCATCCGCACCATCTGCGTGGGCACAAGGTGCATGCTGGTGACCTGATGACGATCGATGAGCGCGAGAACTTCCGCCGCGTCGAATCGATGTTGCATAACAACTGTGGCCCCGCAGCACAGCGCGCCGGCGCCGAACACCCATTGGGCCGAGTGGTAGATCGGACCGCATACCAACTGGACCTCGCGACCACCCGGAGTAACGCCGATCATGGGGGCCATCGAGTGTGCGATAAGCGTGAGCATCTCCGGCGGTCCACCGACCGTGCTGAGTGTGGAGCGCACGCCCTTCGGAAATCCAGTCGTGCCCGATGTGTAGAACATCGGACCGCCGCGCTGGGCATCGTCGATCTCACCGTCATGACTACCCGCAAGTGCGTCCTCATAGGACTCGAAACCATCCGGAAGAATGGGGGCATCGATCACCAGTCGGGCCCGGAGCGACGACGCTTCGGCCAGCGCCAATGCGTCGAGCACCACAGGCAACCATCGCTCATCGGTGATGACTGCTGCCGCCGACGCATCATCAATCACGTACGCGACCTCGCGAGCCACGAGATGCCAGTTGACCGGAACTAGCAGCCAACCAGCGTGCGCGCATGCAAGCGATGCTTCGATGAACTCGGACTGATTGCCGAGCATGGTGACCACGGTGTCGCCCACGACCAAGCCACGGGCGCGCAATGCGTGCACCAGGCGGGTCACCCGCGAATCGAGCTCGACCCACGATGTCGTGCCACGGTCGTCGATGATCGCCGGTTCATCACCACGTTCGGCGACGATCGGCCCGAGAACAGCGGTCATGGCCGCACCGCCAGTTCGAAGCCCATGGGTCGGTGGGTACGGATCGCGTGACGACGGATGCGGGGCATGACGGGCAACGTAGCAACAGCGCGGCGGGCCCGCCCGACTTCCGTCGCCCACGGGTCGCCGATTACGACCGGTAGTGTCCGGATGTGGCCTCCCCCGCTGATCGTCCCGCACTTCAACGCCGAGCGATCATCGACGCGGCCCGCGAGATGATCGTGGCCGGTGGACTCGAGGCGTTGTCGCTGCGGCGTCTCGCCAGGCAACTTGGCGTCACCGCACCGGCGCTCTACGGCTACGTCCACAGCAAACAGGATCTGCTCAGCGCCATCGCCGAGGCCGAGATAGAGCGTCTCGCGTCCCGATTCACTGACGTCGATGATGCCGACCCGATCGATCGCATCCGGGCCCACAGCCGTGCCTACATCACCTATGCCCGCGAGAATCCCGAGCTGTTCCAGGTGATGTTGCTCGCCCCGCCGGCACTGCCCGATTCAGGGCTACCGGCCGAATCGGTGGCTCCCTCCACGACGATGGCCTTCTCCACCGCCTCCGGTGCTATCGAGGACGCCATCGCCGCCGGCAGCATCGTGGCCGATGATCCCCAGATGGTCGCGCTCATGCTCTGGAGCGGCGCTCACGGTGTGGCCACGGTGCTGCAACTGGGCTTCGACCTTCCGACGGAGTTCGAAGACGCGATGATCAATGAGATGACCGATCGTCTGCTCGCTGGTTACGGGTATCGGGGCTGAACCCGAGCCCTGGATCCACGCCACACAGCGAACTGAACGCTGAGACGCCGGGCCGTCGGGCGCGGAACCTCACGCATCAGTGGTCGCGACTGAGGTAAACAGTGTTAGGTGCCAGCGGCTCTGCCCCTTTGGGTGGTCGCCGCAGGGGATGCGCACCGCAACCAGGGGGAAGAAACACCATGAGCCGCAGCATGAGCCGCACCTTGTCAACGGTGGCGGCGGTCGTCACCGCCGCCGTCATGATCCTGTCCGTTGCCGCGTGCAGCGAGAGCACCAGCCAGGACAGTTCGTCGACCACACTCGCCAAGAGTTGCGAGGCCACTGCGCTGCTCGACTGCGCCCGGCAGTCCGTGCTCGCCCCGTACACACCCGACAAGCCCACCGTGGCCACCGGCGAGCCGATCAACCTCGGCATGATCAACCAGGACAACACTGTCGCGGGTTCGTTCCCCGAACTGAGCCTGGCTGTGAAGGCCGGTATCGAGTTCATCAACAAGGAGATGGGCGGCGTGAAGGGCCGACCGCTCACCCTTGAGGTCTGCAACACGGAGTTTTCCGCCGAGGGATCGACCAACTGCGCCCAGAAGTTCGTGCAGCAGAAGTTCCCCGCCGTGCTCGGCGGCATCGACGTCTTCGGGAACGGGATCGACACCCTCGCCGATAACAAGATCCCCTATGTCGGTGGTATCCCGGTGAGTACGCAGTCGTTCAGTTCCCCCAACTCGTTCCAATGGAGCGGTGGCAGCCAGGCGGCCGCAGTTGCCTTTGCTTGGTACGCGTCCGAGAACCTGCATGCCAAGAAGGTCTCCATCGTCTATGGCGAGTTCGGTTCAATCGCGGCGGGAGCGGAGATGGGCAAGAAGGTCCTCGAGGACAAGGGCGTCTCGGTGCAGATGGTCCCGTATCCGGTGATGTCCACTGATCTCAGCCCAGCCATCAATGCTGCGGCGTCAAGCACTCCCGATGCAATCTTCCTCATGGCCGCCGATACCGGTTGTAAGGGTGGCTTCGACGGCATCTCTGCTCTCGGCATCAAAGTCGCTTCGTTCTACGTCGGCGCATGCGCTGCCCCCGGGATCATCAATCAGGTCGACGCCACGAAGACCAACGGTGCCTACTTCAACGTCGAAGGTCCGATCATTGGCGAGCCACCGGTTGGCGACAACCTGCTCTATTCCGGCGTGATCAACAAGTACGGCAACGGCCTCGACCCTGTGGGTGCCGGCACGGTGACCTTCCGAGCGCTCATGAACCTCTATGCGATCCTCAATCAGATCAACGGCGATATCACTCCCGCATCAATCACCGCCGCCCTTGAAGCAACCGTCGACGCTCCGAGCTTCGCCGGACATCCCTACACCTGCAACCACAAGCAGTTCGTGGGTCTTCCCGCCGTGTGCTCCCCGCAGCAGATCCTCGCCCAGATCGACAACCGCAAACTGAGCCAGATCACCGACTGGATCGACGTCGGCGCGATTTACAAGGGCTGATCCCGAGGCCCGGGAGGATCCCATCAGCACCTACATCGGATATCTGCTCGCCGGACTCGGCGGTGGGGCGGTCATCGCCTCGCTCGCCCTCGGCCTGATCCTGACCCATCGCTCATCGGGGGTCGTGAACTTCGCGCACGCTGCCATGGGTGTGTACGTGGCGTTCGCCTACTTCGAGTTCCGCGAAACCGGCGACTGGGTGCTGCCGATCATCGGTCTGCCGGCACGAGTGCATCTGATGCCGCGACCTACGTTGTTCACCGCGCTGGTGTTCGCAGTCATCCTCGGCGCATTGCTCGGGGTACTGGTGCATCTGTTGGTGTTCCGACCATTGCGTCGCTCCTCGGCGCTGGCCCGTGTTGTGGCCGCCCTCGGACTCATGCTCTATCTCCAAGAGATCGTGCGTCTGCGATTCCCCGTGAGCGGTGCTGCGGTCGTGGCCCATCGCTCGGTGTTGCCCGACTCGGCTGTTCGGATCTTCGGCACAGCGGTCACCGAGAACCGACTGATCCTCGCGGCATTCGCGATTCTGGTGGCCGCCGCGCTCACTGCATTGTTCCGCTTCACCCGGTTCGGACTCGCCACCCGTGCAGCGGAGGGCAATGAGAAGGGCGCCCTGCTGCTCGGCATCGCCCCGGACCGACTTGCCGGTGTGTGCTGGGCCATTGCCTCGGTGCTCGCCGGACTTGCGGTCATCCTCATTGAACCCATCGCCGGGTTGAGTCCCACGACCTCACTGCTCGTCATTCCCGCACTGGCCGCCGCAATGATCGCCAGCCTCCACTCGTTCGCACTGGCAACGATCGCCGGACTCGCCATCGGCATGGCGCAATCACTCCTGCTCGGGTGGGCGGTGCGACCTGAGACCCATCTCATCCCCGACTGGCTCCCCACCACCGGTCTCCAACAACTTCTTCCGGCCATCGTGATCATCGTGGTGCTGATCCGTAACGGCGATGCACTGCCAGATCGTTCGGCAATCGCCTCGCGACGACTTCCACCCTCGCCGCGTCCGCGCCATGTCCTGATGTGGACGATTCTGCTCATCGGCATCGTGTCAGTCGCCCTCGTCACCGTCGGAGCCGGGTACCGCCATGCACTCATCGTGTCGATGGTGTTCGCACTGCTCGCGCTGTCGGTCGTGGTGCTCACCGGCTACAGCGGACAGATCTCGCTCGCGCAGTTGGCCTTCGCCGGCGTCGCGGGCTTCGCAGCCATCCGACTCACCGAGCACCATGTTCCGTTCCCCATCGCTCTCGTGCTGGCGTCGCTGATCGCCACCGGCATCGGCGTGCTCGTCGGCTGGCCCGCAACCAGGGTGCGCGGCATGAGCCTGGCCATCGCCACACTCGCGTTGGCCGTGGCCATCGAAGGACTCGTGCTCGCCAGCACCGCTCTCTCCAACGGGCAAGCTGGATCAGCGGCGCCGCGTCCGTACTTCTTCGGCATCGATGTTGGTATCGGCGCCACGGGTGACGACAATTTCCGACCAGCGTTCGGGTTCCTCTGTCTGGCCATCCTCACCGTTGCCTGCCTTGCCGTGGCCAACCTCCGACGCAACCGAAACGGTCTGCGTTGGCTCGCGGTGCGGGCCAACGAACGCGCTGCGGCGGCGGCCGGCATCGATGTCACCCGGGCCAAGCTCGGGGCATTCGCCGTGTCATCGTTCCTCGCAGGGCTCTGCGGTGTACTCATGGCGTTCTCGGTCACCACGCTCTCGCCCACCTCCTTCGTCGTCATCGGCTCACTCGTGGCTGTGGCCATGACCTACCTCGCGGGCGTCTCGAGCATCGGCGGAGCGCTGCTGGCCGGCGTGCTTGCCCAATCCGGGATCCTCGTCACCACCATCAACGAAACCAGCGGTTCGGACTCCTCGAAATCGGTCTTCGCCATCAGCGGTCTGGCGCTCATCATCGCCGCCATCTGGGTGCCCGAAGGCATCACCGGGCTCGTGCGGTCACGCTTCACACGGTCAACTCCTGGACCCACGCCGGCCATGGACCTCACGCCCGCGGCTGTAGTGCTCAGCGCAGATGGTGAAGCATGAGTCTCCTCGACGTCGACAATCTCAGCGTGAAACACGGCGTACTGCTGGCCCTCGATGGCGTGCGACTCCGCGTCGATGAGGGACAGATCGTCGGTCTGATCGGACCCAACGGCGCCGGCAAGACCACGTTCATCGACACCGTCACCGGCTTCACCAGAGCGACCAATGGGCAGATCACCTTCGATGGTCACGACATCACGCGCGCTGCGGGCCATCAGCGATCGCGCGCTGGTCTCGTGCGCACATTCCAGTCGCTCGAACTGTTCGATGACATGACCGTGCTCGACAATCTCGCCGTCAGCACACAGTCACCTTCGCTGTGGGCCACGATCACCGATGCGCTCTGGCCGAAGTCCCACGACCTCTCGCACGCGCATCGCGTGCTCGATCTCCTCGACCTGTGGTCCGTGGCCGACCGACTCCCCACCGAATTGTCCAACGGTCAACGCCATATGGTGGCCCTCGGACGGGCGCTGGCCTCCTCGCCGCGTCTTGTCCTTCTCGATGAGCCCGCCGCCGGACTCGATCCCACCGAAACCGCAGAACTCGCTGCCACTCTGCGCAAGCTGCCATCGATCGGAACCAGCGTGCTGGTCGTCGATCACGACATGTCGCTCATCATGAACGTGTGCGACACCGTGCATGTCCTCGACTTCGGCAAGGTCGTGGCCAGCGGTGCACCCGATCAGGTCCGTCGCAATCCAAAGGTGATCGCGGCGTATCTCGGTCGCCCACCCGCACCGGGGGAGCATGCCGATGAGCGCTGAAGAACTGCTCCGCCTCGAGGGCGTCAGCGCGGGATACGACGGCACCGCCGTGGTGCACGACGTTGATCTCGTTGTCGCTCGCGGCGAGATCGTCACGCTGATCGGCTCCAATGGTGCCGGCAAGAGCACCACGCTGCTCACCATCTCCGGTCTGGTTCCTCTCATGTCGGGCGCGATCACGCTGCTCGGAACGACCAGTCCGCCACGACGGCGCACACCCACTGCTGAGGTATGGCGACGCGCCCGACGCGGCATCGCTCATGTGCCGGAGGATCGTGGCCTGTTCTTCGACCTCACAGGCATGGAGAACCTCCGACTCGGTCAGCCCCGCAAGGGTGACAGCGTCTCGATCGAACAGGTGCTGGCGTGGTTCCCCCAACTCACCGCTGTCCTCAATCGGCGAGCCGGCCTACTCTCGGGCGGCGAGCAGCAGATGCTGGCGATGGCCCGAGCCATGTTGAGCAAGCCACAACTTCTGCTGGTCGACGAACTCAGCCTGGGTCTCGCACCGATGATCGTTGAGCAGTTGCTCTCCGTGCTGCGCACCATTGCCAGCGAGACCGGCACCGGGATCCTCGTGGTTGAACAACATGTGCAACTGGTGCTCGACATCGCCGACCGGGCTGCGCTCCTGCGTCAGGGACGGATCTTGTTCGACGGCCCCGCGGCCGATCTGAAACAGCGCCCCGAGTTGCTCGAATCGGGCTATCTCGGCGACGAGTGACCCCGGCTAGATCAGACCGCGAGCAGCTCCACCATCGACGAGCAGCGACGTGCCGGTGATGAAACGCGCCTGCTCACTGCAGAGGAACGCCGCCGCCGCTCCGAAGTCGGTCGGATCACCGACGAAGCCGACCGGGATGTCCGCACTGAGCGCATCAAGTTGATCAGCGTGCAGGCTTCGGAGGCGATCAGTGAGATGACTTCCCGGCTGGATGGAATTCACCGTGACCCCATCGGCGGCGATCTCAGTGGCGAGCGTCTTGAGGAACCCGGTGACGCCCGTTCGGGCAGTGACCGAGGCCGCCAGGAATGGAATGGGTTGACGCGCTCCGATGGAGGTGATGGCGAGGATGCGACCCCACCGTTGCTCGCGCATCGACGGCACGGCAGCGAGACACATGGCGATGGTGGAGAGCAGGTTCAGTTCGATCGCCGAGCGATAGTCATCAAGGGGAGTTGAACTGGCCATTCCCCCGGGAGGCCCACCGGCATTGGCCACGAGGATGTCCAGACCGCCGAGTCGTTCCATGGCCTCGGTCACGAACGCAGTGGCGCCGTCGGTGTTGCTGACATCAGCGCGCAGAGCGACCACACCAGGGCCGAGCAAAGCTGCGGCATGCTCCAGACGCTCGGGATCGCGACCACAGATGGCCACCTGCACACCCTCGTCGATCAGTGCCTTCGCGGCGGCAAAGCCGAGGCCGGCGGTTGCCGCCGCCACGGCCGCTCGTCGGTTTCGAAGTCCCAGATCCATGGGCAGGTGTCTACCCCAAATCCCCCCTTCGCGCCTCCGATGGGCCGCAGGCGAAGTGACACTGAACGCTGTTAACCTCCTCCTGTTCGGGCAAGGCGTCCACGCCCGCAGTCCCCATGGAGGAACCATGAGCCAGACCGATCTCTACACCGGCGCTGTCCTCGCCACCGATGATCAACCCGACCTCGTCGGCAACCTGTTCCCGGTTGGCACCGAGAGCGACATTGCCGAGTTGCGCATCACCGGCCAACTCCCCGAGGGTCTCCGTGGTTCATTCGTGCGCAATGGTCCCAACCCGATGTTCGATCCAATCGGTCGCTATCACATGTTCGATGGCGACGGCATGCTGCACCGTGTCGTGTTCGACGAGGGTCGAGCCTCATATCGCAACCGTTGGATCCGCTCCCGGGGCCTGCGCGCCGAAGTCGACCTGGGCCGAGCGGTGTACCCGGGCCTCAGCGATGTCATGAACATGCCCGATGCATCGCTGGTCGGCGATGCCGGTCCGGTCAAGAACCCCGCCAACACCCACATCATCCGCCACGCAGGACGCCACCTCGCGCTCTGGGAAGGTGGTCTGCCCACCGAAGTCACCCCCGAACTCGACACCATCGGTGAGTTCAACTTCAACGGCAAGCTGCGCGGCGCAATGACCGCTCATCCACGACTCGATGCACGCACCGGCGAGATGTTCTTCTTCGCCTACTCAGTGTTCGAACCGGTCATCCGCTACTACGTCGTCAACGCTGCGGGCGAACTCGTTCATCAGGTCGCGCTCGATATTCCCGCCCCGGTGATGATGCATGACTTCGTGATCACCGAGCACCATGCCGTGTTCCTCGACTCACCGCTGGTGTTCGACCTCGAGAACCTGGGCAAAGGCTCACTGGTGAGCTGGAAGCGTGACAACGGCACCCGCATCGGCGTGCTCCCCCGTTATGGAAACGCCGATGAAATTCGCTGGTTCGAGATCGACCCCGGTCACGTCCAGCACTTCTGGAATGGCTGGGCCGATGGGGACCGCGTCGAATTCTCAGGCACCCGTTTTGCCCGACCCGACTTCGGGCTTGAGGGCACTGAGGAAACCGCCGACCGCAACGTGCCGCCCTATCCCACGAAATTCTGGGTTGATCTCGCCGCCGGCACTGCCGGTTGGGAGCAGTTCGATGATCTCGGTGGCGATTTCGCCCGTGTCAACGACGATTTCACCGGACTGCGCACCCGCCATCACTACATGGCTGCTGCCGTGAACCCCGAGCGTCGCCTGGGCGACTTCGACAGCATCGTCGCCTACGACGATGTCACCGGCGCTCGCGAGGTTTGGAACTCCGGCGCAAGCGGACATGTGGGCGAGAGCGTGTTCGCGCCCGATCCCGATGGCAGCGCCGAGAATGACGGCTGGCTGATCAACGCGGTCTATGACTCGGCAACTGACTCAACCGACATTTGCGTGCTCGACGCTCGCGATGTGGCATCGGGCCCGATAGCTCGGGTGCATCTGCCCCAGCGCATGCCGTTCGGCTTTCACGCCAACTGGTTCGCGGCCTGAACGTCGGTCGCTGATCAGCAGAGAGCAGCGACCGAGGCTCAGTGCACGCCTGTCAACTGCAGAGGTTCAGAACAGCTCGTCGCATTCGCGGGCCACATCCCGGATGGCGCCATGGAGCTCCTCGGGCACACTGGCCATGACCTCATCGGAAAGTTCATCGGAGAACCGGAGCCGTTCGGCATCGACCAGGTCGTCATAGGCCGGCATCCATGCGGAATGCAGCAGCAGTGGCACGCATTCCCGGTTCGTTCCCTTGAGCACCGCTATCGGGCCGCTGCCGATGGCGGCGGCGTCGAACAACTCAACGCGGAAACCATCATCGGACAGCACCGGCAGCACCACATAGCCATCGTGGCCCCCGGGTTCTCCACCGGCATAGGCGCTGTGCGCGGCGTTCGTGCCGCAGTCACGCGGGGCGAACGTGGGCGAGGTGATGTGATCGCTGAGATCGGAGTACTCCCAGCGCGCCTTCAACGCCATCGAACCGCGCTCGAAGGTGGCCAGTGAACCGGGTGTTTCCTCACGAAGTTGATCGAGATCGATACGTCCCTCATAGAGCCTCGCCGCCCGTTGTGAGATGTTGCCCGGCCGGCAGCCCTGGTAGGTCACATGATGGAGCGTGGGTTTCGACATCCCCTCGGTGGACCAGTCCATCGCCGAGAGTTGAAGATTGAAGTTCCATTCCTCGCGATACACGCCGCGCTCGATAGCTCGGCCGGTCGTGGGATCGAACAGGACCTCGACGATGCTCTCGGGAGCCATCGCCATGTTGTAGAGACCAACTGCGGCGGGATCGATGGGGTTGCCGTTCACGTCGAGATCACCGGGCTTGAGGTACAGCGCGAGGTCCATGAGGTCCATGCCCTCCCAGACGACCGAAATGCCATCGGAGTCGTCCCAGCGCCCGTAGAAATGACCCGTCGGTGGCGACATCATGATGGTGACGGGGGCCACCGGAGAACCAGTGGGAAGTCCCTCGAGCTGATCCTTACGAATGAGCCACACCGGCACCTCGTCATCGATGGTGAGTTCGCGCTCTCCACCGAACATCTCGGCCGGATCAGGTTTGAAGTTGCCGGAATCGGCGAGGATCAGCCAGTCGCGGGTCTGACTGACCGTATGCGTCGATCCACCGAAGACCACGCCATCGAGCGGCCAGTAGCGCACCTGCGTGCCGTCGGCGGCGTCGTAACGCACCACTGCGGGTCGCATGCCGAAGCTGGGCTCGAACACGAAGTCGAGCTTCACGCTCCACATGCAGTCGCGATCGGGATCAACAACGGGATGAGCCGACGAGAGCAGGAAGGGCATCACGCCCGGCATCGAGAGCGAGTTACCGCCCCAACTGTCACGATGGCCGACCTCAGCAACGAACTCGAGCGTCCCGGGATGGATCTCGATGGGGCGACCGGCGTCCCATGTGGTGAACAACCGTCCGCCCCAGGGCAGCGGCGCGGTGTTGGAGGCGTTCGCCGGACCAAGCACCGACTGATACCCAGTACCGCTGGTGGTGAACTGATCCGGCAGTCGATCCCAGAGTCGTTTGCCAGGGGATTGGATCGAGCGCGACTGCCAGGCGAACCGACCGGCGGATGCGCCTCGAGTGCCCGGTTCGAGAGCCAGACGACAAGTGGCGCCCCATTCGAAGATCCCGTACTCCATTGGTGTGCAGTGCTGGGGGCTCGAGAGCACCATCTCACCACTGATATCAGCGGGCCAGGTGCCCGACACCACCTCGAGTTCGAAATCGGCGTGCGGTGCCGTGGTCAGACTGCGCGGCGTCGGCATGGTCCCCTCCTGCCCTGATCCGGCGCCCAGCACCGGTTAACGGTGTTCACCACCGTATCGGAAGAACCTCTGGCTGTCAGTCGACATCGAGCGATGAGAGGCCTCGTCATCCTGCCAAGTTGGGTTGGCCCTGACCAGCGCGAGGCCACTCGCACACCCACTACCTTGGCGCGATGATTCGACACACCGTGATGTTCCGCTGGACCCCGAACTGGACCGACGACCAACGCGTCGCCGTCGAAAACGCGCTCGGTGAACTTCCCGGTGTCGTTCCCACGATCCGCAGCTACCACTTCGGCTCCGACATCGGCGTGAATGAGGGGAACTTCGACTTCGTGGTGGTCGCCGATTTCGATGATGTCGAAGGTTTCCTCGTGTACCGCGATCACCCGCAGCATCAGCGCGTCATCGCCGAACTCATCGCTCCTTTCATCGAGATCCGCAGTGCGGTGCAGTACGAACTGCGGGACTGAAGCCGCGTTCGTCGTCGACCTTAGAGACGACCAGAGCGATCCAGTCGCAGGAGCCGTCGAGCATTGGCATCCATGATCGAAACAAGTGCGGCATCGCCCCAGGAGGGATCACGAGACTGATCCCAACCCGCCATGTTGGTGCCGGCAACCAGTCGCTCTGACCCGAACGCCGCAAGAAGTGCTGCCAGCGCACGCGGTCCGCCGACATGGGCATCCCACCAGATCCTCCGGAGTCGCTGCTCGACCGCACCGGGTTCAGCCAGCGCTTCGGTTCCCCATGGGCGAGTGCGCGCTGCGTGCTCCATACGTTCGGCCAGCCATGACGTGGCGCCGCCACCGTGACTGACACACACATCAAGCGCGGGGTGCCGATCGAGCACACCGCCCAACACCAGCGACGTCACCGCAATGCTCTCCTCGTAGAGGAATCCGAGCCACAAATCACCATCGAAGCGCTCCAGTCGTTCGTCCCGGCGAGGACGATCGATGCCATCAGGCGCTGGGTGGAAGAACACCGGAACGTCGAGCTCCACACATGTCGCCCAGAACTCGTCAAAGGAAGGATCGTCGAGTGGGCGGCCGAGATCGGTGCCGAGGTACGGAGCCACCAACCCGAGTTCTCGAACCGACCGAACCAGCTCGGCACATGCCCGCGTCGGATCCTGCATCGGTACTTGTGCGAAACCCCTCACGCGATCAGGAGCACCGGCGACCAGCGAGGCGAGTTCATCGTTGTGGCGACGACAGAACCGGTCGGCCCATTCAGCATCGACATGAGAGAAGTACGTGAGTGGATTGGGTGAAAGAACCTGCAGGTCAATGCCGGCGGCGTCCATCGCTTCGATCCGCAGATCGAGGTCCATGAATGCACTCCCGCGATAGCGAACTCCGATGAGGTTGTAGCTCCCCACCCGGAAACACGAGGGCCGACCGGTGGCCGCATCGCCGTCGTCGAGTTCGGGGCCGAGTTCACCGGCTGCGCCGAGCACGGATTCCAACACGACATGGGCATGGATATCGATCATCGAACTCTCCTCATTCGAAGGTCACCGCAACGATGGCGTCAAGGGCCGCAGGATCCTCCAGGGTCGAGAGATCACCGGCATCCACACCAATGGCACGAGCGCGTACCGCTCTGCGCACGATCTTGCCCGAACGGGTCTGCGGCAGAGCCGACACGAAGACGAGATGCGCTGGACGGAACGCCGGACCGAAGGTCGCTTCCACCGATGACACAATGAGTCTCGCAAGTTCGTCATGGTGAATGGTCTGCGTGGCGGCGACACACCACAGGCCGATGACCTCACCCTTCACCGGATGAGGAAGTCCAACAGCAGCAGCCATCACGACACCATCAACCGCAGTGGCAGCGGATTCAATCTCAGCCGGGCCGATCCGCTTGCCAGCGATGTTCAGAGTGTCATCGCTTCGGCCATGCAAGAACCAGAACCCGTCGTCGTCAACCTCCGCCCAGTCGCCATGCCACCAGATACCCGGGTATCGCGACCAATAGGTCTCGAGATAACGAGTGTTGTCACCCCAGACACCGCGGGTCATCCCGGGCCATGCACTGCGAACCACGAGTTCTCCCACGTCACCTGTCCCCCGCAGCGATTGGCCAGCATCATCGACGACATCGACGGCGACCCCGAGCGCCGGTCCACCCACCGAACACGGAACGCAGCCCTGCAGAAGGTTCACCGACAGCAGACATGCGCCGATCTCGGTGCCGCCCGAGATGTTGATGATGGGACGCGAGCCGCCACCTACGGTGTCGAACAGCCACCACCATTCCGCTGCGTTCCAGGGTTCACCCGTGGATCCGAACGCGATCAACGAATCAAGCTGGGCGCCCTCGAGATAGTGATCACCCGCACCGGCGAGCGCACGAATGAGCGTCGGAGACACTCCGAGAAACGTGAGTGCGTGCCGTTCCACTAGTGACCACACCCGGCCGGCATCGGGCCAGTCCGGCGCTCCGTCGTAGGTGACCAGCGTGGCGCCGTTGGCCAATGCGGCAACCATGATCCACGGACCCATGATCCAGCCCATATCGGTCAACCAACAGGCCCGATCCCCCGGGCGCAGGTCGGCTTGGAACGCGCCCTCCTGCGCCAGTTTCACGGTCAGCCCACCGTGAACATGCACCGCACCCTTCGGGCGGCCGGTGGTGCCGGAGGTGTACGCGAGCAACACAGGTGTCTCGGCGGGAGTGATGACCGGATCAACCGGTGCAGCTTGACTCGAGCGCAGCTCATCGACATCAACCACCTCGCAGTTGACACCGAGCTCACGGGCCTCCGCCGCTGCCTGATCAGCAACCGCTCGTACTGCCACCTGGCGACCCCGTCGCGTCGTGGTCGGAGTCGTGACCAGAACCGTGCACCCGCCATCAACCAGACGAACCTGCACTGCGCCCGCACCGAAGCCCGAGAAGATCGGCACCGCAACGGCACCAAGTCGAGCAATGGCAAGGAACACTCGCACGGCATCATCAAGACCGAGCAGCAATGCGACCCGATCACCGGGCCGCACACCGCGCTGGGCCAATGCACCGGCGAGCCGGGAAACTTCATCGCGCAGCTCGGCGAAGGTGGACTCCACCACGCTTCCGTCCTCATGTTCGCCAAGAAGTGCCACCCGGTGTGCATGGGCAGGATCATCAGCCCAGCGATCGAGACAGACCGCCGAGAGATTGACGGCGCCATCGTCGAACCATCGTGTCCAGGCCATTCCATCGCTGTCATCGGCGACACGGGAGTAACGGCGTTGGAAACCGATCCCCAGAAAATCAATGACGGCATCCCAGAACCACTCTGGTTCACGGATCGATCGGTCGACCAGGGACGGGTAGTCCTCGATGTCGTACACGGCCATGAACGCTGCAGTTCGCGACCTTTCCTTTGTCGCGGCGTCAGGAAACCACACCGGCTGCGTCACCTGCCGAACACCACCGGATACTTCGCCCAGTACCCACGTTCCGATGCCGGATCGCGTCGGGCGGGGTCAGCAGGATCGGGATGAATGCCAGCGGCGAGCACAGCCTGCACTGCCACGGGCACAAGCCCGTAGAGCTGATCCTGCACATCGACATCGCCGATCGCATCCGTTCCCGCGGCGAGTTCCTGCCCGATGCAGGCATGCATTCCGAGTCCGAAGCTGAGACCCCAGGGTGCAACGCCGGCCGCCAGTTGCCGATGGGGATCGTGCAGATCGGCACTTTCCCCAAAGGCAGCGGTATCTCGATTGGCGGACATGAGGTCAATCACGACTTTGTCGCCGGAAGCGATCCGCCGTCCCCCCGAGAGTTCGATCTCCTCGAGTGCCCACCTCATCGCCACCGGACTCGAAGGCTGGAGTCGGATGGTCTCGTGCACGCAGCGCTGGAGGAAACCCATGTCATGGCGGGCCCGCTCGGCATCTTCGGGGGAGGTGATCGCCATCTCGAAGAGGACATCGAGCGTGCGCACGAAAGCCGTCGCCGAAGTATGCGCGCCGGCGAGCAGATAGAAGCAGGTCTCGCGCAGCACCACCTCATCGGGAAGCTCAAGGTCATCACGGTTGCGCAGCAAGACAGTCAGCACATCGCGCGGTAGTTCGTCCTCGCCGATCTCCTCACTTTCACACCGAGCAATCGCGTCCTCACGCCGACGAATTGAGGGCTGGAGGAATTCGACATCGAACGCTGCAAGTGCTGCAGCGACCTCAGCCCGTTTGGCCTCGCGGTCGCCGGTGTAGTGCGCCAGCGTGGCCCCCTCGATGAACAGCATCAGATACGAGTAGAGCCGAAAGGTTTCCTCCGGCGTTCCCAGAGGACGGTCAACACCCGAGGTGAACGCCGCCAGATTCATCATCATCTGGTGACTGAGTGTCACGAGTTCTGCGCCACCTGCTGCAATATGCGGAGCCAGTGTCTCGGCCACGATCGGTGGAAAGAGTTCCCGCTCATAGAGCATCTGTGAGTCTCGTCGGAAGAGCCGGTTCTCGAGACGGCGACGCGCCCGATGTTCATCTCCATGCAAATTGACGAGTACATCGGCCATGACCACATCTCCGGCGTCGTAGAGCGCCTGACGCAGGTGCTTCTGCCGGAAGGCCTCTCGTGCCTCCTCATAGGTGGAGATCGTCACCTCGGTAGGTTCGGTCATCCTTCTGCCTTCCCGATGGTTCGATTGTTCCCGCTGGTTCCGACGGCGTTGGCGCGTCCTCCAGCGGCCCAGACCGCTGCTTGCTGGAGGATCGACCCATGCACCGGGTGGTCGATCGACCTGACCTCATGGCCGAGTAGATCGGTAACGACACGACCTGATCCCTGACTGCGGGCCCAGAGCAGCGGATGGGTGCGCCCGCCATGCGAACCGACGAGAAGTGGCTCCAGATCTGCACTCTCATCGAGGAACCCATAGACCTCGTCGACAATCGTGAAGTCCTCGACGCCAGCGGTGATTGGATGAGCCCGCCCCTGCTCCGTGATTACAACCTCGGACTTGGCAACTTCAGGATGAGTGGATCGCTCCCAGTGCCAAGCCGCACCGCACAGTTCGTGCCAGATCGGTTCAGCATCGAAACAGATCACCGCCGTATGCAGCGCGAGCAGTCCGCCCCCACGCTCGACAAAATCACGAATCCCTCCAGCATCAACCCTGCTCAGGAAGTAGGCGTGATCCTCGCGAAGATGCGCGTAGCGCTCTGCGTCCATGCCCCAATGAAGCGCGTGCACAGTGAGTAGGTCGTAGTCGTCGTCACCGGACCTGAGCTTGTCCATCATGTCGTCAGGATGGGTGACCACCGTCGTCTCGATCCCGACCGAGACGAACAGTCCATCCAGCGCCTCAGCAATGTCATCAAACTCATGCCCGGGACCACCGATGAGAAGCAGATTCCGCGTCATCGCCCGCCGCCGGTTCGGGGTGGTTGCTCACCCAACCCCACCGAATCGACTGACTGCGGGCGCGGCAGCGTGCTGATCACCGAACCGGTGACGCCGCCGTCGACCAGAAGCTCTGTGCCATTGACATAGGCCGCGTCATCGGAGAGCAGGAACAGAACCACTGATGCAACATCGGCACCGGTTCCGAGTCGACCCACGGGCACTCGTTCAGAGCGCAACCGACGAATTTCGGGATCGGCGTAGATGGGCTCTGACATGCCGGCATCGATGAGTCCGGGGGCAACGGCATTCGCCCGAATGCCGAGGGGGCCCCATTCGAGCGCCATCTGTGTGGTGAGCCGCGCGATGCCAGCCTTCGTGGCGCCGTAGGCGCCAGCGTTGGGTCCGGCAGCCACCCCATTCATCGAGGTGACAGTGACGATCGCTCCAGACTGCTTGGCGCCGATCACACAGCGGGCGTAGGCGCGGGCCGTGAGGAACGTGCCGGTGAGATTGACATCAACCACCGATCGCCAGTCGCTCGCTTCGAGATCCAGAAGCGGACCGAATCGGACGATGCCGGCGTTACACACGATGCCGTCGGGCGCCGGACGACCGCTGCGCGCCGCAAACTCGTCGAACGCGGCCTCAATATCTACCTCGTTGGTGATGTCGGCTTCGAGGGCAATTGCGTCCTCCCCGAGCGATGCGGCGACACGCGATGCTGCATCAAGATCGCGATCAAGAACACCAACGATCCACCCGGCCTCACTCGCGAAACGGGCTATCTCGGCACCCAACCCGTTTCCCGCACCGGTAACAATGACCGAACGCGAATTCATGGATTGACCATGTCCCAGGTAAGCGGTTGCGTCGCCCATTGCCCGACCTTCTCGCCGGCAAGCGGTTGGCGCTCGGGCCATGGACGATCCAGGTCGACAGCACGACCTCGGGAGAACACATGTCGGAATCGGCGACGATCGCCGAGCAGGGTGACATCACTGGACGGGTCGCCTTCAACCACGAGGAGATCAGCGACGGCGTCAGGGGCGATGACCCCGATGGAGTCGAGCGGTCGACGCAGGGCTATGGCCCCATTTCGCGTGGCGCAGGAAATTGCTTCGAGCGGCGTGAGACCCATCGCATCGACCAACAACTCCATCTCTCTCGCATGCCAGTGCCCATAGGGAGTGAGAGCGAATCCACTCTCGGATCCACACAAAATGGGCACGCCCGCATCGAACGCAACACGCAGCATGGCCGCCGTGGCTTCGATCTCACCGCGGAACAGATCGACCTGAGCGGTGGATGAACCGACCCGGTGACCATGATCGGCGAGATTTGCCAGAAACGTGAATGTCGGAGCAACGGCACAGCCGGCTTCGACCACAGCCTCAACCGCCGCGTCATCGAGAAATGACGCATGAAGGATGAGATCGACGCCAGCGAGCGCAGCGAGTCGGGTGGATTCGGCGCTACGACAGTGCGCGATCGCCGGCGTTCCGAGCGCGTGTGCGGTGTCGGTGACAGCACGCAGTTCGTCGAGCGACCACACCGTGAGTTCGCCATTCGAGTTCGGCACTGAACCTGTGACATGGATCTTGATCCAGTCGGCGCCGTACTTGATCTGCTGGCGTGTGGTGCGAACTATTTCGTCGCGGCTACCCATGACGTGGGCGTATCCGAGATGCCCGGCGTCGGGGATCAACCGACCCGCTGTGCCACCGGCCGCAGTAAGAAGGGCGTTCAGTCCCGAAACCATGCGCGGTCCCTCAACGATGCCGGCTTCGATCCCGTCGCGCAGAGCCGGACCCAGATCGAAGATGCAGTCGGCATCGAGGAATCCGGTGACACCGGCAAGAAGTAGCTTCTGGACGTTGAAAGCAGCCACGAGCATCGCCGTGGACTGCGGCCGATGGAAGAACAACTCATCGTTGCTGGCTGGTTCGCCGAAGGTGATGTGACAATGGGAGTCGATCAGGCCCGGCATCACCGTGCAGCCCGTGACATCGACGATTGTGGCGCTAGGGGCAGCCGAAACGGTGGCCTGCGGGCCGACAGCAACGATGCGATCAACCTCGAACAGGACATCGGTACTCGGGCGAACAACAGCGCCGGTTCCGTCGATCACCGATCCGCCGGTGAGGAGCACCTGTTCAGCTGGCGACATCGACCCTCTCCTAGAGATCGTTCACCCGCCCAGAACTACCCGCGGGTGATGCCGGAACCCCCGCCGACTTAACGATGTTAACCGACCGACCGCGAAGGTGCGGTCGGCGATCTTCAGTCGGTCAGGATTGATTCCAGAAACGGCGCATCCGTCTCACGAACGCCGTCGAGTTCAATGAACCACTCAGTGCCGAACGCAGCAGTGAAGACCTCTGGCGGCATCTTGAAAAAGAATGAGTCCGGACCGATCTGGGAGCGGTGAGCAGCCATGGCCGCTCGCTTGGTGTCGATAGCAGCCGACACGTCGACAGCATGGGTGATGAGCGCCTCGGGGGAACCGAACTCGCCGCGCTCCGCGGCCTCAGCCCGGCGTCTCATCTGCTCAGCGGTCTCGCCTTCGATCTCACCCTCGATCTCCGATTCAACCACGGCCTCCGCTGACGGGCCTTCGACAGCGGGCCCGTCATCTTCGAAGAGATGCGCGTTTTCCTTCATCTGTCGCAGGATGCGATCACGGTTCATCGTGGACTGATACACCCGTTCAACGCCGGCGATCTCGGCGGCACGCCGACCCACCCGATGCACCTGGATGTGATCGGGATGCCCGTAGCCCCCATGGGAGTCGTAAATGGTGAGCACGTCTGCATCGACCTCGATAAGCAGTTTGGCGAGTCGCTGCGATGCCTCTTCAACATCGGCCTGCCAGAAGCAAAGCGGATTGTCATTCGCGGGCTCGCCGATCATGCCGCTGTCCTCATACCCCAGGAACTCCACACGCTCGAGCCCCATGAGTTCGGCAGCCTGATGCGTCTCAACAACTCGGCGCTCCCACAACGGCTCGCCCTCGGCAAGAACACCGGGCTGGGGTTCGCCCTGCTCGCCGCGGGTCGCGGTGACGAGCACGACGCGATGTCCGGCAGCCGCCGCAAGCGTCATGGTGCCACCGGTGGCGATGGCCTCATCGTCGGGATGAGCGTGGAAACACACGAGCGTGGCCATCAGGCGATCGCTCCATTGGCACGAAGTGCAGCGAGTCGTTCGCCATCGGCGACACCCCATTCGGCGAGCACCTCATCGGTGTGCTGACCGGGATGCGACGGCGGGCGCTGAATACCTTCAGTGGTGCGGGAGAAACGCGGTGCGGGTGCAGGTTGCACCACACCACCAACATCAACAAACGCATTGCGGGCCACCATATGGGGATGCTTCGGGGCCTCACCCAGCGACAGGATCGGCGCAACACACGCATCGGACCCGTCGAAGATTTCGGCCCATTCGTCAC
Source organism: Microthrixaceae bacterium (assembly GCA_947449015.1). Classification (GTDB taxonomy): domain Bacteria; phylum Actinomycetota; class Acidimicrobiia; order Acidimicrobiales; family Acidimicrobilacustridaceae; genus Acidimicrobilacustris. The sequence goes on along the minus strand of CANFQA010000019.1, from coordinate 15,495 downwards.
GGGTCTTGGCGATGATTACCGCAGCCAGGCGCTCTTTGAGATGCGGCCACATGGAGCGATCGTTCTGACGGGCGAACTCTTCGTCGCCGGCGAGACCGGTCTTCTGGAGCAGTTCGGCATAGAACTGCGGTTCGATGGCGCCTACCGAGAGGTACTTGCCGTCGGCGCACTCGTAGACCTCGTAGTAGTGCGCACCGGTGTCGAGCATGTTCACGCCGCGCTCGTCGGTCCAGAGTCCCATGGCCATGAACCCGTGCATGAACGTGGTGAGCACCGCAGTGCCATCAACCATGGCGGCGTCGACAACCTGTCCCTTGCCGGAGGTGCGCGCTTCGATGATGCCGCAGGCAATACCGAATGCCAGCAACATCCCGCCACCACCGAAGTCACCAACAAGATTGAGAGGCGGTTGCGGACGCTCATCGGGACGACCAATGGCGCCGAGCGCACCGCCAATAGCGATGTAGTTCATGTCATGGCCGGCCATCTGCGCCATGGGACCGGTCTGACCCCAACCGGTCATGCGGCCGTAGACGAGCTTCGGATTCCGGGCGAGACACGCCTCCGGCCCGATACCAAGACGTTCGGTGACACCCGGACGGAAGCCCTCGATGAGCGCATCGGCGTTTTCGACAAGCGACAGCACGGTCTCGATACCGGCCGGGTTCTTGAGATCAACACCAATGGAGCGTCGACCGCGATTCATGACGTCCTTGGGCGGTGTGGCGGGATCGCCGCCGTAGACCTGACCGGCGCGATCCACACGGATGACGTCGGCTCCCATGTCGGCCAGCATCATCGCGGCGAACGGGCCCGGCCCGATACCGGCGATCTCAACGACACGTACTCCAGCAAGTGGTCCCATGGGATCTCCTTCGATCAGAACTAGGCAAGCGTATTCCACCTGCCCCGAGCGTCGATCAGTGCGCCAGAGACTTGATCGAAGTTGACAGAACCCGCTTGACCGAGGCCGGAACCACTCCGGCGATACGACTGCGCAGCCTCTGTGGCCGATCATCGTCGATCCATCGGGTGCTACGAGGTTTGACCGCCTCGGGTCGACCGTTCGAGTAGTAGTAGAAGGCCATCGATCGCCGAGTGACACCGTCGGGAGTTCGCAGCGGTTCGGGATGCCCGTGGAACGAGTCGGCCAATGTCGAGAAGATCACAACCCTCCCGAAGATGGGGTCGATCTGCTTGGAGCATGCGCTTCGATCGCGCTCCCACAACTGCAGCTGACCACCCCATTGCGGATCCCAACCCTCATTGAGGTACACGAGCACGTTGAGGCGACGATCGAGGCCGTTCGGATGGTGGGTGAAGTCGGCGTGAACATCGAGCTTGCCGCCGGTCACGATCTGATGCATGCCACCACCCACGAGGCCGGCATCGGCAATGAGCCGGTCGATCCCGGTGAGTGCGGAGAGGCTGGCAAGGAACGGGCCGGAATTCAGCTCGCCCACGAACTCCCGGGCAGCAGGACCGAAACGGTTCCAGTTGTTCTCCGCTGACTTGAACTCATGCGCGGACTGGAACTGAGTGGACATCGACGGCGCGTCGGGAAACTCTGCGAGAACAGCCTGCAGCAGTTCAGCCGGGAGAAGATCATCGAAGACTGCATGGGGAAAAGGAGCAGCAGTTGCATAGGCAGCGGCGGCATCCTCGAAACGCTGGTGGATCACAGCCTGATCAATCATCACGCCATCATCCTGCTCGTACCGCCAGTGCAGTCACATGATGGATGACGGTCGCCCAGGATGAAGGCGGAAAGTCATGGCCGTATCCCTCGAGTCGGAGGAACTCGGACCCTCGAAGAGCCTCAGCGGTTCGCTCACCGCCACTGATGGGGATGAGCGGGTCGATATCGCCGTGGATGACGAGCGAGGGAATGTCGAGTTTGCGCAGTTGCTCGGTACGTGAGGGCGCCGTCAAGATTGCAAGCAGTTGATTGGAACCGCCCTGTGGCGCAATTCCCCGGTCGTAGCTGAGTGCGGCCCGCTCAGCGATCTGATCAGGATCGCCGAATTCCGAACCGGCCCAAGACATGCCAACGGTCACGCATTGATCGATGTATCCCTGTCGCCCTTCGGCGGCTTCGGTGAGCAGTGAAGCGAGCGCTTCGGGAGTGGGTTGGCCGACATCGGGATCCCCGGTTGTCGAAAACGCTGAGACGAGTGAACGAACTCGCTCGGGCGCGTCGATAGCCATCTGCTGGACGATCATCCCGCCCATGGACTCGCCGAAGAGATGGACGCTGACGAGACCAAGTGCATCACAGAGGCCCCATGCGTCGGCTGCCATCTCACCAAGCGTGTACGGAATTTCAACATGCAGTCCCTGCATGAAGCTGGCTGCAGCCTCCATGACGTCGATGTCGGTCTCGATCCAACTCGAGCGCCCACAGTCACGATTGTCGAAACGAATCACATAGAACCCGCGATCAGCAAGGCCCTGACAGAACTCGACATGCCACCACACCAACTGTGCGCCGTTGCCTGCAACCAGCAGCAGCGGGACATCAGCAGGGTCACCGAAGGTCTCGTACTCGATCTCGATCCCGTTTGATTGCGCACGCATGCGCAGCATCCTTCCTGTCGGTCGGGAATTGGTCAAACGATGACGAGTACCGTCTCAGGGCGTGGCCCAGGGAGATCCCAGCACCGACGAGTCGCCGACACCTGCACCGGTCCAGAACCGGTCGCGTCTCGACCCGCTTTCGGGAATTCCGGCTCGCATCGTGCCCTCTCGTCAGAGTCGCCCCAATCTCCCTGAGGGCATATGCCCGTTCTGTCCCGGCGGGCTCGAAGCTCCAGAGCCTTATGAGGTTCTGGCCTTCCCCAACCGCTGGCCGCCGATGCCCGAGGACCGCGCCGAGATCATCCTGTACTCGCCGGTCCACGACGCCGATCTCGGTCAACTGGATCCACCGCAGGCACGCCGACTCATTGACCTCTGGGCCGAGCGATCAGCAGCGCTCGGGGCCCGAACTGACGTTGACTATGTCCTGATCTTCGAGAACCGCGGCCCCGAAGTAGGAGCCACCATCGGTCATCCGCACGGCCAGATCTACGCGTTCGACGCGATTCCACCGGCTGCCTCAACCGAACTCGACAACCCCGATGCAGCCACAACCTTTGATGTCGCGCTGCATCGCGAACGAATCGTGCTCGAGCGTTCTCACTGGTCGGCCTGGGTGCCGGCCGCCGCAGGCTGGCCCTATGAACTGCTGATCGCGCCGAGTCGCGAAATTGCCGATCTGCCTTCATCATCACCCGATGAACGAGATGACCTCGCTGTCGCACTTATCGACCTTGTCGCTCGGCTGGATGCACTTTTTTCTGCACCTATGCCGTACATGTTCTGGATACACCAGCGACCGTTCGACGGCGGTACCTGGCCCGGCGCGCGACTGCATATTCACATCGCGCCACTGCTGCGCGCCGCAGGAACGCCTCGATTCATGGCGGCCGGCGAACTCGGAAGCGGCGTGCTGTTCAACCCCATTGACCCTGTTACCGCAGCAGCAGCACTGCGCTCGGCGCTCCCGTGACACAACTGCGGGCCCACGCTCCCGGTCGGGTCAACCTCATCGGCGATCACACCGACTACGTCGGCGGACTCGCGCTCCCGGTGGCCATCGATCTCGGAACCACCATCACTGGCTCCGCCTCAACTGGCGTCATCGAACTGCAGTCAGAACAGTTGGGGTCGAGGATGCACCTCGATGTTCCTGTGAACCAGCAGATTGGCACCATCGAGCCCTCGTGGTCGCGCTATATCGCCGCAGTGGCCCGTGAGATGGACTGCAGAGAGGGTTTCACCGGGACGATCTCCTCCACACTCCCCCTTGGTGCAGGGCTCTCCTCGAGCGCATCACTGGAACTCGCGACTGCGCTGGCATTGGGGTTCGATGGTTCAACTCTCGAGTTAGCCCGATTGGGGCAGCGTTGCGAACTGGCCGCCGTTGGCGTCCCATGCGGCCTCCTTGATCAGCTGTCGAGCGCGTTCGGTCGCGAAGGACACGCGCTGCTCATCGATTTCGCCACTACCAGCATCGAACCGATCGAGCTCCCCGGCGACATTGAGATCGTGATCATTCACTCCGGCGTTGAACGCACGCTCGCCGGGTCGGCCTATGGCGAACGCCGCACTGCCTGCGAACGCGCCACCGCACTCCTCGGTCCTCTCGCCGACTGTGACCCCAACGCACTCGATCGGATCGAGGATCCTGTGATCAGGCGTCGAGCCCGCCACGTCATCACCGAATGTCAACGTGTGCGTGACGCCGTCGCCGCACTTCGGTCAAACACCATCGAAACCTTCGGTCGACTGATGGTCGAGAGCCACGCCAGCCTCCGTGATGACTTCGAGGTGTCGACTCCGGTGGTTGATGCCCTGGTCGAGCAACTCATTGCCATCGATGGCGTCCATGGGGCGCGGGTCACCGGCGCCGGGTTCGGTGGGTGCGTCGTGGCTCTCACCCGGCCGGGGGCAATTCACGACCCAACATCATTTACCGGGCGTGGATGGAAGGTACGGGCCTCTGGTCCCGCGTCAGTGGAGCTGATTACTGACTAAGCGCTTGTCCACGCCATGCTCACATACGGCCGAGGAGTTCTGCCTTCTTGGTCTGGAACTCCGCCTCAGTGAGCACACCCTGATCGCGAAGCGCACTCAACTTGGCGATCTGATCCGGGATGGAATCACCACCGCCGCCAGTCCGGTTGATGCCTGAGGAAATGCGATCGGCCTGCTTGTTCGCGTTGCGTTCCATCTGCTGATAGATCTCGTTTTGCACGGCGCTTGGATTCTTGATGTCATCGAAACGCTGCGCGCCGTCCTTGGATGCGGACTCGATGTCGAGATCCCCGAGTCCGAGCATGCGTTCGAAGATGCGCTGATGGAAAAAGATCGTGTTGATCCGCTCGAGTGGAATCTCGATGCCGCGCTTGGCGATGATGCCGCTGCGGAAGATGACCCGATCGGAGGTAAGCACGAAATGGGTGCTCTTCCACGCGATGAAGCGCTGCACAAACCACATGAGCGTCACGAAAAGACCAATGCCGGCGATCACCTTGAGGACATCGGGCCAGTTTCCGAACTGCGCCACAAGCGACAGCACGAAGACCACCACGAGCACAGCAGCGGACTTGGCGAAGAACCACCAATGCGGATGGAGATCGAGGATGAGTTCCTCGGAAGCATGCATTGCATCCTGGGGATAGGGCATGGCAAACGGTACCTCCGGAGCGGGTGTCATCGGTGATGAGTACGGTCTTCGCTGTGAACCCCGATGATCTGCTCCATGGCCTGACCCCCGCGCAGCGCGAGGCCGTCACCGCCACGGCTTCACCTTTGTGCATCCTCGCCGGGGCAGGATCAGGCAAGACCAGCGTGCTCACACGGCGGGTGGCTTGGCGCGCTGCCACCGGAGATCTCGACCCCCGCCATGTGCTCACCCTCACCTTCACCCGCAAGGCCGCCGGCGAACTCAGTCAGCGACTTCGCTCACTGGGCCTGCGTGACAGCGTCGCTGCCGGCACCTTCCACTCGGTTGCGTACGCACAGCTGCGAAGTCGGTGGGAGGAGCGAGGCATCACCCCACCCACCCTGCTTGATCGCAAATTCTCCTTCGTGGCTCGTGTGATGTCAGGAGCGTCTCGCGCCATCGCCGATCTCCCACCGATCGACGTCATCGCCGAGATCGAATGGGCCAAAGCCCGCATGATTGATCCCGATCGCTACGCAGAGGCAGCCGAGCGCGCTGGCCGTCGACCACCGGCCTCACCGTCGATCATCGCGGACGTCTATGCCCGTTACGAAGAAAAGCGACGCGAGCAGCGCTTGGTCGACTTCGATGATCTCCTGCGCGTGTGTCAACGCGACCTCCTCGCCGATCCCGAGTTCGCCGAAACCCAACGCTGGCGCTTCCAGCATCTGTTCGTCGATGAGTTTCAGGACGTCAACCCGTTGCAGCAGGCCCTGCTTGACGCATGGCGCGGCGACCGCCTCGATCTTTGTGTTGTCGGCGATCCCAATCAGGCCATTTACAGCTGGAACGGAGCGGATCCCAATCTGCTGCGACAGTTCCCCACCCGCTTCCCAACCGCGCAAATCATCCGACTCACCGACAACTTCCGTTCCGCGCCACAGATTCTCGGGGTGTCCAACGCCCTGCTCGCCACCGGCGGACGCGCCGTCGATCGCGACGGATTGCTCCACCCCACACGACCCGACGGACCAATCCCTCGCGTCACCCCCTACACCGACGATCGCTCCGAAGCTGCTGGCATCGCCCGCTCGGTGCGCGATCACCATGGCCCCGGCGCACGCTGGTCCTCACAAGCAATTCTTGTGCGCACCAACGCGCAGGTGCCGGCAATTGAGGAAGCACTCAGCGCCGCTCGCATCCCGTTCAAGGTGCGCGGCGCCGCACCATTGCTTGAACAGCCTGAGATCAAAGCCGCGCTCGCCCAGTTGCGCAACGCCGGGGGCACGCTGTCTGATGCGCTTGCCGATCTCACCGCCTCAGTTGACGATGCCCTTGACAATGCCAAGGTCGAAGGCGATCGTGCCGCCGAACGCCAAGCCAACGTCGATGCTCTCGTGCAGATGGGTCGCGACTATCTCGCCGTCGAGTCCGGCCCCACCGTTGTCGGATTCATCTCCTGGTTAGCCAGCACCACTCGCGCCGACCAACCCGACCGAAACGGCGATGCCGTCGAACTGTGCACATTCCACGCCGCCAAGGGCCTGGAATGGCCAATCGTGCATGTGGCTGGTCTCGAGGTCGGTCTCGCACCCATCGTTCACGCACGAACCGACGAAGCTCTTGAAGAAGAGCTCCGCCTGTTCTATGTGGCAGTCACACGCGCTGAGCGTGAGCTGCTGTGCAGTTGGGCCGAGAAGCGTCGCTATGGCTCTCGCGATATGAACCGCGAGCCATCGCCCTATCTCGACACCGTGTCAGCAGCATGTGCTGCCATGAAGGCTGGACTCTCACCCGAGGCTGTCGGTCACGGCGAAGTCCTTGCCCAATCTCCCAGCACCGACTCCCGACGCGCTGCTCGCAGCGCCGGACGGGGCGCGCCGCGTCGCAAGAGCACCGCAAGCAGCAGTGGCATTGGGGGCGCATCTGATCTCGACGAACAAGGTCGTGTCCTACTCGAGGCATTGCGCGCCTGGCGTCTCACCCGTGCACGCGCTGCATCCACCCCCGCGTTTGTCATCTGCAACGATCGCACCCTCATCGAGATTGCCGATCGTCGTCCCGCCACCGCACATGAATTGCTGTCAGTTCACGGGTTCGGCGAGGTCAAGGTCGCCCGGTTCGGGCCCGAACTACTTGCAATCATCAACGGCGGAAACACCGACTGATCATCACGAGCACGACCGTATGCCCGTTGGTTAGTTCTCCGGCTGGGCATCCAGCATGGCCCGCACGCGTTCGAGATCGATGGTGACGAAGAGCCCTTCGGCTTCGGCGCATAACCGTTCACCGGCATGGAGCGTGGCGGTGCAGAAGATCTTGCGACCCTCCACCTTCACCAATCGAGCAGCAAGACGCAGCTGTTCATTCAATGGCGTGGGGCTGCGGTAGTGCACGGTCAATCGGCCGGTCATGCCAGCGCGTCCCGAGTACACCTGCGCTGCGCCCAACACTTCATCAAACAGGGCGGCGACAAATCCCCCGTGCACACAACCGGGAGGACCTTCGTACAGCGAACCGAGGGTCGCTGTTGCCTCGATCGCATCCCCGGCAAAGACCACATGCATCGGTGGTGAAACCGGATTCGCCATCCCGATGAACGGACTGCGCTCGCGCAATCGATGCGACTGGCGAATTGCTGTGGCACTGATGACCGAGAAATCACCCGCCACGATCCCGTCATCGAGCGAGCCTTCCGTAACGGTGGCGGTGACCGCATCCACTGCGGACGCGATCGCGTCGAGCTCATCAATCGATGCCGAGGTCGCCGACAATCGCAGAATCAATCGGCGTACCGCATCGGCGGTTCGACGCGCAGCCCACTCCTCGGGTGTGACCTCGTGCATCGCCTCTGGACCGAACGCGTGCGCACTCGACCCCACGCCGAACACATTTCCGTCGCCAAACACATCGCCATCGTCAAACGACGACTTTGTCACTCCATCCGGGCCATTGGCTCCAGCAGTTCCAGCAGCTCCTTCGGCTCCTGCCGATCCATCAGGCATCAGTCAGCCAGGTCCACGATGACCGGCGCATGGTCGCTCGGCTGCTGACCCTTGCGGGCATTGCGATCAATCATCGAGTCCTGCGCCCGCTCGACCACTGCAGCGGTGCCCATGATGAGATCGATTCGCATGCCCCGACCCTGATGGAAGTCGCCGCCCCGGTAGTCCCACCAGGAGAACACCTTGTCCTCATCGTGGAACGTTCGGTACACATCGACCAGCCCCCATGCCTCAAGCGATCGAAGCGATGCACGCTCGGGTTCGCTCACGTGAGTGGCTCCGGCGAAGGCCTCCACGCTCCAGACGTCGCGATCCTCCGGGGCAATGTTGTAGTCACCGCAGACCGCCACTGCCGAGGCCGGGTCCTCACGACGGTCAAGCGCCTCCCGCAGACGGGCCATCCAGGCCAGCTTGTAGGTGTAGTGGTCGTTGTCGAGCGCCCGGCCGTTCGGCACATAGGCGCTGGCCACACGAACACCGCCACAGGTGGCCCACAACAACCGAGCCTCGGGATCATCAGGACCGTCGTCCTCCCAGCCGGCCACCACATCGGTGAGTCCAACCTTCGAGATGATGGCTACCCCGTTCCACTGGCCCTGGCCGAAATGCGCGCTCTCGTAGCCCAGATCAGCAAAGACCTCGGTCGGGAAGACCTCCTGCTTCATCTTGGTCTCCTGCATGCAGAGCACATCGGGAGCCATCTCGACCACCCACTCGGTAACCCGCGGGAGCCGGGCCTTGAGCGAATTCACATTCCACGTCGCCAGTCTGAGCATGATCAAGGAATCTATCGGCCGTGGTCGGTCCGGAGTCTCCAGAGCAGTCCGGCACACCGGTAGGCTGACTCCTCGTGGCTGACGATTCCTCCCCCCAGATCACGGGCCCCAATGCGTGGCTCGTTGACGAAATGTTCGAGCAGTACCGCATCGACCCAAACTCGGTGAGCGATAGCTGGAAGGAGTTCTTCCATGGCTATCGGCCGACTGCAGCACCGCGTGCCGCAGCAACGACCTCGTCCGCACCCAGCGCAGCGGCCAGTGCGCCATCAACGGCGCCCGCAGCATCGCCCGCCGAAACCCCCGAGAATGGCACTCCACTGCGCGGAGCTGCTGCCCGCATTGTCACCAACATGGAGTCCAGCCTCACGGTTCCCACCGCCACCAGCTTCCGTGAAGTGCCGGCCAAGCTGCTTGAGGTCAATCGCAAAACCATCAATAACTTCCTGACCAGGTCGCGCAGCGGCAAGGTGAGTTTCACTCACATCATCGGCTACGCCATCGTTCGCGCCATCGTCGAAGAAATTCCGGTCATGAACTCCGCCTATCAGGAGGGGGCCGACGGCAAGCCATATGTCGTCCGACACGAACACCTCAATTTCGGTCTCGCTGTCGACCAGGAGAAGTCCGATGGCTCGCGATCGCTCTTAGTGCCGTGCATCAAGGCCGCTGACACCCTCGACTTCGCCGGATTCCTTGACGCTTACGAAGAGGTCATTCGTAAGGTCCGCTCGAACAAGCTCACCCCCGACGATTTCGCCGGCGTGACCGTGAGCCTCACCAACCCCGGAACCATCGGAACGGTGCAATCAGTCCCGCGCCTCATGCCTGGCCAAGGCGTCATCGTCGGCGTCGGTTCGCTCGATTACCCGGCCGCCTATCAGGGTGCCGATCCAGCAACTATTGCCGGTCTTGGTCTGTCGAAAGTCATGACCATCACCTCCACCTACGACCACCGCATCATTCAGGGCGCGGAGTCCGGACTGTTCCTCAAACGGGTTCACGAACTGCTTATGGGTGAGCACGAGTTCTACGAGCATGTGTTCCGCTCGCTCGGCGTGCCCTATGAAGCGGTCGAATGGGGCCGCGACACCAATGCCTTTGGGCGTGAGGAAGCACTGCTCGAGAAGCAGATGCAGGTGCAGACGCTCATCAACATGCACCGCGTCCGTGGTCACCTCATCTCAGATCTCGATCCACTCGAGGCAGAAGAGCCCTACCTCCATCCCGAACTTGACCCTGCTTCCTACGGGCTCACGATCTGGGATCTCGATCGCGTGTTTCTCACTGGCGGTATCGCCGGCCGCAAGCACATGAAGCTCGATGAGATCCTCGACGTGCTGCGCGATGCCTACTGCCGCACGATTGGCATCGAATACATGCACATTCAGGATCCGGTCGAAAAGCGTTGGATCCAGCAGCAGGTCGAAGGCGTCACCGTCTCGCTCACTGCTGAAGAGAAGCGCCATATTCTCGATCGACTCAACGCTGCTGAAGCGCTTGAGAAGTTCCTAGCCACCAAGTACCTCGGCCAGAAGCGATTCGGTATCGAGGGCGCGGAATCCGCAATTCCGTTGCTCGACACCGTGCTCAGCGAAGCCGCCGATTCCTCCATGCATTCGGCAGTTATTGGCATGGCCCATCGCGGTCGTCTCAACGTGCTGGTCAACATCGTGGGCAAGAGCCATGAGCAACTGTTCACTGAGTTCGAGGGCAACATCGATCCAGAATCCATCCAGGGTTCCGGCGATGTGAAGTACCACCTTGGCCAGACCGGCACGTTCGTCAGCCCTGCAGGCAACACCGTGCACGTCGAACTCGCCGCCAATCCTTCGCATCTCGAAGCTGTCGACCCAGTGGTGGTGGGCATGGCCCGCGCCAAGATGGACCGCATCGAACCTCCGGGCAACTATCCGGTGCTTTCGGTTCTCCTCCATGGCGATGCTGCATTCGCTGGTCAGGGTGTGGTTGCCGAAACCCTCAACCTCTCAGACATCCGTGGCTACCGAGTCGGCGGAACCATTCACGTCATCATCAACAACCAACTTGGTTTCACCACCAACCCCACAGAGGCCCGCTCCTCGGAGTACCCGACCGATGTGGCCAAGATGATCCAGGCACCGATCTTCCACGTCAACGGCGATGATCCCGAAGCCGTCGTTCGTGTGGCCCGCCTTGCGTTCGCCTATCGCCAGCAGTTCCACAAAGACGTTGTCATCGACATGGTTTGCTACCGGCGCCACGGTCACAACGAAGGCGATGATCCGAGCTACACCCAGCCGCTGATGTACAAGCGCATCGAAGCTCGTCGATCGGTCCGCAAGCTCTACACCGAGACTCTTGTGCGCAAGGGCGATATCTCACTCGAAGAGGCCGAGGCCGCACTCGATGATTTCCAAAATCGCCTGCAGGCCGCCCTCGATGAAACCCGTTCTCACGACGCACCTCCGCCGCTTGAGTCCGCCCCCGAGCGTCATTACCAAGGCGTGCGAGCCCATGTTGACACTGGCGTTCCCCGCGAGACCCTTGATGCAGTGTTCGAACATCTCGAGTTCGTCCCCGAAGGCTTCACTGTTCATCCCAAGCTGGCCAAGCAGTTCGAAGGCCGCCACTCGATGTACACCGCTGATGGCGAGGTCGACTGGGCACTGGGAGAGGCGTTCGCCATTGGCTCGCTGCTCTACGAGGGCACATCGGTGCGGCTCACTGGCGAGGATTCTCGTCGAGGAACGTTCTCGCATCGCCATGCCGCGCTTGTCGATTACGAAACCGGCAAGGACATCGTCCCGCTTGAGAGCACCGCTCGTGATGGCGCCAAGTTCTGGATCTACGACTCATTGCTGTCGGAGTTCGCCGCACTTGGTTTTGAGTACGGGTACTCGGTGGATAACAAAGACGCCTTGGTGCTGTGGGAGGGCCAGTTCGGCGACTTCATGAACGGCGCTCAGGTCATCATCGATCAGTTCATCGTTGCCGCCGAGGACAAGTGGGGTCAGACCTCAGGTCTGGTCATGCTGCTTCCGCACGGCTACGAGGGTCAGGGGCCCGAGCACTCCTCAGCCCGTATCGAACGGTTCCTCACGCTTTCGGCCGGCGACAACATTCAGGTCTGCAATGCCACGACTGCTGCGCAGTTCTTCCATCTGCTGCGTCGTCAGGTGCGCCGAGAGATCCGCAAGCCGCTTGTCGTATTCACCCCCAAGTCGGGACTGCGGGCGAAGTCCTCGCGCTCACCGGTCTCTGAACTCATCGTTGGTTCCTTCATGGAGGTACTCGACGATCCCGGTGTGACCGATCCCTCAGAGGTGCGCCGCGTGGTGTTCGCCTCGGGCAAGATTGGCGTCGAAGCTCTGGCCGAGCGCGATCTACGTCAGACTCCCGTTGCTGTCGTGCGGGTCGAGCAGCTGTACCCGTGGCCCTACGACGATGTCGCCGCCATTCTCGACAAGTACTCCAACGCGGATGAGATCGTGTGGCTCCAGGAAGAACCCGAGAACATGGGCGCTTGGAACCACATCAAGGGCCGTCTCTATGAGGCTCACGAGAACACCCACCACATTCGTCGGGTGAGTCGTCAGGAATCAGCCAGTCCCGCGACCGGCAACTTGTCGATCCATAAGGCCGAGTTGCACGATCTTATGGAAAGCGCACTCGGCGATATCTGATCGGATCAGGCCCGACCAGCAAGTAGGTCGTCGGCCACAACTTCCCAGAGCTCGGTCGAAAGTCCGAGCGACGCAGTGTCGATCCGCTCGTCGTCGCCGTGGAACATCGCGCCATAATCCTCGAAGGTCATGTTCTGGCTGAACAGCCCGAATCCATAGGCAGTGCGATTCGCCCGACGGAAGAACCGTGAATCGGTGGCGCCCACAGTCAGGAACGGCACTGTCTCGGAGCCCGGATACCAGCGCTGGGTAACGCGCGAAAGCGTGTCCCACAGCGGCGTGTCAATCGGCGACGCGCTCGACGGGTCATATGCGCCCGGGTGGAACTCCACACGGTCGGCGAGATCACCAAGGGCGAGACGCAGCTCGGCCATGACCTCGTCGGTCCCTTCACCGGGGAGGGTTCGGATGTCGATCTCCAGTGAGACGTGATCGGGGATCACGTTGATCTTCGTGCCCGCCTGCATCATCGTTGGCGCATAGGTGTTGTGGGTGCAGGCATGGAACTGGCGGCCCATGCCGATGGGGAGCTGGCCCAACATTGCGTCAAGCGCATCGACCGACAGCAGCGGCTGAGTGATCTCATCGGGGTAGCCCATGGCGCCGATGAATCGCTTCCAGACTTCATGGATCTTTGTGGCCGGCTCGAACGCGTCGATACGTCGGACCACCTCTGCAGCAGTCACAAGTGCATTGTCGGTGCGATAGGGCTGCGAACCATGGCCGGCGGTGCCGCGAACTGTGAGTCGCATGTTGAACACACCCTTCTCACCCACAATCACCGGAAGTTTGAGACCGCTGGGACTGGGCAGGGGGATGCCGCCGGACTCGGTAATGACGTAGTCAGCGCTCACGGCCTCGCGCTGATGGGCCATGAGGTGCGCGGCGCCGTAGTCGCCGTGGGCTTCCTCGTCGGCAACCGCCAGATAGATGAGCGTGCCGCGCGGAGCAAAACCGGAGCGGGCGAGCCGCTTGGTGGCCACCGCCATTGAGGCCGTGAGATTGAGCATGTCGACAGCTCCCCGACCCCAGATCTCGCCGTCGATGAGCTCGGCGCCAAAGGGATCGTGGCGCCAGTGCTCAGGGTTGACCGGGACAACATCGGTGTGGCCCATAAGCAGCAGGGTGGGGGCATCAGGATCGGTTCCTTCGATGCGTGCCACCAGACTGCTGCGGCCCGGAGCGGCCTCATAGGTCTCAATATCGAGCCCTGAGCCCTCGAGATAGGTGCGAAGGAGGTCGACGCTGCGGGTCTCGCCCCCGGAAGTCACTGATCCGTCGTTCACACAGGCATTGCGTATGAGTCCCTGAAGGACCTCTGTGCACTCTTGTTCACGACTCTGAATGTCGTCAGCCATGGCGAGCAGCGTAGGCTCTCGGTTGTCAGAGTGGCTTGGATCCGCCCTGCAGCCGTGACGTCGAGCAGCGACCCGTAGTCGGGTTCGCAACCTCGGCCCAGGATGCGAGCGAACCCAGCCCCACGCCGGAACTGTCCGGCGGTCCGCAACGGAAGTGAACTACATCCCCCAATGATCCGATCCCATGTGGTCGTCGATGGCTCCAACATCGCCACCGAGGGCCGCACCACACCGAGCCTGCGCCAGCTTGATGACGCAGTCACCTCCTTCATGGAGGAGCATCAGGTCGACGCCATCACTGTCGTCGTTGATGCAACATTCCCGAACCGCATCGATCAGTCCGAGCGCGCCGAATACGAAGCCGCGCTTCTGGCCGGCGAACTGGTCACCCCACCTGCCGGCACCATCGGCCGCGGCGATGCCTTCATCCTGCAGGTCGCCGAGAAGGTCGGCGCCACTGTGCTGTCGAATGACTCCTTCCAAGAGCTACATGCCGTCCGCCCGTGGGTCTTCGAAGAAGGTCGACTCATCGGCGGAAAGCCGGTGCCGGGAGTTGGCTGGGTGTTCGCGCTACGTACTCCGGTGCGCGGTCCGGTAAGTCGACGAACAACACGCGACGCGCGCTCGAAAGATCGCGCACAACCCGCAGCAACTGCGAGCACCGACGGCACGAAGACACCGCAGCAGCGACGCGAACGATCGAAGAATGATCGGTCCAGTTCTGCGAACAAACGAACAGCTGCGAACGATCCGAAGTCGAATTCCGAGGATCGCGGCACGAATCAGCAAAAATCTCGTCGAGCGCTCGAACCACTGAATGAGCCGCTGCACTTCCTCGAGTTCGTCGCCGCTCATCCAATTGGAAGTTCTTTGTCAGGCACCATCGAATCGTTCTCCTCGCACGGCGTCTACGTGCGCGTGGGAAACGCCAGGTGCTATTCCCCCTTGAAATTGCTGGGAAATCCGGCGCCTCGCACAGCACGCGACGTTCTCAAGCTCGGCGAAGAGCACACGTTCGCGGTCTACTCAATCGACACTCCGCGCCGAGGAATCGATCTTGCACTCGTCTCACAACCAACGCCGACATCGACGTCGACAGGTAGCGCTCGACCTCGTTCGAACACGAATTCCACACTTCGCGCACCAGATGTGACTAGCGTTTCCTCTGCACGGCACTCATCTGCATCAACGGGTGCTGCGCGAGACACTTCCATTCATGTTGATGTTGTTGTTGGTACCAATGAACAACCCCATGGAAACGCCGAGGAGGCGAAGATGGCTGTAAAGAAGGCTGCGGTTCGCAAGACCGCCAAGAAGGCACCCGCCAAGAAGACCGCTGCAAAGCGCACGGCCAAGAAGGCACCCGCCAAGAAGACCGCTGCAAAGCGCACGGCCAAGAAGGCACCCGCCAAGAAGACCGCTGCAAAGCGCACGGCCAAGAAGGCACCCGCCAAGAAGACCGCTGCAAAGCGCACGGCCAAG
>CANFQA010000018.1 GCA_947449015.1 Microthrixaceae bacterium | reverse complement strand
TACGAGAGGACCGGGATGGACGTAGCTCTAGTGTGCCAGTTGTCCTGCCAAGGGCACGGCTGGTTGGCTACCTACGGAAGGGATAAGCGCTGAAAGCATCTAAGTGCGAAACCCGTTCCAAGATGAGATTTCCCACTGGGTTAACCAGGTAAGGCCCGTGGTAGACCACCACGTTGATAGGCCGGAGGTGTAAGTGCGGTAACGCATTCAGCCGACCGGTACTAATCGGCCGAGGGCTTGGATCGACAACGATGTTCGTGCTCGCTATGGAGTTCTCGAGAGAGGACGGCTGCCTCAGGGCGCCTCCACTCTTTTGACAAAGGTTTCGGTGGCTATGGCGGTGGGGTCACACCCGTTCCCATTCCGAACACGGAAGTTAAGCCCACCAGCGCCGATGGTACTTGGGAGGAGACTCCCTGGGAGAGTAGGACGCCGCCGAATTTCTCATAGGAAAAGGACCCCTTCGGGGGTCCTTTTCTCGTTCTCGGGCAGAGTCCACGGATTCTGACCC
The DNA here is from genome assembly GCA_947449015.1 of Microthrixaceae bacterium. Taxonomy (GTDB): domain Bacteria; phylum Actinomycetota; class Acidimicrobiia; order Acidimicrobiales; family Acidimicrobilacustridaceae; genus Acidimicrobilacustris. The sequence continues at coordinate 51,107 of CANFQA010000018.1, read as the reverse complement.
CTACTGCGCCCGATAGGTTGTCGACATGCCTCGCCCCCCAGCTTCTGATTCATCGCGTCCCCGTGGAGGTCGTCCCACAACGGGATCCTCCTCTCGGGGACGTTCCGGCGCGCCCAGTGGTGGGTCGCGTCCTGCCCGATCCGACGGCCCCGCCCCTCGTGGGGCTAGGTCGGGTGATCGGCCCACCGGGGGAGCAGCACGTCCCGATTCCCGTGATGGTCGTCCCGCCTCTCGTGAGGGCGGAACTGGCTCCCGTGATGGGCGGTCCGGTTCTGCTGGACGTCCGGGCAGTCGGGATTCACGCTCAAGTTCCGGTGAGGGCCGATCCGATTCTCGGTCATCGCGTACAGGTTCTGAAGGGCGCCCGAGTTCTTCCCGTAGCTCTGGCCGGCCGAGTTCAGCCCGGCCAGGTTCAGATCGTGCAGGTTCCGGGCGCTCCGGAGCGTCTCAGTCTGGTGCGCCGAGAGCCGGATCTTCGCGTTCGGGAGCTGGTCGAACTGGCGACTCCAGGCCTCCTGGACCGGCCCGACGTGGTGAAACCAGTCGAGCCCGTGATGGTGCAGATGATCGAGCCTCGCGTCGCAGTTCCACTGGCCGCGATGCTTCGAAATCAGTTGATCGACCGGGATGGGAAGACGGCCCCGCTTTAGAAACTCCCCGAGCATGGGGCGGAGTCGCCCGACGTGGGGCCGGCGCAGCGACTGGTCGTCGTGTGGTCGGTGCGTCTCGGGCTTGGCGTGACGCTGTTGAGGCGGCCAACCCCCAGCGGAGCCCCGCTTCGGCGCGACGGTCGGCCCCGAGTGATACGGATTCGGCGGCACAGTCACGCGACGCCAAACGACGGGCTGAGCGCGAATCGGGCGAGAGTGCGGCGACTGAGATCATCATCGTGGAGGAAGTCGCCGAAGCGGCTCCGGCGCCGCGGCCGCGTACACGCCGTGTTGCCGACCCTGCTCCGATCGACCTCGCCGAAGAGGTTCGCGCTCAGTTAGCTCGAGCTATTCCCAATGCCCGTCGAGAGAGGGTGGAACGGCGCCTCGCCGAGGCAGCCGAGCATTTCGAGGAGGATCGTTTTGGCGATGCGGCCAAGGTCCTGAAGAAGCTTGTTGATGAAGCTCCAACGGTTCCGGCCGTGCGTGAACTTTACGGTCTGACCCTGTATCGCCAGGAGAAGTGGAAGCTGGCGGCGAAGGAACTCGAGGCATATCGACAGTTGACGAAGTCCTCCGATCAGCTCCCCGTGCTCGCCGATTGCTACCGGGCGCTTCGCCAGTGGGCACTGGTCGAGGAATGCTGGACCGAGATCAAAGAGGTCTCTCCCAGCGCTGAAATTGTGGTCGAGGGGCGGATCGTGATGGCGGGCTCGCTTGCCGATCGCGATCGTTTGGTCGACGCAATCCGTGTGCTTGAGCAGGGTTGGGCATTTCCGAAACGTCCGCAGGTCCATCATCTTCGTCGGGCCTATGCCTTGGCCGATCTGTACGAACGTGCCGGTGATCTTCCAAAGGCCCGCCAACTGTTCAACCGCATCAAGGGAGTCGATCCCGACTTCGCGGATGTTGCCGGGCGCGTGCGATCACTGCGCTGACCGTGTAGTGACGATCTCCGCCGAAGCGAGCCTCAGGTCAGTGAAGCCTCAGGTCAGCGAAGCCTCGTAGATGCCTTGGATCGAGGTGTCGAGCACTGCGTTGAACTCGGCGTCGGTCTGCTGGGCGGTGAGTCCCTCAGTAAGGGCCCGTGAGAACGAAGCAATCATCCCGTGATTTCGAGCGAGTCGGGCGTTGGCGTCCTGACGGCTGTAGCCGCCTGAGAGGGCAACCACTCGGACCACCCTGGGGTGTTCGACGAGCGACTGGTAGAGGTTGTCCTGCTCTGGGAGCGTCAACTTGAGCATGACGTTCTGAGCGTCGTCGAGAGCGTCGAGATGTTCAAGGACCGATGCGCGCAGCAACTCCTCAGCTTCAGCTTTCTGAGGACTGTTGATGTCAACCTCGGGTTCGATGATCGGGACGAGACCAGCAGCGAGGATCTGCCGACCGATCTCGAACTGCTGGGCGACGATGGCAGGCACGCCAGTGGTATCGGCGAGCTTGATCACTGAGCGCATCTTCGTGCCGAAGACGCCCTTCGCTCGTGCTCGTGCCAGCAACTCATCAAGGCCACCGATGTCTTTCATTAGCTGAACACCGTTTGCCTCATCGGCAAGACCCTTGTCGACCTTGAGGAAGGGCACGACCCGCTTCACGTTCCACAGATAGTCAGCGGTTCCGAGGCCTTCAACCTCACGGTCCATTGTCTGCTCGAACAAGATGGCTCCCATCACCCGCTGCCCGGTGAACGCAGGGCTGGTCATGATGCGGGTGCGCATGGCGTGCATCAGGTCGAACATCTCAACCTCGCCCGAGTACTCCGTCTCGGCGATGCCGTAGAGCCCCAAGGCCTTGGGGGTACTACCGCCGCTCTGATCAAGTGCAGCGATGAATCCTGTGCCGGAGGTGGCGTGAGCAAGCATGTCCTGATCCATGGGGTCTCCTGAAGACGGTCAACAAACCCGACGCTAGCAGCGGCGATCCGTCCGGCGAGACGGTTGCAGGTCAGTCGCGCAAGCTGCGAAGAACCACGCCGGTGCGAGGTTTTGGAGAAAAGAAGGTGCTCTTCGGAGGCATGCGTTCGCCACCTTCGGCGATGGCAACGATCTGCTCGACCGTCACTGGGCGTAACAGGACGCCGAACTCCGCGCCGCCGCTTGCCACCGCGGTGCGGACATTGTCAACGCCGTGTTGGTACACGACTGTCGAGTCGCCGAGCGCGGCGAGCGCTAGATCAAGCCGACTGGAGTCGAGATCGCGGGTGCCGACGAACTGGTCCGGTCGGGGACGAAGAAGGAACTCGCCTTCCGGCAGCACCAGGGCGAGACAGCCCTCATCCTCGAGGGAAGCGATGACCCCGGTTGTTGGCGATGTGAACGGGGTGATCTCGAAGTAGGTCTCGAACGCGGCGAGGACCTCGATCTGGGGATCGAGGTCGGAGATGAGTCGATGGATCGGGCCAACGCTCAGCTGATCGCCGACCAGTTCGACAACAAAACACATCACCGACTCGGCGCCGGTGTTGCTTCCGTGCGTGGAACGAATTCGGTCCCGATGGGCCAGAGAGGTTTCGTAGCGGTGGTGGCCATCGGCGATCACCACGGGATGGGTGGTGATGGCGGAACTGATGGCGGCAATTTGCTCAGGCTCGGTCACCCGCCAGACGCTGTGGCGCACCCCATCGGCTTCGAAATCCATCAATGGGGTATCGGTCTGCTCGAGAAGGCCAGTGAGTCCGGCGGCGGGGGACAGGCCCCAGATCGGTGAGAGATTTGCATCAGTGGCCGCCAAAAGATCGGTCCGATCGCTCTTGGCCTTCGGAGTGGTGTACTCGTGGCAGAGAATTTGTCCCTCATCAGGACGGCTTAGTTGGAGGGCTCCAATGACCCCGGTGGTGTGGTTCTCAGCCCCGTCGTCACCGATGGAGGTCATCCGGTAGATCGTGAAACTCGGAAGGTTGTCGACGAGCAGGACGCCTGTTTCGAGCCAGTCACTCAAGATCGCCGCGGCGGTCGCGTAGGGGTCGGCCGATGGCGCGGTCGGATCAGTCACAGGGAGATCGACATGGACGATTGTCTCGGGCGAGCCGGCGACGAGCGCCTCGCGCTGGGAGGGGCTGATGACGTCGTAAGGAGGAGCGGTCACCAACACTGGATCAAGCCGAGCGATGTCGTAGCGGATGCCGTGGAACGGTTCGAAGGCGGGCACCCGAATGTGTCTAGCAGATCGCATCAGGTGCGCTGTCCCGCGTTGGCTGCGCATTCGAGAGTCGGCTCCGCTGTGTCGAGCCGGGTGGGCATGTTGACGATCTTTGAGCGCGAGACTCAGAACATGTCATGGGTTCTTGATCTCGACGGAGTGATCTGGTTGGGCGAAAATCCGATTCCAGGGGCAGCTCAAGCAGTTGCGCGTTTGCAGGCCACGGGAGAGCCAGTGGCCTTTGTGACGAACAATTCGTTCACCCACCGCGACAGGGTCGCCGAGAAACTTGCAGCACACGGGATCGATGCCCGTGGTCTGGTGTTCACGTCATCGATGGCCGTGGCCAGCCTTTTCGAGCCAGGCTCTCGAGTGTTGGTGTGTGCCGGGCCGGGAGTGTTGCGCGAGTTGGCCGATCGAGGCGTTGAGACCATGGACGTCAGTGAAGCTCACGCCGCCGAGTGGGATGCCGATGCAGTTGTCGTCGGTTTCCATCGGAGTTTCGATTATCAGCGGATGACGGTTGCCTCCACTGCGGTTCGCAATGGGGCACGACTCATCGCTGCCAACACCGATTCGACCTACCCCACCCCGGACGGGCCGATCCCCGGCGCCGGATCGATCCTCGCCTCAATCGTCACGGCCAGTGGTGTCACGGCGCAGGTCGCGGGCAAACCCCACGCTCCGATCGCTCAGATCGTGCGCGAGGCGGTGGGTCCGACGGGCATGGTCATCGGTGATCGGGTGGATACCGACGGAGCCTTTGCCAGAGAACTCGGGTACGAGTTCGGACTGGTCTTCAGCGGAGTTACCGCCGCAGACGACATCCCCGATGGTGCGGTGCCCGACGTTATGGCTGCTGATCTTGCGTCATTGGTCCATCAGACGCTGTCAGGATCGGGTGACGCCCACTAGCGTCACCGGCGTGGGCACCCGTCGACGTCTCGATGCCGAACTCGTGCGCCGGGGTCTTGCCCCGAGCCGTGAGCGGGCGCAGGCGGAGATCGCTGCTGGCAGGGTGCTTGTCGGCGGCGCTCCGACGGTGAAGGCCTCAAGGATGGTCGACGCCGCTGAAGCAGTGGTTCTGCTCGGACCTCCGCCTAAGTACGTGAGCCGAGCGGGGGCCAAACTCGAAGGGGCGATCGAACGGTTTGACCTCGCTGGGGTGTTCCGTGGCGCAAAGGTGCTCGACGTCGGAGCCTCCACTGGGGGGTTCACTGATTGTGCGTTGCAGTACGGCGCCGCCAGCGTGATCGCGCTGGATGTGGGCCACAACCAACTTCACGAACGGATTCGCTCCGACACCCGAGTCAGAGTCATTGAACGTATGAACATCAGATCAGCCGATGTGGACCTGATCGGCGAACCCGTCGGTGTTCTGGTGGCGGATCTTTCGTTCATTTCCTTGCGGCTTGTCCTCGAACCCATGCTTTCTCTGTGCCAATCGGGGGCACTTCTTGTCCTTCTCGTGAAGCCCCAGTTCGAGGCAGGACGGACGGAAGCAGCCCGGGGACGCGGGATCATCACCGATCCTGAAATCTGGCGAAGAGTCCTCGATGAGGTCATGTCTGCACTTGTAGCCACCGGAGCGGCCATCATTGGGGTCATGGTCTCTCCGATCACCGGATCTGATGGCAACGTCGAGTTCGTTCTCGTTGCACGTTGCGCCGGCTCACCCGCGGGTACTGGCATTGAAACCGGGAGGTTGGTCGATGTCATCAGTGCCGCCGTCGACGCAGCCCCGCGCAGCGGCGCGTTCGCTGTCGACGGCGCTGTCAACGGCGTTGTAGAGAGCGAACCTGGCATGGGAGCGAACTGAGATGGCCACGATTGCATTGGTGATCCATCAGGATCGTCCCGAAGCTCGCGAGGTCGCCCTTGAGATCATCGAGTGGCTCCACTCGCTTTCTCATACCGTGGTGATTCCAGTCGTGGAGGCAGAGCGCCTTGGCCGAGCAGACCTTGGCGTCGATGATGGCGATCTCGGGACCAACGCGTCGGTCGCAGTCAGCCTCGGCGGCGATGGAACGATGCTGCGGACAGTCGCGCTGGTGGCCCGCCACGATGTCCCAGTAATTGGGGTCAATTTCGGCCAGCTCGGCTATCTCACTGACGTTGAACCTGATGGAGTTCGCGTCGCCCTTGAAGCCTTCCTTAGCGGCAACTTCACGCTCGAGGAACGCATGTTGCTTGAGGTCGACATCGATCGGGCACAGGGAGAATCAATCACGGTTCTTGCGCTGAATGAAGCGGTGGTAGAGAAGACTGCATCCGGAAACACCGTCCGCCTCGATGTCGAGCTCGACGGGTCGTTCTTCACTCCCTACGCCGCAGACGGGCTCATTGTGGCGACACCGACTGGGTCAACCGCTTACGCATTCTCGGCCCGAGGTCCGATTGTCGAACCCACCCATCGGGCGCTGCTGCTCACGCCGGTGTCACCGCACATGCTCTTCGACCGCACCCTGGTGCTCGATGATGATTCGCAGGTCCGACTCACCGTGAGCGATCACCGACCGGCTGCACTCGTTATCGACGGCCGATCCATGGGTGATCTCGATCCCGGCGACCGAGTCACCTGCCGTGCATCGCGCACCGTTGCGCACCTTGTCATGTTCGGTCCTCGCGACTTCCACGCGATCCTCAAGGCCAAATTCGGCCTCGCCGATCGGTAACGAGGACCGACGATGCGGAGGGCATCTCGATGCTGACCGAACTGCGAGTGCGCGATCTCGGTGTCATCGCGGAGATGAGCATCGACTTCGGCCCGGGAATGACGGTCGTTACTGGTGAAACCGGCGCCGGCAAAACCCTTCTCGTGACCGCGATTTCGCTACTCATGGGTGGCCGGTCCGATGCCTCAATGGTTCGACCGGGTGCGAGCGAAGCGCTGGTGGAGGCGCGCTTTGAACTGCCCGATAGTGAGCACGTCATTCGACGGATCATTCCCGCCTCAGGCCGATCTCGTGCCTATATCGATGGATCGCTCGCCACACTTGCCGAGCTGAGTCAACTTGGCGCCGGGCTCGTGGATCTTCATGGACAGCACGATCATCAGTCGCTTCTGTCACCGTCAACCCAACGCCTTTCGCTCGATCGATTTGGTGACATCGATCTCGGGCCGCTCCAGGAGATCACCCGTGAGTTGGGCGAACTCGAGGACCAACTCGCCGCACTTGGTGGCGATTCCCGGGAACGTGATCGTGAAGTTGAGCTGCTCCGGCATCAGGTTGCCGAACTCGAATCTGCGGCGATCAGATCTGCGGGCGAGGAAGATGAGTTGCGGGCTGAGGCCGAGTTGCTCGCAGATGCCACGGGTCATCGTGAAGCCGCTGAGGGGGCTGTGCATCTCGTCGCAGCCGATGGGGGAGCGCTTGATCAGATTTCGGCGGCGATCGCCGCTTTGGGCACGCGAGTCCCCTTCGAGGACCAAGCGAAACGGCTCCAAGGCCTCGGTTCCGAACTGTCAGATCTCGCAGCCGAGTTACGCCGATCGGCTGAGTCCATCGAAAGCGACCCCGAGCGGCTTTCGGCAATTGGCGAGCGTCGTCGGGAACTGCAGGACCTGCGTCGCAAGTACGGCGACACTCTCGCTGAGGTCCTCGACTGGTACAACTCCGCCAGCGAACGCCTTGTGGCGATGGAGAGTCGAGGCACAACTGCCGCCGCCCTCGAGCTGGATCGCACCCGTCTGTTGGGCCTGCGCGACGAGCGTCGGGCTGAGGTCGCTTCGGCCCGACGGGCAGCTGCAGCGCCGCTTGCCAAGCAGATCGCCAGTCGTCTTCCCGATCTGGCTCTTGCCAAGGCATCGCTGGCCATTGAGGTCGAAGGTCCTGCTGGTGACGAGGTCACCTTCCTGCTCTCCGCCAATCCGGGGATGCCCCTGCAGCCGCTTGCTCGGGTGGCCTCAGGTGGCGAACTCGCCCGAGCCATGCTGGCCCTGCGACTGGTGCTTAGCGATGGTCCGCCAGTGCTGATTTTCGATGAGGTTGATGCGGGGATCGGCGGCGCGGCAGCGCTAGCGGTGGGACGGGCTCTTGCCGAGGTGTCCGATGACCACCAGGTTTTGGTGGTGACCCATCTGGCGCAGGTGGCGGCATGGGCCGATGCGCAGGTCGTGGTCGACAAAGTGGTGACCCAAGGGACGACCTCGACCAGTGTTGTCACCGTTGAGGGGGCAGCGCGAGTTAGTGAGCTGGCGCGCATGCTTTCGGGCACACCTGGCTCGCCAACTGCGCAGCAGCATGCCCGCGAAATGCTCGATGCTGCGACACGCTGAATCCATCCGCGCCTGAACTCGTCCGCGAACGCTATGGTGAGATCCCGACGTGTTCGCCGGCGCCGGGAGGATCAGATGACCAAACACATCTTCGTGACCGGTGGTGTGGCGTCATCGTTGGGCAAGGGGATCACGGCCTCCTCGTTGGGTCGTCTTCTCAAGAGTCGTGGGCTGCGCGTCACGATGCAGAAACTCGACCCGTATCTCAATGTCGACCCCGGAACCATGAACCCGTTCGAACATGGTGAGGTATTCGTCACCGATGATGGCGGCGAGACCGACCTCGATCTCGGACATTACGAACGGTTCATTGATGAACCGCTAAGCCGCGACTCGAATGCCACAACTGGCTCCATCTACTCGGCAGTCATTGCCGCCGAGCGTCGTGGGGATTATCTCGGCAAGACCGTTCAGGTAATCCCGCACATCACTGACGAAATCAAGCGACGGATTACCCGGCTTGCCTCCGACGATGTCGATGTTGTCATCACCGAGATTGGTGGCACTGTCGGCGATATCGAGATCCTCCCGTTCCTTGAAGCAATCCGGCAGTTCCGTCTCGATGTTGGCCGTGAGAACGTTTGCTACGTCCATGTCACCCTGGTTCCCTTTATCGGGCCATCGGGCGAACAGAAAACGAAGCCCACCCAGCACTCGGTCACAGAACTGCGCAGCCGGGGTATCCAGCCTGATGTCATCGTCTGCCGCAGCGAAGCAGCCATTTCTGATGAGTTGAAGCGCAAGATCTCCAACCTCTGTGATGTGCCGGTATCGGCAGTTGTGAATGCCGCTGATGCCCGCAATCTCTACGAGGTGCCTCTTGTCATGCACGCGGAGGGTCTCGACGACTTCATCTGCAGCCTCTTCGGATTCACCGAGCTAACGATCGATCTGAGTGAATGGGAATCGTTGGTCGAGCGGGTCGAGAACGCCACTCGTCCAGTGCGGGTCGGCATCATCGGGAAGTACGTCTCACTCATTGACGCGTATCTCTCTGTTGTCGAATCGCTCAAGCATGGTGGCTTCTTCCATGGTGCCGACGTTGAAATCGTGTGGATTCAAGCAGAGGATGTTGAGGGGCTGCTTGCCGCAGGGCGTCTCGGCGACCTTGACGGGATTGTCATTCCCGGAGGATTCGGCGAACGTGGTGTCGAGGGCAAGATCGCTGCAGCCAACTACGCACGCGAGAATGACGTTCCCTGTCTCGGACTGTGTCTTGGCATGCAGGTCATGACAATCGAATTCGCTCGCAATGCACTTGGCCTCACTGGTGCCCATAGCAGTGAGTTTGCGCCACGTACTCCGCATCCGGTCATCGACCTGATGGAGACCCAGCGCGATGTCACCGAAATGGGCGGGACAATGCGTCTCGGTGCCTATGTGGCCAAGCTTGAACCGGGTTCGCAGGTGGCGCGTGCCTACGGGAGCGAAGTTGTTTCCGAGCGTCATCGCCACCGCTACGAGTTCAACCCCAAGTACCGCTCCCGGTTCGACGAAAGCGATTTCGTGTGTTCCGGCACGTCGCCCGATGGGCGTTTGGTGGAGTTCATTGAGCTGCGTAACCACCCGTTCTGGGTTGGAACTCAAGCCCATCCTGAATTCAAGAGCCGTCCAGAGCGTCCTGCTCCGCTGTTCCGGGAGTTCATTGCTGCAGCCCTGTCTCGATCGGAGGGTCGCAATCCGCATCTCCCAAATCTTGACGTCGATCCCGTGAGCGCGAGCGCCTCCGAAGCGTGATCGGCGAGTTCCGGTACCTCGGCGAAGAGCCAATCTTCGACGGGTACATCATCAAGGTGGCCAACGGTAGATTCGCCGCACCCGACGGCACAGTCTTCGAACGAGACATCGTGCGTCATCCAGGCGCAGTGTCGGTTGTTCCGTATCACGGTGACGGCACCGTGACGATGGTGCGTCAGTACCGTGCCGCGCTTGACATGCTGCTGCTCGAAATTCCGGCAGGCAAGCGTGACGTCGCCGATGAAGAACCGGTTCTCACTGCCCATCGCGAACTTGCGGAGGAAGTTGGTCTGCGAGCCGGTCGAATGGAGCCACTGGTCGAGTTCGTGAATTCGGCGGGTTTCACTGACGAGTATTCCCATGTGTTCCTCGGCACTGAACTCTCCGTGGTGGAGCGAGACGTTCAGGGGATCGAGGAAGAGAACCTCACAATTGAGCGCATCAATCTCGACGATGTCCCAGCGATGATCGCGGACCACCGGTTGCTCGATATCAAGTCGATCATCGGTCTCACAATGCTCATCTCGCGACTTGGTGCTGGCGGTGTCTGAGGACGGTTCCTCCGCACCACTTCCGCTCGACGTCGAGGACTTTCTCATCTGGCTCGCTGCCGAACGTGGTCGATCAGCCAACACACTTGCGGCCTATAGGCGTGATCTCATCCGTTTCTGCGCGTGGATCGGGACTCTGGGCAAGGGTCTCGACGAGGTCGAGGGTGCCGATCTGGATCTCTATGTGGGTTTCCAGCGTGAAAGTGGTCTCGCTCCCTCCTCGATCAAACGATCGCTCGTGGCGGTTCGATCCCTCTTCCGGTTCCGGGCCTTTGAGGGGCTCAGCTTCGTCGACCCATCGGTAGGAGTTGAGACCCCGCGTGTTCCCGCAGGTCTCCCTAAGGCGCTCGCCCAGAGCGAGGTCCAGGCGCTGCTCGATGCTGTTGTGGGAGACGATGCGGTTGCCCGTCGCGATCGGGCGGTACTTGAAGTTCTCTACGGAACCGGAGCCCGAATCTCTGAGCTCTGTGCGTTGCGATTGGGAGATGTCGATCTCGACGGTTCGATGTTGCGACTCTTTGGGAAGGGTTCCAAGGAGCGGGTTGTTCCTCTCGGGCGGTGGGCCCGAACGGCGCTGGCCCAGTGGATAAGCGAAGCCGGTCGGGGCACGTTTCAGCCCGAGCAATGGGCTCGACGCGATGATGCGGAGGCGGTGTTTCTGAACCGGCGGGGAGGCCGCCTCGGTCGTCAGGGCGCATGGGGCATCGTGCGCAGATATGGCGACATGGTGGGACTCGAAGGTCGTCTCAGCCCCCATGTGCTTCGCCATTCCTGCGCGACCCACATGCTCGACCATGGCGCCGACATTCGGGCGGTGCAGGAACTGCTCGGGCACGCGTCCATTGCGACGACGCAGGTCTACACGATGGTCTCAAATGAGCGACTTTTTGCCGCCTATGACGCCGCCCATCCCCGCGCCCGCGTCACTCGGAACTAGCCTCACGCCCTATGAGTGACCTCGATCCTGATCTCGAAACGTCGACGGCGATCGACGAACGCGTCGAGGCGACGCAGTTCCGAGTCGAACTCGACGATGTCGAAACTGCGCTCACCCGGCTTGACGACGGAACCTATGGCACCTGTCAGGTCTGTGGGACCGCAATTGATGACGAGGTCTTGACGCAGCGGCCGCAGGCCCGAGTCTGCGACGAACATTCGGCCTGAGCTCATAGTGGCTCCGGCGAAGCACCTGATCTTCCGTTTCTTTGGGAGTCTGCGTCCCGGTGGGCCTTCGGTGCAGGAATGCGCTTGGGTGTCAGCGCAACTCCTTCCCGGTGAGGTCGAGGTCTGGAAGCTCATGTCAGGGCCGGATCGCCGACACTCCGCTGAGGTGGCCCGGCGCGTGGAGCGCTTACTTGCTGGGACTGCTGATCGATCCGTTCTGGCCGCAGCGTTGCTTCATGACTGCGGCAAAATGGCTAGTGGCCTGCGAACGCCGGGTCGGGTAGTGGCAACGTTGGTTGGTCTGGTCATCGGACACGACGAAGCCCGGGCACGACAGTGGTCAGAAAGGCAATGGCCATTTCGGGCACTTGGGCGGTACTGGCGTCATCCCGAGCTCGGCGCAGCGATGCTTCAAGGCGCCGGGAGCGAACCACTCACTGTTTCCTGGACGCTCGAGCATCACCGCCCGAGCGGGCAGTGCACCCTCGATCCAACAATTGCCGGGGCGCTGCGTGAGGCTGACGACGACTGAGACCGCTACGTGAGATCTCGGTGGATGCGGGGTTTCACCCGATTGTGCCCCTGAGTGGCACCGTTGTCGGGTTGTTGGCGTCTACCCTCGTCACAGCGCCCTGCCCTGCGGAGTCCCCCTCGCCATGATCAAGATCGAGAACGTCACCAAGACCTACAAGAGCTCCACCGTCGCCCTGCGCGACGCCAATGTGGAGATCGCCAAGGGCGAGTTCGTCTTCCTGGTGGGAGCGTCAGGCTCCGGGAAGTCGACATTCATCCGCCTCCTCAACAAGGAGGAGACTCCCGATGAGGGTCATATCTACGTCGCTGGCAAGGACATCGGTGGCTTGTCGAGCTGGAAGGTCCCCTTCCTGCGTCGCAACATCGGCTGCGTGTTCCAGGACTTCAAACTCCTGCCCACCAAAACTGTTTTCGAGAATGTGGCCTTTGCTCTTGAGGTGATCGGGCGTCCTCGCAGCGTCATCGATGCGCAGGTCCCGGCCATCCTCGATCTCGTGGGTCTCGCTCATAAGTCATCGAATTTCCCCGACGAACTATCCGGCGGCGAGCAGCAGCGTGTCTCTGTTGCCCGGGCATTCGTGAACAGGCCATTGATCCTTCTGGCAGATGAACCCACTGGCAATCTTGATCCTGCAACATCGGTGGGAATCATGCGGCTGCTCGATCGCATCAACAAGACCGGCACCACCGTCGTGATGGCCACACATGATCGCGGCATCGTCGACACAATGCGTCGGCGAGTCATCGAACTCGACCGGGGAACGATCGTTCGAGATCAGTCCCGCGGCGTCTATGAGTAGGCAGGTCACACCGTGAAAGCTGAGTACTACGTCCGTGAGACTGCTTCCAACCTTGGTCGCAACATCACCATCACGCTCGCTTCGGTGATGACCGTGGCGGTGTCGCTCGCGCTGGTGGGGGCCTCGCTCATGCTGCGCTCTGGGGTCGAGAATGCCACTCGCCGCTGGCAGGGCGGGATCGAGTTCGTGGTCTTCATGAATCCGAACCCCACCCAGGAACAGGTGGATGCTGTTCGCACCGATCTCGAGCAGAGCCCCGAAGTGTCCAAGATCGACTACGTCGACAAGAAAGCTGCGTACGAGGAGTTCAAGATGCTCTTCGCCGACTCACCTGAACTCGTCGACAGTGTGGATCCCGAGACTCTGCCTCCATCGTTCCGTGTTGAGCCGGTCAACAAGGAAGTCGACGCAGTTGAGGCGCTCGGTAAGACCTACAGCAAGATGTCCGGCGTCCGACAAGTTGTCTTTGCTTCGAAGACCATCCGGCTGATCCAGCAACTTTCCAGTCGTCTCACCGTTGGAATCTTCGTGATCGCAGCATTCCTTCTGGGGGCTGCCGGGCTACTCATCCTCAACACCATCCGCATGGCGATGTTCGCTCGACGGCGTGAGATTGAGGTGATGAAGTTGGTGGGCGCCACGAACTGGTTCATTCGAGTGCCGTTCATGCTTGAAGGACTGGTGCAGGGGCTCATCGGTGCCTTGCTTGCGATTGCCGCGCTCGCCGCCTTCAAGCCGTTCTTTCAGAAGTGGTTGCCCAGCTCAAAGGACATCCCGTTGGTCAGTGGATTCCAAGTGAGCAGCGGTGAGATGTTGTTTATCTTTGGGACACTCGGCGTCGTAGGCATCCTTATTGGTGCCATTGGTGCCGGAATAGCGGTCTCCAGATTCCTCGACGTCTGAGCGACTTGCCGAGGCTGTGGCTTAGCCGACGAAGGTCTCGTGTTTCGTGGTGACGACTCCCGTGTGGACGTCGTAGACCATGCCAGCAACCGCGGTGCCCACCGGGAAATACGGGCAGCTGCGTACCGCGTCCACGTCAGCGGCAAGGGCTTGGTCGGCATTGCCAATGAGGTGGAACTCAATGTCATCGGGGTCGTTGCCGGTCGCAGCGATGACTGCTGCGCGTAGAGGATCGATCTTGATCTTTGCTGCACCGCAATCGGTGTGATGCATGACGACCACCCGCTCAACCTCGAGCTGATTGATCGATTTGATGAGCGAGCGGATGACATCGGGGGTGACCCGTGCGCCAGCATTGCGCAGCACATGGGCCTGACCAATTGAGAGACCGAAAATGGCGAGCGGATTGATCCGTGTATCCATGCAGGTGACGATGACGAGGCGGGCCTGAGGCAGTGCGCTCAGAGCGCCGTTTGTGAAACTTTCGGCGTAGGTTTCGCTGCCTTCGATGATGTCTTTGAACGCGCTCATAAGCGCCCATAGTAGGGGAGTCGAACCTCCCACTTTCTGTTCCGCATCCGAATTGATGGTCAGATCTGACTAGCGTCTGGTCGTGATCTGGCATGCGGTGGCCTTGACCGAGGACGTTGCTGTTGGTGGCGTCCTCCCGATTGAAATTGACGGTCAGGAGTTGGTCCTGTGGCGCTCGGCATCGGGTGAGTTGGCGGCCTGTGATGCGCGCTGTCCGCACCAATGGGCGCACCTTGGGCCCGGCGGTGCTGTCGACGGCGAGGAGCTGGTATGCCTCAGCCACTTCTGGAGGTTCGCCATCGACGGAACTGCGTCGAAACTGGCGATGAACGGTCGCCGGGACGACAAAGGCTCGGTGAGGACCCATCAGGTTCGGGAATCGGATGGAGGCATCGAGGTAGCAATAACCACTGATTGACCGATATGGGAATCTAAAGTCTCGTATCTCGAGCCACTCTCCGATCAGCAGATGAGGTTTCCTATGCCATCGAGTCCGGTCCTGACCGACACACGTTTCCAAGCCCAGATGCCACACGACGCCAATGGTGCATCCGTGCCGGTTCAGGGAGCGACCATGACCGTTGGTGGCACGCTGACTGCCACGGGCGTGCTCTTCACCCTGATCCTCGCATCGGGATGGTATGGCTGGTCGCAGGTGGTTCAGACCACCCAGTTGATTGTCGATGCTCAGAACAACCCTGTTCTCAACGCAGCCGGCCAGCAGACCTACCAGAACTCCACCAGCATGCCGTCCTGGCTCATCCTGGCGATGTTTGTCGGACTGGGTGTTGGCCTCGTCACCGCGTTCATGCCCAAGATCGCCCGGATCACCGCTCCCATCTACGCCATCGCGTACGGACTGGTGCTCGGTGCAATCTCGGCGGTTTACAACCAGAGCTACAACGGCATCGTGGTGCAAGCCATTGGCGCCACCCTCGGCGTTTTCCTCATCATGTTCATCCTCTACGCCACGCGAATTGTGAAGGTGACTCCTAAATTCGCACTCACGATTATCTGTGCTACCGGTGGAATCGCGCTGATGTATTTCGTGACGTGGATCGCCCAACTGTTCGGGGCCGACGTCGCATTCTGGAATAAACCCACGCCGTTGGGCATTGGCATCAGCGTTGTGGTCGTGATCGTCGCTGCGCTCAACCTCGCACTCGATTTCAACTTCATCGAGAAGGCTTCACAGCAGGGCGCGCCGAAGTACATGGAGTGGTATGGCGCATTCGGTATCACCGTCACCATCGTGTGGTTGTACCTCGAAATCCTGCGCCTGCTGTCACTGCTGCGACAGAGCTGAGATCACGCCTCAGGCGGTGACGTACGCCGCTTCGAGCGTGCGGCTCGAATGACAATCGACGTGAAAATCACCAGGAGCACTAGCGCGGCGATCGCAAGCGGGGCTCCTGCGGCGCGGCCGGTCTGGGCGTCAATCACTGGTTGCTGTTGCTGCTCGATAAAACTCATGCCCGGTGCAGTGCCGTTGGGTCCGATGAGCGTGGTGGGCGTCGGCAACGAGCTCGACGTGTCCAGCGGTTGTGTTTCAACTGTCAGCTCGGCCACCCGACGATGGTATCGGTCCGCAAATGGTTCTCATCGAAGGGGCTGTTCACCTCCGATCTGACGCCGAGACTGGAGTTCCGACAAAATCACAAGATGACTGAGCAGCGAAGCGGATTCATTGATCCGGCAGAGCGGGAGCGGGCCGAGACGGTTCTTCGGCAGGCGTTCATTGCCGCCCAGATCGGCATGCCCTCGGAGGATCGTGAAACCGCGGTCGAGACGTTGTGGATCATTCTGGAGGCGCTTTTAGTGGACCACCTCGCACCGGATGCTGCAGTGCTTGAAGATCGTGGTGATCGGCGGACCACTCTTGGAATGCACTGGCGCCGCATGGTCACCGCCGCAGTCACGAACACCTTCATTCTTGGGGGCGTCTTCGTTATGCCCGAGGAACTCATTCACGCAACCGAGGAACGGGCCTCTCAACACCTCGCCGGCACCTTGTGGCATACCCGACGCCCCCCGGGGCCAGGTCCGTTGGTTCTTGCTGTCCATCGGGCACTTGAAGTTCTCGACAGCACCGCTCGCCGCGGCGAGTTTGCGGGCAAAGCTGATGCAGTGGCTCTGGTGGATCTGATCGCCTATGCCACTGTTGGAGCTGCCCTTGACTCGGGAACTGAATTCCCGGGACCATCCGAGGGATTGAGTCACGTTGGCGAGGACGAAACTGACCGCCGAACCGATGGCCGTAGCGATGGACGCTGGACCCGTGATGCCTCTGCGGCTGCTGCGGCGTTCGGTATTCCCGGCGCTGAGCTGGTTCGAGTTTCACGCGATGGTTGGGCCTGTGATCTTTGCGGTTGCGTATTCCTAGGTCGCGTTGAGAGTGGAGTGGCGTACCCGGACCGGTTCGCCCCGGTTGGTCGAAGCGGCCCCTGTGATACCTCCAGTGACTGCGTCTGTCATGGGGCTCCAATGCAAAGAAACGTGCGCTGACCCGAAGGCCAGCGCACGTCATAGCAGGTCAGGGAGATGGGAACTTCAGCCCCCAAACAGGATCAGGACTCCGGTGTTGCCTGACTATCGGCGTAGGCACGCATCTTGGCGATTCGGCCGTCCTCGTCAAACACCATGGTGTCGTGGGTGACCATCGACATGGTGCTTCCACCCAGATCAACATCAACCCGAAACGCGAAGGCAGCTTCATTTCCACCAGCCACGCAGACCGGCGTAATCCTGGTGAGATTGATCTTGAAGCCTGAATCACGCAGTTGGGTGTAGAACGCCCGCACGGCGTCCACGCCCGAGTGGGCGGGTTCGCCAATGGGATCTTCTACCCACGGATCATCGTTGTAGAGCGACATGATCGTGTCGACATCGCCAGCAGCGACCGCAGCGATATACCGATCAGGAATCGCGACGATTTCGTCTCGGGTTGCCATTTCAGTCGCCGTACACGATGACGCCACGGATGTTGATGCCGTCGCGCATGTCCTGGTAGCCCTGATTGATGTCGTCGAGGGTGTAGGTGCGGGTGACCAGTTCGTCCAACTTGAGCTGGCCGGCGCGGTACATGCTGAGCAGCTTCGGGATGTCATGACGGGGATTCGCGCTGCCGAACAACGTGCCCACGATGGACTTCTGCTGCATGGACAGATCGAAGAGGTTGAGGGTGACCTCGTTGTCGTTCATGTTGGCCACGGAGGTGAACACGAGCTTGCCGCCCTTGGCAACCAGACCCATATATGTGCCGAGATCAGCACCCTTGCCCTCGCCAACGGTGACGATGACCTTGTCGGCGTTGCGGCCCCAGGTGAGCTCACCGAGAAGTGCCTGCGCTTCTTCGACGCTTGCTGCGCCGTGGGTGGCGCCGAACTTCTGGGCCTGCTCGCGCTTGAACTCCACCGGGTCGAGGGCGATGACGAACTTCGCACCGGCATGATGCGCACCCTGCACTGCGTTCATGCCAACGCCACCGGTGCCGATGACGATGACGGTCTCGCCGGGAGCGACATCCGCGGCGTACGCAGCCGAACCCCAACCAGTGGTCACGCCACAGGCGACGAGGCAGGCCTTGTCAAGGGGAAGATCCGGTTCGATCTTGACGAGTGAGTTGATGTTCATCACGGAATGCTCAGCAAACGTACCGAGACAGCACATGGTGGCGATGGGCTGACCATCGAGGCTGTGGTGGCGGGCAGTGCCATCAGCCTGACGACCCGACAGCAGGTAGGCCCCGTTGTCGCAAAGGTTCTGATGGCCGCTCGCGCATGACGGGCAGCGACCACAGGAGGGGACGAAGGAGGTAACGACATGGTCGCCAACAGCAAGCTCGGTGACGCCGGGGCCGACCTCGGTCACAATGCCCGCGCCCTCGTGGCCCATGATGATCGGGTACTGCTGCCAACCAAGCATGTCGAGGATTCCCTGATCCATCGCCATGTCACCGGTGACCATGTGCTCATCGGAATGGCACATGCCACTGGCGGTGAACTTCACCAGGACCTCATTGGCCTTCGGCGGATCAAGTTCGATCTCTTCGATGACGTAGTCGGTATGGGGGGCGTACAGCACTGCGGCCCGAGTTCTCATTGATTCCCCTTTTGAACGAAGCCGCGCCCGGACAGCGCGATTTCGCCAATCTAGGCCGCGTTTGCTGACCCTCGCGCACGAGCGCCCGTCGTCGTATGACATTATTTCTCGGCTTTGCGATTTTATGTAGTACGTTGTGCGGGGACAGAACTTTCATCAAGGAGGCACCATGAGCACGCCAATCACCAAACGTCTAGGAATTGAGTTCCCGATCTTTGCGTTCTCCCACTGCCGCGACGTTGTCGCCGCTGTCACCAACGCCGGTGGCTTTGGCGTGCTCGGGGCACTGGCGTTCAGTCCCGAGCAGCTTGAGATCGAACTGGACTGGATCGACGAGCACGTCAACGGCCGGCCCTACGGCGTCGACTTCGCTATGCCCGTGAACTATGTCGGCAAGGGGGGAGGGGAGGAGGCCACATTCGAGGCGCTCGATGCCATGATTCCCCAGCAACACCGCGACTTTGTCGATGAACTACTCGCCCGTCACGATGTCCCCGAACTTCCTCCCGAACTCGAGGGCGGCGCCGTTGCCGCGGCTGGCCTTGGCGTCGATGCCATGGGACCCAGTCAGATCGAGGTGTGCTTGGCTCATCGAGGCGTGAAGATGATCGTGAACGCGCTGGGCCCACCCCCGGCGTATGTCATTGAGCGAGCCCACAGCGCCGGCATTCTTGTGGGTGGACTCGCGGGCTCGAAGGTCCATGCCGAGCGTCAGGTCGCCATTGGGGTTGATGTGATCGTCGCCCAAGGAACCGAGGCCGGAGGCCACTGCGGTGAGATCTCCACGATGGTGCTGGTCCCAGAGGTTGTGGACGCAGTTGGCCCTGATGTGCCTGTTCTGGCTGCTGGTGGAATCGCTACCGGGCGCCAGATGGCAGCCGCTCTTGCGCTTGGGGCCCAAGGGGTCTGGACCGGTTCCATGTGGCTCACCGTGACCGAGGCCGACACCAGTCCGGCTGCGCTTGAGAACATGCTGGCAGCCACTTCCGCCGACACCGTGCGCTCCAAGGCCATGACGGGCAAGCCGGCGCGGCAGTTGCGCACGAAATGGACCGAAGCATGGGAGGGGCCCGATTCGCCGGGCACTCTGCCGATGCCACTGCAAGGCATTCTCCATCAGGAGGCTGGACGGCGAACTCAGCGGGTTGGTAACCGGGAACTCATTGGGTTTCCTGTCGGCCAGATCGTCGGACGCATGAATAAGGTGCGACCGAGCCGCGACCTGGTCCTCGAGATGGTCGAGGAATGGATCGACACCACCCAGCGCATGCAGTCGCTACTCACAGACGACTGAAACCCACCCAGGAGAGAGCAATGTCAGTGGACCCCATCGAGGCTCCAGCCCTGTACGACCCGAAGACCTACGTCACGGGAGTGCCCTACGACTACTACCGGTGGCTTCGCGACAACGACCCGGTCGCACACCTTGATCACCCCACCTACCCGAACGGCTACTGGGTCGTCACGCGCCATGCTGATGTGCAAAAGGTGTCACGCGATGCGGCCACGTTCCGCAACGCCCCGGATCCATTCGTCGACGACGGCGTCATGGGTGGCGGCGAGGGTGCTGGAACTTCGGAGCTGATGATCAGCCTCGACGCGCCTGAACACATCAAGTTGCGCAAGATCGTCAATAAGGGTTTCACCCCGCGACGGGTTGCTGAGTTGAGTGATCGACTTCGTGCCCGCACCGACGCAATCATCGATGAGCTCGCGGAACGCGATGGCTGTGATCTCGTGCACGATCTCGCACTGTGGCTTCCACTTCATGTGATTGCCGACATGGTGGGTGTGCCTGAAGAAGATCGCGCTCAGGTTTTCGACTGGACTGAAAAGACATTCGGCTTCGATGCGAGCGTGACTCCTGAGGAGCGCGGTCAGGCCACGATGGACATGTTCATGTACGCCGATGCCATGTGTGCGGAGCGCGAAATCAATCCGAGCGATGACCTCATGAGCGTGTTGTTGCATGCCGAAGTCGATGGCGAGCAACTCACCCGATTCCAGATCGAGGTGTTCTTCATGTTGCTGCAGAATGCTGGCAGCGAGACCACTCGGAACCTCATCACCACGGGAACCCTTGCGTTGCTGGAACATCCCGATCAGATGGCGATCGTGGCGAACGATTTCGACACGCTTCCTACTGCCATTGAGGAACTGCTTCGATACACAACTCCCGTCGTTCATTTCACCCGTACCGCCAATGTCGACACGGAACTCGGTGGCAAGAAGATCAGTGCAGGCGAGCGGGTGCTGATGGTCTACGCCGCAGCCAATCGAGACGAGCGGGCGTTCGAAAATCCCGATTCCATCGATGTCCTTCGCAACCCGAACGACCACGTGGCGTTTGGCGCCGGTGGTCCGCACTTCTGTCTCGGAGCGAACCTCGCCCGACTCGAGGGGAGGATCATGTTCGAGCAGATTCTTTCGCGCTTCGAGGGGCTCCGGGTCGACGGGGACCCGGTTGACTTCCCCCGGGTTCACTCCAATCTCATCGATGGGTTCTCTGAGTTACCCATCACCTGGGATCGCATCCTTCCGGCCCGCTAGGCCATCTGCATGCAAAAAGGGGTCCCCATTCTGGGAACCCCTCTTCATTGCCTTCATCGCATGTGGCCGCTGTTATAACGACGTCGGACCGCGCCGATGTGCGGATGCTCAGGTGCGCACGGCCTGAACGTCAAGTTGGATCTTGATCTTCTCGCTCACGAGCAGGGATCCGTTATCGAGAGCTACTTGGAAGTCGAGACCAAAGTCGCGTCGATCAATCTCACCGGAGGCGGTAAATCCAACACGAATGCCGCCCCACGGGTCGGGATTGACCCCCTCGAACTCGAGATCCAGTTCGACGGACTTGGTGACGCCCCGAACTGTGAGATCTCCGACGAGCACGAATTCTGCGCCGCGGGACGAGCCGCGAATTTCAGTGCTGGTGAACGTCATTGTGGGGTGATTTTCAACATCGAAGAACTCGGGAGAGCGCAGGTGAGCGTCACGGGCATCATCACCGGTTGTAACTGAATCCATTGAGATCGTGGCTTGAACGGTGCTGTTTGTCGGATCGTCGGCAATCGTGAGCGCGCCGGTCACCTCGCCGAAGCGTCCACGAACCTTGGTAATCATGAGATGGCGCGCCGTGAATCCGACGGTGGTGTGGGCACTGTCGATGTTCCAGATTCCGGGGGTGAGTTCGGCGAAAGCAGTCATTGGGTAGCTCCAGGCTTGACGAGTACGGCGGATTTTGTTGCGGGGGCAAGTATTGCTCAGGATAGTTGCGATTGCAACCATCTGGCCTGCAGGCGATACGATGCGTCGGTGACAAAGTGGCTCGATAACGAAGAGATGGCGGCATGGCGCGGATTCGTCAACGTCTCCTCGGGTGTCACGAGCGCCCTTGAGGCGGAGTTAGTCGCCCATCACGGAATCACCACTGGTGACTACGGCGTGTTGGCTCGACTTTCTGAAGCCGATGACTCAAAGATGCGAATGTGCGACCTCGCAGCTGATCTGCACCTGTCGCCGTCGGGCCTTACGCGCCGCCTCGATGGGCTGGTGCGACGAAACCTGGTCGTCAGGGAGCCCTCGGCCGAGGATCGACGCGTCATGCTCGCAGTGCTCACAGCCGAGGGTCGCTCCTTCCTCGAGCAGATCGCACCGCTGCATGTCGATGGCGTACGTCGACACTTCATCAGCCATCTCTCTCCCACGCAATTACGCAACCTGTCCAGTGCCTTCCGATCGATAGAGAGCGGACTTCGGTCAATCGCCGGTCGAAACTGAAGACACTTCGCTCGGCCCGGTCAGCTACTCGAACTTCGAACCCATTTTCTTGAGGATGCTCACGAGGTCTGGGGGCGTTCCTGGGGGAGCATCACCAGGCGTGTAGGTGACTGGTCCCTGATGTCCTGTGTACGGGAACGAGCCGTGCGTGAGGTGGCGATCCCACCACACCGGTGAGCGGGGATCTCGACCAACGGTGATCCCCTCGAACGGAGCCATGCCATAAAGCATGGGAACCTCCGCGCTGTCGTCAATGGTGGTGTCATCAACGGTGAGCGTCATCCTCCAAGTGTTATTGCCGATGCAGTCGAAGTCGGCGCGCAGCTCGTGTTGGCCGTTGGTGAGAGCCGGGCCGGTGATCGTGGAGAGTTTGCCGCGGCCGTTGTTGTGCATGAGCAGCGGAATTCCGCCCTCGATGACATACAGCGCGTAGCCACCGCTTTGATCGCCGTGAGCAACGATGGTTCCGATGTCGCCATCGATGTAGTCGACGAAACCCTCGAACGAGAACGAGCGGATGTAGACGAGCTGCACTGCACGCCAGCGCTCAAGAGTTGGTGTGCCCGGCCAGATCGTGAGGGGCTGCTGCACGATCTCAACCTCAGGAGGGCGAATCACGTACTTGAGGCCGGTTCCCTCATCGAGGGGAAAGATCTGGCCGTTCCACGCAGCGTCTTCCCAGGCTCGAGCCATCTCTGTGAGTCGCTCTGGCTCGGCCGATGCCAGATTGACAAGCTCAGTGCGGTCCTCGACGAGGTGGTAGAGCTCCCATTCAGAATCATCGAACGGTGTGAACGGCTTGTGCAGCGACACGATCTCCCAACCATCGCGATAGAAACCGCGATGGCCGATCATCTCGTAGACGGCCTCGGTGCGCTGTGCTGGTGCGTCTGCGGACTGCAGGACCGGCGTCATGCTCGTGCCGGTGATGGGCTTCACTGCGATTCCATTGCGATCAGAGAGCGGTTCAACCCCAACGAGTTCGAGCAAGGTGGGAGTGAGATCGCTGATGTGTGCGTACTGGCGACGAAGTTGCGAGGTGGTGACATTGCCCGCCGGCCAGGAGAAAAGGAACGGCACGGTATGGCCGCCGGCGTGGGTGTTGATCTTGTAGAGCCTGAATGGCGTATTGCCCGTCATGGCCCAGCCTCGCGGGTAGTGCGGGGAACTTTGTGGGCCGCCGATGAGATCGAACCGCTCCTGGTCGGTATCGATGTCGTCTCCGGCAAGCAGGTGCACCATGTAGGAGGTGGTGCCGACCATCTCGCCCTCGCGTGACGCGCCGTTATCGGAGGTGAAGACCACGATCGTGTTGTCGAGTTCGCCGATTTGGTCGATTGCATCGAGCAAGCGGCCGGTGTTTTCGTCAACGTTCGCGACCATGGCCGCAAACACCTCCATGTAGCGGGGGAAGAGTTCTTTCTCTCGTTGCGTGAGTTCTTCCCATGCAATGACGTCATTTCCGGCTTCGCTGTTGCGCGGAGCAAGCTCGACATCTTCTTCGATAATCCCGAGTTCCTTCTGACGGCGGAATCGTGCGGCGCGCAACTCGTCCCAGCCAAGGTCATAGCGACCGGCCTGAGCGGCGATATCGGCGGGTTTTGCGTGCAGTGGTGCATGCACTGCACCGTGAGCGACATAGAGGAAGAACGGACGCTCAGGAGCATTGGCCCGACCAGAACGGATCATGGCGATGGCTTCATCGGTGATGTCGTCGGTGAAGAAGTATCCGTCCGGGTAGGTGTCGATCTCAACTGGACTGTTGTCGCGGATCAGCCTGTGCGGTTGATGGAGGTTGGTGAAGCCATCAAGGAATCCATAGAACTGATCGAAGCCGCGCTGCAGTGGCCAGGAGTGACGTGGGCCTGCATCTGACTGATCAGAGTCTTTGGCCAGATGCCATTTGCCGACCATGTAGGTGGCGTAACCATTGGCTCGAAGGGTTTCTGGGAGGGTGACGACGTCGTCGGCGAGTTCCATTGCGTAGCCGGGGAATCCGGGATCGGAATGGGCGACGGTTCCAACTCCCGCCGCATGGGGTTCCATGCCGGTGAGAAACGCGGCGCGTGTGGGCGAGCACATGGGGGTGGAATGGAAGTCGGTGAACTGGAGGCCGCGTGCTGAGAGTCGATCGATATTGGGGGTAGCGATCTCGCTGCCGTAACAGCCGAGGTCGGCGAACCCGAGATCGTCTACGAGGATGACCACGATGTTGGGGGCACCCTCGGGTGCGGTCGGGCGGGCCGGCCACCATGAATCCGAGGTCCCGAAAACTCGACCGACCTTCCCGCCAAAACCTGGATAGGTGCGGTCGGTGTTCTCGCTGGTGTGACTAGTCACGCGTCCCCCTCGTTCCGGTCGTACCGGCAGGAGACTATCTGTGGCTGATCACATGCCGAGCCGGACCACTATCGACTCGTTCCTCGAGCGCCGGTTGGGCAGCGGGTTGGGATCAGTTGCCGGAAATTCCAGAGACGATGGTGGTGATACTCATGCCGCCGCAGGCGGTGAAGGAATTGCGGATGATCAGCGCGTTGGTGTTGTCGGGGGGATAGATCCGGATTGCTGAAGCTGTCGGTGAACAATTGGCAGTGCCCCCGGTGCTGTTGGCTGTGCGCAGCACTGAGCTGGCTGAGCCGTTTGGGGCGAGAAGTACCGTCGACCCTTCCGCTCCGTCGCGGGTTGCTGGCTGGCCGATTTGGGCATCATCGGGACCGAGGAGGGAAACTCCGGGGAAACCACGCAGTTGGCAAGGCTTTGCCCCGGTGTTTGTGAAGACGATCGGCACGTAGATCTGGCCTGCCCCGGCGTTCACCTGTCCGAGCGATACCTGCAGTTGTGCCGTGGCACACAGGGAGACGGCCACGGCGGTAGTGGCGGAGGAGGGCGTGGTGGTTGTTGAGCCGCCTGCGGTGGTGGATGTCGTCGAGGTGGAGCTCGATCCGCTCGAAGCGCAACCTGTGAGCAGCAGGAGCGCTGTCAGCACGGCGGCGGCTGAGCCAGTTCGAAGTCGGGTTTTCTCGATGCGGATCACGTCGAAATGCTAGATGCGAAACGTCGATTGTCTGAGGATGTGACTACATGCATGCGGGCCCTCAGCTTTCGGCAATGATGTCGTGCACACCATCGCAGTCCAAGGGGGATTCATATGGACACAGACACGATCGCCGCGTTCCAGTTCACTGGTCAGGATGTTCCCTGGCTGCTCGCCCAATGGGCGGAGAAGAAGCCTGACCATCCTGTGCTGATCTGGGAGCCCAAGGATGGTTCCTCGAAACAGTGGACCTACGCCGAGTTCTGGACCGATGTTCGACGAGTGGCTGCCGGCCTTCACTCCCGCGGGATCGTCAAGGGCGACATGGTTGTCATCCATGCGGACAACTGTCCTGAGATGGTGATCGCTTGGTACGCATGCGCCACGCTCGGGGCTGTTGGAGTCACAACCAACACCCGATCTGTTGGTGCCGAAATGAACTACTTCATCGAGCACACTTCGGCTGTCGCCGCAATCACCCAGCCCAAGTTCGCCGAGATGGTGCGCGCCAGTGGCCCGGGACTCCGGTGGATCGCCGTCACTGCGGATGACTCTGGAGAACCATCCGACGTTGCGCTCGACGAACAGTTCCTGACCTTCGACTCGCTCTTCGGTGATGTTGATGACGTCCCGGTTCGTCCCGCTGAGCCCATGCTTCCGGTCGGCGTGATGTTCACTTCGGGCACCACCTCGCGCCCGAAAGCCGTCGTGCACACGCACGCAAACGCGTTGTGGGCGGCCCGGGTTGGGCCGAACAACATCGGTATGCACCCCGATGGCGTCTACCTGATCTTCTTGCCGTTCTTTCATGTGAATGCCCAGAGTTGGTCGATGTGGAGCACGCTGGGAATGGGCGGGACAATCGTTTTGCAGCCCAAGTTCTCGGCGAGTCGCTTCTGGGAAGTCATCGTGAATCACGGTGTGACGCACATCTCTCTCATCCCGTTTGTGTACAACGCCGTTGCCGGCAAGCCGATCCCTGAGAACAAGCTTGAGGTGGGGGTGTTCGGTGCCGTTGTGCCTCCGCTCGAGCAACTCCTCGGTTGTCGCGTGCTTCCCGCCTACGGCATGACTGAAACCGTGACGCACGCCACCAGTGCAGGACTGCATGGCCAGATTCCGGTGGGTTCGATGGGCAAGGCCACTCCCGGGTACGAAACTCTCGTTGTCGATCCTGAGACCGACGAGGTCTTGTCGGATGGCCGTGTGGGCGAGCTGTGGCTACGCGGCACTCGCGGAATCCAGTTGTTCCTCGAGTACTACGGCAATCCTGAGGCCAACGCCAAGAGCTTCACCGATGATGGTTGGTTCCGTACTGGCGACATGGTTCGTATCGGTGAGGGGGGAGCGATCTTCTACACCGAGCGCGATAAGGACATGCTCAAGGTCGGTGGCGAAAACGTGTCGGCCAAAGAGGTTGAAGACCTCTGTCGCACAGTCGCCGGTGTGGGCGATGTCGCAGTGGTCGGACGCTCGCATCCCATGCTCGACGTTGTTCCGGTTGCTTTTGTCATCAAGGGCGCGAACGCTCCCGACGAAGCGACCCTCGAAGCACAGATCATCGAGCTGTGTCGCACAAACCTGTCTGACTTCAAAGTTCCCCGTGCGGTGTACTGCGTCGAGGATTTTCCCCGCGCCACCCTCGACAAGGTCGCCAAGAATCAACTTCGCGACATCGCCGATGCCAAACCCGATCCGTTCTGAGGTGACGACATGCTGACTCCCTTTGATGAATATCCGATCCACCAGGTGCCAAAGCCGATTGCTGTGTCCGGTTCGACCGACAAGAACGCCTATGGGCGCTACTGGTTCGGCGCCAGCCACCGAGACGGGGCCTTTCAGATCGAGGCTGCGTTCGGTCGATACCAAAACCTCGGGGTGCAGGACTCCTCAGTCTCAATCGCCATCGGTGGTTCCCAGCACTCGTTCCATGCCTCTCGCCGAGCGCCGCTCGATCCCACGGACCTCACCGTGGGTCCCGTGCGACTCGAAATCACCGAGCCCTTCCGTCAGTTGCGCCTGATTGTCGAGCCCAACGACACGGGTATCTCCTGTGACATGCGCTGGCGGGCACGGGTTGGCGCACTGCTTGAGGATCACACGCTCATGATGGACGGCGTGTCCACTGTCCTCGACATGGCGCGGTTCATGCAGTTCGGCACATGGGAAGGAACCTTCACTGTCGACGACACCGTCACCGAATTCACTCATGATGAAGTCGTCGGTATTCGTGACCGTTCCTGGGGCGTGCGTCCCGTTGGCGTGCAGGGCGCAGGTCGTCCGTCCTCAGGCCCGCCAAATGCCTGGCTGTGGTCGCCGGTCCACTTCGACGATGAATGCATTGTTGCCGGATGGTTCCAGCGTCCCGGCGGCGCGTTCTGGCGTCCCGACGGTCATCGCATCGCAGTCGTTGACCCGGTGCCAATGAGTGTTTCTCTTGAGACCGGCGAGGTCGGTCGTCTTGATCCGATTGGCCAGCAACTCTCCTTTCAGTCCGGCACGCGTTGGGTGACATCGGCATCAATTGACCTGGTGGGCTCCGACGGCGTACCGGTGGTTCTCGAACTCGAGCCTCTGGCGCGGTTCGACATGCGTGCGCTCGGGTACATGCATCCGGAATGGGGCCACGGAATGTGGCACGGCGAATTGGAGATCGGTCGAGAAGATTGGAACTTCGCCGATATCTCCCCACAGGACCCCACCCATCAGCATGTTCATCACCTGTGTCGGGCGCAGCTCGGCGACAAGGTTGGCGTGGGCATCTTCGAACAGATCATTTTCGGGCCGCATACCCAGTTCGGATTCCGGGACATCCTCGACGGCGCGCAGTAGTCGTAGAAGTGGCTGATGGGGTAGTCGCATCGCTGGTTGGTGTCTACGACGCCGACGGAACAGTGGTTGGTGAGATCACCTACTGGCTCGGTGCCCGAGTCGGGCGAGCACATTGCTCGTTATGTGAGGTAACCCATGGGATGTTCAGTCAGCGTGCGTCATGGCGCCAGTGGCGCAGTTCGTTGGAGGTCCCCTTCGAATTGTTCCACCGTGATGACATGCCCACTGATGTCGCCGAAGCAGTGACCGCGTTTCCCGCCGTTGTTGCTCGAACTGCAGATGGCCTCGTGATGCTGCTCGGGCCCGATGACCTTGACGGATGCGAGGGTGACCTGAAGGCGTTCATTGGAGCCCTACAGGCGGCACTTGAGAGCGCGGCGTTGCATCTCACTGTGTGAGTGCGACTCGAGCACAGCGGCGTCAATCGCTTCGACGTCATTCACTCATCGGCAAATAGCAAGCATGGCGATGGCAAGAGCCGCTCGGGCAGTCCACGCCGCTGTACGTATCCAGTTCGTTGCGATGAGTCGATCAAGCAATGCAGGATTACCAGAGGCCGCCATCCGTCCGTGCATGGGCGCCGAGACGAACGCCGTTGTGCTGATCGCGACTGCTTCCACTATTCCGCCGACAAGGACAATGGTGAACGAGAGGCAACTCGGCCGCGCGAAGAACACGGCAAGAACGGCGATCCCCTCGATGGCCATGAGCGGGCCGACAACGTAGGTGATCCTGCGCTGGTGCTCGGTCTCGAACGCACCAAACGCCGCCATGGGGACCTTCCGCATGAGCGGGTAGTGCACCAGTTGAATCACCCAGATCACACCGAACATTCCGGCCGAACCGAGGACCTGGGCGATGAGGACTGCTTGCAGCGGCCATCCAGTCACAGATCTACCTCGGCGCAGACGGCGAAGTGGTCGCTGGCCCAAACGCCGTTCACCGGCTCGGTGGCTGCCAGAAAACATGATCCGATAGTGCCGACACCCTTGGCACGCGGCCAAGACACCATCACGTAGTCGAGCCGTCGGTTCGGATGGACTGCACGAGCGGGAACCCTCGGATTCTTCGATGACCAAGTGTCTCCCCGGCTCTCGTTGCCGGCCGCGTCCCATGCATCGACGAATACGAAATCCTTGACCGCAGGGGTTGATGCTCCGGTAAGGCGACGAACCTCATCGGACCACGGAACAGCATTGAGGTCGCCGCCAAGCACGATGGGTGGGAGTTCTCGTCGACGCTCTGCGGGTCCGGCGGCTTCAGCCAACGCCGCAGCCAGCGCTCGCGCTTGGGCATCGCGGGTGGCTGAGCAATGAAGGCCATGCTCGAGATGAGTTCCGGCCACGCGGAATGACCCTCCGAGCGATTCCGGTCGATGGATCGCAGCGATGAGGACATGGCGCCATGTCGGAGTGCCGTGCTCATCGGGGAGCGGGACCGCTTGGATCAACTCCACCGGCCAGCGCGACAGGATCGAGTTGATCACCCAGTAGGGAGCATCGGGGTAGCGGTCGAATCCGGCGAGTTCGGCGGCGGTTGCGGCATGCATGCCCAGCGATTCAGCGAATCTCTCGGCCTGGGTCTCGCCGCCGTTTTCGATCCATGACTCTTGAAGCATTGCGACATCGGGTGATTCGTGACGGAGGTGGTGCACGATGGCCGCTTCGCGGGCACGCCAGTCGCCAATGCGACCCTGCAGGTTCCAAGTCATCACTTTCACCCGCCAAGGTTGCCCTGTTCTTCGCTCCTGTGTGCAGTTGGGGCGCCGATGCGCGAGATTCTTCAGGACAGTCAGGAGAATTTGTGGACGAGAACACGTATCCGAACGCGCCGGAGATCGGGAATTGGAACCGGCTCCTCGAGGGACGAGTCGCGGTGGTCACCGGGGGAGCCGGGGGAATTGGCGGCGCCATTTCATCGCTCTTTGCCGAACATGGTGCGCATGTGGAGTTCATCGACAGCGATGCGGAAGCCGCAGAGGCAAAGGCTGCGTCCATTACTAAGGCGGGTGGATCGGCACGGGCACATGTTGGCGATGTCCAGCAGTTCGACATCGTTGAGCGATTCGCGACGGAGGTGCTTCGTGCTCATCCCAGTGTCCAAGTGCTGGTGAATAACGTCGGGGACTATCGGCCCCTGTCGAGATTCCGCGAATCAACTCCCGACTCGTGGAAGTCAATGTTCGACATCAACCTGTTTCATATGTTCGCTGTGACCCGTGCCTTTCTTGATCCGATGATTGATGGCGGTGGAGGTTCCATTGTCAACGTGCATTCGGTTGAGGGACTGCGTGGGTATCCCGGCGACCCTGTCTATGGAGCGATGAAAGCGGCGGCGGCGGCGTTCACCGTCGACCTCGCAGTGGGAATGGGGCGTCATGGTGTCCGTGTGAACGGAATAGGTCCTGACCTCACCCAGACCGCACAGGTCGACTACATCGGAACCTCGGTGGGTCACGAACATCTCTGGGAGTCTTGGGCTCCCGTTGGTCGAGTTGGATGGCCCGAAGATCAGGCGCGAGTCGCACTTTTTCTTGCCTCGGATCTGTCCGCCTTTGTCACTGGACACAACATCCCAGTCGACGGCGGCACGAAGGCCGGAGGCGGCTGGTTCTGGTCGCCCACTGAACAACGATTCGTGAACCGCCCAAAGGGATTATGACCGTCCCGGTTTCCCTTTGGCCTTGAGTTGTGACGTAATGTCATCTTTCTGACGAAGCGTCAGGAATAAGCCAGCGCTCGCCCAGCGCGGAACCGATGGAGACACCATGCTCGGACCCGATGACCACTACATCATCATCTCGGCGGATACTCATGCCGGCGGCAGTCATGCGCAGTACCGCGAGTTTCTGGAGGAGAAGTACGTCGCTGACTTTGATGCCTGGCGTGAAAAGTACAAGAACCCATTCAAGGATCTGAAGGACACCGATCTGCGCATCCGTAATTGGGACAGCGATCGCCGTGATGCAGACCAGTTCGCCGATGGCGTGGTGGCCGAGGTCATCTATCCGAACACGGTGCCGCCGTTCTTCCCGAGCTTCGTGCTGTTTGCCCAGCCTCCGAAGCCAGAGGAATACGAACACCGTCTCGCCGGAGTCCGTGCCCACAACCGTTGGATGGTCGACTATGTCAGCCAAGCCCCCGAGCGTCGCGCCGGCATTGGTCAGATCTTCATCAATAACGTTGATGACGCCATCGAAGACGCCATTTGGTGCAAGGAGAATGGGCTGCGCGGTGGCATTCTGATCGGTGCCGTTCCTCCCACTGCCGACTGGATCAAGCCGCTCTACCATCCCGACTATGACCGCCTCTGGGCCGTCTGCGAGGACATGGACATCCCGGTTAATGCGCACAGCGGCACTGGTTCGCCTGCTTATCAACAGGCTCCGGCGATGCCTCTTGTGCATTTCCTCGAGATCCCGTTCTATTCGCAGCGTCCGCTCGTGAACCTCATCCTTGGTGGCGTGTTCGAGCGTTTCCCGAAGCTCAAGTTCGCGCTCACTGAGGCGGGTTGTGCATGGATTCCTGACCTTCTGGCCACCATGGACAATCTTTTGGCGGGCATGCGCTCGAACAAGGTTGGCGAGATGCGCTTCGATGGCGAGATCGTCCCTCCTCGTTCGGCCACCGAGTACTTCCTTCAGAACTGCTTTGTGGGTGTGAGCCAGCCCACACCTGCCGATATCGCCGCAGCGCAGGGTGTCGTCGGTTGGGATCGGGTTGCGTGGGGAAGCGACTATCCGCATGAAGAGGGAACCCATCCCTTCACCCGCGAGCATCTCCGCCAGGTCGTTGGTCATCTCGAGCCCGAGATGATCCAGCAGCTTCTTGCCGGCAACGCAGCAAAGCATTACGGCTTCGATCTGGCCGCGCTTCAGCCCTACGCCGACAAGTACGGCCCCACAGTTGCGGAGATCGCTCAGCCGCTCACCTCGCTTCCTGAGGGAGCGAACCAGGCGCTTGAGCGCTCAGCGGCACAGTTGGCGAAGTCAGCCTGATTCAAACGTTTCGCGAAACGGCCCGGTGTCGTCCTCCAAGGAGGTCGGTGCCGGGCCGTTCGTCGTTTTGTACTGCTCACTCGGGGCTGGGTGTCACCGCCGGAATTGCTCAGCTGAAGAGCAGGGCGAGGAATGTGATGGCGCTGAGGGCCAGCAGAGCAATCGCCGGAATGAACTCATTGGTTTCGTGAGCGAGTTTGCGATGAGCCCGAACGGCGAGTCCGAAGTAGGCCACAAGACCGATCGATGCCAGTAGCCCAAGGTTGAGGGCCTGAAGTCCGAGCAGGAGTCCGATAGCGCCGGCGAGCTTGATGATGCCGAGCGTGCGATGGAACCCGGGCTTGTAGCCGAGGTCGTGCATGAGTTGCACCGTCTGCGGCGGGTTCATGAAGTCGTAGACGCCCGATCCGCCAACGACGAGAGCGGTGATGATCGAGAGGATGGTTGCCATGGCGCCGAGTGTAGGAGGGGAGAGTGCTGTGTCGGTGGACCAACCCTCCAAACCATGGCTGCCTCCGGGCATGACAACTACAGTCGTGGAATGTCGAACTACGAACCCAGCCCGTGGGAACCCATTGCCGATCATGTCGAGCGCTATATCGCCACCAACGGCGAAGACGGATTCATCTGGGAGGGCGGTGAGGTGATCATTCTCACCACAACAGGCGCCAAAAGTGGCAAGGAGCGCCGCACGCCACTGATCCGCGTGACTGACGGTGAGCGGTACTTCGTCGTTGCGTCCATGGGTGGCGCACCGAATAACCCGAACTGGTACCACAACATGGTCGCCAATCCTGGTGTCACCGTTCAGGATCGAGCCGAGGTACATGAGCTAGTCGCTCGACAGGCGACACCGGAGGAGAAGTCGACGTTCTGGCACCTCGCCGTGGCGGCGTGGCCCGCCTACGACGAGTATCAGGCCGCAACCGATCGCGACATCCCGTTGATGATCTGCGAGAAGAGCTGATCTGTCGGCCTGCCGTTCACGTCTCGTTGAGGCGGGTGCGGAGTTCTACGAAGACTTCAGTTCCCAAAATGGCGTTCAGTTCTTCAGCCAGCGTGTCGACAACCCGGCCGTCGCCGACATAGGCACGCTCGCCCTCGGTGCAGCACCAAGCCATTGTGCTTCCTTCATCGCCCCAGTCAGCACGCGACCAACGCCGCAGTGTTGCTCGTTCGCGACCATTGTCGATCGCTTCCCAGTCAACACGAATTGGAAGTTGCCAACACACCGAGGGTTTCCAATCGAGGGGCGACTCGCCAGCCTCTACGGCGGCGACGTGAAGCGCGCAGCCGGCGCCACCAGCGAATCCAGGGCGGTTCAGGAAGATGCACGCTCCATCGATCACGCGAGTGTTGACACGTTGCTCATCGCTGAAGATCCCACCGGCTTCGGCCGCATCGCAATATTGGAACTGCGACGGCGAGAGCATTGCCGCCATGGCGCTTACCAGCATTGCTTCGTCCTCGTCGCCGAACTCTGCGCCCACTGAGCAGCACCCTTGGTTGAGATGCTCTGCGGGTTCGTCGAGTATCCCGAGACAACCTCGCCCCCAGATGCAGGCCCAGTTCGATTCCAGGAATGCTCGGTCGAATCGCCACTCGGTCTCGGGAGTGGTGATTTCGAGCGCGTCTTCGGGGCTGAATGGTGAATCGGGTGTCGGCACCTCGCGACCCTAGGTCCCATGTTCTTCTCTCTCTCGGACCGGCCCCGGTAGGTAGCGTCGGGGTATGGAGATTGGATTCGCGTTGCCGGTATCGGGGAGTTGGGCCACCCCTGACAATGTCATCGAGATCGCGGAGCTCGCTGAGGCTCTCGAGTACAGCTCACTGTGGACGTTCCAACGCTTGCTGTCGCCAGTAACGCCTGACGGGGACCAGTGGCTTCCGCCCGCATATCACAGCGTGCTCGATCCGTTCGCCGTGCTGGCATTCGTGGCAGCGAGGACCTCGCGGGTTCGGCTGGGTGTCGCGGTGATCAATGCCCCGTTCTCTCCACCCGTGATGCTCGCCAAGGCCGCGGCGACGATTGATGTCTTGTCAGGGGGTCGCCTTGACCTTGGACTTGGTTCGGGTTGGATGCCTGATGAGTTTGCGGCGACCGGAGCGCGTCTTGATCGTCGGGGAGCTCAGATGGACGAATACATAGCGGCCATCGAGGCGTGCTGGTCGTCGGGAGTTACGGATTTTGATGGGGAGTTCTCCGTGCTTCCGCGGTCAGTTATCGCCCCCGGTCCGCAACAGATGCCGCGGCCGCCGATCCTGCTTGGTGGCGCCGCACCGGCTGCGTTGCGACGCGCTGGACGCAGTGCTGACGGCTGGGTGAGTGCAAGTACTGCGGATCTGTCGACGCTGGGTGACTCAATCGAGACCGTTCGTGCAGGAGCACGGGAGGCGGGTCGCGATCCTGCACACCTCCGGTTCGTGTGTCGGGGTGTGGCCAAAGTTCGTGAGGATGAACGCGGACCGCTGACCGGTTCACTCGAGGACATTCGGTCAGATCTCGAAAAGATCAAGATGCAAGGGATGACCGAAACATTCATTGATCTGAACTTTGATCCGGGGATCGGATCTCCGACGGCTGACCCCGAACGTTCGATGGACCGCGCACGAGAGTTGCTTCAGGCACTCGCGCGGTGAGCGTTGGCGTCCTCATTGCACTCTTCGTTCTTCTTGGTTCAATCGGTGCCCGATGTTTCGGTTCGCAGAATCGCGTTGAATTGCTCGGTGAGGAATGGAGCGACGAACGCCGTTCCCGCAGATGTGAAATGCAGTCCATCGAGGCGCAGTTTGTGATCTTCACCATCGGTTGTCCGGCATATGCCTTCGGGGCATAACCAGTGGTCAAGGTCGATGAGGCCGACGTCGGCGTGTGTGGATGCGAACTGGCGCAGTAGCTCGTTGATATGTGGAAACGTCGAGGAGTCCTGGGTGTACTGCTTCGCCCAGTCCGAGGGGTAGTTGCCGGGAATCGGTTGTACGAGAAGAACAAGATGTGATGACTCGCTCGTGATGGAATCGCGCAACTGCTCGAGGGCGGCTGTGTATGCGCTATCGAATTCGGTGCTTCCGAACGAAAGCCACCTTCCATCAACCTTGACGTCATAGGAATCCCACAAGCTTGCCGAATACACAACGAGATCGGGATGGAACTGATCAACCGATGACGGCCAGTCAGCTGCGGGCTCGCAGCTCGGACAGTCATCCGAGATGACCCCATCGTGCCGCTTGGGCCAACGCAGTAACGCGGTTCCAAACCTGGCCCGGTTCCACAGCACCACACTGTTGGAATCGAATGGGGAAATGTAGGTGCTGGGCTGCGGAAACGCGAAGTTGCCACCGCCGAGGGTCCATGCAACTGAATCGCCAGTCAATAGGACTCTGATCGGTCCAGCGCTTTGGGTCTCAGCTGCCAATGATGGGGCGACGGCGACTGCAGTCGAACCGACGGGTACGTGATCAATGGTGAGTGCGACGCATAGCAGTGCTGTGGTCAGCATTGTGCCGAACACGGCGAGAGTTTGACCAGTGGTGAGTGAGCGAGACCGGCCACTTGGTTCGTCGGTGCCTGAATTGCGGAACGGGCGTTCGATCACGATCAGTGAAATTCCTGTCGCTGCAGCCGTTGCGATCACTCGAACGGCAAAGAGCACAACACCACCGAGTCCGGTTCGCTCTGTTGTGATGAATGCCCGAGCCGGCCAATGCCAGAGGTAGATGCCGTAAGAGACGAGGCCGAGTTGGACGAGCCATCGGTGGCTGAGCACTCGATCGAGTAAATGTCCAGGCGAGCGAACCACCCACCAGATGATCATTGCTGTCAGTAGCGCAATGGCGGCGAGGCCTCCTTCATACAACCAGTCCTGGCGGAACTCGACGAGGACAAATGCGACGATCAGAACGACAAGTGCACTAAAGCCGAAACCTGAGAGGGAGAACCTCGATCGAGCATTTCGAGAAACATGGCTCGGTCGCATCACATTGAGACAGGCTGCCGCCACTCCGATAAGGAGCGCATGAACTCTGGTGTCTGAACCGAAGTACACCCTCGAAGGGTCCGTATTCGCTGTATGGAGAACCATCATGAGAGCGACTGAAGCCGCAGCACCAAGTGTGGAAATGATGAGTAGCAGCCTCGCCAACTTGATCGGCGGGTGTGAGCGTGAGCGAACGACCTTGTGTGGGCCAACGCGCCGCAGAAGAACGAGCAGACCAACGATCACTAAGGGGAACACGATGTAGAACTGCTCTTCGACCGCGAGCGACCAGAAATGCGAAAGTGGAAGATCGTGGCCGAAACGCGATTCGTAGGAGCTTCCATTGGCGATCGCTGACCAGTTGTTCACGTAGAACAAGGATGCGAGCGACTGGGTGCGTATCGCTGATCGCGAGGAGGTGGGTTCGAGGAACCATGCCATGGCGACCGATGTGGCGATCACGGCGAGCGCTGCGGGAAGAAGACGGCGTGCGCGCCGAGTCCAGAAGGAGCGAATCGAGACGGCTCCATCGGAACCGAACTCGGCGATGACCAATGATGTGATCAGGAACCCGGAGAGGACGAAGAACACATCCACACCGAGAAAACCACCCGGAATGAGATGCGGGGCGAAGTGATACAGCACAACGGCCGCGACTGCGAGACCCCGGAGCCCATCGAGCGAGCGGTGGTGGGTGAATCTCTCAACCGGTGTCTTCGCGTCGTTCAAGGTGGTTGGAGCGTTTCTGCGCCGGTTCAGGACTTCTTGTTGACCGTTAGCTGGTCATGCCGCCGAGTCCGACGAGTCCACGCGCCAGTTCGATCTCACCCATGTGCCGCAGACCATGTTGATAGATCCAGCACTCATATCCGTCGAGGACCGTGATGCCCTGTTCGCCACCGACGCGTGCGCTGTATGTCGAGGCGATGACCGGAGGGTAGGGGTGGCCGATGACGACTCGTTGAATCTCGTCGAGATCAAGGAGTTTCAACTGAGCTTCGGTGCGATCGAATACCGCCCGTTGATAGAGCTTGAACTGCTCGAAATCGCCGATGCGTTGGTGGATCATGTCCTCGACCGGAAGTTCCTTGCCGTGGTCATTGATGGCCAATTGCACTCGGTCCTGCCAGTCTTCGTTCCAGATGGGGAGTTGTCCGGTCAGGACGAAGAACGAGGAATCTTGCATATTGGTGTAGTGGAAGAGCGAGAACGCAATGGGCAGCACGCCGGGTCTCTCAAAGTGGTTCACATGCTCGAGGTCCATCGTGCTGACCGCTTGGTAGTAGAGCGAATGCATCGCCGCCATTCGGCGCTGCAACGAATCGATGATGAGATCGGTCATGTGGTCCCCCGGATTGTGATGTGCTGGGAGCGTAGGAAGTGACCTATGGACTGTCAATTGTCCCGGAGGAACGATGGGGAACGCAGAAGGCGGCGATGACGTCGGTGACGTCGATGGCCTCCGTGGTGAGTGGCAAACATCCGAGCTGTTCGGAACTGAGCCGAACTCGATCTGTGTCGGATGCGGCCTGTGCTGTGACGGAACGCTGCTGACCCACCTTGCGGTTTCCGATGAAAGCGACCTTGGCGCGCCCCTTCGCATGTTGGGCGTGGAGATCATTGCCGCCGCTGAGCCTCCGGTGTTCGAACTTCCGTGCCCTGCGGTCGAAAACGGGACCTGCACAATCCATCACCTTCATCGGCCTCGAGCCTGTGCGCAGTTCGAATGCGCATTATCCCAAGCGGTACTGGACGGGAACGTAGAGCCCGAGGATGCACGAGAAGTGATCGACATGACGCTCAACGTTCGATTCGAGGTCAGATCTGGTCGGGCGCCCCAGTCGGATCTCGATCACCTGCTTGACCGGCATTTCCGTGGCACGATCTCGAAATGAGTGAGCATCTCAAGTCTGGTGAAGCTGTGTCGTCGGCCTATATCGAGTTGCGAGAGAGGGTTGTGGCGCTTCTGCGATCCACGCCCGTCGAGTGCGGCGAACTCGCTGTTCCTGCCTGCCCCGAGTGGAACCTGTGTCAACTCGTCAGTCACCTTGTTGGCGTTCCTGAGGACATTCTCACCGGCAACATGGACGGTGTCACCACGCCGGAATGGACCGGCGCACAGGTGGCCCGTCATGCGGGGAAGTCGCTGTATGAGTTGGCTGATTCCTACGAGGCCACTGGTGCGGTCTTCAACGATGTGCTTCCGATGATTCCTGAACCGGCGAATTCACAGATGGTTATGGACGCCGTCACACACGAGCACGATCTGCGAGAGGCGCTTGGCAACGATGACGCCCGAGATTCAATGGCGGTCGAGGTTGCACTTGGGTGGATTCGCTTTGCATTCTCTGAGCGACTCACTGGCGTTACGTTCGATCCATTCTCGGCTGATGATCTCGAACCCTACGAACTGCTCCGCTCACTCACCGGTCGGCGCAGTACTGCAGAGATGAACAGGCTCGGGCTAGAGGGTGCGGCGATCTCGTCGGTTCTCGCCGGAACTCCTCTGGCTCCGCCCGCGTGAGGCCAGGTTTGGGCTCAGGGCTACCACTGGTTCCAGTGGACGATCTGGTCGGTGGGAATCCGTGCTGCTGGTTTGAAATCAGTGCCAATGGTGTAGGCGATCGGGAAGAGGCCTCCCTGCGTGTACTTCTCGTAGGGAATACCAAGAAGGTCGGCCGCTTCGCGCTCACTGGGTAAATGCAGTGTCGTCCATGCTGATCCGAGGCCCCTGGAACGCAGTGCGAGCATGAAACTCCACACTGCAGGAAGAAGGGATCCCCAAGTACTTGCTGCGGCAAACGCAGGAAGATTGTCGAGGCGACCCTCAATGATCGGAATCATGAGAATCGGTACTTCGTGGAAATGATCCGCCAGATAGTTCGCTGAGTCGGTTACCGCAGTCTGGCGTTGAGCACGACTGTCAGAATCCTCATAGGAGGGACGTGCACCGCTGTCTCGATACGCGATGAAGTTTGTCTTGTAGAGCTCGGCGAGCGCCTTCTTCTTGTCCGGGTCGGTGACGAACATCCAGTGCCATCCCTGACGGTTGGATCCCGTTGGAGCTTGGAGCGCCAGTTCGAGGCACTCGAGAACGACCTCAGGTTCGACCGAGCGTTCGAGGTTAAGTCGCTTGCGTACCGAACGGGTCGTACTCAGAAGCTGGTCGGGTGTCAGATCAAGGTTCATGTCGCCATCGTGTCAGGTCGACATGGGCTTGTCGTGATCATCGGTCACTCAATCGAACCGTAGGCTCCGCGATCGCCAATGGACCCCGAGGCAGCCACCTCATCGACGGCCGCCCTCAGATCGATCTCGAAATCCTCAAGATGTCCAGCGTGCACAGCGTTGACCATGCAGTGAAGGGTGGTCGGCGGTCCCTGGCGATCGAGATACCAGCCCCTGCGCCACAGTGCATCAGCGAGGGCATTGACATCGAATTTCTCGGGTTCGGTTGCACCGAACGCGATGAGCGTGACCTCAGGGCGTACTCGCAGCATGAGTTGCGGGATTGATTCAATGATGTCGGCAAGTCGATCGCAGGTGATCTTCGCAGTCTCGGTGAGTCGCAGATAGCCGTCATCGCCGAGATGATGCATGACTGCCCATGCGGCGGCCATCGGTCCTCCGCCCTTGGTGCCGAGGATGCCCGAGGACCCGTACAACCCGCCAAGCCAGTTGTCGGTCACGTAGGTCTGATAGCTACGCAGTTGTTTGGTGCGGTGCATCAGAACCGAAGCACCTTTGGTTGTATATCCGTACTTGTGCAGGTCAACAGAAATGCTGGTGACACCCGGAACCTCGAAGTTCCATGGTGGGATGTCGTAGCCGAGACGACGGAGATAGGTCAGGGTGATGCCTCCCATGCAGGCATCGACATGGCAGTTGATGTCTCGCTCGGCGGCAAGCGCGGCGATCTGTGGGATTGGATCAACCACGCCCTGCGGATATTGCGGTGCCGATCCCGCCACCATCACCGTGTTGTCATCGATTGCATCGGACATCGCGTCGACATCGGCTCGCCAGTCATCGCGCACGGCGATGCGCCGGCTCTCGAGGCCGAAGTAGTAGCAACCCTTTTCGAACGCAGCGTGGGCGCTTGTTGGAAGGACGATGTTGGGTTTGGTGATGGCTCGTTCACGTCGCCCGCGTTCG
The DNA here is from genome assembly GCA_947449015.1 of Microthrixaceae bacterium. Classification (GTDB taxonomy): domain Bacteria; phylum Actinomycetota; class Acidimicrobiia; order Acidimicrobiales; family Acidimicrobilacustridaceae; genus Acidimicrobilacustris. The sequence continues at coordinate 10,944 of CANFQA010000018.1, read as the reverse complement.
CGGGCAGCCTTGACCGTGAGCAGCAGGCTTTCGGTGCCACCGCTCGTCATGAATCCGGCGCCGTCGGGACGCGCATCTAGCCAGTTGCCAACGATGTCGACCACCTCGCCCTGAATGGTGCGAAGGCTGGGAAAGGCATCGGTGTTCAGCGCGTTCTCGCTTGCAAACCTTCTATGGGCCTCGGCAGCAACCTGCTCGACTGCGGGCCCGGCGCTGTACGCGAGCGTGAACGCACGTCCGTCGCGCCACCGAACGTCTGCTGATTGGAATTGGTCGAGGCGGGCGAGTACCTCTTCGGCGGGGATACCGTCAGGGAGGGAGGTCATGGCGTGACGGTATCGGAGACGAAGCGCTCGTGATGGTGAGCGATCACTCGATGCGGAAATCTGTGACCTGTGTGTCCTCGGTGCCGAGATCGGTGAAATTGTCGTACGCGCGAGCCGCGCTGAACTCACGCCATGCGAACGGTCGGTAGCGGGGGGAACCCTCAGCGAGTTGCTCGAGGGGCGTGACGATGGTGTCTCGTGAAGGGTTCGAGAAATACGGGATGGAGAATCGTCGGGAAGCGACCGGCAACACCCTGTGCACCGCAGCGCGATAGCGATCATTGGTCCATGCCTGCATGCAATCGCCAAGGTTGACCACGACGGTGCCCGGGGTCGGGGGGACATCGACCCAACTGCCATCGAGCGCCTGCGTTTGGAGTCCGCCGATGTCATCTTGAAGCAACAGCGTGAGTACCCCGGGATCAGTATGAAAACCGAGAGCGGTCTCTCCGAGATCAGCGAGACCAATTCGCTCAGACGTAGGGACAGGATCGCCGACCGTGTAGTGGTTGAGCCGCACGGTACTGCTCGTCGGTGACGATGTCAGGAGGTTTCGGTCGGCTCCGAGAAGACCGAGCGCGTCCTGGAGGAGTTCGAGCGTCCTGATCGACAGGAGGCTGAACGCTTCGAAGAACGCAACCATGCTTTCTCGGAAACCCGGGAGATTTACTGGCCATTGATTCATGGAATCGAGGCGCTCGTTGCGTGGGTCAATGAAGTCGAACACTTCCTTATGGTCCCGTCTGCGCTTGGTGAGCTCGCGATCGAAATATCCGAGAGGATTGGCTTCTGACCTCATGACCGAGAGGCGCAGGTCCCGATCGGCGTCGAAGAACTCTTGGACGATGAACCAGGTTTGTTCGATGAGTTCGTCGAGTCCATGCCCAGTGAGCAGGAAAAACCCGTGCTCGCGACAGGCGGCATCAAGTGTCTCGAGTGATGCAGCCGAGGCAGTGAGATCAATGATCGGAACCGGTTTCACGCACTTCTCCTCCGCATCGTGTCCAACAGAAAATCTAGGTAAAGCACCGCCAAGTCTCGGTTAGATCGCCAGATTGGGGTACTCAGGTTTCCTACGGTACCGCTCAGTGCTTCTCCGTCATCCCCGTTGACGGACCGAGACAACTGGGAGCCCTCATATGACAGCGATGACCTACAACGTCAATGGTCGGAAGTATCAGTTCGATGCCGACTCCGGTATGCCGCTTCTCTGGGTCATTCGCGACATCATCGGACTCACCGGCACAAAGTACGGATGCGGTGTCGAGATCTGTAAGGCGTGCACCGTTTGGATCGATGGCTCGCCGGAGAAGAGCTGTGAGAAGCGGGCCTCGGAGGGTGTGGGGGTGAAGATCACCACGATCGAAGGGCTCTCGGCAACGCCGGTGGGCCTGCGGCTCCAGCAGGCGTTCGTCGATGTGCAGGCACCGCAATGCGGCTACTGCCAATCGGGGATGCTCATGGCCGCAACGTCGTTGGTGGCTCGTTCACCGAAGCCGACCGACGCTCAGATCGATTCTGCGCTCGGAAACATCTGCGCCTGTGGGACCTACCCGCGGGTGAAGCAGGCGATCAGGAAGGCGACAGGACAATGACACGTGTGAATCAGAAATCTTCCAGCAGCACCGGAGTCAGTCGTCGTGCATTCTTGGGGGGTACGGCAGCAGTTGTGGCGATGTTTGCTCTCGACGCAGCACCCGGGTCAAAGATGGCCCAGGCGCTTGCGGCTTCGCTTCCGTCAGACGCAACTGGTGGAGCGGTCAACGGCTGGATCCAAATCAATGCCGACAACACGGTGACCATTGCCTTCGGCGGCGCGGAGATGGGTCAGGGAATCCTGACCGGACTCGCGCAGGCCGCCGCCGAGGAACTCATGGTTGCTTGGTCGCAGGTCCGCACCCAGGCCGCACCGGCATCGCAGTCCTACATCACCGGCGGAAGCTATGGCATCCGCGCCAACTTCAACGCGATGCGTATCGCTGGCGCTCAGGCCCGTGAGGTCTTGGTGGCGTCAGCTGCCGCAACATGGGGAATAGCGGCGGGTTCCTGCAGTGTGACCGACGGCATTGTGACCAACACCGTCACGAAGGCATCGCTTTCCTTTGCTCAATTGGCGAAGGACGCGGCAACGCGGACTCCATCGGCTTCGCCGACGCTCACTGGAACCTCGCAGTTCCGTGTGATTGGTCGCTCCATGGCGCGGCTTGATATTCCGTCCAAGGTCGATGGCTCCGCGGTGTTCGGCATTGATGTTCGAGTTCCGGGGATGGTCTATGCCGCGGTGCGCAACTGTCCGACGATTGGCGGGACGCTCGCAAAGACTCCTGCAAAGCCGGCTGGCGCAATCGCTGTCGTGCCCTTGGGCACGGCTGTCGCCGTTGTCGCTTCAAATACATGGGCCGCGTTCCGCGCCGCTGAGGCGCTATCGGTTTCGTGGACCACACCGTCGACGGCATCGCAGCTGAACTCAGCGACGATTGCCGCGCAGGCGCAGACGCTGATGGCCACTGGAACCCCGGGTTCGCCTGCCGCCGAGCGCATCGGAGACGCTGCTGGTTCGTTCGCTTCAGCCTCCAGCAAAGTTGAGGCGACCTATTCCTTGCCGTACCTACCGCATGTGTGCATGGAGGTGCTCAACTGCACCGCCAGCGTCACAGCAACATCATGTGAGGTGTGGGTTCCGACCCAAGCTGCGAGTTGGGTGCAGGCCACAGCCATGGCGATCACCGGTTTGCCGGCCTCTGCGGTGACGGTTCATCCCACACTGCTCGGTGGTGGACTGGGCCGGAAGATAGAGCAGGACTATGTGTCGCAGGCGATCACCGTGTCGAAGGCCGTCGGTAAACCCGTGAAGCTCACATGGCGACGAGAAGAGGACCTCAGTCACGACCAGTACCGACCAATGGGCTTGGTCCGAGTTCGACTTGGGGCAGACGCGTCGGGAGCGCTGACATCACTCGCAGTTCGAACAGTGGCGCCGTCTCCACTGTTCCAGCGTGGGTGGATGGCACCGACGGGCAACGACAACGTCGAAGGAGCGGAGGGGCTTCCCTACGCGATCCCGAACCGACTGGTGGAATACGTCCGTCACACCGCCGCAGTTCCCGTCGGGTTCTGGCGTTCCGTGGGCAATTCCATCAATTGCTTCGCTGTGGAATCAGCCATTGACGAATTGGCAACCTCACTTCGAGTCGACCCACTTGAATTTCGGCGCCGCATGTTGGCGAGTGATCCGCGCACTCTTGCGGTCCTCCAGCGTGCAGCCTCCGATATCGGCTGGAGCAGCACCCCGCCTGCAGGGGTCGCTCGGGGTCTCGCGATTTCGAATGGCTTTGGAAGCATTGTCGCCCTCGCCGTCGAGGTCTCGCAGCCGACCACAGGGGTCATGCGGGTGAACCGGGTTGCTTGTGCCGTCGACTGCGGTTTCGTCGTCAACCCTGGACAAGTTGAGTCACAGCTGCAGGGTGGAATCATTCAAGGAATCAGCTCAGCGTTCTGGGGACAGACGACCTTCTCGAACGGCGTCGCCAGCAGTCGCAATTTCTCGAATACGCGCATGCTTCTCATGAAGGAAACACCGTCGATCACGGTGTCGCAGTTGCAGAGCGGCTTGGACATGATCGGGGGGATCGGCGAGGTGGGCGTGCCACCGGTTGCGCCCGCGCTCGCCAACGCCTGGTCCCGTCTTACGGGAACCCGGATGCGTTCGTTGCCGTTCTTCCCGTCGGCCAACCATATGGACGACTGATCACAGCTGAACGATTGCGAAGTTCAGTTTCAGACCGGCCTGTGTGCCTTGAATGTTGCGCGGATGTAGGTGATGGCCGCGGTGATGAGGCATGTCGCCACAGCGATGAGACACCAGAAGAATCCGACGTAGTCGAGAACCGTTCCGACTCCGGGCACGCCAGGCATGGTGTTGCGCACCGCGGGCAACGCGAAAAGCATGGCGCCGAGCCAGACGAACATCGAGAACTCCAGCGGTTTGCCGGTGACAAGGGTGGTGTAGGTCATGGCGACGGCAATACATGCAAGTGCAATCATCACCACCAATTCGAAAAGCGCGAATGCCCGCATGGCTCCGCCGCGTTGGGCGCCGATCGAGACGCTGATTGCGCCGTCTTCCCAGGAATCTGCGTGCGAGGAGCCAATAGCCCAGTCATGCTGCTTGGCGCTCACTGCGAGGCGCATAGGAACTGGTTCCTCGGACTTGGTAGTGCCGGTGCCGTCAGGGTTTTTGATGACTTGGCTGAGGCGAACCTCAAGAGCACTGCTGTAGGTGTCGAACGGGTACTGACTGAGATCGCCATCGAGATCTAAGACCAACTGCACCGGCGGCGGAATTTCTCCGCCGGAAAGGTTGATACTGCCTCCGACATAGCCGTCGGCATCAAGGTTGATGGTTTTCTTGAGCGAGCCATCGGGATTGGCGAATGAGCCGTGGGGGATCACGGTCAGGCGAACCTGTTGAGTCCCCGCCACTGGTTGAACCTCGAGAACCCGAGCATTGACTTCGATGTAGTTCTCGCCGTCAGCGTTTGCCACGCCGATGTAGGTGTGAACTTCGGAACCAGTCGATGCCGTATGGCTGCGCGAAACAAAGGTCGCCACTTGAGCGAGGACGATGATGATGAGCGCCCCAATGATCAGTCGGCGGCCAAAGCGTCGCCGACCCGCGACCGCAGAGGCCGACTCGGGAGAGTCCTGATCTGGCTTCGCAGGTGATTGGACAGCATCCGCCTCATTCGTCATGGGCCTTTTCTTACCATCCCGAGGCCTCGCGCCAAGAAGGTGCCTTCTGCGCCGGTACCGTTTCAGCATCGCCGCTACCCCGGGAGGGACCTTGAGGATCGAACCACATCACGTCGGCATCTGCGTCAGCGATCTCGAGGCCTCATTGCGATTCTGGCGTGACGGACTCGGATTTGAGGCGACTACAACCCCCGCAGTCGGTTCGGAATGGTCCGATGCACTCGAAATCGGCGGCGAGATCGAATTCACCGCCACGTTCCTCAAGAAGGATGGGTTCGAATTCGAGCTGCTCAATTACACGTTTCCTGACCCCATAGGTTCGCCTTCAGAGACTCGACTCCAACGGGGTTTCACGCACTTCGCAGTGACGGTTGATGACCTCGATGGCGTCATCGATCATCTTGTGGCGCACGGGGGAGCAGTTGTCGAAGGCACGCGCACTCGAATCGGCGAAGGCGCATGGGCCACCGAGCTTGTCTTCATGGCTGATCCCGACGGAGTCCGCGTTGAGTTGATGAAGTTCGGCTGAACCCACCGGTCGGTCATCGACACCGGCCAGCGGCAGCTTGGTGGATTGGTTGCGATGACTAGAGGTCTGTGGTGACTTTCGGGATGAGGTCGCCGTTGGCCATTCCGTCGACGGCAAGACACTGGCCGGTGACCCACGAAGAAGCGGGGGAGCAGAGGTACAGCACCGCATCGGCGATGTCGTCGGGCAATCCATTGCGCCGCATTGCGGTGTTGGCGTGCATTGCATCGCGAATCGATGGATCCATTGAGGAGAGATACATGCGCAGCGAGTCGGTTTCTACAGCTCCGGGCAGAACGCCATTCACCCTGATGCGGGGAGCAAGTTCGACCGCCATAAGGCGCGTGAGTTGCTCGAGAGCTGCTTTTGTGAGGCTATGGGTCAGGGAGTTGCGCACGGCATTGCGACCGGCAACCGAACCGATGTTGCAAACAACGCCACCCCCGCGCTCCAGCATGTGGGGAACCGCAAGTCGCACCAGTTCAAACGGTGCCGACACGTTGAAGTGGAACGACTTCTCGAGTTGGGCGACGGTTGTGTCGAGGAACGGCCGTGACATGGAGCCGCCGGCGTTATTGACAACAATGTCAATGCCGCCGAACTCACGAACTGTGTGAGACACAATCTCAGCGAGAGCATCGAGGTCGTTGACATCGGCAGCGATGACGAGCGCTCGTGCACCGAGGTCGCTCACCTCAGCCGCAACAGCTTCGAGATCGCTCTCGCTGCGTGCGGTGAGCACGCAATCGGCTCCTGCGGCAGCAAACACTCTGGCGATCGCTGCGCCGATGCCTTTGCCGGCACCGGTGATAATCGCCACTTTTCCGTCAAGACCGAAACGTTCCGATGATGTGCTCGTCATGTTCGACTCCTCTCGTCACCTGTCTGGTCGTCACCTGTCTGGCGGCCGATTCGGGACGGCGGCAAGGGTGGGGAGCCTAGGTTCATCGGCCAGGTGTCAGCGAGCGGTCACCAAGAAGTCATCGAACCGGAAATCGGAGTTGTCGCCACGGATCCCGACGCCGCCGGACCGTATGGGTGGTCCGCCGATTCCTGTATCGGTTGCGGAGAGCACGAGCGTTCCGTCAACCCAAAGTCGGATCCTGACCGATCCCGTGGACGTATCAAACACGGTTGCACGCACATCGTGGAATTTGCCGGGGGTAAAAGAATTTCTCCCCGAAGCGAGTGTGTAATAGGTCCCGCCGTTCGAGCTACCGCCCGTCACCTTCTTCTTGATGGCAGTGGTGCCGTCCCTCCGGTCGAAACTCGCGTAATAGAGCGAGGTCTCATCGACATAGCGCAAGAATATGTGCTCGCCATCCCAGGCAACTGCTGGCGTCGTTGCTGTTGTGATGAACGAGTCATGTACCAGCCGGAACGAGATGTTGACCGAGGTGAAGTCCTTCCGTTTCGTCACCAGTCGGAAAATTGCCGAGTCTGTGCCGTTCGAGGATGTGGCATTCGGATCAGTGTCATCGGGGACTCCGGACCACGCCACCCCACCGCGACCGAACAATGAACCAGAGGTCATATCCCAGGTGGAACTTCTGACGGCTGAGGCTGATCCCTGGTTCCAGAATGCGTACTCGTTCGTGATCAGACCATCGCTTGCCCCGAAGGCGTCGGACAGGAGTGTGGATCCAGGTCTGGTCGCCGCAACTGTGGCCGCCGCCGCAGTTGCTTGGCCGAATGAACCTGACGCCAGAAGGAGGACCAGAGTCGCAGTGATGACCGAGATCGCGCTGGTGACTCTGACGGAAACTGACACGGTTCGTCTGGAGTGGTTTGGCCTGGCAGCGGGCGACAGGGGCATGAAACCTCGGTTCCTCGAAATGGCGACCCTGATCGGGGTACTGCGATCAGGTGACCGTGAAGGTACCGAGCGTGGGGGAGGCGGCCAATCGCAGGATTTCGGTATTTTGCAATTTGAAACCGAACCCATCTGGTGCAGGCGCGCCCGTTTCAGGCCACCTACTTCGACGCAGTGGGCTACCGGTGAGGCCGTTCAGCCACCGAGGGTGACGGCGTCTCCTTCAGTGAGAACGCCCGGGGTAATCACCGTGGCGTACACGCCAAGATTCTGGTCGAGTTGGCGAACAATGTGACGCAGTACGGCCCGATCGGCGGGGATGTCAGCAGACACCTCGCGGGCGACCATGACGCATCGGGGGCAGGCAGCGCCGATGCGCAACTCAACCTCACCAATCCGAATGTTTCGACCCACCCAGTCGAATTCGGGATTCCCGAGTTGATCCTCGGTATCGATCACGATCGACGGCCGGAACCGACGCACGTCGATGACTGAATCCGGGAGGGCCGACGACAGGGTCCGCAACGCCGTCGTGGTCATGAGCAGAAGCGGGAATGCATCGTGGTGGGTCCCCGGGGGGGATTCGAACTCCATGATCTCCGGGGGGAACACGGACAGGTCAGGAAGTGGTTCGTCATCTTCGCGACCGAAGATCGCCCGCAGTTCGGTCAGCAAATCTTCGCTGTCGGGTTCGCCGCGCCGGAAGTGGTCGAGGTCTGTGGCAGCCGGTAGCGACTGAAGTGTGACCTCGTGTGCAAGTTCGAGAGAGAGTCGGGCGTCGAGTGAGGGATCGCCGGCGATGAGATTGGTGCCATCAGGAAAGTGAACGTGTGTTTCACCATTCGCAGCAGCTTCGGCCCGCAGGCGCATGAGTCCGCCGAACTTCTTGGCGCCACGAATTCCGCCGCGCACTTCGTCACGAACCGCCCAATGACGGTCACCGACGAAACCATGCTCGGCGACCTCGATCGAAGAAACCTGTTCGCCGATCATTGACTTCACCGGATATCGCCAGATTTGCGCAAGTCTCATGAGTGAGAATGTTTCCATAGACGGCACTGTCTCCCAGCCATGACATGCAAGACCTCGAGAGTTAGCGTCTCGTCATGGAGCCGTTCGCACAAAACGTTGACCATGTCGGAGTTGCGAAGACGAAGCGTCGTCTAGGCATCGGGCCGATTGCTCTGATCATTGCGCTGGTATTTCTCGGCGGCGCTGTGGGCTACTTCCTCGGAGCGCGAGGATCGAAGACTCCTACAAGTTCCGTGGACACGGGCTTTCTGGCTGACATGTCCGAGCATCACGATCAGGCCGTGCAAATGGCAATCATGGAGATGGCTCACGGTCAGGATCTGACAGTCAGGGGATTCGCACAGGACGTTCTGCTGTTTCAGCGGTCCGAACTCGGAGCGATGTCGGTGATGCTCGACGATCATGGCGCCTCGCGTCCTGAGTACGACCCGAAGAGAACCGTTATGGCGTGGATGAACATGCCGACAGCGCTGCAGTCGATGCCGGGAATGGCAACACCCGATGAGCTTGCGCAACTCGATGCGGCCCGCGGCACTGAATCCGATCTGTTGTTCCTCACGCTGATGTCGGCCCACCACAGCGGCGGACTGCATATGGCGCAGTATGCAGCCGAACGTGCCAGCGACCCACGGGTCACCGAACTGGCGGGGCGAATAGCCACGAATCAGGCCGCTGAGGTCCAGGAATACGCAATGGCTCAGGAGCGTCTCGGAGCGCCGCCCGCAGCTGAAAGCACTGGGGCGGATTCGAGTGCGCATAGTGACATGCCTGGTATGGCCGGAATGACGCACTGATGTGACGCACTGATGTAATGCAAAGTGTGAAATCATTGCGTTCGCAATAACCTCAGTCAGCAGTGATCCGGGGGAGCCTCCTTCGATCAACCTTGGAACGGAGCCCACCATGCCGGCGATTAGTGCAGATCCCACGACACTTCCGCACCTCGAGCCGGCTGTCGGAGCACCCCGTCCTGTTCGGGCAGTCACCACCGCGCCCGAAGGCCTCGAAGGCGAAGGGTTTCCAGTGCGGCGCGCGTTTGCAGGTGTGCCCATGGCGGAGCTTGACCCGTTCATCATGATGGATCAGATGGGGCCAATTGTGTGGCCACCGATGCAGGCCAAGGGCACTGATTGGCACCCGCATCGCGGGTTTGAGACGGTCACCTACATCATTGATGGCACCTTCCTTCATCAGGACTCTCATGGCGGAGGTGGCGTGATTGAAAACGGTGCAACGCAATGGATGACTGCAGGTAGCGGCATTCTGCATATTGAGACGCCACCTGAGGAACTCGTTCGAAGCGGCGGACTGTTCCATGGTTTCCAACTCTGGGTGAATCTGCCGAGTCGTTCGAAAATGCTCTCACCCGCGTATCAGAACCTCGAGGCCGAGGATGTTGCGCTGCTCGCCTCCAGCGATGATGGCGCACTCATACGCGTGATCGCCGGCGAGATCGATGGCCACAAGGGACCTGGCTCAACCCATACGCCGATCACTATTGCGCATGTCACTGTCGCACCGGGTGCACGCGTGGAGTTGCCCTGGAATGCACAGTTCAACGCGCTTGCCTATGGGCTTGAAGGTGTGGGTTCTGTCGGTGTTGAGTCGGCACCATTTGGCCAGGGTCGCCTTGCGGTCTTCGGGGCCGGCGACACTGTGGTCCTGCAGGCCTCGCCAGATTCAACCCTCGAAGTTGTCTTCCTCGGTGGCGAACCAATTGGCGAGCCCGTGGTGAACCAAGGTCCGTTCGTGATGAACACCCGTGAGGAACTCATCGCTGCGTTCGAAGACTTCCAAGCTGGTCGTATGGGCTCGGTGCCCGCTGGCGGACTGCGACCCTTCCGCGGCTGACCAGAGACGTTCCCGGCGAGGACTCGGCGACTGGCGACCTGTGGTTTGAGGTGGCCGAAGTTCCAGCGGATCTTTCTGCCATTTCAGTGATGCGAGCGAGCAGGGCCTCGAGTTGTCCCGGCACCTAGTCGCTGCCGTACTCGTTGAGCCATGGCTCAGCGTCGCCGTTGGCTTGCGCTTTTTTGTGGCGCTTCAAGCGATTGAAGCACAAGGCTGCCCCTACCGCGTTCGGATTATGCTAGCGAAACAATCATTTCATGAAGATCTTCGCAAGCATCTTGGCCCGCAGACGGGCCCTTCGGCGTCTTGGATCCAACCCCTTGGAGTCTCACGTGTCTAACTCTTTTCGTTCCCTCGCAGTTGAACCGGATTCGCGGATGTCGCTCGGTCGGCGGTTCACTCGGATGGTCGCTGCTGCGACTGCGCTCGCACTCGTGGCGGCGCTTTTCGTGCTTGTTCCCGCTGAGGCAGCGAGCGCCGATCCGTCGGCTGCCCCAGTCATCGTTGATGGTCCGAACGGATCGGTCACGGCACTCACCACGGACCCTGCGTCCGGAACCACCTTTCTCGGGGGGAGTTTCACTCGATGGGGTGCGCAGACCGGTTCGGGAGCGGTGGTCGGTGCCGATGCGTCTGTTGAT
>CANFQA010000017.1 GCA_947449015.1 Microthrixaceae bacterium | reverse complement strand
GTGATCGACATCAAACCCCATGTGCGGGAGTTCACCGCCCGCGGCACCATCGAGCAGCCCGAGTGGATGACCGAGCTGATGGCGAACTACTGGGTCGGTGCTGCCGATCAGTGACGGAAGTGGCGCTCGCCGGTGAACACCATGGCGAGACCAGCAGCGTCGGCAGCGGCGATGACTTCCTCGTCCCGGATGGAACCGCCGGGTTGGATGACACAGGTGGCACCGGCCTCGATGGCGGCGTCGAGACCATCGGGGAACGGGAAGAACGCGTCTGACGCGTACGCGCCGCCCACTGCCCGACCCTCGGCCTTCACCGCGGCGAGATGTCCGGCATCGCGACGGTTCTGCTGACCGCAACCGATGCCCACTGCCTGACCGTCCTTCACCAAAACGATGGCGTTCGATGTCACCTTGGCCACGACCTGCCAGGCCAGCACGAGATCAATCCATTCGGCTTCAGAGGGCGCTCGCTTGGTGGCCACGGTCCAGCCCGACCGATCATCGGTGACGAGATCAGGCGTCTGCACGAGATACCCGCCGTCGATGGGCCGCAGTGAAAGTCCGGGGGCACCCGGCGCCACGGCAGTGAGAATGCGCAGGTTCTTCTTCTCCTGCAGCGCCGCAAGCGCATCGGGTTCGTACCCGGGGGCCACGAGGACCTCGGTGAACACCGGAGCAATGGCTTGAGCCACCTCGAGAGTGACAGTTCGGTTGAGAGCGATGATGCCGCCGAACGCGGAAACCGTGTCGCAGGCATGTGCGCGTGCATAGGCAGTGGCGATGTCATCGGCCACGGCGACACCGCAGGGGTTGGCGTGCTTGATGACCACGGCAGCGGGACGCTCGCCGATCGAATGCACGAGACGCCATGCCGCTTCGGTGTCATACACGTTGAGATAACTCATCTCCTTGCCACCATGCTGCACGGCAGTGGTCCACCAACCGGTTTCGCCGGCGGCGCTATAGCGAGCACCAACCTGATGCGGATTCTCGCCGTAACGCAGCACCTGCTCGCGGGTGAGTGTGAGCGAGATGGTTGCGGGTAATTCGGCCGGCGCATCGGCATTGTCGCTCGTCGCAGCGTCGCCGGCTGTCGCACCAGCAGTCGGTTGGCCGGCATCGAACCAGGCGAGGATTTCGGCGTCATAGGCCGCAGTATGCGCGAACGCATCGCGGGCAAGTCGTGTGCGCGTGGCCTGCGTAAGTGCGCCCTCGGCCCGAAGTTCGGTGAGCACCTCGTCGTAGCGCGACGGATCAGTGATGATGCCGACGAATGCATGGTTCTTGGCCGCGGCGCGCACCATGGTGGGGCCGCCGATATCGATCAACTCGATCGAAGGTTCCGCCGAGAACGGATACAGGTTGGCCACCACAAGCTCGATCGGTTCGATGCCGTACTCGGCCATATCAGAGCGATGTTCTGCGTTCGTTGGGTCCGCGAGTAGACCGCCGTGCACCTTCGGATGAAGCGTCACGACACGATGACCGAGGATGGCGGGCACCCCGGTGAGATCAGCGACATCAGTGACAGGAACACCGGCTGCAGCGATAACGCGAGCGGTACCGCCGCTGGAGACGAGATCCCAGCCCAGTTCATGCAGAGCCTGGGCGAACTCCACGATGCCGGACTTGTCGTACACAGACAGAAGAGCCCTCACTGGACACTTCCCCTTTCGATGATCTCGCGAATGGTGCGGACATAGATGCGGCGCTCGACCGCCTTGATGCGCTCGTGCAATGACTCCACGGTGTCGCCCGGTTCGATGACCACGGCCTCCTGGGCAAGGATCGGTCCAGCGTCGACTTCTTCGGTGGCGATATGCACCGTGCAGCCTGTGACCTTCACGCCATAGGCCAGTGCATCGGCCACGCCATGCCAACCGGGAAATGACGGCAGCAGCGCCGGATGGGTGTTGAGCACATGGCCCGGAAACGTTTCGAACATGCCTTTTCCGAGGATGGTTCCGAAGCCGGCCATAACGACGAGGTCAATGTCGTAGCCGGTGAGCAGACCGGCAACCTCAGCGGTGTAGCCGTCACGATCGAAGTCACGCGCGTAACTGCGTCGCTGCATCAGTTCGCATTCGACACCGTTACGTTCAGCGACGTCTTGGGCGCCACATTCGCGGTCGACCACAGTGACCGCTACCGGCACACCAGCGGCGCAGATGGCATCAAGGATGGTTCCGCTTCCGGAGGCTAGGACAGCAACACGCATTGCGCCGAACCTATCAGGAGGCGAGCAGGGGCCTTCCCGCCAGAGCACCAGTGTGTTCGCCGTGTTCCATGAACACCGAGCCATTGACGATCGTGGCGTCATATCCCTGCGATCGCTGCACGAACCGACCGGCGCCAGCCGGGAAGTCGCGCTGGAAGGTGGGCAGCGGAAGATAGAGGTCTTCGAGTGAGAACACGTTGACATCAGCCTTGGTGCCAACGGCGATCCGTCCGCGGTCGGTGAACCCGAACAACTCGGCAGGACGACCGGTGAGCTGATGCACACCCTCGCCGATCGACATGAGGCCGCGCTCACGGATCCAGTACGACAGGAAGAACGTGGGCTGACTCGCATCGAGGATCTGCCCGACATGCGCACCCGAATCGGCAAGGCCGAGCATCATGCGCGGATCGGTGAGCATCTGATCGATCACCGTGAAGTCCTGGTTCAGGATCGGCCAGTTGAGGATCACCTTGCCGTCGGTGGCGTCAACAAGATCGAGATACGCCTCCACCGCGGTGGTTCCGGCCCGCTCGGCATAGGCGGCGAGGCTGTCCTCCGGTCGGGAGTCGTAACGAGCGCCATGCTCCGGGGTGAGCACGAAGTACTCGCGGGTGGCTTCGAGTCCACGGCGGCCATCACCGCGAGCAATGAGACCAGCGCGCACAGTCGGGTCGCGCAGGATGGCCACTCGTTCGGCGAGAGTCCGGCCGGCGATGACATCCCAGCCGGTGCGATTGTCGAACGGGGTCTTGTGCGCGAGCGAAAAGATCACGCCGATTGAACGTGATGTGGTCTGCGGACGCAGGTTCGCGCCGGTGGCGTTGGCCTCGGAAACGAAGTCCAGCACCTGTCGCCACTGCTGCGGATCGGCGAACACCGAGGTGAGGTTGAAGGTGAACGGACGGCCCGAGGCCCGGCTCATAGCGGCCATGATCGCCACCTCGCTGCGGGCCCGTTCCAGACCCAACCCCTCACCATCGAAGCGCGGCGCACAACCGAGCACGCCACGGCCATGCGCACCAAGCACCGACGCGAGCGCCACGAGTTCGCGTTCGGTCGCCCAAGTACCCGGCACGTTGCGACCATCGAAGGTGACATGACGACCGGTGCGTGAGGTGGAGAACCCCACCGCTCCGGCTCGCATTGCCTCATCAACGAGACCCACCATGACCGCGAGTTCATCGTCGGTGGGTTCGGTATCTACATCGAGCGAACGATCACCCATGGCGTAGTAGCGAACTGCACCATGACCGACGAACCCGGCGAAGTTCAGTCCCTTGGGCTGACTGGCCAACCACTGCAAATACTCACCGTGCGTGTTCCAGTTCCACGGCATACCGGCGAGAATCGAATCGGCGGGGATGTCCTCGACCGCCTCCATCGCCTGGGCGAGGAACGGAGCCTCGCCGTCGCGCACCGGGGCGAACGTCATGCCGCAGTTTCCGATGACCACTGAGGTGACGCCATGCCAGCAGGTGGAGGTGCCGATTGGGTCCCAGGCCAACTGCGCATCGAGATGGGTGTGCACGTCGACGAACCCGGGCGTGACCAGTCGGTCCTCAGCGTCGATGGTTCGACGGGCGGCACCGACATCGGCACCCACCGCCACGATCGTGTCGCCGTCAATGGCCACATCGGCCCGCTGGGGCTCAGCCCCGGACCCATCGACAACCATGCCCCCCGAGATCACCAGATCATGCATGGCCCGACAGTAACGGCCTTAGGAATTTCGTGGGCCGACAATGACGCGGGCCAGCAACGACGAAAGCCCGGCACGATGGCCGGGCCTTCGATCAGAACTGCATTGCTGCTACCGAACCAGCGGCAGCGTTGGGCTCAGGCCCAGCCGTGCTCGCGGACGACCTCAACCATGAGTTCGCCAGCCTCGGTGGGGTTCTTACCCACACGGACGCCCGCATCAGCGAGGGCTTCCATCTTGGCGGCAGCAGTGCCCTTGCCACCGGAGACGATGGCGCCGGCATGGCCCATCTTCTTGCCCGGAGGGGCGGTGACACCAGCGACATAGGACACGACCGGCTTGGACATGTTGTTCTTGATGAACTCCGCGGCCTCTTCCTCAGCCGAACCACCGATCTCGCCGATCATCATGACGGCCTTGGTATCGGGATCGGCTTCAAACGCTGCGAGGCAGTCGATGAACGAGGTGCCGGGAACGGGGTCGCCACCGATGCCGACGCAGGTGGTGACGCCGATGTTCTGCAGCTTGAGTTCGTACAGCGCCTGGTAGGTGAGCGTGCCGGAGCGGCTCACGATGCCAACCGGGCCGCCGGGCTTGGCGATCTCACCGGCGGTGATGCCGATGTTGCACTTGCCGGGGCTGATGATGCCGGGGCAGTTCGGGCCGAGCAGACGCACGTTCGGGAAGTCGCGCTTGAGTTCGTTGTAGAACCACGCTTCGTCGTGGGCCGGCACGCCTTCAGTGATGCACACGATGAACTCGACGCCACCCTCAGCGGCGTCCATGATCGCGGCGCGGACACCGGGGGCGGGAATGAAGATGCATGAGGCGTTGGCGCCGGTGGCGGCGACAGCCTCACCGACGTTGGCGAAGATCGGGATGCCATCGACATCGGTTCCGGCCTTCTTGGGGTTGGTGCCACCAACCACGTTGGTGCCGTAGTCACGGTTGCGCAGGCCGTAGAAACGACCCTGCGAACCGGTGAGGCCCTGGTAGATGACCTTTGTATTCTCGTCGACGAAGATGCTCATCGGATTCCTCAGTTCTTCTTCGCGAGTGCGACAGCGGTAGCAGCAGCTTCGAGCATGGTGGGCTTGCTCTGGAGTCGCTCGGACAGGTGCGGGGCGAGCAGTGCTCGGCCCTCCTCAGCGTTGGTGCCGTCGAGGCGGATGACGATCGGGGCGGTGATGTCGACCATCTCAAGCGCACCGATGATCCCCTTGGCGACCTCTTCGCCTCGGGTGATACCGCCGAAGATGTTGATGAAGATCGACTTCACACTCGGGTCATCGTTGATGACCTGCAGCGCGCCAGCCATGACCTCGGCGTTCGCACCGCCGCCGATGTCCAGGAAGTTGGCGGCTTCGCCACCGGCCTGGTTGACGACGTCGAGCGTGCTCATGGCCAGACCAGCGCCGTTGGCGATGATTCCGACTGAGCCCTCAAGGCCCACGTACTGCAGGCCCTTGGCATGGGCCGCTTCCTCACGGGCATCGCGCACCTGCGTGGTGGCGTACTCATCCCATTCGTGGCGGAACTCGGCGTTGTCATCAAGCGTGACCTTGGCGTCGAGTGCGTGCACCCGGCCATTGGTCTTCACGATGAGCGGGTTGATCTCGGCGAGATCGGCGTCGCCCTCGACGTACGCGGTGTAGAGCTTGCAGAGCAGCTCGACAGCGTCCTCGGTGACATCGGCGTTGAGATTCGCGGCCTTGACCCACGCACGGCAGACATCTGCGCTGAGACCGTCAACCGGATCAATCCAGATCTTGGCAATGGCGTCGGGGTTATCGACCGCAACCTGCTCGATCTCGACGCCACCTTCCTTGGAGAGCATGCCGAGATGCTTCTTGGCGGAACGATCGAGCGTGAACGAGGCGTAGTACTCCTCGGCGATGTCCGAAGCGTTCTCGATCCAGAGAATGCGAGTGATATGACCCTTGATGTCGAGCCCGAGAATGTTGCCGGCGTGCTCTCGCACCTCGGCCTCATTGGTGGCGAGTTTCACGCCACCGGCTTTGCCACGACCACCAGCATGCACCTGGGCCTTGACCACGACTGGGTAACCGACTGCGTTCGCCGCGGCGACTGCATCCTCAACGGTCGTGACGGCACGACCGTCGGAGACCGGGATACCGAACGTTGCGAAGAACTGTTTGCCTTGATATTCGAGAAGATCCACGGCGACAAGGTAGTCAGCGAGGGGGCTGCGGTCCCAAACGAAGCCTCATAGGTTCCAAGCTGGGCCGGCCTCGCCGACCGATGACTTCATCGAAGCGCCCAGCTGCGGCGATACTTGACCCATGTCACCGGTCAAACAGACACCGACCCGCACGCCCCGCTCGATCATCCTTGCGGTGGCGGGAGTGGCTCTCGGGCTCATCTTGGTACTGGTGCTGTTCATCTTCGCCATCCCCTCACTCACCGAATCAGGCAAGGTCCAGGTCAAGCTGGGTTCGAACACCTACGACGCCGGCTCGGCCCAATCGCTGGCGGGCTCCATCGCGTCAGCCGGACCGCTTCTGCTGCCCGATGTGTCCGGCGGCAAGCGCGACGTGTATCTGCAGCACATCGGTGATGACGACGCCACCGGATGGCACGCCTTCGATGCCCGCCGGCCCGGCCAGAGCCGAGATTGCTCGGTGACCTGGCAGGCCGAGAGCGCGGAGTTCCGCGACCCATGCGACGGAACCACCGTGCCCGCAGATGGAACTGGACTGCCGTCCTATCCGGTGACGGTCTCTGACAGCGGTCGGGTCGAGGTGGACTTCTCCGTCGATGCTGGCGCCGGCAACTGACGAGACGGGCTCGACGGGCGGAAGAACAGCACCATCACCGGAATCAGGTACGCGAACCACACCACGACCTGCAACACGGTGAGCGTGGGCGTGAAGTTGAAGATGCCGCGCAGCAGGCTGCCGTACCAAGCATCGGCCGAGTACCAACTAGAGATGTTGAGCGCAACGGTGTCCTCGCCCCCAATGAGCGAAGCCTCTTGGAGTTCGTGCACGCCCGCTGAGAGCACACCAGCTGCGATGACGATGAGCAGCGCACCAGTGACCTTGAAGAACTTTGCGAGGTTGACTGCGACTGCCTGCCGGTAGATCAGGTACCCCAGCAACACGGCAGCAGCGATGCCAAGCAGTCCCCCGACCGCAGGATGCGATGCCGCCCCCATGGCCTTTTCGTTCGTCCAGAGAAACAGCGCGGTCTCGAGACCTTCACGGGCAACGGCGACCATGGCCATCACTGCGATGGCCACGCTGCCCATTTCGGCGGCGGCGTCGAGTTTGCCGTGGAGTTCGGTCTTCATCGTGCGCGAGGTGGAGCGCATCCAGAAGACCATCCAGGTGACAAACGCAACGGCGATGATCGACATGACGCCGGCGAAAATCTGCTCGGCCCTGTCACTCAGTTCGTTCGAGGTGAAGTGGAGCACGGCTGCGAACCCCAAGCTGGCAGCTGCGGCGAGGGCCACGCCGGTCCACAGCGGCACCAGTCGGTTGGTGCGCCCGGTCTTCACCAGATAGGCGACGAGAATGCCGACAACCAAGGATGCTTCAAGACCTTCACGAAGACCGATGAGGAAGTTCGAGAACACGGGGGAGCCTCCATCTGGGAGTGGTGAGGACTGCGTGTTAGGCAGCCCTAACTTAGGTGTGTTCAGTATGCCTAACACACCCGATTTTGCCAATGCAAGGCAAACCTGACGATTCGTCAGAAACGTCTGTCAGCGCTTGGTAAGCGGGGCCCAGGCCAAAAGCAGGCGCTTTTCGCCAATCCCCCGGAAATGCACCACCGCCTCGGCTTTGTCGCCGCTGCCCTCGATGGCGGTGATGACCCCATCGCCGAACTTGCCGTGGGTGACATCGTCGCCGACCTGCAATCCGATCTGATCGGCACCGCTCTGGGTCGGGGGTGGCGGCTTGAGCGCGGTCTCGATGGACGCGTCACGGCGGGAACGGCCTCCCCCACCAATGACCGAACCGCTCCAGTCATCGTCAGCATCGCGTCGCCCCCAAGAGCCGCCCGAGCCCGGAGTGCGAGCTCCATACGAACTGCTTCCATAGGAGCCGGCGCCGGAAGAGCCGCTACGCGCACCGCGACGGTCTCCCTTGACCACGGTGACCAGCGCCTCGGGGATCTCCTCGAGAAACCGACTCGGCGGGTTGTACTGCGTGCTGCCAAACATGGTGCGCGCCCATGCATGCGAGAGGTGCAGTCGCTCACGCGCTCGGGTAATACCGACGTAGGCAAGGCGACGCTCTTCCTCAAGTTCGTCAGGATCACCAATGGAACGAAGATGCGGGAAGATCCCGTCCTCCATTCCGATGAGGAACACGACCGGGAACTCAAGTCCCTTTGCCGCGTGCAGCGTCATCAGCACGATTGCCGATTCATCACCATCGAGATCGTCGGTATCGGCCACAAGGCTGATCTGCTCGAGGAACTCATCAACGGATGCAAAATCTCGCGCTGCTCCCACGAGTTCGGCCAGGTTCTCGACGCGACCCTCGGCCTCAATGGAATGTTCGGCCTCGAGTTCGGCCACATACCCGGAACGCTGCATTGCCGCTTCGATCAGCGGCGCCGGACCATCAGTCACAAAATGCTCGAGCTCGTCAATGAGTTTGAGGAACTCCTCGATGCCTTTGAGCGCCTTACCGGTAACGCCAGCGGCAGCGGCCTCACGTAACGAATCAGTGAAGGTGATGGCATGGCTACGGGCGTAGGCATCAAGCCGACCCACCGAGGATTCTCCAACGCCACGCTTGGGTACGTTGAGCACACGCTTGACCGAAACTTCATCGGCAGGGTTGACGGTGGCCTTCACATAGGCCAGCGCGTCCTTGACCTCGCGGCGATCGTAGAAACGCGTTCCGCCAACCACCTTGTAGGGGATGCCGACGCGCATGAGGTACTCCTCGATGACGCGGCTTTGCGCATTGGTTCGATAAAAGATTGCGCAGTCACCCCAGGAATGGCCGCTGTCATGCAGATGCATGATCTGGTTGGCGATCCAATGGGCTTCATCCGCCTCATCGTCGGCGTGATAGCGCATGATTGATTCGCCGGGACCAGAGTCGGTCCAGAGTTCCTTCGGACGACGACCAAGGTTGTTGGTGATGACCGCATTGGCGGCATCGAGAATGGTCTGGCTGGAGCGGTAGTTCTGTTCGAGCAACACAACCGTGACATCGGGGAACGCGTTCTCGAACTCGAGAATGTTGCGCATATCAGCACCGCGGAACCGATAGATCGATTGATCGCCGTCGCCGACAACGCAGACATTGCCCGAGGGTGCCGCCAGCATCAGCACCAGTTCGTTCTGCACGCGGTTGGTGTCCTGATACTCGTCGACAAGCACATGACGGAAACGGCGCTGGTACTGCTCAAGCACGTCGGGATTACTCCTGAACAGCTCGACGGCGTTGCCAAGAAGATCATCGAAATCCATCGCGCCGGCCTTGAGGAGGCGGGCCTGATATTCAATGAAGACATCAGCGATCTTGCGCTCGAAGATGGTCTGGGCCGCTTCGCTGTAGGAGGTGGGGCTATGCCCATCATTCTTGGCGGCCGAGATGCTGGCGTGAATGGCACGGGGTACGAACTTCTTGGCATCGAGTCCGAGGTCCCGGATGACATAGCTGGTGAGTCGCTGGGCGTCAGCAGAGTCATAAATGGTGAACGAACTCGGGAAACCAAGACGATCGGCGTCCCGACGCAGAATGCGCACACAAGCTGAGTGGAACGTCGAAACCCACATCTTTGCGGCGACCGGGCCCACCAACTCCGCCACTCGTGAACGCATCTCGTCCGCGGCCTTGTTGGTGAAGGTGATCGCCAGAATCTCGAAAGGCGAAATGCCCTCTTCAGAAATGAGATGGGCGATGCGATGAGTCAGCACCCGGGTCTTACCCGAACCGGCACCGGCCACGATGAGCAGCGGACCCTCAGCGTGGGTGACTGCCTCGTACTGCACCGGATTCAGGCCGGCGAGAAGGCCGCCACTTGAGTCATCGTTCATGGAGAGATCACCCTACCGGCGCAGATGCGACCCAAGGATCGGACTCCAGCACTGAACGATCAATCAGGCAGAAGTCGCGATCGGAAGAACTCGAGCACCTGGTTGAGCGCATCGTGGGTGGGGTGCCCCGGTTCGTCCACGAGGTGCTGGGTGAGCACAGAATGCGCGTTCTTCGGGATGCCCCATGGGTTACCGGGCGAGGAATCAATCTCAACGCCAATGAATCCCTCACCGAGTTCACGACGCAAGGTTTCGAATCGTTCAGCTGGCACCACGGCGTCGTTGGTGAATCGGAGACCAAGTACGCACGTGCCGGCGGCCACCCGATCCTTCACGATGCGCAGGTCCTCAGCGGAGAGTTTCACGCTGGCCTTCGCCTTCTTCGAGAAACCGATCGGAAGCGAGGGCTGACTCAACACCGGGGCAATGAGTTCCGGACCGACCATCATGCCGAGCGCGAAGCCGCCGGTGAAACACATGCCCACTGCGCCCACACCAGGTCCACCACAGGTCTTATGCGCGCTGCGCGCCAGCGCCCGCAACCAATCGGTCACCGGTGCAGTGGTGCGCGTCGCGAATGCCGTGAACTCCCGCGACACGCAGGCTTGGCTGACCGACTTCGCGATATAGCGCCCGCTCGGCACGCGTCCCGGATCACCGAACAGCACCGGCATCCACACACTGCATCCGAGTGCACGCACACGGCGAGCGAACTCCGCAACCTTCGGCGTGATCCCGGGGATCTCGGCAATCACGATGACTGCCGGGCCCTCGCCACTGCGGAACACATGGTGGGTGACTCCATCGTGCGTGAAGGCGCCTCTCATGAAATCGGCAAGATCATCCGGTTGTTCCTCAACGGGGTCGGTCGATGCCATGGTTCCTCCACCTCACACACCGGGGCGCCAGCGCCACCGGAATCGGCTGCATTCCATCGATGACGCTAGATCGCCAGGCACCGGACGTTGGGGTCCCCGGGATGCGAGAATCGGCCTATGAGCATTCGCCTGCCCCGCACCAAGCCGTTCCGCTTCAGCATTCAAGCGAGTTCACCGCCGGGCGGATTCACCGGAACCGCGCAAGACGGTGTGCGCTGGCGAGAACTGGCCAAGCAGGTCGAGGGCCTCGGCTACGACTCGCTCACCATCGCCGACCACCTTGACGAACAGTGGGCCGTCACCCCGGCGCTTGTCTCAGCTGCTGAAGCCACCACAACGCTCACCATCGGAACGCTGGTGTGGTGCAATGACTACCGCCATCCGGTGGTGCTGGCCAAGGAAGCCGCGACCATCGACCTGCTCAGCGGCGGTCGTCTGGAGTTGGGCATTGGCGCAGGCTGGATGACTACCGACTACGAACAGGCCGGCATTGCGCTTGATCGCCCGGGCGTGCGCATTGACCGCCTGGCTGAGTCGATCACCATCATGAAGGGGCTCTTTGCCGACGGCCCGGTCACCTTCTCTGGCAAGCACTACAACGTCACCGGGCACGAAGGAACTCCCAAGCCCCTACAGAAGCCCGGCCCGCGTTTCCTACTCGGCGGTGGCGGGAAGCGCATGCTGACGCTCGCCGCACAACAGGCCGACATCGTGGGCATCAACGTGTCACTCGCCGCGGGCGTGATTGACGCAAGCGCAGGACCCAACGCCACTGCCGAAGCCACCGAAGAGAAGTTGCGGTGGTTGGCCGAGGCTGCTGGTGATCGTTACGACGATCTTGAACTCAACACACGCGTGCATCTAGCCGCAGTCACCGATGACCGCATGGCCCTGGCTGAAATGGTTGCGCCCGCACTCGGACTTAGTGCTCAGGGAGCGCTCGAATCTCCACATGCGTTGGCCGGCACCGTGGAGCAGTTGATCGACACCATCGTCGAACGACGCGAACGCTTCGGACTCTCGTACATCACCGTGGGCATCGACGCCGTCGAATCCTTCGCCCCGATCGTGGCCCAGCTTGCCGGCGCCTGAGGCAAAGCACAGCTTGCCGGCGCCTGAGGATTCAGGAATGGAGCCTTACTCCCACTCGATGGTGCCTGGCGGCTTCGAGGTGATGTCGTAGGCCACTCGGTTGATGCCGGGAACCTCATTGATGATGCGGCTCGACATGCGCTCGAGAAGGTCGTAGGGAAGTCGGGCCCAGTCGGCAGTCATGGCGTCTTCGCTGGTCACCGCGCGGATGATGATGGGGTGCCCGTAGGTGCGTTCGTCGCCCATGACACCCACCGAGCGGATATCGGGCAGCACGGCAAACGCCTGCCAGATTTCTCGTTCGAGTCCGGCGGCTTTGACTTCTTCACGCACGATCGCGTCGGCATGCTGCAGCATCTCGACCTTGTCGGGCGTGACCTCGCCGATAATGCGCACACCCAGTCCCGGACCGGGAAATGGCTGGCGCCAGACAATCTCATCGGGCAAACCAAGTTCGGTTCCGACCTTGCGCACCTCGTCTTTGAACAGCGCACGCAGAGGTTCGACGAGCTTGAACTGCATGTCGTCGGGAAGGCCGCCAACGTTGTGG
The DNA here is from genome assembly GCA_947449015.1 of Microthrixaceae bacterium. Classification (GTDB taxonomy): domain Bacteria; phylum Actinomycetota; class Acidimicrobiia; order Acidimicrobiales; family Acidimicrobilacustridaceae; genus Acidimicrobilacustris. The sequence goes on along the minus strand of CANFQA010000017.1, from coordinate 39,889 downwards.
TGACTCTTGATCTTGGCGGCGTCCTTGGTGCCCGACTCGATCACATCGGGATACAGCGTTCCTTGCACAAGGAACTGGGCGTCTTCGATGCCACCACTGGAATCCTCGAACACACGGATGAAGAGTTCACCAATGGCCTTGCGCTTGGCCTCGGGTTCAGTGATTCCCGCAAGGCGCTCAAAGAAACGCTCGCCGGCGCGTACATGAATCAGCTCGATGCCCTGATGACGCTGGAATGTCTCAACAACCTGCTCACCCTCACCTTGGCGCATGAGGCCGGTGTCAACGAACACACAGGTGAGCTGCGAACCAATAGCGCGATGCACCAGCGCAGCAGCGACTGCGGAATCAACGCCGCCGGAGAGGCCACAGATGGCGCGTGCGCTGCCGACCTGAGCCCGAATGAGTTCGACCTGGGTGTCAATGATGGAAGCCATTGTCCAGGTGGGAGCAAGCGAACACGCGTCGTAGAGGAAATGCTCGAGCACCTCTTGGCCGTGCGGGGTGTGCACAACCTCAGGATGGAACTGCACGCCATAGCGGCCAGCGGCTCGATCCTCATAGGCCGCAGCCGGGGTGTCGGGCGTTGAGGCGGTGACGACAGCGCCAGCTGGGGGCACCGTGATGGTGTCGAAATGACTCATCCACACCGGTTGGGTACGGGGCTGAGCTGCGCTGAACAACACCTCGTTGGTCCCAACAGTGAGTTCGGTGCGGCCGTATTCGCCACGTCCGGTTGCGGCTACTTCGCCGCCGAGGTCGCGGGCAAGCAATTGCGCGCCGTAACAAATGCCGAGGATCGGAATACCGAGTTCGTACACCGCGGGATCAATGGACGGCGCACCCTCGACATGTACCGAGGCGGGACCACCGGAGAACACGATGCCGCGCACTGGTGCCGAACCAGTGGCACGGGCAGCGATCTCGGCCGCAGTGATCGAATGCGGCACGATCTCGGAATAGATATGCGCCTCACGAACACGGCGAGCGATCAACTGCGCGTACTGCGCGCCGAAGTCGACAACGAGAACGGTGTCGAGGGGTTCAGACATGTGGGTCAGTGACCCATGCCAACGCCCTGCGCCTTCTGCAGGACCTTGCCTTCGGTCTGCAGGGCGGGAGCGACCATGACCTCAGCCTTCTGGAATTCCTTGACTGTCTGATAGCCACAGGTGGCCATTGAGGTGCGCAGTGCACCGAAGAGGTTCATGCGTCCGTCGTTCTCGTTCGCCGGACCGACGAGAATCTCTTCGAGCGTGCCGCGGGTGGTGGTCTTGACGCGTGCACCACGGGGAAGAGTGGGATGGAAGGTGGCCATGCCCCAGTGGTAACCGCGTCCTGGCGCTTCGGAGGCGGCCGCGAGCGGGGAACCAATCATGACGGCATCGGCACCGCACACGATCGCCTTGGCGATATCGCCACCGGTGCCCATTCCACCATCGGCAATGACCTGGCAGTAGACGCCGGTTTCATCGAGATGACGCATGCGCGCCGCGCGAGCATCCGCTATGGCGGTGGCCTGCGGAACACCCAAGCCGAGCACTGCTCGTGTGGTGCAGGCGTGACCCGGGCCAACACCGACAAGCACGCCGGCCGCACCAGTACGCATGAGGTGCAGCGCGGCTTGGTACGACGCGCAACCTCCCACGATCACGGGGATGTCGAGCTCGCGGACGAACTTCTTGAGGTTCAACGGCTCGACGGTCTTGGACACATGCTCAGCCGACACGACGGTGCCCTGAATGACGAGCAGGTCGAGTTCGGCATCGATGAACTGCTTGGCAAGTGCATCGGTGCGCTGCGGAGTGACTGAACAGCAACTGGTGACACCGGCAGCTTTGATCTCGCGAATGCGCTGCCCGACGAGTTCGGGGATGATCGGGGCGGCGTAGATCTCCTGCATGCGCGCAGTGGCCTTGTCGACATCGAGTTTGCTGATCTCTTCGAGCAAGGACTCAGGATCCTCATAACGGGTCCACAGGCCTTCAAGGTTGAGCACACCGAGACCACCAAGACGACCGATTTCGATTGCGGTGGCCGGCGACACCACACCGTCCATGGCCGAGGCCATCAAAGGGAGATCGAAGCGGAACGCGTCGATCTCCCAGGAGATGTCGACATCCTCGGGATCGCGGGTGCGGCGGCTCGGCACGATTGCGATGTCATCAAAGCCATACGCCCGACGACCCGACTTACCCATTCCGATTTCAACTTCAGCCATTGCTGATCCCTTCGCTTAAATCCGTCGGGTATTCCCCGGGGGAGGAATAGCGGAACAGGACCGCAAGGGCCCAACTCCGCTGGAAAGAGCAAACCTTACTATGCGAGACCAGGCGGGAGAACAGCGTTCGGAGCGTCCCAATGTGTGATTTCCGCCATCGGATCATGCGTTCCCGTGATGATCGAAAGAAGATTCCGCAACATCGCCGCGGTCGCCCCCCACACGGTGTCGCCTTCAATTTCGAAGAAAAAAACTGGCCGGGTGAACTCTCCGAATGTCCAGAGTTCTTCGCGGAACACATCATGTTCCAACAGTTCGTGAAGACCGACGTGCAAGACCAACTCGACTTCATCGGGGGCGGCCCGCAAGGCGGGGATCACCAGATGCGGGTCAGTGATTTCAGCCACATAGGGCACGATCCAGGAACGGCTCGACACAGTTCGCAGATGATCAAGCTCACCGAGGTGCTTCACGACAGATGGATCGAGAGAGATTTCTTCCTCGGCCTCGCGAAGCGCCGTCATCCAGAGTTCCTCGCCCGGTTCCTGACGACCTCCGGGGAAACTGACTTCGCCACTATGGCTGCGAAGGCGCTTTGATCGCCGGGTGAGCACAACCTGCGGGCGACCGTCACCGGCAATTTCCTCGTACAGGCCAGCGAGCACCGCAGAGCGGAGTTCGCCCTCGTCAATCGGTTGAGAACGAGGCGAAGGAGCGGTTTCCATCACAGCACGAATCTCCGCCATCGTCGGACGTCGAAGTTCTGATGCCAGATGTGCCCAAGGCGCCGGGCCGCCCTCAACGGTGGAGGGTGGACGGGGAATCTGTTGTTGGCCTCCCCGATTCAGAGCGCGCCTGCCTGCTTCTGCTCGACAAGGGCACGTAGCAACTGGGGCATACCTGCGGTCTTGAGATTGGCCATGACACGGCCCGGCGTGTTCTCGCCGGTCTCCCATTCAGTCCAAGCGGCAAGCAGCTTTTCGGGATCGGGGGGCGGGGTTCCGGCAGAAGTGTCCATGCCGGAAGGGTAGCGACCCATGGTGCCGACATGACCGACCCAAACGAAGTTTCCCGCTCAAAGCAAACGGCGACCTCCTGGGTCGGAGCGAGGATGCCCCAACCTGATGTCTCCGTGTCCGCGGGCTACTCAGATGATGATGTCGTCATCACCACATGTGCGACGTGGAGAACAAACGCGGTGCCAAGTGCGATCATCGCCACTTTCCGTGTATCTCCCGACAGCGTGAAGATCACGACAACACCACCGGCAATTGTGAAACCAATTGCTGCAGTTTCACGCACGAGTCGTCTGAAGATTTTCGAAAGTGGTGCTCGTGTATCGGCCATATCTTCTTCTCCGTCCAAGTTCAATCTATTTGGTTGATCTGACTGCTTTTTCATCATTCCTCGACCCATCCGCCGGGCCACTGAAGCCATTTGCGCCTCGTTCAACGTGTCCGCGCCGGTGGGCACCCTCGGGCCTGAACCTCCCGAGTCGTCACCGGCCCCAGCACGCGGAGACATAACTCGGCTACTCACTGATCCTGCCGCCGCCGCTCCAGCAACCGCGGTGACTGCCGCAGCAGCGATCAGCGTGCGCCGATCTCCAACATCAACAACCGAACCAACCGGCACGTAGCGATCCAGGCCAGCGCCGTACACATCGATCGACCCCTCGAACGCGTTCTTCACGCCTTGGGGAGCGGCACTCACTGCGGCGACAAGTGCAGCCTCCTGCTCGCCGTTGAGCTTGGAAACAGGAACCTTCTTGAAAATGGCCTTTGCCTGTTTCGAGTCAATGCTCGCCAGCACCTTCGGGTTCGTCGCCAATTCCGCTGCCTGCGAGCCACTCACACCCGCGTTCAGGAGATCTTCTACCGCTGCTTGGACATCACTCGATGTTGCGGTCGGCGACATGAGCGCTGCATTGAGTGCAGCAAGCTCGGCGGCATTACTCACCGATGGATCACTCGCTACGGGCGGAGAGGTCGGCGCAGGAATTGTCGCAGGCGGAGTTGTTACCGTCACAGAGGTCGCCGGCGGCGTTGTCGGAGCCGGCGTGGTCACAGGCGGAGTGGTCGCAGGCGGTGTTGATGGAGGCGGTGTTGTCGGAGGCGGTTCGGCTGTAACCGGAACAGTCGTTGATGAAGGGGGTACCTCAAGCTGCCTCCAGCGCGCAGTACACAGGGAATCTCCGTCGATGAGGTAGTCACCGCCAGCAGCGACATTGGTGGAGAGGCAACGCCAACCCTCAAACTCCGCGCCAGCCGGTGCTCGACATGGAGTTGCCGAACCCGGAAGCACCGTGGTTGAACGAAGAAGACCGAACTGACGTGACGGTGCCGCACCAGTTCCTTCGCCGCAGGAGAACTCAACGGTGTAATCCGGCGGCGGAGGCGGCAACGTCGTCGTCGTAGTCGGAGCTTCCGTGGTTGTCGTAGTCGGAGCTTCCGTCGTCGTTGTCGTCGGAGCTTCCGTGGTTGTCGTAGTCGGAGGCTCAGTCGTGGTTGTCGTAGTCGGAGCTTCCGTGGTTGTCGTCGGAGCTTCCGTGGTTGTCGTCGTCGGAGCTTCCGTGGTTGTCGTCGTCGGAGCTTCCGTCGTTGTCGTTGTCGGGGGGACGTGCAGATAGGTTCCCCGCAGATCCCATCCTTGGCTTCGCAGATTGGCAACTGCGTCAATGCCGCGTTCGTCGTACTCAGCACCGATGTAGGCCATGATGCCGGAGTTCTGGGTACGTCCTGCCCACCCGATGAACGATGTGCTCACGTTGTACGGGCTCACCGAGCCATTCATGAAGTTCCACAGCGCCGCTATATGCGCACTGGCGAAACTCCAGTCAGGTAACGCCTGATTGAAACTGCCGGCATCCCAAAACACTCCCCGAAACGTGCCGGCCCTTGATGTGTCCCAGGAGTTGAGAGGCTGATTGAACACGCGAGCGTTACCAAACATGTAGGAGAGATTGGTGACATTGGAGACATCCCAAGAATCCAGCGGCTGATCGAACGACTGGTTCCAAGCAAACATGCCCGACATCGACGTGACATGCGACGTGTCCCAATCCGAGATGTCCTGATTGAACGAGGTCGTCCCCTCGAACATCGAAGTGAGATCAGTGACCGAAGCCGGCAGATCCGAGGGCACCAAGGTGAGGTTGGGCATCCCATAGAACGCATTGGCAAGACTCGTAAGCCCGAGCGTTCCCCACTGCGAGACACCCGTTACGCAATTCGCGCCCGACTGTCCGGTGGAAGCGTAAAAGTGCTCGGCAGAACCAGAGATCGAGATCTCATGAGCCAACGAATCTCCATAGGTGTGTTCGGTAACGCCATCAGTGCTCACAATGTCGGTCGTTGTATCGCCCCAGTCAATGGTGGCATTGACGGTTCCCGAGAGGCCCACGCCCGCAGTTGAGGTTCCGCAGGAGGTCACGACTGGATCAAACGTCATGATCAATGGACTCGGAGGAGGCGTTCCTTCGATGCCGAGCACATCAATGCCGCTGGCCTGATCGGGAACGTTTCCAGCACCCAATGCGCCATTCCAGTTACTCCCAGAACAACGAACTTTGCCCGTATCCGAAAGCGCACAGGTATGCGCGCTACCTGCGGAGATTTGAACAGTGTTGGGGTACCCAGTCGCAAGCTGTGGGGAATTGAACCAGTGAACATTTGGCTCGCCCAGCGCGAAACTTCCCGAGTTGTTGAGGCCCCAGCACTTCACGTCACTCGAAGCCGTCAGAGCGCATGACTGTGATGGCGCAACATCAATCGCCACAACGTCGGTGAGATCCACAACCGGTCCCGGAACGGCATCACCATCAGGGCCGTTCGGCCCACGCCCGAGTCCACCACCGCCCCATCCGGCGCCCCAGCAATTCACGATTCCTGTATCCATAAGCGCACAGGAATGCACCTGGCCAGCCCCGACGCTGACGACACCGCTGTCAAGATTCTTGACCTGAACAAGTTCGCCCGAGGAACTGTTACCAAGTGCGCCGTAATCATTGCGGCCCCAGCACATCGCAGCACCGTCAAGGACAGCACAGGTGTGATTGACCCCTGCGGAGATTGAGGAAACACCCGATTCAAGTCCGACCACCGAGACTGCAGTCGTTGACACTTCACCCGCCGGGAAGTCTGGGTCGCCAAGCTTCTGATCGTTGTTGAAGCCCCAGCACTTCACGGCACCCGCAACCGTGAGTGCGCACGCATGCGCAGCTCCCATAACAACCTGTGTCACCGGTTCAGTGAGCTCAGTCACGGTGACGGGAACGTCGCTGAACGTCCGCGTCCCATCTCCGAGCTGTCCGGAGTAGTTACCGCCCCAGCACTTCACCGCTCCATCGGTGACGATCGCGCACATCGAGTCCCCGCCACCGGTAATCGAGGTCGCGTCAGAAATACCAACAACATCGACCGGCACAGCACTGGCGCTCAACCCAAGTCCAGAGCCGAGGGGCCCATTGCCCCAACACTTGATGCGACCGGAGTCCAACAGTGCGCAGGACGCGGCGTCACTCGTGGTGACCTGCGTCGCGATCAGTGGCGCAGAAGCTGTACTTCGGGTGAGTGGGGTTCCCTGCGCAGAAGACAACGTCGCCACAAAGCCACTGGATGCCGCAACAAGAGAGATCACAACCACGACAAGGAGGATGAGATTGTGTGGTCGCACTCGTGACATGGGTTGCTGAAGTCCTTGGGGCTGAAATGTGCCCGCACCCTAGAAAACTCACATGAACGGACGGTGAACGCAGCGCGACACCACCACGAAAACGCAAACGGCCGGCCCCGAAGGACCGGCCGTTTGGAACAACCCGTAGGGGTTGAGTTACATCATGCCGCCCATACCGCCCATGCCACCCATGGCGGCCGCAGCAGCGGCAGCGCCGGCGCCGTCATCGGGCTTGTCAGCCACGAGCGCCTCGGTGGTGAGCAGCAGAGCTGCGATGGAGGCCGCGTTCTGCAGAGCAGCGCGTGTGACCTTGGCCGGATCAATGACGCCGGCCTTCATGAGGTCAACCATTTCGCCCGTTGCGGCGTTGAGGCCGATGGAGCCAGTGGCGTCCTCGATCTGCTGAACAATGACTGCGCCTTCGAGGCCAGCGTTGTCAGCGATGCAACGGGCCGGGGCCTCGAGTGCACGGTAGACAGCGCGGGCGCCAGTGGCTTCGTCACCCTCGAGCGAGTCGATGGTGGCCTTCAGCGATGCGCGTGCACGGAGAAGCGCGGTACCGCCACCAGCGACGACACCTTCCTCGATCGCTGCACGAGTAGCGCTGAGTGCGTCCTCGATGCGGTGCTTCTTCTCCTTGAGCTCCACCTCGGTGGCAGCGCCAACCTTGATGACAGCAACGCCGCCCGACAGCTTGGCAAGACGCTCCTGGAGCTTCTCACGGTCCCAATCGGAATCGGTGTCGTCAATCTCACGCTTGATCTGCGCCACTCGGCCGTTGACATCGGCAGATTCGCCGGCGCCCTCGACAATGGTGGTCTCGTCCTTAGTGACAACAACCTTGCGGGCGGTACCAAGCAGGTCGAGTGAGGTGGAGTCGAGCTTGAGGCCGACTTCCTCGGAGATGACCTGGCCACCGGTGAGGATGGCCATATCGGCCAGCATCGCCTTGCGGCGCTCACCGAAGCCCGGGGCCTTGACGGCCACGGAGTTGAAGGTGCCGCGGATCTTGTTGACCACAAGCGTGGCAAGTGCCTCGCCATCGACATCCTCAGCGATGATCAGCAGGGGCTTGCCCGACTGCATGACCTTCTCGAGCACGGGAAGCATGTCCTGCACCGAGGAGATCTTCGAGTTCACGAAGAGGATGTACGGGTTGTCGAGAACGGCTTCCTGACGCTCGGCGTCAGTGACGAAGTACGGCGAGAGGTAGCCCTTGTCGAACTGCATGCCCTCGACGAAGTCGAGATCCATACCGAAGGTGTTGGACTCCTCAACGGTGACAACGCCGTCCTTGCCAACCTTGTCGATGGCATCGGCGATGACGCCACCAATGGTGGTGTCAGCAGCGGAGATGCTGGCGACCTGGGCGATCTCGGACTTGTCGTCGATCTCCTTGGCCTGCGAGCGGATGCTCTCCACAGCAGTGGCGACAGCTTTCTCGATGCCTCGCTTGAGACCAAGCGGGCTGGCGCCGGCGGCCACGTTGCGCAGACCTTCACGCACGAGAGCTTGAGCGAGCACGGTGGCGGTGGTGGTTCCATCACCAGCGATGTCGTTGGTCTTGGTGGCCACCTCCTTCACAAGCTGAGCACCCATGTTTTCAAACGGGTCCTCGAGCTCGACCTCACGGGCGATGGACACGCCATCGTTGGTGATGGTCGGGGCGCCGAACTTCTTGTCGAGCACCACGTTGCGACCCTTCGGGCCGAGCGTGACCTTGACGGCATCGGCAAGCGCGTTGACGCCAGCCTCGAGGGCGCGACGGGCGTCCTCGTCAAACTTGAGAATCTTGGCCATTGCGGACTCCGATTACTTGATGATCGCGAGCACGTCGCGAGCATTGAGGATGAGGACGTCTGCGCCGCCAGAGCTGATCTCGGTGCCGCCGTACTTGCTGTAGACGACGGTGTCGCCAACCTTGACGTCAAGCGGGATGATCTCGCCGGTCTGCTCGCTGCGGCGGCCGGGGCCGACGGCAAGGACTTCACCCTGCTGCGGCTTCTCTTTGGCGGTGTCGGGGATGACCAGACCGCTAGCGGTGGTCTCCTCGCTCTGGCCAGGCTTGACCACGATGCGATCTTCGAGGGGCTGAAGGTTCATGAAAGGGCTTCTCCGTTATCGGATGATGCGGGTATCTGATGAGACCGGTGTCGGCTGACACTGGGTCCGGTGCCACAGATGTCGGGCGATGCTGGCGTCAGGGACGACCGGCGGTTGCACGACCCGGAGGGTTAGCACTCTCCATGGGCGAGTGCTAACGATACGCGTCCCGGCGACCGGTGACAACCTGAGCCGGAGCGAATCCCCCAGCAGGCACGCAGGTTGGTCCGAGACCACGACCTCGGCAACGACCTCGACCGAGACCTACAGAAGGGTTGAAACCAGTCTGAGATTGGGATCGGCTCCCGTATCGAGCGGTGATGGTCCATCGGACTGGAGCCGATACCAGCCGGCAGCAGCCACCATGGCGGCATTGTCAGTGCACATTGCCCGGCTGGGCAGGAACGCCCGCAGCCCATCGGCTACGCAGACATCGAGAATGCGCTCGCGCAGCAAGGTATTGGCCGCCACTCCCCCCGCTAGGCAAAGACCCTTGGCCCCATGGTCATGGGCGGCCCGGCGGGCCTTGGTCACCAGAACATCGACAACCGCCTGCTGGAACGAGGCCGCCACATCGGCAGTGCCCACCTCAGGATTACGACGAACGTGATTGACCACCGAAGTCTTGAGCCCTGAGAACGAGAAGTCATACCCCTCGGCGAGCATGGCTCGGGGGAACGCAATAGCCGCAGGATCACCCTGATCAGAGATCGCATCGATGGCCGGACCACCGGGGTAGCCGAGCCCCAAATAGCGCGCCACCTTGTCGAAGGCCTCGCCGGCGGCATCGTCAATGGTGGAGCCAAGCACGCGATAACGGCCATGGCCCTCCATAAGTACCAGCAGGGTGTGGCCCCCCGAAACCAGCAGAACAATCACTGGCAGTTCGATTTCGGGATCCTCGAGCAATGCCGCATAGAGATGGGCTTCGAGATGGTTCACCGCCACGAACGGGACATCCCAGACCAGCGCCAGGGTCTTGGCCGCGCTCACACCCACGAGCAATGCCCCGATGAGACCGGGGCCAACCGTGGCGGCAACTGCATCGACATGGTCGTTATCGATGCCGGCTTCAATGAGGGCGCGGGCGACGACCGGCGTGAGCAGTTCGACATGTGCTCGAGAGGCGATCTCAGGCACCACACCACCAAAACGGGCATGGAGATCAACCTGACTCGACACCACTGAGGACAGAACCTGATGCCCGTCGACCACGACAGCCGCGGCGGTTTCGTCACAACTGGTCTCGATGCCGAGCACTCGGGTGGTCATGATCGTGGATCCTGTTCTGTCGGTTCGCCGACGGTCGGCACATCAGATGTCGACGCATCGGACTGACGTTCCACCCGGGCCATTCGTTCAATCACGACCGGTCCACCGAGGTCGGCTTCGATGCCATCAAGGCGACCGCCGTACTCGGCGGAGTCAACCTCGTGCGCCCACAGCACCAGCGCGTCCTCCACCGGGTCGCGGTAGTAGCCCTTGCGTGAACCGGCGGGCACAAACCCGAACCGGCGATACATCGCCTGTGCTGCCTGGTTCGAGGCGCGGACCTCAAGAGTGATTGCAGTGGCACCGCGAGCGATTGCCTCGCGCAGCAAAACCAGCAGTACTCGGGTACCGATCCTCGCTCCCTGACGATCGGGGTCAACGGCGATGGTGGTGACATGACCTTCAGTCAGAGCGAACAACAACCCCGCGAACCCGACCACGGAGGAACCCTCGCGGGCCACCAGATAGATACGTTCAGCACGACGGGCCTCGGCGAGGAAGAGTCCGAGTGACCATGGCGTCGAACTCGTGCGTTCCTCGATGCGCAGCACCGAACGCAGATGGCGACGACGCATCTGTGTGACCACAAGCGTTGGCGCACTCTCGCGACCAAGACTGGACACCCGCAGCGCACTCATTGTTCTGCACTCATAGTTCTGCGCTCATAGTTCTGGGCTCATTGACTGGGCCTTGTCGTCCAGTTGATCTCAGCGTCAGGCTTGCGCAAATAGAGCGGCTGGAGATCCCACGGCTTCACCCACTGCTCGCGCAGCGCCTGCGCATGAGCAAGCATCACCAGCGATGACGCTGAGGGATGGGCAAAGCCTTCTTCCACAATCTCGATCTTCTTCAGTCCCTCGAACACTTCGCGATAGCGCTGCGCACCGTCGCCCACCATCAGGCACTCCTCGCCGGTGGCGAGAATCTCCGAAGCGAGGTCGTCAGGCGAGCCAACCTGATGCGGCGAGATCCGCTGCACACCGCCAGGGACCTGTCGGTAAAACGCGTAGAACAGTTCGCCGCGCCGGGCATCGATTGTGGCCACGATGAGTCGTGAGGTGAACCGAACTGGGAAGGCGAGCAGATCGAGCGAGGACACACCGATCATCGGAACGTTGAGGGCATGTGCCATGGCCTTGGCCGAGGCGACACCGACACGGAGGCCGGTGAAGAGTCCCGGTCCGAGATCCACGGCCACAACACTGATTTCGGAGAGTTCGATACGAGCCTGGCGACAGGTGAATTGAATCGCTGGGGTGAGTACCTCGGCGTGCTGCTTACCCCGCAACGACTGGGTCAACGCGAGCACACCCTCATGGCCACCAATGGCAACGCTCACCTGAGCGGTGGCGGTATCGATCCCGATGATCAGCATCAGTCCTCACCATCTGGTTCGTGGATCCACTCGGCCACTGCAGTCGCGATGGCACGGATACGCGCGGACCACCGTGGACCAACCGGCACGAGTTCGAGAACCCGCACGTCATCGGTTCCAGGATCAGCCCCAAAGTCGCCGTAGGTGAAGCGAATCTCGAGGTAATCAGCCGGCAGCGCTGGCGCTACCGAATCGCCCCATTCGATGACCGTGACTCCACCATCATCGATCATCTCGGGAACTCCGAGATCAAGTACCTCGCTCAGCGCCTCAAGTCGGTACACGTCGAGATGGTTCAGTTCGAGACGACCCTCGTAGGTGTTGACCAGCGTGAAGGTCGGACTTGTGATGAGTTCGTCGATACCGAGCGCAGCACCGAATCCTTGAGTGAACGCGGTTTTGCCCGCACCCAGATCACCAGCGAGCAGCAGGAGATCGCCAGGACGGGCGAGTTCAGCAAGCGCAGCGGCAACGGCTTTTGTGGCCTGCGCCGAAGTGGTTCGCACGAAGATCATTCGTCATCCCGCCGGTAGAAGCGTGGAACGCGCGGACCGATACCGCACACCACTTCATAGGCAATGGTGTCGAGAACCTCGGCCCACTCCGCAGCGGTCACGACCTCGTCGCCCTGGCGACCAATGAGCACCACATCATCACCCACGCCAATGACGTCGTCACCACAATCGACCATGAGCTGATCCATGGTGACCACACCCACCACCGATCGACGTCGACCTCCGATGAGGACCTCTCCCCCGTTGAGGCCGAACCGACGGGGTACGCCATCGGCATACCCGATAGGCACTGTGGCAACGTTGGTGTCGCGTTCGAATCGGTGCCGAAGTCCGTAGGAAACCCCTTCGCCGGCACTCACGCGTTTCACCATCGAAACCTCGGCGCGAAGCGAGAGCGCTGGTTCGAGACCAAGCCCGACAGCAAGTCCCGGAGCCGGAGCGATGCCGTAGACCGAGATGCCGCAACGCACGAGGTCGTAACGACCCCGCGGATGTTCAATCGCAGTCGCAGAATTGGCGGCATGGCGAATGCGCGGTTCGATGCCCACGGCGGCAAGTTCCGCGAGGACCTGCTCGAAGCGATCGAACTGCTGGTTCGTAAACGGATCGTCGAGTTCATCGGCTACCGCGCAGTGGGTGAACACACCTTCAAGCTCGAGTTCAGGATGCCGTTGAATCTCGCGTGCCATTGCCACCGCATCCGCCGGAGCAACACCGATCCGGTTCATCCCGGTGTCTACCTTGAGATGAACCAGCACCTGCCTGTTTTGCTCGCGTGCCGCATTGGCAAGGAGATCGATAGCGGCAGTGGTGTGGACACAGACGCGCAGATCGAAACGCACTGCAGCATCGAGATCAGCGAAACGGGGTTGCGACAACAACATGATGGGGGCGGTGACCCCCGCCCGGCGCAGCACTGCGGCCTCCTCGACCAGTGCAACGGCAAGCCAGTCGGCGCCGGCAGCAAGAATCGCTTCGCTCACCGCAATCGAACCGTGGCCATAGCCATCAGCTTTCACAACTGCGCAGAACAGCGCCGGCGCGACCGCGGACCGCAGGGTCGCCACATTGCGGACGACTGCCCCGAGATCAACCTCTGCGCGAGCGGCCCGCACGTCCCCTACTCGCCGTCCACCGAGTCGAACTCGCGGACGATCTCTCGGACGATGTCTCCTCGGGCGATGATGCCGACAAGTGAACCGGAGTCGTCGACGACAACAATGCGGTCGACAACCTCCTCATGCATGATCGTGGCGGCTTCCTCAACAGTGGCGTCGGGACCGATTGAGCGAGCACCGGTGGTCATGACTTCACCAACGGTGGAACCGAGGGCCTTCTCCATGTCCGCGTCGAACCGCTTCTTGGACGAGGGCAGCTCGAGATAGGCACCAAGCAACGTGATGACGGTGGGGAGATGGACCCGAGCTTCTTCGACAATGAGATCACTGGTGGAGAGCATTCCGACGACCGCTCCGCCATCGACCACCGGCGCACCATCGACATCTCGACGCAGCAGTGCACGCATTGCGTCCTGCACGTTGTCACCCGGCGAAAAGGTGAGGACATCGGTGGTCATCAGTTCGCTGACGGGGAGTTCTCGAAGCATCGGTCCTCCGGGGACGATTCAGGGCTCTATCTCGAACAGGGAGCGGGACCGTGGATCAGGTCTGGGGCGCAAGGGCCGCCAGTTCGTCACACACACCAGGGATCCGCCAAGGGAGATCTCCAGCGACTGAACCGCGGCGCCAGCCTAGGGCGCCCGCCCTCCCGTGGATGAATGCTCCGGCGGCCGCCGCATGAAGGGGATTGACTGGTGCATCACCACTGGCCAGCAATGCACCGATGATGCCGGCAAGCACATCACCGGTACCGGCAGTGGCCAAGCGTTCGTCGCCCGAGTTGGAGATCAGCACCTCACCAGACGGGGAGGCGATCACGGTGGCCGGGCCCTTGAGAAGGACAACAGCTCCGCTACGGCGGGAGAGTTCGCGGGCTGCACCGATGCGATCGGGACCCGGCGGAGCGCCGCCCATGAGTCGGGCGAACTCGCCATCGTGAGGTGTGAGCACACAATTCGGTCCAACAAGCCCCGAAGCGCTCCACGTCTCGACCTCTGATCCCGCAAGAGCCCCGGACTCACAAAGGGCGCTGAGCGCATCCGCGTCGACCACCGTGGGCAGTCCGAGTTCCCGGGCCGCCGCGAGCACCTCGAGGGTTGATGCGATCGTTGCCGGATCGAGACCCAGCCCATTACCGATGACCAATGAGCGGAACCGCGTCAGATCATCGATGACCGACCCAGCCCAGTCCTGTGCCGGGAGCTGAAGCGAAACCACCTCCGTGGGTAACTGCCCGGTCGAATCGCCCGGAGTTGCGAGGCGCACATAGCCCGCGCCCGTGCGCAGCGCCGCTCGGGCACACAACGACGCGGCTCCACCCATTCCCGGTCCACCGGCAACGATGCACACCGCACTGCTCCACTTATGAACTGACGACGTTCGCTGCGGCATCCATCGGGCTACCGCCGCGGCGCCCACAAGATGGGCCGAAGCCCTCGAGACATCGAGGCCAATATCGGCAACGGTGATGGCACCACACGCAGCCGCCCCTTGTGCGAACAACAGTCCTGGTTTCAGTGCCGCGAACGTGAGGGTGGCATCCGCCCGCAGCACGCGACCTGCAGCCGTGCCGGTGAGGCCATCGACGCCCGAGGGAATGTCGACGGCGAGCACCGCGGCATCGGCCGGAGCCTTTGGGGCTGTGTACGAACCTCGGAATCCAGTCCCGAATGCAGCATCAATGACCAAATCGCACAGAGGGAGTTGCGATGAGGACTCGGCGTCTGTGTTCTCACTGAGATCGGCAACATCAATGACCCGCACTCGTACCCCTCGACGGCGAAGCCGGCGGGCAGCCTCGCGTCCGTCGTTGCCGTTATTGCCTTTGCCCACCAGCACGACGACACGGCGGCCGTAGGTTCCTCCCAGCATGGTGATCGCATGTCGGGCCAGCGCCGCTCCGGCCCGCCCAATGAGTTCCGTCACCGGCTCAGGCGCATCGGCGTCAATCGAACCCATCTCCTCCACAGTCACGATGGGAACGAGGGCGCCGGCAATCAGCGGATCGATCGGTTCGTGACGCACTCTGCGCGACTGTGTCTCGGCCGCATCGGCCCGCCAGGTGGCCATGCGGCGTTGCCCGGGTCCGCCAATCGCAATGACCTCGGCCTGAGCCAGATCGCCGACATGAGTCAGGCTGAGTTCGAAACGGTGAATGCCAAGCGACTCAGCAAGTTCGGCAGCTCGACCGGTGACAATCAGCGAGGGCCGACCATCGTCGTTGCGGGCAACTTCGAGATCATGCCAATCGACGGCACCGATGCCCACCCCCATCGACTTCAGCGCGGCTTCCTTGGCGGCGAAGCGCACCGCCAATCGTTCCGCTGGATCGTTGCGAAGCTCGGCATAGGCGCGTTCGCCCTCAGTGAAGAGTCGGTCGAGAAGCCCCGGGCGACGTTGCAATGTTCGTCGGAACCGATCGATCTCGACCAGGTCGATCCCGACGCCGCGAATCACGAGCGCCAGCGCTCGGCGAGATCGTTGACCGGTTCGGTCATGAGTTCAATGATGGGCACATCGACAAGCAGGTCGTCACGAAACACCGGTTCGGTCTCGGTCACCGCGTGCTTGATGGCCCCGTAGCGATTCCGGTACCCCTGCAGAACAGCGCGCAGCGCCGAAAGCGGGAGTTCCTCGCGCAGACGCACATGAAGCAGCGCCAGTCCGGTCGGTTCGCCGTCCTTGATCTCCGGCACGATGATCACTGTGCGACCGTCGCTACGCCCCTTGGCGACCAGCACTGTCCGCTCGACCGCCACCCAACGTTTGGTGCCGCGCAGCTCGGGGTGTTCGGCGGTGCGACTGCGCAGTTCGCGCCCAAGTCCTCCACGATCAACAATGACCACTGTGGCTGCATCCTGACCTTCGGGATCAACATGTCCCTCGATGTCGTAGCGGGTGTAACCGAGCACTTCGTCAACGAGCGGTTCGAGCGCAGCGAGTGTTCGCAACGTCGCGTAACTGAGACGGTCACGTGGCGCACCAGTGGCGAGCACTTCCTTGACCAGCGGAACCTGCATAAGGGTTTCATCACTGCGTGAGATTCCAACCGTGACGGTCTTGGCCTGATGTTTGATGGCATCGATAGGACGAGTGAGTTCGTCAATGGCTTTGCTCAACGCAACCGTCAGGTCCTCGAGTACGACTCCGGGCGTACCGACCTTGCCGTGCTCAATCTGGTACGACTCGAGTGGTGCGATGCCAAGTGCATATCGCCATAACGAGGCCAGGCGCGATGCGGTGCTGGCCTCGAGATTGCCGTCGAGGGCACCTGATCGCAGCATGTCGAAGTACCGGGTGGCCAAAGGCGCCATGGTGGTCTGCAGATGGCGCATGAGCTGGGCGCCGTCATCAACCTCGCCTGCGGCGATGGCCTCGTCGATGGCGGAGCGGGCTTCTCGCAGCGGCCGAGCCTGGGCATCGATGGCAAGGGCCGCTTCATACCCGAACAAGTGGCCGACCATTGCCGACAAAACGAATGCGAGTCGGGTGTGCACCACCGGTACGGAGATGACATGCAATGCAGCAGAGAACCGCTCCTCGCCGAGACTGGCCACCACAACCGGCGCCGCCTTATGCGCCCGGTAGATGGCAACTTCTTTGGCCACATCATCGGCGGTGGAGCCCTGAAGTCCAGCAGCACACACGAGGATCAATGGTTCGGAGGAAAGATCGATGTGCTTTTTGTCCTCGGTGCCGTCACAGGCGATGGACTTGTAGCAGAGCTCGGAAAGCTTGATCCGCACCTCCTCCGCGGCGATGCGGTTGGCGCCATTGCCGACGATGGCCCAGTAGCGACGCGATGGCGCAACATCATTCGCTGCTCGTGCGATATCAGCGCGCAGCGCAAAGGTGGCCTCAAGCGCCGCTGGCATGGAACGCAGCCCTTCAAGGACCTCCACGCGATCAGCAGAGACCGCTCCGACCGCATCGGCGATCGCAGCCGCCAACAGGAAGCATGCAGCGATCTGCGCGTAGAACGCCTTGGTAGATGCAACGCTCATCTCAACGTCGCGACCATCGGAGGTGTAGAGCACTCCGTCGCTGCGGTCAGTGAGATCGCTATTGCGGCGATTGACAATGGCGACGACATGACCGCCACGGGCACGAACCAAGTCGACGGTGCGATTGGTGTCAGTGGTCGTGCCCGATTGGCTCACGGCGATGACCAGAGTGTCGACCATGGACTCGGCGAGATCGAAACCGGAGAGTTCGGTGGCGAGTGCGTACTCGACGCGCAGGGCGGTGTTGGGTGCGAATGCCGCGAGACCCTCAACCAGCGAACGAGCAGCGACTGCAGCAGTGCCCTGACCGATAGCGACGATGCGATTGATCGACCCGGAGGCCAGTCCTGCTCGCACCGACGCCGGAAGTACCTCATCGCCGAGCGCGACCCGAAGGCCGTCGGGACCATCAACCAACTTGCCGCGCAGTGTCTTGCGGAACGACGCAGGGGCCTCACCGATCTCTTTGAGAAGGAAATGCGGAGCGTCCCCGCGATCGATGTCTCGGGTGGTGATCTGGGCGGTGTCGAGATCCACTCCAGTGACCGCCACCGTGGAGCCGTCGTAGGCCCAACGGGTGATGCCATCGATCCGACCGGCATTGGCGCCTTGGAGGAGAACGATCTGACCACGACTTGCGGGATTGGCAGGATCGGCGGGCACATCGCCATCGAGTCGGAGATAGTCCGTGGTCTCTTCAACCACGCCATAGGGCTCACTGGCAACGATGAACGCGTCCTCGGCGAGACCGATATAGATGGCTTGGCCGCTTCCGCGTAGGGCAAGCATGAGATCTTCGGCATCGGAGGCCGCGCTGGCGGCGATGGCCACAGAACCCTCAAGTTGATTCACGGTGTCGCGGAAGGCTTCACCCGCCGAAGCCCCATCGGCCATTGCGCGGGCAGTGAGCGTGGGGATCACCTTCGCGTCGGTCGTGATCTCATCGGCGATGCGCAACAACTCGCTGACCTTGAGGTCGGCGAAATTGTCCACATCGCCGTTAAGCACTGCAGTGACATAGGGGTGTGCCTGGGGGGCAGATGAGCCACCACCCTGCGCAGCGAGGTCGAGTTCATCGGAATTCAGCGGATGAGCATTGGGTTGCGAGATGATCCCGACACTCGCCCAACGTGTGTGACCGAGAACAACTGCTTCGACCTCGGTCGAAGCCAGCGCCTGCTCAAGCAACTGGTCATTGGCGATGGAGTCGCGCAGGACTCGTGTGTTGTCGCCAAGCTCGCCGATCTCAGCAGCAGCTTTGTAGACAAGGCTCAGATGACCTTCGGGCGTGCGCAATGCCATGGAACCGAACAAGGAATCCGAACGACGAGCAGCCAGATCAGCGCGAAGCGCGGGTGAGTCGAGATCGATCCCATGTCCGCGCACAAGAAGATGGATTCCCGCGCTGTCGCGACCGCGCACTTCGAGACGATCCAGCGCGGACAGCGCCTGATGAATCGACAGACCGACGGCGACTGCAGCTGGATTGGCGCCGGCTCCGACGAGTGCAGTGACACCTTCGGCGGCACGAAGTCGATCGCGACGCACTGCCCACACGGCGTCCTTCAGGTCGATGAGCGATGCATTGACCCGTTCGAGTTCCGAGCCAGTGATTGCGGTGTCCTGGTCGAGGGCCCCTTCGAATGCTGCGACCTGGAGGTCAATGCCGTCGATGAGGTTCGAGACTCGCGCCGCGAGACCCGCAGTTTCGATGAGTGCCCGCACTCCCGGCACACCACGCAACAACAGATCGGCCGACTGCACGGAGCGGGCCGCATCGGCGACCACCGACGCAGTGTCAACCGGGAGCATGTTGTCGGCAACGATGGAACCAGTCGTTGCGTCGAGCGGGACAAGTCGATGAAGCAGGTGCGAGGCGTGATCAAGGGGATCACACACCGCAACCACATCGGGAAGCGCTCTTTCAGATTGACGTCGAACGACGGCGATGATCCCGCACATATGTCGCTGGAGACTCCTCGTTCGTGGACCCTGCCGATTCTAGGCGGAGCACACCTGTTCCACTGCGGCGGCGAGGCGCTGCGCTACTGCATCGGCAACCTCGGCCGATTCGGCCTCAACCATCACCCGGATGAGTGGTTCAGTTCCGCTGGGACGCAACAGGATCCGGCCGTGCGCACCCAACTGCGCCTGCTCACGCTCGATGTCATCGGCGAGGACCTCAGCGATGTCGGCCCGCCGCTGCTGCACCCGCACATTGCGAAGCACCTGAGGCAGCTGGGTCATTGACGCCGCCGCGAGTTCCGAAAGTGGGCGGCCACTTCGGGCAACGAGATCAAGCAACTGCAATCCAGACAGCAGACCGTCACCGGTGGTGGCGAGATCGGCGAACACAATGTGACCGCTCTGCTCACCGCCGAGCGAGCCTCCCGTTCGGGCAAGAGCTTCGAGCACATGACGATCGCCCACTGGGGTCTCGACCACCCCAATGCCACGCTCGGCCATCGCCAGCCGGAACCCGAGGTTGGTCATGACCGTGACAACCACGGAGTCGCCACGAAGCGCACCTCGTTCGCGCAGATCATCAGCAAAAAGTGCCAGGAGATGATCTCCGTCGACGATGGTGCCGTTCTCGTCAACAGCCAACAGTCGATCGGCATCACCATCGAAGGCGAGCCCCACCTGCGCACCCGACTGCACCACGCTCTTTTGAAGATCCTGCGGATACGTCGACCCACAAGCATCGTTGATGTTGCGGCCATCAGGCGATGCGTGAAGCACCTCGACCTGCACACCGAGCGACTCGATAATCGATGGCGCGAGTGGAGAAACAGCACCGTTGGCGCAGTCGATCACAACCCGTAATCCGCTGACGGCATCGGTCACGCTCGCCCGAAGAGCAGCCGACCAATCCCGCAGTTCGAGAACCGGATCGATTGAGCGATCTCGCGAGTCTTTCGGGCTGAGAGAAACCGTGGTTTCTTCGCGTGCGCTGGCTGAGAAATCATCTCCAAGAAGTGTTGCGAGCAACTCCTCGAGTTCACTCTCGACCTCATCGCTGAGTTTGCGACCGCCAGTGCCGAAAAACTTGATGCCGTTATCGGACCAGCGATTATGCGAGGCGGAAATGACCGCACCGCATACCGAGTGGCGGGCCGCGACCCAGGCCACCGCCGGAGTCGGCGCAACACCGAGGATCGCCACCGATGCCCCACCCCGTTCAAGTCCGACACTTAGTGCGCGCTCAAGCCGAGCGCCCGATTCACGGGTGTCACGACCGATGACAAATCGGGAGCCAAGGACGCGTGCAGCCGCCTCGCCCAAGGCGATGACGAAATCCTCGGTGAGTTCGTCGGCTGGGCCGCGAACACCATCGGTGCCGAATCCCAGTCCCATGAAGGGGCCTGCTGGGCTCAGCGCTTGGAGTACTGAGGCGCCTTGCGAGCCTTCTTGAGGCCGTACTTCTTGGATTCCTTCTTGCGATCGTCGCGAGTAAGGAATCCGGCCTTCTTCAGCTCGGGGCGAAGCTCGGGATCGAGCTCGATGAGTGCACGGGCGATGCCATGACGAAGCGCGCCGGCCTGACCGGAGACGCCACCACCGTCGATGGAGCAGTCGATGTCGTAGGCCTCATCGGTGCTGGTGAGACGCAGCGGCTCGCTGAGGATCATGCGATGAGTAGCCGTCGGAAAGTATTCGGTGACCGGACGTCCGTTGACGATGATGGTGCCGGTTCCCGGGCGGAAACGAACGCGTGCAACGGCACGCTTCCGTCGACCGGTCGTCTGAGTAAGTGGCTTCGACATTTGGATTCCTCAGTGACGGCCGCTCAGCGGGCCTTGGCGTGGGTGAATTCGATGGGCTCAGGGTTCTGCGCAGCATGCGGATGCACACCGCCGGCATAGACCTTCAACTTGGTGAGCTGCTGACGACCGAGACGGTTGTGGGGCAGCATGCCTCGGATGGCACCGCGAACGGCTTCCTCGGGCTTGTTGGCGAGAAGCTTCCCGTAGGACTGCGTGCGAAGACCGCCCGGGTAACCCGAGTGGCGATGCACGAACAGCTTGTCGCCCTTGTTCGATGTGAGCACGATCTTGTCGGCGTTGATCACGATGACGTGATCGCCGGTGTCCATGTGCGGGGTGTAGGTCGGCTTGTGCTTGCCGCGAAGGATGCGGGCGACCTCGGTCGCAACACGACCAAGGACCATGCCTTCGGCATCGACCACGAACCATGCACGAGTGATTTCGCTGGCTTTGGGAGAGTAGGTGCGCACGCGCAGCCCTTCAGTTCGAGATCCGGGGAACAGGTTCTCCGGATGGATGTTCATGAGAAACGACACCAGCGCAGGCGGACAACCGCGCACTAGAGCGGAGTGACACGATACGGCGATGGCGGGAGCCACGGCAAACCCGCTGTTCACCGGGTGCAGAAGGCCCGGCCAGACACCTGGCCGAGCACCTGGCCGAACACCTGGCCGCTGAGGTCATCAGTACCCGACCTCCCACAGGCATAACCCATGGGGTGGCGCCACCTGCCCGGCCTTGGAGCGGTCACGGGCAGCCAGAATCGAACCCATTTCCCCCGCCCGGAGATGCCCACGGCCAATATCGACCATGGTCCCGGCCAGTGCCCGCACCATCTGCTGACAGAAGGCGTTGGCTCGAATGTCCAACCTCAGGAGTCCGTCGCCGAGGTCCTGCCACTGGGCGAACGAAACCCGCCGCACGAGCGAGACGTCGACATCGGTCTTCGGACGGCGGCAGAAGCTCGAGAAGTCATGACCACCAATAATGGGCTCACAGGCCTGATTCATGACCTCGAGGTTGAGTTGCATCCCCATCCACCAGGTGGTCGCCGCCAGAAACGGATCTGGAACGGCTCGGTTCAGCACCGTGTAGCGGTAGTGCCGATAGGTCGCTGAGAAGCGAGCATCGAAGGTGTCGGGAACCACCGAACATGATTGCGCGACGATGCCCGGCACCAGGTTCCGATTGACCGCCCGAGAAAGTTCCACCGGATTGGCCTTCCGCTCGACCACGTCAAACGAGAGCACCTGGGCACGGGCATGGACCCCAGCATCGGTGCGCCCGGCAATAGAGAACTCGAGCTCATGGCCCACCGAGCGCTCAAGCACAGGACGAATCTCTCCGACCACGGTGGTGATCCCGGTGTTCTCCGCCACGCCGCGGAAGCGACTGCCGTCATAGGCGATCTCCATCCGGATACGGACGCGACCAAGTGCGGGTGGATCAGCGATCACCCGCACCGGAATCGATTGTTGCGTGTTCGTCATCAGACCTCAGTCCCCAAAAGGACCGGAGGTCGACAGCAGCACGAACCGTCCGTAGAGACGGGCCAACTGAAACCGTCGCTCAGATGAGTTCGATGCGGGCCATCGGGGCGTTATCGCCCTGACGCGGACCGAGCTTGAGGATGCGGGTGTAGCCGCCGGGACGATCGACATAGCGAGGTCCGATGTCACTGAAGAGCTTCGAGGCCATCTCCTGGTCGCCAAGGAAGGAGACCACCAGACGCTGATTGTGGACACCGCCCTTCTTGGCCTTGGTGATGAGCTTCTCAGCAATTGGACGCAGCGCCTTGGCCTTGGCCTCGGTGGTGACGATCCCCTCAGCAGCGAACAGCGAGGCAGCAAGATTGGCCATCATGAGCCGCTGGTGTGAGGCACTGCCGCCGAAGCGGCGGGATTTGCGTGGGGTTGCAGGCATGGTGGATCAGTCCCGTTGCTTGAGCGACAAGCCGCGCTCGTCGAGCTTCTCGATAACTTCGTCGAGCGACTTCTGTCCGAAGTTGGTGACGGTCAAGAGATCGTCAATCGACTTCTGCAGGAGCTCTCCGATGGTGTTGACCTGCGCACGCTTGAGGCAGTTGCGGGGACGCTCGGAAAGGTCGAGGTCCTCGATGGGGAGGTCGAGGTCGGGGGAACCGACACTCATGATGCTGACCTCGCCGAGTTCCAGACCCTGAGGCTCATCGCTCATCTCGGCGACAAGGGTGACAAGGGCCTGCAGCGTGGCACCAGCTGAAGCAAGCGCATCGCGGGCAGTGATCGAACCGTCAGTCTCAACATCGAGGACCAGACGATCGAATGCCGTGGACTGCTCGACGCGGGTGGGCTCGACCGAGAAGGTCACGCGACGCACCGGCGAGAAGATCGAGTCAACCGGGATCACACCGATGGTGCTGGTGGACTTGTTGCGATCAGCTGACACGTAGCCACGACCGCGCTCGACAGTGACGTCGAGTGCGAGACGGCCCTCTGCGTTCACCGTGGCGATGTGGAGCTCAGGGTTGAGGATCTCAACATCGGACGGCAGCTTGATGTCACCAGCGGTGACCTCAGCCGGGCCGGTGACGTCGATGCGCACGGTGATTGCTTCATCGCTATGCACCAGAAGGACGAGGTCCTTCAGGTTGAGGATGACATCAGTGACATCCTCAGTGACACCCTTGATGGTGTCGAATTCGTGGAGCGCCTCATCGAAGCGAACCTGCGTGACTGCTGCGCCGGGAATCGACGACAGAAGCGTGCGGCGCAGAGAGTTGCCCAGTGTGTGGCCGAATCCCGGCTCGAGCGGTCCGACAGCGAAAAGCTGACGGTTCCCCTCTGCGTCGCCAAGAGCTTCGACCTTCGGACGTTGCATCACCAACATGTAAGTACCTCGGTTCCGTTCGTTGCTGATCGACACATGCGGTGAGGCCTCCCCCACCCGCGTGCGTCTACTTCGAATAAAGCTCGACGATGAGCTGCTCGCGCACGGGCACGTCGATCTGGTCACGCACGGGCAGCGCTGCCACCGTGATGATGAGTCCGCCTTCGCTGGCTTCGAGCCAGGTCGGGGGACGGCGATCGAGCATGTCGCGGTTCCACTGGACGACGACCATCTCCTGCGCCTTGTCGCGCAGCGTGATGATGTCGCCCTTGCGGACGCGGTAGCTGGGGATGTCGAGACGACGACCGTTGACATTCACGTGACCGTGACCCACGAACTGACGGGCCTGCGGACGGGTGGCTGCCCAACCGGCGCGGTAGATCACATTGTCGAGGCGAAGTTCCAGGAAGCGGAGCATGTTCTCGCCGGTGACGCCCTCCTTGCGGGAGGCCTCTTCGTAGAGATTGCGGAACTGCTTCTCGGACAGGCCGTAGGTGAAACGGGCCTTCTGCTTCTCCTGCATCTGAAGCAAGTACTCGCTCGGGTTGCCACGGCGGCGGGTGCGGCCATGCTCACCGGGGGGATACGGGCGCTTCTCAAGGGCAACAGTTTCGCCCTTGGTACCGAAGATGTTCGTGCCGAGACGACGGGAGACTCGGGCCTTGGGACCGGTATAACGAGCCATGATCAGACCCTCCGACGCTTGGGCTGGCGGCAACCGTTATGCGGTACCGGGGTGACATCCTTGATGCCGGTGACTTCGATGCCGGCGCTCTGGATGCTGCGGATGGCGGTCTCGCGGCCGGAGCCCGGACCCTTCACCACGACATCGACCTTGCGAACGCCGTGCTCCATGGCCCGCTTGGCACACTGCTCGGCCGCCATCTGTGCGGCGAACGGGGTGCTTTTGCGCGAACCCTTGAAACCGACATTGCCGGCCGAGGCCCAGGAGAGCACATTGCCCTGCTGGTCGGTGATGCTGACGATGGTGTTGTTGAACGAGCTCTTGATGTGAGCGACGCCGTAGGAGACGTTCTTTCGTTCCTTCTTGCGGGGGCGACGGCCGCCCGCTGCTGGCTTGGCCATAACTAGCGACCCACCTTCTTCTTGCCGGCCACAGTCTTCTTCGGGCCCTTGCGAGTACGAGCATTGGTATGCGTGCGCTGACCACGCACCGGAAGGCCGCGACGATGGCGCAGGCCCTGGTAACAACCGATCTCCATCTTGCGACGGATGTCCTGATCGACCTCACGGCGCAGGTCACCTTCGACCTTGACGCCGCTATCGATGAACGCACGGATCTTGTTGACCTCTTCGTCGGTCAGATCGCGAACTCGCGTGCTCTGATCGATGCCAGTGGCTTCACAGATCGTGGCGGCAATGGTGTTACCGATGCCGTAGATGTAGGTGAGTGAGATAACGAGTCGCTTCTCACGAGGAATGTCGACGCCTGCGATACGTGCCATCGATCAGCCCTGCCGTTGCTTGTGACGAGGGTTCTCACAGATGACCTGCACACGCCCATGGCGGCGGATCACCTTGCACTTCTCACAGATCTTCTTGACGCTTGGACGTACTTTCAAATCTTTCTTGCTTTCTTTCGCCGTGATCGAATGATCCGGTTCATCGAGGCGTGTTCCCCTCGACGGGTTCGACCCCTGTTGGTCGAACACTCACTGTCTGGTCCTGCTGGTGTTACTGGCGCATCACTTGTAGCGATAGGTGATGCGTCCCCGGGTGAGGTCGTAGGGCGTGAGCTCTACCTGGACCCGGTCGCCGGGAAGAATGCGGATGTAATGCATGCGCATCTTCCCTGAGATATGGGCCAACACTTTGTGGCCATTTTCGAGCTCGACGCGGAACATGGCGTTCGGCAGAGGCTCGATCACCGTCCCCTCAAGGACGATCGCGTCTTCTTTTGGCTTTGCCAGGGCACTGCTCCTGCTCGTGAAAACTCGTACTGATGATTTGTAGTGATGATGCGTACTGATGATCCGTACTGGAAGTTCCGGCGTGTACTTCTTGCTTGAACTTCCTGCTGCACGGCCGCGTCGGGAACGCGAACGAGCGCGAGGCGTATTTGGCCGAGGGGCAACCCTAGCGGCGGCCCTCCTCGAACACAAAACCGGCATCCCGGGGCCCCCGCCGGTGTGGTATGGCACCGGTCCACCAGGCCGCTACGGCCTCGTAAGGATCTCGGGGCCATGGTCCGTGATGGCAATCGTGTGCTCGAAATGGGCCGAAAGTGCCTGATCGGCGGTGACCACTGTCCAGCCGTCCTCGGTGAGGAAGGTCTCAGCCGAGCCCACATTGACCATGGGCTCCACCGCCAGGGTCATGCCGGTATGGAGCCGACCACCGGTGCCGGGCCGCCCGTAGTTGGGCACTTCGGGGCTCTCATGCATGGCCCGGCCGATTCCGTGGCCGACGTACTCCTCCACGATCGAGAATCCGGCGGCCTCAACCACACTCTGGATGGCTGCCCCGATGTCACCGATGTGATTGCCATCCACCATTGCGGAGATCCCGGCGTAGAGCGAAGCCTCAGTTACTTCGATGAGACGGGCGGCCTCCGGAGAAATCTCCCCGACCCCCATCGTGAATGCAGCGTCGCCATGCCAGCCATCGACCACCGCGCCGCAGTCGATCGAGATGATGTCGCCTTCTGAGAGCACGAATGCTCCCGGAATCCCGTGAACAATCACATCATTGGGCGAGGCACAGATCACTGCCGGAAACCCGTGATAGCCGAGGAAGTTCGAAGTGGCCCCTCGTTTCGCGATGACATCGCGACCAACAGCATCAAGTTGCGCTGTGCTCACGCCCGGTCGCACCGCGGCCCGGATGCGTTCATGCATCTCAGCAACGACTCGACCCGCCTCGCGCATACTGCGAAGTTCCGACGCGGTTCGCCTCGCCATGGTTGTCAGAGAACTCTCAGCGGTTCAGCGGGCAACGACAGCGGCATCGATGGCGGCGAGCAGGCGCTCGGTGATCTCATCGGGTGTGCCGAGACCGTCAACCGCAATAAGGAGACCAGCTTCGCTGTACCAATCGATGGTGGGCTGTGTCTCTGTGGCATAGGTGTTCAGACGTTTGGCGATCGCCTCGGGGGTGTCGTCGGTGCGCTGGACAACCGCTGAACCACAGGAGTCGCAGGTCCAGTCGGTGGCCGGCGGCTGTGACAAGGAGTACACCCGGCCACATGAGGAGCACACCCGACGAGAGGACATGCGTTCGAGCACAACCTCTTCGGGCACCACGAGATCAATAGCGACGTCGACATCGGCAAACCGGGCCAGACCTTCGGCCTGCACAACTGTGCGCGGGAAGCCGTCAAGCAGGAACCCGCTGGCCTGTACATCGGCCTCGGCAAGACGTTCCTCAACCACACCAAGGATGATCTCATCGGAGACGAGTCCACCGGAGTCCATGACCGCTTTGGCCTCGATGCCGAGCGGAGTCGCGTTGGCCACAGCCGCGCGCAACATATCGCCGGTGGAGATGTGCGGGGTGCCGTAGCGCGCCGACAGTCGCGGGGACTGTGTGCCCTTTCCGGCGCCCTGCCGTCCGAAGATGACCAGGCGGAGTGCCACTACTTCAGGAATCCTTCGTAGTTGCGCTGCATCAACTGACTGTCGACCTGCTTCATGGTCTCAAGTGCCACACCCACCGAGATGAGGATCGAGATACCGGTGAACTGCACCGTGGTGCCCGGCAGATAGGTGGTCAAGATGTAGGAAGGGATAAGCGCAACGGCAGCGATGAACAATGCGCCCGGCAGCGTGATGCGGGAGAGCACCTTGGCCAGGTAGCGCTCGGTCTGGGGGCCGGGACGAATACCGGGGATGAAGCCACCCTGCTTACGCAACTGATCGGCCTGCTTCACTGGATCGAAGGTGATGGCCGTGTAGAAGTACGCGAATCCGATGATGAGCAGACCAAAGACGATCATGTGGATCGGAGCGTTCGGAGTGACGAGGTTCGAAGAGATCCAGTCCTGGAAGCTTTTGCCCCAACCGTCAGCCGGAAGCACGAACGACAGCAGCTGTGGCAAATACAGCACAGAGCTGGCGAAGATGATCGGAATCACGCCGGACTGATTGACCTTGAGCGGGATGTAGGTGCTCTGACCGCCGTACATGCGGCGGCCAACGACGCGCTTCGCGAACTGCACCGGAATACGTCGCTGCCCCTGTTCGACGAACACGATGGCCACGAGGATGAAGCCGTAACCAATGAGCACAAGGATGAGCGCAGTGATTCCGCCGTTGGCCTTGATCTGACCGAGCATGCCCGGGAGGATGCTCACGACCGAGGCGAAGATGATGATCGACATGCCGTTACCAATGCCACGCTGAGTGATGAGCTCGCCCATCCACATAAGCAGCGCGGTACCAGTGGTGAGCGTGAGCACAATGAGCAGCACGTGAGCGACGTCAAAGTGCGGCACGAGATCGATGCCCGTGTTGTTGCCACCGCGGAGACCGCCGCCACCGTTGTGGAACAGATAGGCAAGGCCAGTGGACTGCAGCAGTGCGATGCCGATGGTGACATAGCGGGTCCACTGGGTGATCTTGCGCTGGCCGACTGCGCCCTGGTTCTGCCATTCCTCAAGTTTCGGAATAACCACACCGAGGATCTGCATGATGATCGACGCAGTGATGTACGGCATGATCCCAAGAGCGAAGATTGCGAAATTCGTCAGCGCGCCACCCGAGAACAGCTTGAGGAACGCGAGGATGCCGCCAGTGTCTGCGCTCGACTTGAGTTGCTTGAGCGCAGCAACGTCAATACCCGGCGTCGGGAGATGGGCCCCGAGCCGGTAGAGCGCAATCATGAACAGGGTAAACAGCACCTTGTTGCGAAGGTCTGCGACCTTGAAGATGTTCTTCAGGTTGGAGATCACCGGTGGGCTCCTGCCGCGGTCGAATCGGGTCGGATCAGCGGTTGGTGAATTGGCTGCCGTTGGCAGGCGGACGACGGTCACCCCAGGGAAGGGGCAGAACTTCGACACTACCGCCAGCGGCAGTGATGGCAGCCTCAGCTGACTTCGAGAAGCCATGGGCCCGGACGGTCATCGCTCGGGTGATCTCACCGCGACCGAGAACCTTGACCAGCGCACCCTTGTGGGTCAGACCCGAGGCGAGCATGGACTCGGGATCGGCGACGTCGAGGCCGGAGGCATCAAGCGCATCGAGATTGAGGGCGTGGTACTCGACGCGGAAGGGGTTGTTGAACCCTCGCAGCTTCGGCATACGCATGTGAAGGGGCATCTGGCCACCTTCGAAACGCGCCGGGATGTTGCCGCGTGCGTTCTGGCCCTTGGTACCGCGGCCTGCAGTCTTGCCGCCTTTGCCGCCAATACCGCGGCCGACGCGCTTGCGGCGACGGTTGGAGCCCGGTGCGGGCTGGAGATCGTGGATCTTCACGTTCGTATCCTTATGCCTCGCCGGCAGTGCCGGAGTTGGTTTCCTCGACGGTAACGAGATGGGGCACGCGTGCAAGCATGCCGCGAATCTCGGGACGGTCGGGAAGGGTATTGGTCTTGCCAATGCCACGGAGTCCGAGCGCCCGCAGCGTGCCACGGTGCTTGGGCTTGATGCCGATGGCGGAACGGACCTGGGTCACCTTGAGTTCAGCCATTATGCGACCTCAGTCGGGATATGCGGACCGCGCTCTGATTCCTTATAGGCCTCGAGCATGCCCTTCGGAACGAATTCCTCAGGCGAAAGGCCGCGGAGACGGGCGATCTCGTCGGGACGACGAAGATCCTGCAAACCGGCGATGGTGGCTCGGGCCACGTTGATGTGGTTCGACGAGCCGAGTGACTTGCACAGCACGTCGTGAATGCCGGCCTCTTCGAGGATGGCGCGGGCGGCGCCGCCGGCGATCACACCAGTACCGGGAGCAGCTGGCTTGATGAGCACGCGACCGGCGCCCATGCGGCCGATGACCGGGTGGGTGACGGTGGTCCCAGCGATCGGAACGGCGAAGAGATTCTTGCGAGCCTCTTCGGTGCCCTTCTGAATGGCGAGCGGAACTTCCTTGGCCTTGCCGTAGCCGAGACCAACATGACCGGCACCATCGCCAATGACCACAAGAGCGGTGAAGGAGAACCGACGTCCGCCCTTGACCACCTTGGCCACGCGGTTGATGTTGATCACGCGGGACTCGCGCAGGGCGAGTGCATCAATGTTGAGAGCCATCAGAACTCCAGTCCTGCTTCTCGAGCGGCATCTGCCACCGCGGCCACACGACCGTGGTAGAGGAAACCGCCGCGGTCGAAAACGACCTTGTCGACACCTGCAGCCTTGGCCCGATCGGCCACGAGGCGACCCACCGCGGATGCGGCGGCGATGTTGCTAGTGCCACCCGATACGGTGCCGGTCTCGACGGTTGACGCCGCGGCCAAGGTACGGCCGGTGATGTCATCGATAACCTGCGCACTGATGTGGCGGTTGGAACGGAACACGGCGAGACGGGGACGCTCGGCGCTGCCACGCACGTGCTTGCGCACACGGCGGTGACGACGGATACGTGCTTCTCGTTTCTGCTTTGCACTGTCGCTCATGAGATTCCCTACTTCCCGGCCTTGCCCGCTTTACGCACGACGTGTTCGCCGCGGTAACGGACGCCCTTGCCCTTGTAGGGCTCAGGCTTACGGATGGCTCGAATGTTTGCGGCGACCTGACCGACGGTCTCCTTGTCGGTACCGATGACGGCGATCTGGGTCGGGGTTGCGACCTCAAAGGTGATGCCGGCCGGGGCCTGGACGCTGACCGGGTGGCTGAACCCGAGCGCCAGCTCGAGTGCGGTGTCACCCTTGGGAGTGGCGCGGTAGCCGACGCCGATGATCTCGAGTTCCTTGCGGTAACCCTCGCTCACGCCGATGACCATGTTGTTCACCAGCGAGCGCACCAGACCATGCAGTGCACGATTCTGGCGTTCGTCGTTGGGGCGCTCAACCACCAGCTGACCCTCGTCCTCACGGACGGTGATCTCACCGGGGATATCGCGCTCAAGGGTGCCCTTGGGGCCTTTCACGGTGACGTGGGAGCCGGAGATCGAAATCTCAACGCCCTTCGGCACGGGGATCGGTGCTTTACCGACACGGGACATTGCGGCCTCCTACCAGACGAAGCAGAGGATCTCGCCGCCCATGCGACGCTTACGCGCCTCACGGTCGGTCATGAGCCCCTGGCTAGTGGACAGGACAGCGACACCGAGACCACCGAGAACGCGGGGGATCTTGTCGGACTTGGTGTACACGCGAAGGCCGGGCTTCGAGATGCGCTTGACGCCAGAGATGACGCGCTTGCGCTCGGCTGAGTACTTCATGGTCACGGTGAGGACCCGACCCGGGCGGGTGGGATCGTCGGTGAGCTCGAAGGATTCGATGTAGCCCTCCTTGAGGAGGAGCTGTGCAAGCGCTTCCTTGACCTTGGAGGATGGCATGCGAACCTCATCATGCATCGCCGTGTTGGCGTTGCGGATGCGGGTGAGCATGTCGGCGATGGGATCAGTCATTGTCATTGGTCGTCTCCCCTACCAGCTGGCCTTTTTGAGACCAGGGATCTCACCGGCGTGACCGAGTTCGCGCAGACACACGCGACACATCTGGAACTTGCGGTAAACCGCTCGCGGTCGGCCGCATCGCTGGCAGCGGGTGTAACCCCGCACCTTGAACTTGGGTGTCTGGCGTTGCTTGTTTACGAGCGCCTTCTTCGCCATTACTGCTGCCCCTCACGCTTGAACGGGAATCCGAAGGCATCGAGCAGAGCCTTGCCTTCGGCATTGGTACGGGCGGTGGTCACGATGGTGATGTCGAAGCCACGGGTGGCGTCGATCTTGTCGTATTCCATCTCTGGGAACATGAGCTGCTCCTGAACACCGAATGTGTAGTTGCCATGACCGTCGAACGCCTTTGGGGGCAGTCCACGGAAGTCACGGATACGGGGGATCGCCAGGGAAATAAGGCGATCAAGGAACTCCCACATGCGATCGCCACGAAGGGTGACCTTCACGCCAATGGCGTTGCCCTCACGAAGCTTGAATGCGGCGACGGACTTCTTGGCCTTGGTCACAATGACCTTCTGGCCGGAGATGAGTTCGAGATCGCGGGTTGCACCCTCGATGAGCGACGACTGGACCAAGGCCTTGCCGACGCCCGAGTTGATCACGATCTTCTCGAAGCGGGGAACTTCCATAATGTTGCCGAGCTCGAGCGACTCTTTGAGAGCGGCACGGATCTCGTCGTTGTACTTCGCCTTGAGGCGAGGCACGGACGCTGTTGCAGTGCTCATGCGAGATCTCCTTCGCACTTGCGGCAGATGCGGACCTTGGTGCCGTCGGGCTCGAAGCGATACCCGACGCGGGTCGGCTTGCCACAGCCGTTGCAGATAATGGCGACGTTGGCCACCTGGATCGGCATTTCCTTATCGATGATGCCGCCAGTGTTGGCTTGGCCGGTGGGCTTCTGATGCTTCTTGGCGACGTTGACACCGTCAACGATCACCTTGCCGCGCTCAGGGATGGCTCGGGTCACGGTGCCGGTCTTGCCCCGGTCCTTGCCCGAGAGCACCTGCACGCGGTCTCCCTTACGAATCTTCATCACAACACCTCCGGTGCCAGCGAGACGATGCGCATGAACTTCTTGTCGCGCAGCTCGCGCCCGACGGGACCGAAGATGCGGGTGCCGCGGGGCTGCAGGTTGTCGTTGATGAGAACGGCGGCGTTCTCATCGAAACGGATGTACGAACCGTCGGGACGACGCTTCTCCTTCTTCACCCGGACGACGACGCACTTGACGACGTCACCCTTCTTGACCGCAGCGCCGGGGATGGCGTCCTTGACGGTGGCCACGAAGATGTCTCCGATCGAGGCATAGCGACGGCGAGTACCGCCGAGCACCTTGATGCAAAGAACTTCCTTGGCGCCGCTGTTGTCAGCGACTCGGAGGCGAGATTCCTGCTGGATCATCGTGCACGCTCCAGAACATCAACGATGCGCCAGCGCTTGAGCTTGGACAGCGGTCGGGTCTCCTGGACGCGAACCTTGTCCCCGACGTTGAGGTCATTGGCCTCATCGTGGACATACAGCTTGCTCGTGCGCTGGACGGTCTTGTTGTACCGGGGGTGACGCACACGATCGACAACCGCAACAACTGCGGTCTTGTCCATGCTGTTCGACACGACCGTGCCCTCACGCACCTTGCGCGGGTTCGGTCGGGCTTCCCCGGTGGCTGTGGTTTCTTCAGCCATCAGTTCTCCTCTTGGGACGAGAGTGCTTCGGCTGCGGCGATCTCACGCTCACGCAGCTCGGTGTTGATCCGGGCGACCTGCTTGCGAACAGCACCCAAACGGGCGGTGTTCTCAAGCGAACCGGTCACATGCTGGAAGCGCAGGTTGAACGCCTCCTCCTTGGCCGATGCGAGCTGCGTCAGCAGTTCGGCGTCGCCGATGTCGTGGAGCGAATCCTTGGTCTTCGCCATTAGAAGCCCTCCTCACGAGCGACGAAACGAGCCTTAATCGGCAGTTTCTGGATGGCACGATCGATTGCCTCACGAGCGACCGTGGCATCGTTGTACGAGAGCTCGAACATGATGCGGCCAGGCTTAACCACGGCGACCCAACGCTCAGGGTTGCCCTTACCGGAACCCATGCGGGTTTCGGCCGGCTTCTGCGTAACTGGCTTGTCCGGGAACACGTTGATCCAGACCTTGCCACCGCGCTTGATGTGGCGGGTCATGGCGATACGAGCTGCTTCGATCTGACGGGCAGTGATCCAACCGGGCTCAAGAGCCTGGATACCGAAATCACCGAAGGTGACCTCAGTGCCTCCCTTGGAGCCACCCTTCATGCGACCGCGCTGCTGCTTGCGATGCTTAACCTTCTTGGGCATCAACATGATCAGTCACCATCCCCGGGACGGAAGTGCGGCGTCTCGGTGTGCTGACGAGTCGAGCGCTCGATCTCTTCCTCTTCGGCGAGAAGTCGTTCGAGCTCGGGATCAGCTTCCTTGAGCAGCGGAGTGTTGTCCTCTTCCTGATCGGTGACGCCAGTGACGTCAACCGAATCGGAGCGACGACGGCCAGCGGCCGAAGAGACGACCTTGCGGGGCGCCGGATCGCCGGAGGTCTCGCCCACGGCCATAGCGGCCTCGCGGACGATCTTGTCCTCAGCGACGCTCTTGTAGGGAAGGATGTCGCCCTTGTAGAGCCACACCTTCACGCCAATGCGGCCGTAGGTGGTCTTGGCTTCACGGAAGCCGTAGTCAATGTCGGCACGAAGGGTGTGCAACGGCACACGACCCTCGCGGTACCACTCGGTACGGGACATCTCAGCGCCGCCGAGGCGACCTGAGCACTGCACCCGGATGCCGAGAGCGCCGGCCTTCTGAGCGTTCTGAACTGCACGCTTCATGGCACGACGGAATGCCACACGACCAGCAAGCTGATCGGCAACACCTTGAGCAATGAGCGCAGCGTCCAGCTCGGGCTGCTTGATCTCTTGGATGTTCAGCTGCACCTTGTTGTTGCCGCTGATCTTGGTGAGTCCGTTGCGGAGACGATCGGCCTCGGCGCCACGGCGACCAATGACGATGCCGGGACGGGCGGTATGCACGTCGATGCGAAGACGATCGCGGGTGCGCTCGACCTCAACACGGCTGATGGCCGCATGGGGCAGCTGCGTCATGATGTAGTCGCGGATCTGCCAGTCCTGGATCACGTTGGTGGCGTACTCGCCACGTTCGGCGAACCAGCGCGACTTCCAATCGGTGGTCACGCCGAGGCGGAACCCGTAGGGGTTGACCTTCTGGCCCATCAGTTGTCCTTCCCGTCGGCATCGTCGGCCGCATCAATCGCGTCGGTTGCGGCGTCGGCATCGCCGGTTGCTGCTTCGGACTCAGTCACGTCAGCTTCAACAGCTTCGGTTTCGATGACCTCAGCCTCGGCTGCACCGTGGTCATGGTCATGGTCATGATCGTGATCGTGGTCGTGATCATGCTCGGCAGCCTTCTCGGCCTTCTCCGAACGACTGCGGGCCACGCGCTCGCGGCGAGCCTCGGCGGCGGCACGGCCACCACTTACGCGGCCACTTGCGGCCTCGCGCTCACGAAGCTTGGCGAGTTCGTCTGCCGAATAGCGGCTGACAATCACCGTGATGTGACAGGTCCGCTTGCGGATGCGAGCGGCGCTGCCCCGGGCACGGGGACGGAAGCGCTTGAGGGTCGGGCCCTCGTCGGCGAAGCAAGCCGAGACGTACAGCTCATCGGCCGGGATCGAGTTGTTGTGCTCGGCATTGGCGATTGCCGATTCGAGCGCCTTGAGAATGGTGCGGGCGATATCTCGCTCGGCGAACTCGAGGATCTCGAGTGCACGGGCCACTGGCAAACCGCGGATGAGATCAAGGATCTCACGGGCCTTGTACGCCGAGGAACGGACGTACTTGACCTCGCAGCGCACACCGGGGCGCTCATTGGTCTTCGCTCCGAACGCCATCAGCGACGTCCCTTCTTCTCTTGACCGGCATGGAACTTGAAGGTTCGTGTGGGGGCGAACTCTCCGAGCTTGTGGCCGACCATGGACTCGGTCACATAGACCGGGACATGCTTGCGACCGTCGTGGACGGCGATGGTGTGTCCGACCATCTCGGGGATGATCGTGGAACGACGTGACCAGGTCTTGATGACCTTCTTCTCGTTGTTCTCGTTGAGGACGTCGACCTTCTTGAGAAGGTGGTCGTCGACAAACGGACCTTTTTTGAGGCTGCGAGGCATCGGTGACGTCTCCTAGCGCCGTGAGCCGCGGGTGCGGCGACGACGGACGATGAGCTTCTGACTGGGCTTGTTCTTGTCGCGGGTGCGGCCTTCGGGCTTGCCCCATGGCGACACCGGATGGCGACCACCGGAGGTCTTGCCCTCGCCACCACCGTGGGGGTGGTCGACGGGGTTCATGGCCACACCGCGGGTCTGGGGGCGAACGCCCTTCCAGCGGTTACGACCGGCCTTACCGATCTTGATGAGTTCGTGCTCGGAGTTACCAACTTCGCCGACGGTGCCGCGGCAGTCGATCGGCACGCGACGCATTTCGGTGGAGGGCAGACGCAAGGTGGCGAAATCGCCTTCCTTGGCCACGAGCTGGATGCTCATACCGGCACTGCGGGCCATCTTGCCGCCACCGCCGGGCTTCAGCTCGACGTTGTGCACGACGGTACCGACCGGGATGTAACGAAGCGGAAGGGCGTTACCCGGACGGATGTCCGAGCCCTGACCGCTCTGCAGGATGTCGCCAACGCCAACACCCTTCGGGGCGAGGATGTAGCTCTTCTCGCCATCGTGGTAGTGGAGCAGCGCGATACGGCAGGTGCGGTTCGGGTCGTACTCGATGGCCGCGACGGTGGCGGGCACGCCGTCCTTGACGCGACGGAAATCGACCAGGCGATAGCGCTGCTTGTGGCCGCCACCCTTGTGACGAGCCGTCTTGCGACCGTAGGAGTTACGGCCACCAGTCTTGGGCTTGGGCACGACGAGCGTGCGCTCAGGGGTGCTCTTGGTGATCTCAGCGAAGTCGGAGACGGTCTGGAACCGACGACCGGCGCTTGTGGGCTTGCGTTTACGAAGTGCCATGGTTCTATGCCTCGAACAGTTCGATGCGGTCGCCGGCGGCGAGGGTGACGAATGCACGCTTCGAGTCGGGACGCGAGCCGAAGGTGCCAGTGCGACGGTTGCGCTTGCGCTTGCCGTTGCGATTGAGGGTATTCACCTTGAGGACCTTGACGTCGAAGATTGACTCAATGGCGTCATGGATCTCAGGCTTGGAGGCATCGGGGTGCACAACGAACGTGTAAACGTTCGCATCAAGAAGGCCGTAGCTCTTCTCGCTCACCACGGGACGGATGATGATGTCGCGGGGGTTCTTCACTGTGCTGCCTCGGCCTTCGGAACAGTGTTCTTGGTGAAGACGACGTAGTCGCTCACGAGAATGTCGTAGGTGTTGAGCTCAGCGGCTTCGAGCACGTGCACCGACGGGATGTTGCGGAAGCTCTTCCAGGCTTCGACATCGTCACGGGTGAGCACAATGAGTGCACGACCGTCGACACCGAGCGCCTTCAGAGCGGCAATTGCACCCTTGGTGGAAGGAACATCGAAGTTCCAGTCCTCAACGACGATGACATGACCCTCGGATGCACGATCGCTCAGCGCCGAGCGCAGGGCGAGCTTGATCATCTTCTTGGGGGTCTTCTGGGCGTAGCTGCGAGGCTTCGGGCCGAGGGCGATACCGCCTCCCACCCAGTTCGGTGAGCGGGTCGAACCCTGACGGGCACGGCCGGTTCCCTTTTGCTTCCAGGGCTTCTTGCCGCCGCCGGAAACCTCAGCGCGGGTCTTGGTGCTCTGGGTGCCGGCGCGACGGGCGGCGAGCTGTGCGGTCACGACCTGATGCATCACCGGCACGTTTGGCTCAATGCCAAAGGTGTTGGCGTCGAGGTCAAGCGATCCGGCATCGGCACCGGCGGGGGTCTTCATGGTGATTGTGGTCATCATGCACCTGCCTTGGTTCCGGCCTTGACGGCGTTGCGGATGACGACAACGCCACCCTTCGGGCCGGGGATGGCGCCGCGGATGAGGATGAGGTTCTTCTCGGCGTCGGTGGCCACGACCTTGAGGTTCAGCGTGGTGACCTTGTCCGAACCCATGCGGCCAGCCATCTTCTTGCCCTTGAACACACGACCGGGCGTGGCGCAGGCGCCGATGGAGCCCGGGGCACGGTGCACACGATGGGCACCGTGGGAGGCTCGCTGACCACCGAAGTTGTGACGCTTCATGGTTCCAGCGAAGCCCTTGCCCTTGGAGATGGCAGTCACGTCGACGAGTTCGCCCTCAGCGAGGGTGTCGACGGTGATCTCCTGGCCGACCTCGAAGCCGCTCACGTCATCGAGCCGCAGCTCGAGCACGCGAACACCGGAGCGAACGCCGGCCTTCTCGAAGTGTCCACGATCGGGACTATTGAGCTTGCGGGCATCCTTCTCACCGAAGGTGACCTGAAGTGCGTCATAGCCATCGTGCTCACGGGTCTTCACCTGCACGATACGCAGGGGATCAACTCGCAGGACGGTGACGGGAACGACTCGATTTTGGTCGTCCCAGACCTGTGTCATGCCGACTTTTTCGCCGACAATCGCTTTGTTCGCCATGATGGCAACGATCTTTCTGTTGTGGATTTGCGTCGTCTCGCCCCTGAAAAAGCGGGCCCTTCACGTGAACGCTCGGCACGGGTAAACCCGGCCGAGCGCCATTCGGTTGTGCTGCGGGGTATCCACCGGAGTGGACCGTCGCAGACGTCGGTTCGATCGACGAAGAGGTGCGTCCGTGAGCTATTCCGAAGAAAGGCCGTCACGCACAGGGGTCAGACCTTAGCGAGAGGGGTTGGTCGGCTCCAAATCGCCTTCAGGCCACTGGCGCCCCCCGGCCGGGCTTCTTCTACAAGCCCATTCGCTTGGTGACCCCGTGGTCACGACCGGCGGTGTAGCCCCCATCAACGGCGATGGTCTGCCCGGAGACGAATGAGGCGTCAGTGGAGGCCAAAAACGCCGCAACCGAGGCAATCTCCTCGGGACGACCCAGGCGGCGCAACTTGTGCTCCTCCTTGATCTCCCCCAGCATTTCGTCAAATTCGGGGTCGCCAAGGGTGCGAAGCATCGGGGTGTCAATGAAACCCGGGCAGATGGAGTTCACCCGGATGCCTTGGCGGCCGTAATCGATGGCCATGTTCTTCGTGAGAATGTTCACGCCTCCCTTGGAGGCGTTGTACGAGCTGCCACCAGCGGTGCCCTCGATGCCTTCCACACTGGCCACAGTGATGACCGAGCCGCGCTCATCGTCCACCCGGTCCTGGGTGAGCATCTGGGTGATGACGTGCTTGCAGGTGAAGAACGTGCCGGTGAGGTTCACGCCGATGACTTGATCCCAGCTCGAGACATCGACCAAATGCACGGGGCCACCACCGGGCACCCCGGCGAAGGTGCAGACCGCATCGATGCGGCCCGAAAGCTTGGCGCCGGCGGCAACCCATGCAGCCACGGCGGCCTCATCGGTCACATCGAGTGCGCTGAACAGTGTGGGCTCGGCCACACCCACCGGAGGCTGGAGATCGCCACCCACGACGCGGGCGCCCTCGGCGAGGAAACGCTCGACCGTGGCAGCACCGAGGCCTGATGAAGAACCGGTGACCAGAATGACCTTGCCGTCGAAACGACCCATGATTTCCCCCTTGAAATCTGCGCGTCACCATGAGGTGGGACGACGCTGCGAGGGGAGCATTCTTGCCGAGAATTCGAGGCTGCGAAAATGCCAATCCGATCGGCACAGCACCGCGAGCGAGGCCACGGACAACGAGGCCAAGGAGAACGAGGCCAAGGAGAACGACAAAGGCCCCCGACCGGAGCCGGGGGCCTTTGAACGAATTTCAGGACTTCGGGGAAAACTGGATCAGACCTGCTGGATCTTGATCTCGATGTCGACACCGGCCGGGAGATCGAGACGCTGAAGCGAGTCGACAGTCTTCGGCGTGGGATCCACGATGTCGAGGAGACGCTTGTGGATGCGCATCTCGAAATGCTCGCGGGAGTCCTTGTCCTTATGCGGTGAACGGATCACGGTGAAACGGTGCTTCTCCGTGGGGAGCGGCACCGGTCCGCGAACAGCGGCACCGGTTCGAACGACAGTCTCCACGATCTTCTTCGTGGACTGATCGACGATCTCATGGTCATACGCCTTCAGGCGGATGCGGATTTTCTGCTTGTCTGCCATGGTCTGCCGATCTGCTTACTTGAGGATCTTGGTGACGCGGCCGGCGCCCACGGTACGACCACCCTCACGGATGGCGAAACGAAGACCGTCTTCCATCGCGATCGGATGAATGAGCTCAACAACCATTTCCGTGTTGTCACCCGGGATACACATCTCAGTGCC
>CANFQA010000016.1 GCA_947449015.1 Microthrixaceae bacterium | reverse complement strand
TGGCTCATGGACACCGTCGGTAACAAGGGCGCGCGCATCGAGATCTCTGCCATCAAGGTCGTCGCCCCCGCTATGGCACTGCGGGTGGTTGACCGTGCCATCCAGGCTCACGGCGGCGGCGGCGTGTCGCAGGACTTCCCCCTTGCCGGTATGTACGCCGGTCTGCGCACCCTGCGCTTTGCCGATGGACCCGATGAGGTGCATCGCATGCAGCTCGCCCGTCGCGAGCTTGGGCGCTATCTGCAGGCTGACTGACCGGTTTCGACCTCAGTCGGACAACGTCATTCAGACAACCTCATTCGACCTCAGTCGGTGGGTGCAAAAAGTTCGGCGTTTTCTGCTGCTTCGATGGCCAGCTCGTCTGCGCCAGCACGCTTTGCCGCCAAATGCAGCACCGCTGCTGCGAGCAGGGCGGCAACAAGAGACGCCCCAAGGATCCCGACCTTGGCATCATCGGCAAGCTCAGCGGTAGTGAACGCCAGTCCGGTGACGAAAATGGCCACGGTGAATCCAATACCGGCAGCCATTGAGATTCCGAGCAGATGAAGTGACGACACACCGCGAGGTCGACGGGCGATTCCGAAGCGGATCGCCAGAGATGCCGCAACAAACACTCCGACGGTCTTTCCGACAACAAGGCCCACGCCCACGCCCCAGGTGACCGAGGAGTTCGCGGCGTTCTGCAATGCATCCATCGTCAGGGGGATACCCGCATTGCACAGCGCGAACAGCGGAATGATCACGAAGCTCGACCACGGATGCAGGCGATCAAGCAGACGCTCACCGACCGAGACTGTCTCCTTGATCAAGAACGATGCCGCTTGGACATCAGCTGCCGCGAGTTCACTCTCATGGCGAACATCGGCCACAACGGTGTTGGCATCGAGGTCATCGCGCAGCGGTCGGGCTGGCGCCAGGAATCCGAGCACCACGCCAGCGACAGTTGCGTGCACGCCTGATTTGAACATGCAGTACCAAGCGATAGTGCCGAGCACCACATAGATCGGGATGTACCAAACCCGCAGGCGCTGCAGGATGAGAATCACTACGAAGATGAGTAGAGCGCCAAGCAGCCAGAGTGCATCGATGGAGTCGCTGTAGAACACCGCGATCACTGCGATTGCACCAAGGTCGTCAACGACCGCGAGCGCAAGCAGGAACAGTTTGAGGCCCACCGGCACACGCGATCCGAGTAGGGCAACCACACCGACCGCGAAGGCGATATCCGTTGCGATGGGAATTCCCCAACCGTTCGACGCCGATGTGCCGGCGTTCATGCTCAGGTAGATGAGTGCGGGAACACAGATGCCACCAACAGCGGCGATGATCGGCAGCGCCGCTGCCCGACGGTCACTCAACTCGCCTTTGACCAGTTCACGTTTGATCTCAAGACCGACAACAAAGAAGAACACCGCCATCAGTCCGTCATTGACGAACTCGAGCAGGGTCAGTGACAGCTGTATCGGTCCCGCATCAAGCACCAGGTGTGCGTTGAGCATGGTCGTGTACGAGTGACTCCATCCGGAGTTGGCCCAGATGAGCGCGATCACCGTGGCCGCAAGCAGCAATAAACCACTCGCCGCCTCAATTTCCAAGAATCTGGCGACGGGCCGGGCGATCCGACGGGCCAGCAGACGATCGGTACCGAGCCAGGTGAACGACCATGGGTGATCACCCGAACCTGCTGAACGATCAGCCATGGTCAGCCAGCCGCCAGTGCCGCGAGAGCGGCATCGATGCTGGGATACGAGGGAAGGATTTCCCCCACTCGGGTGACGTCGAGCAACGCGAGCACCTGTGGTTCGGCCCGGCAGAGAGCGAGATCACCGCCGCGAGAACGACACACCACCACGCCGGCCAGCAGCACTCCGATACCAACAGCATCAAGGAAATCGACGCCAAGGAGATCAACAACCACAACCGGCGGATCTGCAGACTCATGCACCGCCCGCAGAAGTTGCTGACGAGCCTCGGGGGCGGTGGCGAGATCAAGATCCCCGATCAGACCGACCACCATCGCCCGATCGACCTTGGTAATGACGGTCTCGATGCTCATGTGAGCCGGAGTCGCAGTCGCCGATCCATCTCGTGACAGTACCCGTCACCAATCGTTCCAGTCGTGTGGCAGACACACCCCGGTCGTACGATCATTTCCAATGCCTGGTCGATCCGAGCCCCCACCTCGCGAGCTCGACGACATCGTCGCCTCTTTACGCAACGATCCCCGCTTGGTGCACGTTGAGCGCGTTGGCGCCCGCGAGGCTCGCTATGGCGAGCCCACCGTGGCGCTCGATCCCGCAGTCGTTGCTGCGTTCAACACACCACGACTGTGGTCACATCAGGCCGAAGCAGTCGATCTCGCCCGTGCCGGGACCTCAGTCGCAGTGGCCACGGGTACCGCGTCTGGAAAGTCGTTGTGCTTCCAGATCCCCATCGCCGAAGCGGTCATCGCTGATCGCCCCGCCACCGCACTCATGATGTTTCCCACGAAAGCGCTGGCCCAGGATCAGTTGCGGTCCATCACCTCGCTGAACCTGCCCGGGCTCGTGGCTGGCACCTACGACGGCGACAATTCAACCGAGGAGCGCACCTGGGTGCGACGCAACGCCAATGTCATCCTCACCAACCCCGACATGCTGCACGCTGGGCTGCTTCCTTCTCACGACAACTGGAGCAACTTCCTTCACCGTCTCGAGTACGTGGTGGTCGATGAGCTCCACACCATGCGCGGAGTGTTCGGAAGTCATGTCGCACATATCCTGCGGCGCTTGCGGCGACTCTGCGCGCAGTATGGGTCGGATCCCACCTTCATCTTCACCTCAGCCACCATCGGGCAGCCGGGTCGACTG
This sequence comes from Microthrixaceae bacterium, assembly GCA_947449015.1. Lineage (GTDB taxonomy): Bacteria > Actinomycetota > Acidimicrobiia > Acidimicrobiales > Acidimicrobilacustridaceae > Acidimicrobilacustris. The sequence continues at coordinate 50,345 of CANFQA010000016.1, read as the reverse complement.
GCGAGCGAACTCTGCGGGCTGCCAGTGGTCGAAGTCACCGAGGACGGTTCTCCACACGGCGAACGACTCTTCATGCTGTGGAACCCCTCCGGTGACGATCCTGACGCCACCTCGGTTTCGGCGAATCGCGACGCTGCAGAGCTGATGAGCACACTGGTCGCCGATGGCCATCGGGCTATCACGTTCTGTCGCAGTCGGAAGGGCACCGAGATCGTGGCTGCCGAGGTGCGCCGCCGACTTCCCGCCTCGCTATCAGCCTCAGTACGTCCGTATCGCGGTGGCTATCTACGCGCCGAGCGACGCGAGATTGAACAGGCGCTGTTCGACGGTTCACTTCGCGGAGTGGTAGCTACGAGTGCACTGGAGCTCGGTATCGATGTTGGCGGACTCGATGTCTGCATCCTCAACGGCTTTCCTGGCACGATCGCTTCCATGTGGCAGCAAGCCGGCCGCGCCGGTCGTCAGAGCCAACACACGCTGGCGGCACTCGTCGCCGGCGACGACCAACTTGACCATTGGTTCATTACTCATCCCGATGAACTGTTCAATCGCCCACCCGAACCCGCGGTGATCAACCCGAACAATCCCCATGTGCTTCTCCCACATCTCGCCTGTGCTGCCTATGAATCGCCTCTGACCCCCGCTGATGACCTCTGGTGGGGCGATGCACTCGATGACGGCATCCGCACACTTGTGGTCGACGATCTGTTGAAACTCCGACCACCCACGCATCGGAAAGGGCCCGCCGCGGTGTGGGCGGGCCGACATCGGCCGTCAGCTGGAATCAGTCTGCGCGGCACAGGTGGAAACGAGTTCCGTATCGCCCAGGCCGACGGCACACTGATCGGTACTGTCGACGGTTCGCGCGCACTTCGACTCATTCATCCCGGCGCTATTTACATGCACCAGGGTGATACCTGGCGGGTTGAATCACTCGACCTCGAGGACCGTGTCGCGCTGGTTGAACCCGCCGACGGCGGTGAGTACACGCAACCACGAGCCACCACCGATATCGAGATTCTCTCCACCGAGCAGCAGCGACAGGTGGGAACCGCCATGCTCCATCTTGGTGCGGTCCTCGTGCGCTCCCATGTCATTGGCTACCGCCGTTTCAATACCTACACCGGTGAGCAACTCGGTGTCTGTGAACTCGACCTCCCACCGAGTGAGCTCATCACCCGCGCGTTCTGGTATGTCATTGATGACGCCACCCTCGAAGAGGTCGGACTCACGCCCACCACCTCGCCTGGTGCACTGCATGCTGTGGAGCATGCCGCAATCGGCATGATGCCGCTGTTCACCATCTGCGACCGATGGGATGTCGGCGGACTTTCCACTGCGTATCTCCACGACACCGGCGCCGCCACCATCATCATCTACGACGGTTATCCGGGTGGCGCCGGAATCGCGGAGCTCGGATTCGAAGCAGGTGCACGACACCTCACCGCAACACGTGAGCTCATTGAGAGTTGTACCTGTACCGATGGCTGTCCATCCTGTGTGCAGTCACCTAAATGCGGCAACGGCAACGACCCACTGGACAAGGCCGGCGCAGTCGCGTTGCTTCATTCACTGCTCGAGGCGGAGCCTTCCGTTACCTCGTGATGCAACTTCTGCATCGAGGTTTTCGTCACCACTCTCAGGGCCACTCTCAGGGCCAATCTCAGGGCAGTTCTCGAGTAGCTTCCAACCGCATTGTGGCATCTCCCGAGAGATCAACGTCAGGAATCAGGACCCCGATGAGTGGCAGATCGGTACGGCTCACGTAGTCGAGACGCACACGCAGACGGTCGCCGCCTTCGAGCACCTCGTCAGTGACTCGAACCCGTTTCGGATCGAGCGGCCCAGCCGAGACAGCACCGCGTTGTTCGGCTTCAGCACGTGCGGATAATGACGCGACGACCCCGGCCCGAACCGCTTCGCGAGCCGCATGCACCACGAGCACGTGATCACGAACCACCAGAGCCACCTGCACCACAAACAGCAACAACACCACGACCACGGGAAGTGCCAGGGCCAACTCGACCGTGGACTGCCCGTGGTCGCGTGACCGTCTCACTTGACGTGTCCGACGATCCCGTTCAGCACAACATCAAACAGTTTGCCGATGGCACCCGACTTCGTTGCCCAACCAAGAAGCAACATGGCAACCCCCGCAGCACCGAGCATCACGAGGGCATATTCAGCAGTGGTCTGCCCCCGATCGTCACGCTTGAGTGCGGCGGTGCGGGCATGTACGGCGAGGAACATCCGGATCATCAAGTCGTTCATACACATCTCCGTTGTGATTGAAATGAAGGAGGAAGGCGCGTTGTCGCCGTTGATCACAGTGCCAATGCACCGAGCGATCCAGCGAGAAGCGGCACAACTGCGAGTAATGCAAACGCCGGCAACACACAGAACACGAGCGGGAACAGCAGCTGCACCGGCAGTCGTCGGGCCATCTGTTCGGCGCGTCGGCGGCGGGCCAATCGGGCGTCATTGGCAACTCGTTCGAGCGCTGGAGCCAGCGACGTGCCATCAAAGGCCGTCGACCGCAGCACGGCGCATAGAGCCTCCGCGTTCTCCCCGAGTGTCTCGAGTGCATCGAGGGCTTCGCCCAGACGCACACCGCGTTCGACTCGGCGCTGCACCTCGGCAAACGCTGCCTGGATAGGCCCGGCAAAACGCGTCAGCACCGTGGGAATGAGCTGGTGGACCGAGATGCCGGCATGCGCAGCGAGTCGCAACAGATCAATGGCATCGGGCAGACACTGATCGATGGCCTCAGCGTTGCGTTGGGCACGAACTCGAGCCCGACGGGAGCGCATCACCCGTACGACAACAACAGCGATGAGTACAACGACCACACCAGTCATCGGACCCGACCGATCATGCGCGACATCCAAAAAGCTCCGAGACCATCGAGGGTGATGCCAATGGCACAGCACAACCAGCCGATGGGTAAACCGAACTGAAACCGGGCAATACGCGCATCGACACCGGCCATCAGCATGGCAAAGCCAATCGGAGCGAGAAGGAGCACCATTGCCGACGCTCTGGCTTGGGAGGCGAGCGCCGCGACTTCCCGTTCAAGATGCACGCGATCGCGGAGACTTTCGGCAACGCCGTCAAGAACCGTGGCCACCGCGCCACCAGCATCCGCAGCCAGCCGTAGGGCTGTCCCGGCCAGCACCCGTGACGGCGCTGCGTTGGTCATCCACGTGTCGAGCGCATCAGCAAATGGCGTTCCGTCGGTGAGCGACGCGGCAAAGAAGTGATCGACGGGCTCGGGTGAATCAGCCGATGCAGCAATGACTGCGGTGCGTAGCGACGAACCGCTGCGCAAACGACGGGTGATTGATTCCAGCAGTACCAGCATGCGGCGATCAATCCGACGACGATCCGAACCAGTGACCCGACTGATACATAAACCGAACCTGTTCTGCAGCAGATCAAATCGGTTTCGCAGCCAGGTGACCAAGGAGCTGTGGCGTTCGAACTGCAGACGATCCTTCGCGCTCGAAACAGCACGAGCCTGATCGAGAAGGACGAGCGCATGGGCCGAACAGCCCACTGCTACTGCGGCGCAAAGCCCGACACTCACGATGGCGATCATGGCGATTCCACCGATTCAATCCACGCCGATGAGGGCTCGGGAGCAAAGGCTGCACGCGGTCGTCGTCGAGGGAGCCAACGCATCGATCCCGCTTCGTCGGTGAGCACCCTGACACCAACTTCCCCATCGGTGCCCGGCGTCTCGCACACCTCACCGACCGACATGACCCGGCGAGAGCCATCCGGGCGGCGGGCGATGCACACCACGAGATCAATCGCCGAACGCAGTTGCTCGCGGATCGCTGGGAGTGGAAGAGCCACGTCGCCCATGAGCACGAGGGTCTCCAATCGACGCATCGCATCAGCGGGACCATTGGCATGACATGTGGACAATGAACCCTCATGCCCTGTGTTCATTGCCTGCAGCATGTCAATGGCCTCGCCCGAACGAACCTCGCCCACCACAATGCGATCAGGTCGCATACGCAACGCGTTCCGAACTAAGTCGCGGACACGATGAGCTCCCACCCCTTCACTACCCGCAGGACGGGCTTCGAGTCTGACGACGTGCCTTCCCGGCAGGCGAAGCTCGGCAGCATCTTCCACGGTGATGACGCGCTCATCAGCAGCGATCTCAGTAGCAAGCGCATTGAGCAATGTGGTCTTTCCCGCACCTGCGCCACCACACACGATCAGATTGAGACGGCTGCGCACGGCCCAGCGCAGCATGGCCGCAGTGCCGGGGCTCGACACGGTGGCGAGATCGATCTGGCGTGCACCGAAACGTCGAATGGTGAGACAGGGACCATCCACCGCCAATGGTCGCACCACAGCGTTGACTCGTGAGCCATCAGGTAGGCGCGCATCGACAATGGGTGACGTCCGATCAACCGAGAGGCCCAGTGGGCCCACGATGCGTTCGATGATCAGCAGCAGGGTTGGCTCATCAATGACGACATCGGTGCGTTCGAGACGGCCATCGCGTTCAATCCAGACATCACCACTGCCGTTGACCATGACCTCGCTGACAGCGGGTTCGGCCAAGAAGGGCTCGAGCGCACCCAGACCACTCACGCGGGCAGTGACCTGACCGACGACTTCAGCCACGCTCGACTCCGGCAGAAGCGGATCGAGTGCTCGGGTGAGTTCATGGATGGTGGCAGGGTCCCCGGTCTCCGAAGTGTCGGCCACAAGTTGCTGATGGAGTCGGGCAACAAGGGCGTCGGCCTGCCCACGTCGACCGATTGGCTCAGGCCGCATGACGCAACCAGCGCTCGAAACCTCGGGGCATCCGCATGGCGAGAGTTCCGGCATCGACTGCCCGCGCCACCGAGGCATCGATGGGTACCTCAGCCACCACAGGGACACCGACGATGTCCTCGACCTCCCGACGGCCGAGTGCTCGACCCTCCTCGGTGACCAGCACGATGCCAGTTGGACGCACCGGCGATGCCAGTGCCCGTCGTAATGACAGGAAACAAGGGCGGGTGACAAGCAGCGACTGATCGCATCCCGCAGCAAGCACTGCGGCCACCTCGGAGACCACTCCGGTGGCGCTTGCGAGACGACCGAGATCGATGACGACATCTCGAGGTTCGGACCCAAGTGCATCCAGAAGCTCTCGTGCGCGGTCGATGCCTTCGATGGCACCGCGACCCGATGTGAGCAGCGCCACCTGTTCGGACACCTGCTGCTCGATGCGTCCTAAAGCATCGGCGGGCACCTGGTCGCCAGCGGCCAACCACTCCGAGATCCCAGGGCCATTGGGTTCTGGAAGACCCATGGCGCTCGGACAATCGCCCGCCAAGTCAACGAGTAACGCCCCATGTTCGGACTCACGTCCGCGCAGTGTGGCGATAGCGACTGCAACCACCGTGGTTCCCGATCCGCCCTTTGCGGACCAGCATGAAACCGTCGTCATAGTGCACTCCTCCGCTCGGGAGCCGTGGACGCGGCATCCCTGCTCGGCACGCTCCACAGGCATCTCGGAGCGTGCACTCATCAGTTGGGGAAGGCTCGTTCACGATAGAGACGACCCCGATCACCCGCAATGGGTGCAGTGGCCCATCCTCACCACACTCGTATGCTCGGAGACGTGACGGCGGCCGCCTTCTTTGACCTCGACAAGACCGTGATCGCGCATGGTGCGCTTGTGGCGTTCGGCGGACCCTTCCGACGAGCCGGCATGGTCAACCGTCGGGTGCTCGCCCGCACGCTCTGGAACGGACTGCTGTTCCGCACATTCGGTGCCGATGAAGAACGAATGCGGAAATTCCGGGAGTCCACCCTGCAGATCACCCGAGGGTGGGATCACAACACCGTGACCGCGATCGTCCAGCGAACCCTCACTGATGTCATCGATCCAATTGTGTACGACGAGGCCATCGTCCTCATCGAAGCACACCGAGCCGCTGGGCGACTCGTCTACCTCGTCTCCGCCTCACCTGAGGAGATCGTGGCGCCGCTTGCCCAACATCTCGGTCTGGACGGCATCATTGCCAGCCGAGCCCTCCTCGACACCAATGGTCGCTACACCGGAGACGTTGCGTTCTACTGCTACGGCGAACACAAAGTGGACGCAATCGCTGAACTCTCCGAGCGTGAACACATAGATCTCGCCGAAAGTTTCGCCTACTCCGATTCAGCCACCGACCTCCCGATGCTGCGCGCCGTCGGTCATCCGATTGCCGTGAACCCCGACCGCGAGCTCACTCGTGTCGCCAACGCCGAGGGTTGGCCCATCGTCGAGTTCGTGAATCGCGTTCCGCTTCGTGAGCGCGTAGCTCTACCGACCACGAAAGGCGCGCGCATCGTGTCCGCCATCGGCGTCGTTCTCGCCATCGGTTCAGTTGCAGTCCTGGCATCGCTCCTCCACCGACGGACGAGCGATCACCGCAGGATCAGGCGTCCTGGAGTTTCTTGACCGCAAAGGCGGCGAGAGCGGCAACAACGACAAGCACAAGAATCTTCTTCATGCCAGCGAGTGTAGGGCTGCTCATTGGCCGGTTCCATTGCCGGGTCAATCAAGACCTCACATGTGGGAGGCCCTGAGCGCTCCGATCAGTTCGAAGGCCGGGTTCCGGCATCCCATCGATCGATGCTCACAATGCGGCAGGTGAACACCACATCGGGTCGTGATGGCACCGAGGTCGACCAGTTACTGGTCCGATGTGCAGTGACATCATCGAGCGTCAGCGATGTCGCGGCGAACTCGGTACCGTCGGCGTCGTTGCGGAACGAGACGATCACCCGGTAATCACTCGGTGCGTCGGTCCAATTCGTGATTGTGCCCGCAGCTCGCACCCCGGCCTGTCCATCGGATTCACAGGTGCCAATACGGATGTCACGTTGCGGGGGATGATCAGCATTGTCGGTGCTGGTGGCGATCCCTGTCTGATCAACCACTTCTTTCTCAGCCTTCTGGGCCGAGGTGGAACTCTGACTGAACACCGACTTGGCAATCACCAGCACAACCAGAAGCGCAATGACCGCGACAAAGACGCCAACACCGGCGACCCACAGCGGGATCAGGCGAGGTTGATGATGTGAAGTACCCGGCGCAGTGCTGTCGTCAGTCATACGAGACGAACCGACGTGGCGCTGCAGTGATCAGACCGCGAGAAGATCGCGGGCGCCGGTGTCCGAAGACGGGTGGCGCAACTTCGACATTGCCCGAGCTTCGATCTGACGGATTCGTTCGCGGGTGAGGTTGAAATGCTCGCCGACCTCTTCAAGCGTGCGAGGCTCGCCGCGGTCGAGACCGAAACGAAGCTTGAGGATCTCGCGTTCACGCTCGTCAAGCGGGGAAAGCAATCGGATGATTTCCTCGGGAAGCAGTGCAGTTGCAGCAACCTCGAAGGGTGACTCGGCCGACCGATCCTCAACGACATCGCCAAGCTCGGCGTCGCCGTCCTCGCGAAGCGGCTCAGAGAGCGAAAGAGGCTCGGCAGCGAAGCGAAGCGCCTCGGTGACCTTGTCCTCGGGCATCTCGACCTCGGCCGAGAGTTCCGCGAGCGTGGCGGGACGACCGAACTTGAGCTCAAGACGGGCGCGGGCCTTCTGAAGACGGGCGAGTGTGTCGCCGGCGTGGACAGGAAGACGAATGGTGCGACCGGTGTTTGCAATACCGCGGGTGATGGCCTGACGAATCCACCAGGTGGCGTATGTGGAGAACTTGAAGCCCTTGCGCCAGTCGAACTTCTCGACGGCGTGCATGAGGCCGAGGTTTCCCTCTTGAATGAGATCAAGCAGGGGAAGACCCGAGGCTTGGTACTTCTTGGCGATGGAGACCACAAGACGCAGGTTGGACTGCACGAAGGTGCGCTCGGCATCATCGCCGACCTTGATGGCTCGCTTCAGTTCGCGCTTGCGCGCTGGGGTGATGGTTCCACCAGCGTCGACCTCGGCACGAGCGGCGACACCGCCCTCGATGGCCTGCGCAAGACGAACTTCGTCGTCCTTTGTGAGCAACGGGTACTGCCCGATGTCGGTGAGGTATAGACGGACGAGATCCTCTTCGTCCCGTTCCACGCGCTCCTTGGCCACAACTTCACCTCAACTGATCAACTGCGCAGCATTCACTGCCCAGATTCGACTGCACCAAAATGAGTGCACCGAATTGACTGCCCGGCCACGAGTGTCACCGGGGTTCTGACACGATACCGGTCCGGTACGACCGTTATGCACAGCGGGCCGGAATCTGTGGGGTTCAGTCAGGTTCAGTCAAGGAATTCCAAGGTGGAAGTGGCCTCGAAGGGGCCCCGAAGCTGGTCGAACCCGGCGAGGAGTTCAGGGTTGGGCCTTGTCTCAGAAGCGCTCAGAACCAAGCGGCAACTGGCCAGATCGATGTCGAGATCGGTAGCGACAATGCCTGCGATGCGGCGAACAGCGGCCCCGGCGATCTCCGTCGTGCGTTCGGAAAGCTCGGCCACCGACTGGGCAAGCAGACCAAGCAAGGTTTCGGCCACCACGAACTTCTCGATGGTGTTCGCGGCGCCGTCGACACTGTGCGCGCTGAGAACCAGCGCCTCAAGCGCCTCGGTGCCGCCAAGATGCGCATCAGCTCCTGGCGGCGCGGTCGGCAACAGCTCGTACCAGCGCTGCGCCCTCCATGCCGCATGATCAGAGAGTTCGAGCATTGCGAGCTTGGGACCTGACTCACCGATTTCAGTGATCCAAGAACCGAGCAGCGCGAACACCTGCTGCTCGAACCAGCAGCACAGACCGATCGCCTGCGCGGATTGCGGAGCGGACAACATCGTGGTCATGAGTGCAGGCTAGGCCGTGGTGATTGGCTCATCGCGTCCGTTTCAGCGGCGAGAGCGGTTGACGATCGGCAGACGTCGATCCTTGCCAAAACCCTTCGATGTGACTCGGGGTCCAGGTGGCGACTGTCGACGCTTGTACTCAGCGAGATCGACGAGTCGAACGATGCGGTGCACGACCTCCGCGTCATGTCCCTGAGCGATGATCTGCTCAGCTGACAGATCGCCTTCGACGTAGAGCGCGAGGATCGGATCGAGTTCCTCGTAGGGAGGAAGACTCTGATCGTCGCGTTGGTCGGGTCGAAGTTCAGCCGATGGCGGTTTGGTAAGTACCGACTCGGGGATGATCTCTCGGCCGGCGATGTCATTGCGAAAGCGACAGAGGCGGTAGACGAGCAGCTTGGAGACATCCTTGATGACCGCATAACCACCTGCGCTATCCCCATAGAGCGTGGAGTACCCAACCGAGGATTCGCTCTTATTGCCGGTATTGAGAAGCATCCATCCAAAGGCATTCGACAGACCCATGAGGATGACGGCTCTGACGCGGCTCTGCAGATTCTCCTCAGCAAGACCAACGTCATGCCCGGCATAGGACGGTTCCAGCATGTCCATGAGCGCAACATGCGCGGGTTCAATCGCAATGCTTCGATGCTCGATGCCCAGGTTGTCGGCAAGCGACACCGCATCAGAGATCGAATGGTCGCTCGAGTATCGCGATGGCATGAGCACACCATGGACATGCTCGGCGCCGAGTGCCTCGGCGGCCACTGCGGCAACGAGCGCTGAATCAATACCGCCCGACAATCCGATGACGACATCGGTGAAGCCGTTCTTGCGCACGAAGTCGCGGGTGCCCAGCACCAGCGCCTCCCAGACCTCTGCCTCATGCGAGAGCCGGGGTGCGATGTTCATCGCAGGAACTTCGGGTCGGGCATGGCTGGCAGCCGAGCTGCAAGCGAGAACCGGCAAGGAGACTGGTCGACTGCCCTCGGCAATGGTGAGATCAACGATGTGAAGTCCGGAAAGGAACTGGGGAGCCCGGGCCACAACCGTGCCTGAGGAGTCGACGACCATCGAATCTCCATCGAAAATGAGTTCGTCCTGGCCACCAACCTGATTGACATACGCGATCGATGCATCGGCCTCAAGAGCTCGATGAGCGAGCACGACCTCGCGGGCCACCGCCTTGCCGGCGTTATACGGCGAGGCGTTGATATTGACAATGAGCGATGCGCCGCCGCGTCCAAGCGCAGCCATCGGGCCATCAGCCGACCAGGCGTCCTCACAGATGGACACCCCAACATCGATGCCCGCGATCGAGAACAACCTGAGCGGTTCATCTCCGGCCACGAAATAGCGCTGCTCATCGAAGACTGAATAATTCGGCAGAGAGCGTTTGCGATAGGTGCCGACGAGCCGACCGTCAACACACACCGCTGCGCTGTTATGCAGCGTGGGGATAGAACTGTGAGGGTCTCCACTCTCGGCCTCGCCATGACGAGTGGACGCATGTGCGCCAGCACCGCTGGCCTCCGGGAAACCGACAATGACGACCGCTCGTTTGGAAGCTGCGATAACTCGATCAAGTGCGGCCCGGGTATCGGTAATGAAGCTGGGCCGCAGCAACAGGTCCTCGGGCGGGTACCCAGTGAGCGCCAATTCGGGCAGCGCTACCAGATCGCATCCGCCCGCCTCGGCCTCCGCGATGACGGCGCGGATCAACTCCACGTTGCCGTCGAGGTCACCCACAATGGGATTGATCTGGGCGAGGCCCAGTCGGATCACTGCCACGGTCGAACACTACGACGTCGCCGCCTCAGACCATGCGCCTCAGACCATGCGCCTCGGGACGGTGATCGATCACCGTGATCACCTCAGACTGACCTGAATGAGACATCGGTGCGCAACTGTTCACATCGGAGTTACTCGCAGGCCACACCATCGCCATCGCGGTCGAGTGAAGCGCGGTAACCGGGCTGGCCGCGGTACACCGGTGCCGCCCCAGCCGCCCGAGCTGCGGTGCAGTTGGCGTAGTACACGTTGTCTCCACCCCATGATCCGGGATCTGGTGGCGCAGGTGCCGGAGCATCCGCCGAACCGCTTGGCGTACCGCCGCCGATCACAGTTGTGCCGATGCCCGGCCAGAGCGGACCCTCGGCACCGCAGGTATCGAGCATCTGACCGAGAGCATCACGCTCTTCGGTGGTGGCGGTGAGACCCCACGCGACCTTCACATCAATCCAACCGGTGGCATACGCACACCAGGAGTCGTGATTCGGGGGTCGCCACTGGTTCGGGGGATCCGAACCCTTGGTTCGGTTCGAGGTAGCCGATGCAACGACGAGTTCATCGGGATTGTTGGCAAAGGCCCGCCGACGCGTGACATCCCAACGCCAACCGCCAGAGATGAACGCGTTCTCGAGCGGCACGAGATGGTCGACATCGAAATCGCCGGGAACCGTTGTGGTGATGCCGTCATAGGGCGACACCCACGAGCCAGCGATGACCTTGCAGGTTCCGGCCCGATTAACCGTGGCCGCCACAACCGACCACGCGATGAGCGCGTCCTGTCGGGCATCGCACCCGTTGCCGTCAACATCAGCCCAGTGGGGCCAATCATCGCGGAGGTACTGCGAACCAGGCTGCGAATGATCATCAATTTGCAGCGCGCCGAGTTCGGCATGCGCTGTCGGCGCAGAGCGATCTGCTGGGGCCGGTGGGGCGACGGAGGAGGTGGGGAACAGGCCAAGCCCCATCGTGGACGTGGTGGCTCGGATTGTCGTTGAGGTCGAACCGGATGTGGAGGCCGAACTTCCACAGGCCACCGTGAGCAACGCGAGCGCGGCAACAACCGCGCCGATCACGCAGCCCTTTGCCGCGACAAGACGATTCCGCCCTGTGTCGCTTCTGCGACCAATTCCGTAGTCCACCGCTGACGAGACTACGCGGTCCGTGCAGTTCTCATCGGGCGAGGTGCGAGACCAGGTCGATCTGGGTTCAGAGCGTGAACGACGAAGGCCGACCCCACAGGGTCGGCCTTCGCACCGAACTTCTGATGATCGGTCGATCAGCAGTCGTAGTACATGTTGAATTCGTAGGGGTGCGGACGCAGACGAATCGCGTCGACCTCGCTCTTGCGCTTGTAGGCAACCCACGTCTCGATGAGATCGTCGGTGAACACGCCGCCGGCCTTGAGGAACTCGTTGTCGGCCTCGAGTGCATCGAGAGCGGCTTCGAGCGTGGCGGGAACCTGCGGGATACCGGCGCGCTCTTCATCGGAGAGTTCGAACAGATCAACGTCGACCGGGGCCGGCGGCTCGATCTTGTTCTTGATGCCGTCGAGACCAGCCATCATCATGGCGGCGAACGCCAGGTACGGGTTCGAGGTCGAGTCGGGGCAGCGGAACTCAATGCGCTTGGCCTTCGGGCTCTGCGAGGCCAGCGGGATGCGGCAGGAAGCCGAACGGTTGCGCTGGCTGTAGACGAGGTTCACCGGTGCCTCATAACCCGGCACCAGACGCTTGAAGCTGTTGGTGGTCGGGTTGGTAAAGGCGATGACCGCGTGTGCATGGTGGAGAAGACCACCGATGTACCAGCGGGCGATATCGGAAAGACCGCCGTAGCCGTTGGCGTCGTAGAACAGTGGCTCACCGTTGTTCCAGAGCGACTGGTGGGTGTGCATGCCCGAGCCGTTGTCCTCGAAGATCGGCTTCGGCATGAAGGTCAGCGACTTGCCGTTCTGCCATGCGACGTTCTTCAGCACGTACTTGAAGGTCATGAGCTGATCAGCCATCTTCAGCAGGGTGTTGAACTTGATGCCAATTTCACCCTGACCGCCCGAGGCGACCTCATGGTGATGAAGTTCGGTCTCGATGCCCACCTTGTGGAGCTCGACTGACATGTCACCGCGAAGATCTTGGTAGTGATCCATCGGCGGAACGGGGAAATACGCCTGCTTGGTACGGGGCTTGTAACCGAGGTTCGGGCCCTCGTCGGTACCGGTGTTCCAAGCACCCTCAACGGAGTCGACCATGTAGAACGAACCGTTGGGCTCGGTGCCGAAGCGCACGTCATCGAACACGAAGAACTCGGCTTCGGGACCGAAGAAAGCAGTGTCGGCGATACCAGTGGACTGGAGATAGGCCTCGGCCTTCTTGGCGACATAACGAGCGTCGCGGGTGTAGCTCTCTTTGGTGACCGGATCGGCGATGTAGCAATGGATGACCGCGGTCTTGTGCTTCATGAAGGGGTCGATGTAGCAGGTGTTCGGATCGGTGATGAGCACCATGTCCGATTCCTGGATCTCTTGGAAGCCACGGATCGAGGAGCCGTCGAAACCATGACCCTCTTCGAAGTGATCAAGCGACAGCACATGGGCCGGAATGGTGACGTGCTGCATGATGCCGGGAAGATCGATGAATCGAAGATCGACGAACTCGCAGCCTTCAGCCTTGACGTAGGCGAGAACTTCTTCTGGGGTGCGTTCCTGCACGGTTCCTCCTGTATGGGGTGCGACCGTGAGAACCCTCCGGGCCGCGTGACGGGGTGGACACTATCGCTGGACGGTGGGCCCTTCGAAGGTGAACGGTTCCTACCCTCGCAGGGTGCCTTTTCCCACGTGTTGCCCTTTTGTGAACGGTTGATGAACGAGCTGGCCCGGGGAGAATTCGCTTTGGGGTGCCGGAGGGGCCATGTGGGAGGATTCGACAATGGAACGCCAGCAGGATTACGTCCTTCGCACCGCCGAGGAGCGGGGAATCCGCCTTATCCGACTGTGGTTCACCGATGTGCTCGGTCAGCTCAAGTCGGTGGCCATCTCCCCGAACGAGCTCGAAAACGCCTTCGAAGAAGGCATGCACTTCGACGGCTCGGCAATTAACGGTTTCAGCCGGGTCCAGGAGAGCGATGTGCTCGCCAAGCCCGACCCGAACACCTTCGAGCTCCTGCCCTGGGGTGACAGCAGCGATGTCACTGCCCGCATGTTCTGCGACATCATGAACCCCGATGGCACGCCCTTCGACGGCGACCCGCGACAGGTACTCAAGCGCAACCTCGATCGGGCCCATGACCGCGGATACTCGTTCTATGTCGCACCGGAAATGGAATTTTTCTACTTCCGGAACGGTGAGCCCTCCCAGCCGCTCGAACCGCTCGACACCGGTTCCTATTTCGATCTCACCACCGCAGATGTGGCCAGCGATCTGCGCAAGCGCACCTTGCTCGTTCTCGAGAACATGGGCATCCCGGTCGAGTACTCCTTCCATGAGGACGCACCCAGTCAGCATGAAATCGATCTGCGCTACACCGACGCCCTGAGCATGGCCGACAACGTCATGACCTTCCGTTTAGTGGTGCGAGAAATCGCCATGGAGCAGGGTGCGTTCGCCACCTTCATGCCCAAGCCACTGGCCGGCGTGCAGGGCTCTGGCATGCACACCCACATGTCGCTGTTCGAGGGCGAGGAGAACGCCTTCCATGACGCCGATGACCCCTACGGCCTCTCGCTTGTTGGGCGGCAATTCATCGCCGGGTTGCTGCATCACGCGCCGGAGATCACTGCAATCACCAATCAGCTGGTCAACTCCTATAAGCGACTCGTGGCGGGGTACGAGGCTCCGGTGTATGTCACCTGGGCCCGGAATAATCAGTCTGCACTGGTGCGCCTGCCGGTCACCAAGCGCGGCAAATCCTCCTCCACCCGCATCGAATATCGGGCCCCCGATCCGGCCTGCAACCCCTATCTGGCCTACTCGGTCATGCTCGCCGCTGGCCTCAAGGGCATCGAGCAGGGCTATGAACTCCCGCCGGAAGCATCCGCGAATGTGTTCGAGATGACCGATGATGAGCGCTCGGCAATGGGCATGCGCCCACTGCCCCAGTCGTTGTCCGATGCACTCGATGCCATGGAGGGATCCGAACTGGTGGCCGAAGCACTCGGCGACCACATCTTCGAATGGTTCCTACGCAATAAACGCGCCGAATGGATGGACTACAAACTCCAGGTCACCCAATTCGAGCTCGACCGTTATCTTCCGAACTGGTGAACCCGATGGAGCCGATCCTCGTTTTCCCCGATCCGGTGCCACCGGAACTCGCACAGGTCCTCGACCTTGGCGGATATCCGTGGAAGGCAGTCAACGACGACATCGCCGCAACCCGTCTGGCTCCCAACGCTGGCTGGTCGGGCGCAATCATCTGCGCCGACGCCGACCCTGAGCGTGCCTTCGCACTCTGTCGCTCCCTGCGACGCAGCGAGAACGAACTCGCACCGCTGCTGATTTTGGTCAATGGCACCCAGCTCGGTGAACTTGAACAACGCGACGAACTCTTCGAGGATTTCTGTCTGTCACCGTTCCACCCTCGCGAGCTGGAGGCCCGCCTCAAGCACCTGTTCTGGCGCACCGGCGGGGGATTGAGTGACCGTCCCGAGATGGTGGAGTACGGCGATCTCATACTCAATCTCGAGACCTACCAGGCAGCGATCGCTGGACGACCACTTGATCTCACCTTCATGGAATACGAACTACTTAAGTTCCTCTCCTCAAACCCCGGCAAGGTGTTCACCCGCGAGACGCTGCTCAGTCGAGTCTGGGGATACGAGTACTACGGCGGTGCCCGCACTGTGGATGTCCACATCCGTCGCCTACGAGCCAAGCTCGGCGAACATCACGCCAGTCTGATCCAGACGGTGCGCAGTGTGGGCTATCGCTTCGGGCAGTCCCGCTGGGGACTTTCCGGGGAATGAAAACCCCCTCCCGATGTCGATGACGATGAGTAACGCCGGCTCTGTTTCCTCCTTCCCGACCATCCCATCAGCAATCACTCCACAGATCGCGCGCCGAACCGATCATGTTGCGTTGCGTCAAGGGGAACTCACGCTGACCTATCAGCAGTTGGGTCACGCAGTAGCTGCCGGCGTGGCCCGCCTGGTTGATCTTGGTGTCACCGACACCAACATCGAGACACGCAGTGGCACCCATGTCACTGCTGATATCACCACCGAACAGGCGCCCGTCATCCTCATTGCCCCACTTGGCATGGAAGGCACGGTGCTTCAGTTGTCGGTGCTGTTCAGTGGACGAGTCTGTGCACCACTGGAGACCACCCCAGGCGTTGAGTCACTGACCACAACCATCAGGTTCATTGGTGGACCCGTCATCTGCCTCGACCCCACAATGACCTCGGCGCTCACCGCCGCTGGCATCAGCTGTGTTGACGTCTCTGGCCTCACCCTCGACGCGCTACTCGCTGCACCATCGACACAACTGGTCTGCCCGACCGGCGATCTGGCCGCTGATCCTGATGGCGCTGCGCTGTTGTGTTTCACCTCCGGGTCGACTGGAACGCCGAAGGGTGTGCTCGTCCCCCACTCGCAGCTGGTCGACGCCGCCCAGTTCGCTGGCACCGGCGAAACGGACGTCGCCGCTATCACCAGCCCTCCGTCGTTCTTTGCATCCATGCTCCAGACGCTGCTGGCCCTTGCCAAGGGCGGAACCGGCACCTACCTCGATCTCAACGCAAACACCCCCGCGCAGCTGCACGACATCGCCATCGCGCAGATGCTCAATCACTTCACCGGCACCACCACCCACGTTCGGGAACTGGCGAAAGTTTCTCTCGACACCCCCATTACCTCGCTGTGGGGGATTGATCTGGGTGGCGAACCCACCACCCGAGCCGATCTCGAGCAATTCCGGCTGGCATTTCCGAATGCCCGAATCCGAAACATCTACGGCAGCGCCGAGGCCGGACGAATTGCCACGATCGACTACTCGCCCACCGGCGAACTGCCACCGCCAGGGCCCATCCCTGCCGGACACACCGACTCCGGACATGCCCTCGACCTGTTCGACGAAGACAACCAACCCGTCCCAAGTGGTGAGACCGGTCGAATCGCATTGCGCCTCTCCCAACCATTTCTCGGCTACTGGCGCAACCCCGAACTCACCGCCAGCCGCATCCTCACCACCGATGACGGGCGCATCTGGATCCTCAGCGGCGACATCGGAAAATTCGACGACAACGGCGTCCTCACCGTCCTCGGACGCACTGATGACCAAGTCAAGATCCGCGGCCGATTCGTCAACCCACGCGAGGTCGACACCCTCCTTCTCGCTGATTCCCGGATCGGCGCCGCCATCACTATCGCCGTACCCCACGACGCACCAACGCACCTGCGAACCATCGTCGTCCCCACCAACCCTGACGACCCCAGCACTACCCAACCCGCACTGCGCCTCATGCTTGCCCAGGCCCTGCCGTTGCACGCCCTGCCCCGCCACATCGTGTTCGTCGACCACATCCCGACCACCACCCGCGGCAAACACGACATGGCTGCCCTCGCCGAGCTCTCCGAATTGGCAACTGCGCAGCCGCTGCCCACGACCAACAGCGGACGAACCATCGGCGAGGCGGCAGTCCTCAGCGTGTTGAATGATCTGCTCGAGATGAACGTCGAGTTTACCGACGACATTTTCGCCATGGGCGCCGACTCTCTCTTGGCCGTCGAACTCATCGAGGCGCTTGCTGATGAGTTCCGAATCCGCATCAGTCCTGCGCAACTGGTCGCCCACCCCACCGCAGCGAAACTCGCTGAACTGATGAGAAACGGCCTTACGGACGACACGCAGCCAGGGCTGCTCACCCTCTTCGACAGCGACCACCCCACGACTGCATTCTGGGTGCTCGGAGCGGACGAAAGCTTCGGACCTGCCCGACTGGCACAACTCACCGCACCAATCCGTTCCTTCTGCACAAAGGTCATTGGCTCCGCCCCGAGCGAACGACTCCTGCGGTCCATCACCGCTATCGGCAAAGTCAACGCCAACACCATCGAACCCGTGCGCAGCACCAACACCGTCATCATCGGCTACTCCGTCGGCACGGTCCTCGCGCTAGAGACGGCCTGCGCCCTGAGCCGCCGTGGCGCAACCCCCGATCTCCTGATCCTCATCGACCCACCCACCATCGAATCCATCACCGACTTCGCAAAGAAGATCTCTCTGCGATCCTCGCTGCGACATCCGAGATGGTTCCTGCGTCAGCTGCGAAAACGGAACACCGAGCTTCACCACCCCTTTGACAGCTCCGATACAGAAGAACTTGTGACTCGAGTGGTGAACCGACACACCCGGCTGGCCTTGAAGCATCAGATGATTCCCTACGCCGGGGTCACGGAGGTCATCTGGTCCGACGAGTTCGCTGCGGCCGGTGGAACCCCCATGACCAATGCTGGCCTCACCTCAACCCCGACGATCCTGCGTGTCCCAGGTGAACACGGAGAACTTCTCTGGGACCCGAAGCCATTAAGCGAATCGCTTCTCGCCATCCTTCGGTCGCACGACCTTCTGTCCAAGGACTGAATCGAACTCAACCCGTCAACGAGAAGAGCCGCTCCGAGGAGCGGCTCTTCGTACAACTTGGTTGAGAGGAATCTCAGACCGGACGAACGTCCTGAGCCTGATCGCCCTTCGGGCCCGAGGTGACCTCGAACTCGACGGCCTGACCCTCTTCGAGAGAGCGGTAACCCGAACCGCCGATCGCGCTGTAATGCACGAACACGTCGGGGCCTCCCTCACGTGAGATGAAGCCGAAGCCTTTTTCTGCGTTGAACCACTTAACGGTACCGGAAGCCATTTCCGACTGCCCTTTCTGTCCTGCGGGGTCGGAAGACCTTCCCTGCGTTAACTAACGATCAGAACGCTAGCCCCGATCGGCCAAGAAAGCGATAGGGACCTCATATGGAGGCCGAATGGACCACGAATCACTGCCTCAGCAATCCGAGATCACTCGGCCGAGGGCCCGAGATCGGCAGGCGCAGCGAGAGCGATCCAAACGTACTCAGATCGCTGCGACAGCAAGCAGTGTCAGGCGGAAGGCTCCGCACTGGGATAGGCCAGCGTGTGCTCCTCAGTGCCCACAAACGCCGCGTCGACCTCGGACTCCACGGTCCAGCCGAGGACACCGGCAACGATGGTCATGGTCATGAGGAATCCCACGGGGATTGCCACCAGAAGGATGAACAAGATGATGATGACTCCAGGCACGCCGAAACCTTACCGGCCCGACGGGGCATAGGCCCACGCTTCAATCTCGACAAGTGCCACCCTAGGAAGTTCAGCCACGGCGAAGGCGCTACGAGCCGGGCGATGCTCGCCGAAGGCCGCCACATAGGCCTCGTTCATACTGTCGAAGTCACGCATATGGCGAAGGAACACGGTGGTCTTGATGACATCGTTCATTGACGCACCCTCCGAGGAAAGCAGGGCAGCGAGGTTGGCCAGCGCCTGGCTGGTCTCAGCGACGACACCGCCGCTGACCATCACGCCTTCACGAAGTCCCAACTGGCCGGAGACCACAAGAAGATCGCCGGCACGCACGATGGGGCTGTAGGGACCGATCGGTGTACTCATGGGTTCATGGTTGCACAGCCGAGGAGGTTGCCCCATCTCAGGAGTGCGGCGAGATCGTCCCGGTGGGCCAGTCGGTAACGCAGCCATCGGCCAACCACACCGCGGCAGCGACCGCGGCAAACGCGGCGTCGGACCCGTTGACCGGTTCGGAGTCCTCATCGTTGAGCACGACCTCGATGAGCGGCATGTCAGCGGAGCGCATCACTCCGAAGGAGCGAATGGTGAGGTCGCCAATGACGCCATCGGCATCCACCGCCAGTCCTTCGGTGCGCACCCAACTCATTGCCATATGTGCTGCGCCGATGACATAGGACCGAAGCACGACCGAATCCAGCACCTGACCGCAGCGCACCGCCACGCGCACAGCACCATCGGGGCCGACTGAGGCTTCGGCCTGCGAACCATTGGGAGCGATCACCGTGACAACCGGGTCGACCTTGGCACTGCCCGCGTCGCCTCGAGCATCGAGAACCGCCCGCAGCACTGCGGCTTCGGCCCAACCGGCAGCTCGGAGAGTGACCGAGGTGGAGGGACCGGGAAGATCGACTTCCTCAACCACAACACCGGGCAGCACCGAGGCAATGGCCGCGGCAATGCCCTCGGTGCGGGCAACACGAACGATCCCGGTGCCATCGGTGCACAACGCAGCAGCGATGGGCGGACGCTTGGGTCCCATACGAACGACATCCTCGCGGGAGAACACCGCCCGAACTGGTTGACCATGGAGATCGGCCAGACGCCGGGCCATCTCGCTGACCACCGTCGCATGCTTGCCACCGAAAGCTCCGCCATTGGCCAGTACCGGCGCCGGCTCACCTCCGGGCTCGCACCATGAGGAATCGGTCTCCAGATAGGCAGGCTCAACCCAACTGGTGCGCAGGACCAGGTCCCAGTCTCCAGCAGGCAACTCGATCGGCGGTCGCGCACCCGCGGTGCCCCGGCGCCCCTGCACCTTGCCGGCGAGTGCGCGGGCCTCGGGCAACGATGCCGCCACCGCCCACTGCTCAGGGTCATCAAAACGATCAGCATCAGCGCGGGGCATAGCGACAAGGGCACCGGCCGGCGCAGTGTCCTCGGCGAATCCACCGCAGCCAAGCGCGATGTCAGCAGCGACCCGCTGGTCGGCATGACCTTCGATGGTGGCCCGACGCGACGCCGCATCGAGATCACGGGTACCCAGCATCGGGACCTCAACCTCTGAGCCCGCACCCATGGCGATCCTCCATGCCTCACCAATGGTCTGCCATCCGGTGCAGCGGCACAGATGTGCAGCAAGTGCCTTGTCGAGCGCCGCGTCATCATCCACCTCAGTGCCGCTCGTGCGCAGCCCCTCCAGCCGACAGAGAATCCCCGGCGTACAAAAACCGCACTGACTCGCGCCCGTGGCGAGGAATGCTTCTGACCACAGAGTGCGAACCTCCTCAGACAATCCACTGACGGTGGTGATTGTGCGACCAGCCACCCGGCGCGCAGGAGTCACACACGCGACTCGCGGCGAGCCATCGACCAGCACCGTGCAGCAACCACATTGACCCTGCGGGTTGCACCCAGCCTTCGGTGACCGCTCACCAAGCTGCCCTCGCAATGCGGCGAGCAAGGAAAACCCGGTATCGACAACCTCAACCTGTCGACCGTCGACGACGAACTGCAAACGCGCTAGGTGGGGGGCGGGGCGGTCGGACATCGCTCGCAGGATAGGTTCGGCAGTGATGATTCCCGAAACCTCCCGCTCGCTCGACCGGCGGGCATTCCTGCGCCGGGCTGGACTGGTCGGTGGAACCGGCGCCCTGATGCTTGCGGCCCCCACACTGCTAAGCGCGTGCGGGAGCCCATCAAAGACGGCCGACACCCTCACGTTGTCGGGCAACGCCGATGCGCGCAATCTCGTCGGTCTGTTCAACTACAGCGGCGACTACCTGGTGAGCACCATCCCCCAGCGACTGCCGTTCGCTATCGCCACTCCGGAGGGGCCTCCGGCAGTTGATGGGCCAGCAACACTTACCGTGCAACTCCATCGGGATCAGCAGCCCGTGGGCGACCCCATCGTGCTCGACCGTCATGCTGATGGCACGCCCATCCCGTACTACCCGCTGCTCACCACCTTCGCCGAGACCGGAGTTTGGAGCATCACTACTGAACTTGATGGTCAGGAGTCCTCGCAGAGTTTCATGGTGCAGGCCCCTGACACGGTGTCATTGCGTCAGGTCGGCCAGTCAATGGTGCCAGTTGATTCGCCCACTCCAACCAACACCCAAGGCGTGGATCCGATCTGCACGCGCACGCCGAACTGTCCGTTGCACGACCGGACATTGCGTGAGGTACTCGCCGCGGGCGGTCCGGTGGCACTGCTCATCAGCACACCACAGTTCTGCCAGACAGGCGTCTGCGGGCCAGTGCTCGACACCCTGCTCGAGTTACGCGCAGAATTTCCCGGCGTTTCGTTCGTGCATGCCGAGGTTTACAACAACCCCAATAACGGTGGGGATCCCGCAGCCGATGGCGTGACCGCCACTGTGCAGTCATATGGGCTGTCGTTCGAACCGAGCCTGTTCCTGGCCCGCGCAGATGGAACCATCACGACACGACTCGACAACATCTTCGACCGCGGCGAAGTACGAACCGCGCTCGCCGGTGTCAGTTAGGCAGACGCTGAATCAGCTGAACGACTGACCGCAGCCGCAGGAGTTCTTGGCATTGGGGTTGTCGATGGCAAACCCAGCACCCTGCAGGCCGTCCTTGTAATCCAGCGTGGCGCCGGTGAGGAGCTGCGCGCTTGAAGGGTCGACGACGACGGCGACACCGAGCTGATCGATGACGGTGTCCTCGCTGTCCTTCTCGGTGTCGAAGAACATCTCGTAGCTGAAGCCGCTGCAGCCACCGGGGCGCACGGCAACGCGCAGCATGAGGCCGTCCTGGCCCTCCTGGCTGATGAGTTCCTTCACCTTGACGGATGCGGGTTCGGTAATCGTGATCACGAGTCCTCCAATGACAGCGGGATAGGACAACAGTAGCGGGGTGAGGGCCCTGTGCAACATCCCTGTACAACATCCCTGCATGGCAGCCCAGTGCAGCGGCTTGGGCCACCGGGACCAGAACCGGCACCGGTAGCATCGTCGACGTGTCCACGCTGCCCACCGAAACTGACGTCCTCGCTGCACTACGCGGCGTCATCGACCCGGAACTCGGGGCCGACATCGTCGAGTTAGGCATGGCCCGGGGCGCCACGATCGCCGAAGACGGCCATGTCATTGTCGCGATCGCCCTCACCACCGCCGGGTGCCCGCTTAAGGCCCAGTTGCGTCGCGAGATCGAAGCGCGCATCGAGGGACTCCCTGGGGTGACGTCAGTCAAGATCGACTGGGGCGAGATGACCGCTGAGCAGAAGGCTCACGCGATGAACGCCGCCCGTCTCAACGCCCAGTCCTCCGCCGGACCCAACCGAGTGCCATCCGGTGCTCGCGTGCTGGCCATCGCCTCCGGCAAGGGTGGTGTGGGCAAGTCATCAGTCTCCGCCAATCTCGCCGCAGCACTGGCCCAACGTGGCTACGCCGTCGGTGTCATCGATGCCGATATCTGGGGGTTCTCCATTCCCCGCATGCTCGGCGTCGAAGGTCGCTTGGAAGCCAAGATCGACGATGCCGGCGAACGCCGCATCATTCCCCACACCATTGCGATCGGTACCGGTCGACTCGATGTTGTCTCTATGGGGCTGCTCGTCGACGACGAAACCGACGCGCTCATGTGGCGCGGACTCGTGCTCAACCGTGCGGTGCAGCACTTCCTCGAGGACGTCGCCTGGGCACCTGATCTCGACTATGTGGTCATCGATATGCCGCCAGGCACTGGCGATGTGCAGATGGGCTTGGCCCGCATGCTTCCGCAGTCAGAAATGATCGTGGTCACCACGCCGGCAGTCGGTGCACAACGTGTCGCCACCCGTGCGGTGACCATGGCGCGCAAGAGCCACCTGCACGTGCTCGGCGTCATCGAAAACATGAGCGCATTCACTTGCGCCCACGGCGAGAGCTACCCGCTGTTTGGTCAAGGTGGTGGCGAGGCGCTCGCCGCTGAGGCTGATATCCCGTTCATCGGCGGAATCCCGCTCGAACCAGCGGTATCGCTGGGTGGTGACATCGGTTCGCCCATTTCTTTGCGCGACGGTGCTGCCGCCGATGCGTTCGGCACAATCGTCGACCGACTCGTCAACGAACTGGCCCCTCCAGTGGCCATGGCTGGCTGTTCGGCCCGCATGCTCGACGCGGCAATCACCGCGCTTGACGCCCTCGACGCCTAAGCCGTCAGTTCGGGGCAGGGACCGACCATTCCAGACAGGTCCGATCTCTGTTGCTCAGGTCAGTGGCTCGAACTGCGCACTGAGATGCGGTGTGGTGCCATCGGGTGACCACAACGTGAGGTTGGTGCAACGGTCGATCACCTCTGTCGTGACCGACAGCGGCAATCCCGACTCCACCAGTTCGCGTCCAATGGCATCACGGAACTCCACTGCGGCACGGAACGCACCGGCGCGCGGATCACCAGCTGAGCCGGGGTTGAATCCGGTGTGCATCAACTGATCGGCGAGGACCTGCTCGACAACAGACCAGCCGATGGCGTTGTTGACATGATCGAGAATGTCGATATCTGTCGAGCGGGGGTACCACGGACGGACCGACACATCAGGCGCGTGACGCGGAACCAATGCAATGGTCTGGCGCGCTGTGACCTCACGGCCGGCTGCGGCAGCTGCGAACTCGGTGCCGAATCGGGCCGGTAATCGTTTCGGGCGGCCCGAAAGCGGATCGAGATGAACCCACAGCGCAACAGCTTCGATGCGGGCGCCGAATTCTCCCGTGATGGAAATACGACGCTCGGCCCAACGACCCCCAATGCCGGAGCAGAACGTGGCCAGTTCCAAGGTTTCATCATGTTCAGCAGCCTGAACCTGTTCGATCAGGGTTCGCCGCACCACCCAAGCCTCAGCATCGGGAAGGGCGAGCTCGGCGGTGTCATCAGTGGCCACGTCCTGGAGCAGACGGGCAAGAGCATCGAGCCGGAGGCGACCGCCGCTGTCGACATCGGCCCACCGAACCTGCCGCAAACACCGGAAAACCCGTCCCACAGAAGGGATCGGGAGCAGTTCCTCGGCCCCGTTGGCACGGTCAATGACGGGGTCGGAGGGGGTCACGAAGCCGACGATACCGGCCGTGGTTCGCCACCCCGACAATTAATCAATTGACATCGGGGTTCTCCGCGTGGTTCCGTTGAACCCATGTTCACGTCTTCCGCCGCCTGCGCATCAGTGACCCCTTCGGGTTCCTTCGCGTCGTCGCGCATTTCCTCCAACGTGACCATCACCACCTGGTACGTGCCGACCGCCACCGTGTTCAACGGTTTCGGTCATAAGCACGCCACCCGGCGAACTCCGAGCTGACGCACCGCACTGCGCAACGCTCCATGAGGCCGCCGGGATTCCACCGGCGGCCCTTCTCGTTGTGCGCCCACTTCCATCTGACCCCACATCCATCCGACCCCACTTCCATCTGGCCCCACTTCCATCTGGCCCCACTTCCATCCGGCCCCGCCCAGATTCACCTAGCGAAAGGACACACCGATGCTCGCCGAGACGATCGACGACATCTCACCGGCCGTTCGAGCCGATGCCGCATGCAATGACCTCCAAGGGTCACTCACCGGCATTTTCTTCTCCGAGGAACTCCAAGACATCGCTGCGGCAAAGAGCATCTGTGCCAGCTGCCCGGTGATGCTCGAGTGCCTCGAAGGAGCCGTGGCGCGCCACGAACCCTGGGGAGTCTGGGGTGGGCAGATGTTCATCAACGGCCGCATCCTGGCCAGCAAGCGCCGCCGGGGTCGCCCGCCGAAGATTGCCCGCCCGGAAGATCAACTTCCTGATCTCCCCGTGCCCGTTCACTTGCGAGATCTCGTCCGATCCGCCTGAGCCTTGGCCAAACCCCGGGGGGAACCGCAGCGATCAGCGCCGGTTCCCCCTGCCGGGTGGCCGATGTGGCGATACCGACGTTTCAACGTTGGTGATTGGGAGCGGCGTGGATGCAGGGGTACCGTCGCATCGCCCGACGGGCCCCTCAATCCATGGAAACCACGCCGCTCCCCCCCGATCAGTCCCCGGATCGAACTGCCGATCCGAAGCAGTCGCGTCCGGCACGACGCTCAGTCTCCCGAACCGCCATCACACTGGTCGCAGCCGCCTCGGTCCTGCTGGCGATTGGCATCGTGCTCACCTTCCGCCCACACAACTCAAGTTCCGGGGTCATCAAGCTCGACCCCAACGCCACCGAACCGTTCAACGGTCTCACTGGTGGCACCGATGTGGTTGGAAAATCCGTGCACGGGGTCACCTATCTCACCTTCGACGGGAACCAGGCAGATCTGCATGCCGGCGACACCCCAGTGCTCATCAATTTCTGGTCCTCCACCTGCGCGCCGTGCATCAAGGAAATGCCAGCCCTTGAAGACGCTCAGAACGCGCACCTCGGCGAAATCACGATCGTCGGCATCGACTATCTCGAAGTTCCCGAGCTGGGTCAGGCCATGATCACGCGAACCGGTGTCACCTACGCCGTGGGTCGTGACCCACGGGGAACGCTGCTGCGTTCGCTCGGCGGCAACGCACTGCCGTTCAGTGTGCTCGTGGGTTCCGATGGCACCATCCTCGCCACCCACGCCGGTCAGCTCGATGCCGCCGGAATCGAAGCATTCATCGCTCCTGCTCTGGTGAACTAGGACGATGAACGGTTCGCTGGCCTATGCCTTCGGGGTCGGCATGGTCGCCACCTTTAACCCATGCGGGTTCGCCATGCTGCCGGCGTACCTTTCGTACTTCCTCGGCCTCGAAGGTGAACAGGACGCGGCGCCTGATGCCAGCATCCTGCGGGCGCTTGCGGTTGGGGCATCGATGACCGCCGGCTTCCTGGTGGTCTTCGGTGTGCTGGGCCTCGCCCTCGAACCCGCACTCAGCACAATCAACCGCCGCCTTCCGTGGGTCACCATCCTGCTCGGCATTGTGCTCTTCGTACTTGGTGTGGCGATGCTCGCTGGGCGAACACTTTCGGTACGCCTCCCCAAGTTCGGCCGGGGACCTGAGTCCCGCGAACTGTCCTCAGTGTTCCTGTTCGGTATTTCGTATGCAATGGTGTCACTGAGTTGCACACTGTCGTTGTTCACCGCGGCGATCTCAACCACGGTGCAGGACCAAAATCTGATGCTCGGAATGCTCGCGTTCCTCGCCTATGGCCTTGGCATGGGACTCGTGCTCATGGTCATCACACTGGCCATCGCGCTTGCCCGACAGTCCCTCGTGAAGAACCTCAGAAAAGTCCTGCCGTACATCAACCGAGTATCGGGCGGGCTGCTCGTGCTCGCGGGGCTTTACGTCATCTATTACGGCTGGTACGAGCTACGAGTATTCAACGGAACCACCAGCGGTGGCGGCGTGGCGCAATGGGCGTTCGAGATCAACTCGTCCATCAGCCGCTGGATCAACGAGGTCGGACCCACTCGCTTGGGTCTCATTCTTGGACTGGTGATCGCCATCGCAGTGCTCGTTGCGCTTGGGTCCCGCCGCAGGTTTGACGACCGATAGCCTCGACGCATGGAACTGCGCGTTTTTGTCGAACCCCAGCAAGGGGCCTCCTATCTGCAGCAGCTGCACGTGGCCCAAGCCGCCGAACAGCTCGGGTTCGACGGCTTCTTCCGCTCCGATCATTACTTACGCATGGGACCCGGCGATGCGAATCCCGGGCCTACCGATTCCTGGGTCACCCTGGGCGCAATCGCCCGAGAAACCAGCCGGATCCGTCTCGGCACGCTGGTGGCCTCGGCCACATTCCGCCTGCCCGGACAGCTCGCGGTCGCCGTCGCCCAGATCGACGATATGAGTAACGGTCGGATCGAACTCGGTCTCGGGGCCGGTTGGTTCGACACCGAACACACCGCCTACGGCATTCCATTCCCGACGCTTGGTCAGCGATTCGACATGCTCACCGAGCAGCTCGAAATCATCACTGGCATGTGGAACACGCCGGCTGACAGCGAATACTCCTTCGAGGGCGACCATTACGGCATCGTCGGGTCGCCCGCTATCCCAAAGCCCGTGCAGGCTGGCGGGCCTCCCATCATCATCGGTGGATTCGGTGCCGTGCGTACTCCGCGGCTCGCGGCGCAGTACGCCAGTGAGTTCAACCTGCCCTTCGCGCCGATCGACCTGTTCAGCATTCAGTGTGACCGCGTGCGTGCCGCATGTGAGACCCGCGGACGCGATCCTGAGGAACTCGTTTACTCGGCAGCACTCGTCCTGTGCTGCGGCAAGGACGATGCCGAAATAGCCCGACGCGCTGAACGAATCGGACGCTCCACTGACGAACTCATTGCCAACGGAGCTGGCGGCACTCCCGCACAGGTGCTCGAAAAGATCGCTTCGTTCGCCGAAGCAGGCGCCACCCGCATCTATTTGCAAATGCTCGATCTGGATGATCTCGAGCATCTCGCGCTGGTGGCCGACGAGGTGCTGGACCTCCTTCCCTGAACACCGGTGCCACAGACTCGTCCCGGCCGATCCCAAAGCGGCGCCGAGGTCGGTCCATGAGCAACGACCACTAGGGTGAATTGATGGATACGGGTCGGAAGCTCTCCTTCTCCGCCAAACTCAGGCTTCGGATTAACCACCTGCGAAACACCCGCCGTTCTCTGCGCCTCTCGAGAATCGTGGCGACACCAGCACGGCCCATACCGCTCGAGTCATTCGGCTTCTACGCGCTGGTCATGACTCGTGACGAGGAAGAGGTCATTGCCGATTCCATTGCCAATGCCTTCGCCCAAGGTGCCGACCGCGTACTTCTCATTGATCACCGCAGCACCGATGCCACCGTTGAACGTGCCGTTCACAATGGCGCCGAACTCGTCGCCTCCTTCGACCACGAAACCTTTCACGAGATGGCGCGCATCGACCTGATGAACGCAGTTGTCGACGAGGTTTCGAGCAACTCAGAACACGACCACATCTGGTGGCTGTGGTTCGACGCCGACGAATTCCCCCGTCCTGCGCAGGGTGGAACAATCCGGCAAACACTTGAGCAGCTCGACCGGGAAGTCCGTCTCGTCGGTGCACGTTCGATCAATCACTATCCGACACCCGGGCAGCCCGAGTATGTCCCGGGCGTTCACCCGGCCTCATACCAACTCATGGCGCATGAGCAAGACATCTGGTTCTGTCGCAAACACCACCGTAAGCATCCGCTCCAACGCTGGGATCGTGGCGCAGTTCCTCTACAGGCTCTGAGCGGATTCCATTCCGTCTCCTGCGCAGCGGGACCAATCCCCGAAGCAGATCTGGATCTGGTGATTCACCACATCCAGTGGCGCAACCGCGCAGCCACCGAGCGACGACTGGCAATGGATGGCCGAGCGAAGATCGGGAGCTATCAACGCAACTACACAGAGCGCTTGGCATCGATCGATGCGATTTACACCTACGACTGGGCGAAGGTGATGAATCACCATCCGTTGCGCTCCAAACCCGGTATCGAGGTCATCGATTGGCGGGAGATGACACCACAGATCTCACCGGAGCTTCCGACCTGGACGCTTCGTGATCAGGGTCCCAGCATCACGGACTAAGTCGCTCCACGCACCAACCTGTGGATTGGTCGGCATCATGGCGATACCGGAATCGATCATGGAGACGTGACTCGCGGCCCTGCCAGAACTCAAACTCCACCGGCAGCACCCGGAAGCCTCCCCAATGCGGAGGTCGTGTGACCTCAATGCCGGCGAAACGCGCTTCGATCTCGGCGTACCAACCCTCGAGCACGGAGCGATCAGCAATGACGTCACTTTGGCGCGATGCCCATGCCCCGATCTGCGATCCGCGCGGTCGTGTAGCGAAGTAGGCATCGCTCTCCGAGGCGGAAACCTTCTCCACCGTTCCAGCCACTCGCACCTGTCGAGCAATCACATTCCAGGGGAAGCAAATTGCTGCCTGCGGATGTTCAGTGAGCTCCACACCCTTCTGACTTTCATAGTTGGTGAAGAACACGAAACCATGATCAACACCGCGCAGCAGGACATGTCGAGAGGAGGGCTGGCCGGCTTCGTTCACCGAAGACAGGATCATCGCCTCGGGCTCATGCATTCCTTCGGCAACACAAAGATCAAACCACTGGTGGAACTGCACGAACGGGTCAGTTGCGAGATCACGTTCTGAGACGCCTCGCTGTTGCAGTTCGAGACGACGTGCATCGAGATCCGGCGAAGCGCTCATCTCCCAAGTCCACTCCGCCGCAGCCCAAAGTGCCAACCCAGCCCGCGATACATTCGCCCCATGTCCAGCGCCTGGCGGAGCCTCCTCAGTCGGCTGGCTGGTGCACCACGCAGCGGCGCCGGCATGGTGGTGTGGCTGGTTCGCTGGGTCCTGCTCGGCATTGCTGTGGGCATCATCGCCGGATTCTCCGCAGCCGCGCTGCTCGCATCGCTCACATGGGCTACCGATACCCGCGTTGACCATGGATGGATCGTCTGGTTCCTCCCGGTTGCCGGGCTCCTGACCGGAAGCCTCTATCACTACAGCGGTGGACGAGCCGCTGAGGGAAACAACCTCATCATTGACGAGATTCGCGAACCGCGAGCCGGTGTCCCTCGCCGCATGGCGCCTCTGATCTTCTTCTCCACATTCGTCACCCAACTCTTTGGCGGCTCCGCCGGCCGGGAGGGAACTGGCATCCAACTCTCGGTGGGTTTGAGCGATTCGATGGCGCGATACCTCCCTGTTTCCCGCGAGCAGCGGCGCATCTTGATGATCGCTGCCATGTCGGCCGGATTCGGCGCACTGTTCGGTGTTCCCTTTGCGGGTGCAGTGTTCGGACTTGAGATCCAGAGCATTGGCCGCGTGAAGTATGAGGCAATTGTTCCGGCATTCACCGCATCAATCGTCGGCGATCTTCTGGTCCGCGCTCTCGGCGTGAAACACCTCGCGGCATCGGCAATCGCCCCGTTCCCTACCGACGCGGTTGTGTTGCTCAAAGTCGCGCTCATCGGTGCGATCTTCGGTCTGGTCAGCGCGCTGTTCATCCATGCGGTGCGAGTGTTGAAACAGATCGCCGCCAAATTCCTCCGCTGGACCCCGTTACGGCCCTTTCTGGGCGGCATCGTGATCCTTGCGCTCATGCTGCTCGTTGGAACCCGCGACTATCTCGGTCTCTCCTTGCCACTAGCCAGCTCGGCGCTCGCTGGTGACCACACCTCGGCATCAGTCTTCGCTCTCAAATTGCTGTTCACCGTGGTCACACTTGGTTTTGGTTTCTACGGCGGTGAGGTCACGCCGTTATTCGTCATCGGCTCGACCCTTGGCGCGTGGTTGGCCTCAGTGTTCGGCCTCGACATCGCGCTGGTTGCCTCACTTGGATACGTCGCCGTGTTTGCCGGCGCGGCCAATGTTCCGATCACCTGCACACTCATCGCAGTCGAACTGTTCGGCGGGCATATCGCCGTAGCTGCTGCGGTTACCTGCGTCGTGGCCTACATCTTCAGTACACACCGAAGCATCTATCCCACGCACCGACGACGATTCCTCCGCACCGGCTTCTCAGGCGACGATCCCACTCCGGCCGATCCAATCGCCTGAAACCCAGAGAGATTCGCTAGTTCTTGGCGCGAATTTCGGTGTTTCCGCGGAAGTAGGGATGCAGCACTTCCGGGAGCTTCACTGAACCGTCCGCCTGGCGATGGGTTTCGACCACTGCTGCCCACACACGGGGAACAGCGAGCGCTGAGCCATTCAGGGTGTGCGCAATCTCGGTTCCCTTTTCGCCCGCACGGCGGAAACGGATGTTGGCCCGACGTGCCTGGTAGTCGCTGAACCACGAGACCGATGACACCTCGAGCCACTGATCGACACCAGGCGCATAGACCTCGATATCGAAAGTTCGCGCTGAGGAGTTCCCGAGATCACCAGTGCATAAATCAAGCACCCGATGGGTGAGTCCCAATGCAGTGATAAGGCTCTCGGCACGAGCAAGGAGTTCCGCGTGCAGTTCTGCGGCCTGCTCGGGAGCGGCATACGCGAGGATCTCAACCTTGTCGAACTCATGAACACGCAACAGTCCGCGGGTATCACGGCCAGCCGAGCCGGCTTCGCGTCGGAAGCATGCGGTCTGGGCCATAAGCCGCATCGGAAGTTCAGCACCTTCAAGGATCTCGTCACGAGCGAGCGAAGTAAGCGGAACCTCGGCGGTCGGAATCGCCCAGAGATCATCACGCTCAAGGTGATAGGCGTCGTCGGCGAACTTCGGGAGATGCCCCGTGCTGATCATGGTGTCGGTGAGCACGACGGTAGGAGGACGAACCTCTTCGAACGCATCGCTGTTGTGATCCAACGCCAACTGGCACAGTGCCCTCGACAGGGTTGCCCCGGCGCCGCGGAACATCGTGAACATCGCGCCGGACATCTTCACTGCCCGTTCAAGATCGAGAATGCCGAGTTCGGTACCGATGTCCCAATGAGGCACACGCTGATGATCGGCCCAGGCCGAGGCGTCATCGCCGGGTCCGACACGCCTGATCTCGACGTTGTCCTCAGCATGCGCACCATCGGGCGCGTCGTCGGATGGAAGGTTCGGGATATGCAGCAACAGGTCGCGGGTGCGAGCACCGATGTCATCGGTGAGATCGGCCAGTTCCTTCTCGCGGTCCCCAAGCGCACGACTTTGCGCCTGCTTGGCCTCGGCCTCATCAGTGCGACCGTCGCGTCGAAGGGAACCCACCTCCTTGGAGATGGCGTTCACCTCGGAGCGAATCTGGTCGCGCTCGCCGGTGATCTCTCGCAATGAGACATCCAAGGCACGAACCTGCTCGAGTTCTTCGAGGCTTCCGCCCCGGCGGGCAAGCGCCGCGGCAACTGCGTCGTAGTCAGTTCGGATTCTGCGGACGTCGATCACGGTTCTGAACCGTAGTCCTCGGCCCGATAGCGTCCGATCGTGAGTTTCCCGACAGGCGCCAGCGCGGTCCCCGCCATCGAGGTCGATGACCTCACAATCCGCTACGGCGACCACGTGGCCGTATTTGGATTGAGTTTTCGGGCTGAACCTGGACGCATCACGGCTCTGCTCGGGCCCAACGGTGCCGGTAAGACCTCCACAGTGGAGACACTCGAGGGCTATCGCACTCCCACCAGCGGTCGGGTCCGGGTGCTCGGACTCGATCCACAACGCGACCATGCCAATCTCGTGGCCCGAATCGGCGTCATGCTCCAGAGCGGTGGTGTGTACACCGGCATCCGGCCGCTTGAGATGCTGCGGTTGTTCGCCTCCTATTACGACAACCCCGCCGATCCCGCAGAACTGCTCGATCTCGTCGGTCTTGCCGATCGTCAACGCTCCACCTGGCGATCGCTCTCAGGTGGGGAGCAGCAGAGACTTTCGCTGGCACTGGCGCTCATTGGTCGTCCTGAAGTGGCCTTCCTTGACGAGCCCACTGCCGGTATCGACCCCACCGGACGACAATTGATCCGGCGTGTTGTCTCCGATCTGCGATCTGAAGGCGTTGCCGTTCTGCTCACCACCCACGATCTTGATGAGGCCGAAAAACTGGCTGATCAGGTGGTCATCATCGACCACGGTCGACTCCTCGCGGACGCCACCCCAACTGAGCTCATGCAAACCTCCGATACCCACGAGGTGCGGTTCGGCGCTCCGGGCGAACTCGACGCAGGTGCATTGGCCGACCGCCTGCAGGCGCCTGTTACCGAGGTAAGTCCCGGCGAATACCTCGTCGGCGCCTCCGGCACACCCACCCTCATCGCATCGCTCACCGCATGGCTGGCCGAACACGACCTGCCCCTCGGAGACTTACGTGTCGGCCGACAAACCCTCGAGGACGTCTTTCTCCGGCTGACCGAATCCGCGTCAGCGGCCGCCGCAGTCGACACAGACGAATCCGGGTCCACTTCCAGAGGCTCGCGGCGCACTGGACGTTCCCGTCGGAGCCGAGGATGAAAGCATTCTTCGCGCAGACCCGCACCGAACTCATGCTCAGCCTGCGCAACGGTGAGCAACTGCTGGTGAGCATCGCCATTCCGTTGCTGCTGCTTGTGTTCTTCTCGCTGGTTGATGTGCTGCCGCTACCCGACGGGGTCGACAAAGGCGTGCAGTTCCTCACTCCGGGAATCCTCGCCCTCGCCGTCATGTCCAGTGCCATGGTCTCGCTTGGTATCGGCACCGGCTTCGAGCGTCAGTACAAGGTGCTTAAGCGACTCGGGGCCACACCACTCGGACGATCCCGCTGGGTCGGCGCCAAGATCACCATGGTGCTGTGCCTGCTTGTCATCCAAACGTTGGTCATCGGTGCCGCGGCATGCGCGCTCGGATGGAACCCCGGTGGCACACCACTGCTCGCACCGCTGGCCATGCTGCTTGGTGCGGCAGCGTTCGCCGGAATCGGGCTGCTCATGGCCGGCACCTTGCGTGGAACGCTCACACTCGCCCTCGCCAATGGGCTCTATCTGGTGTTACTGCTCCTCGGCGGCATGATCATCCCCTTCGATCAGATGCCCGGACCCATCGGTGCGATTGGCCGGCTTCTGCCCTCGGGCGCGCTAAGTCAACTCCTGCAATCAACCCTTCGTGATGGCGCACCGAGTGCTGGAAGTTCCTGGCTCGTGCTTGCCATCTGGGCCGTCGCAGCGCCGGTGGCCGCCGCCCGATTCTTCCGCTGGGAATGACGGCCTGAGGATGAGTTATGAGTCCGACCGTGTCACCGGGTCGGCCACTGGCGACGCACTCAATCCGCCCGAACCGCCCTCCCATTCGAGGATCTCGCGTTCGGTGAGGGTGCGTCCCTGACGATCGGTCTCAAGGTGACGGCCAGCCCATTTGAAGAACAAACCGATGATGATCGCCCATATGTACGCCACCTCAAGCAGCTTCATCACGATTCCCGCAGCGATCTGATCGTCGAGCGCACTGATGCCCCAGAGCCGAATCGGTTGGTCATAGGAGGAGTAAATGACCGACTCAGAGTTCGCCAACCACGCCGCCGGAAGAGTGGGCACGACCGACTGAAGGAACAGATACACCATCTGTCCCGGCAATGAGAGCCGCAGTTGCGGCCACGGGCCACAGACCGGGATCCACATGATGAGCGCAGTGAGGACGAACAGCACATGCGCACCGAAATGGAATGGGCCATTGGTCACTGCGGTGTTTACGAAGGGAGCCCAGTGACTGAACAGATTGAAGGCATTGAAAATGCCCCAAGCCATCACCGGTCGGCCCACCCAGCGAACCACCTTCCAGGCCCAGCCATCGGTTCCGACCACAAGATCAGCCAACCAGCCTGGACATGACAGCCAGTACAACGGTGGCACCATGAGGGTGAGCACCAGATGCTGGAACATATGGGCCGAATAGAGACGCTGCTCGGCAATGTCATGCATCGGCCAGATGGCCATGAGCGTCATCAGTGCCACTGCAGCGGCGAAGAATCCGATCTGTCGCCGTGTCACAACCGGCTCGCCGGCCGGCACCACCTTGGGGCCGATCACCTTGACGACATAAACACCGCCAACGACTACGGCGGCCGACAGCAACCACACCTCAAGATGCGGCGCGAACGCCGGAATGGTGTTGGTAGCGATGATCACGGCGTCACGAATGCGCCATGGCGGAGGGGATCACCCGTGGTGGCCCGGCCAGAAGATTCGGAAGGTGCACAGAGCGACCAAGTACACACCGGCCGCGAGAGTGACACCCGCCCAAAAAATCCACGTGAGGATGGGCTTATCGAAACGAAGGTGCATGAAGATGTACACCACCGTGAAGAACTTGATGGCCATGAGGATCATCAGAACGGCGATGACGAGATTGCCAGACCAGACCGGGAAATCCGGGAACGCATAGGTCATGATCTCAATAACCGTGAGCGCGGCGAGGAACAGCGCGGTCAGCACATAGACCTTGTCGCGCGAGTAGTCCTTGACGGCACCGTCGAGCTGCGAGGTCGGAATTGGGTCGTGCGAAGTGATGGCCATCGGAACTCCTAGGGGATCAGATAGACGACGGCGAAGATGAAGATCCACACCACGTCGACGAAGTGCCAGTAGAGGCCGATGATCTCAACGGTCTCGGCACGGTGTTCGGGAAGCTTGCCGCGCAGTGACAGCAACACCAGCGACATCAGCATGATGATGCCAACGGTGACGTGCACGCCATGGAACCCGGTGAGTGTGTAGAACGCCGAGCTGAACCGGCTTGTGGTGAAGCCAAGGCCCTCACGCACGAACACGGTGAACTCGTAGATCTGACCGGAGATGAACGTGGCACCAAGCAGAGCAGTTGCGCCAAGCCAGATACGCAGACGCTGATGGTCGCCTCGCTCAATGGCCGAGACGGCCAACACCATGGTGAGCGAGCTCATCAGCAGCACGAACGAGGAGGTCGAAGTGAAGGGAATGTCGAAGATTTCCTTCGGGGTCGGACCCTCGAGTGGATGCTTGTAAAGCAGATACGTGGTGATCAGACCACCGAAAAGCAGGCACTCCGAGGCCAAAAACAGCCACATGCCAAGCTTGGTGTTGGAAATTCCGGTGTTGGTGTCGTGATCGATATGCGCATGCGGGGCATGGGCGTCGGCCGCGGCGACCGACTCATGGGTCTGGACTGCGTTAGCCAACGGTCTCAGGCTCCTTCTCAGCGGCGACATCGCCAGCCTCGGCAACCTCACCAGCGTTCACAACGACAGTGCCGTCGTCGGATCCATGCGCAGCGGGGTCGTGATCCTCATGGGCGGCATCAGGATCATCCGGTGGCTCAAGCACCCAGCCGAACAGTGCACCAACAACGATGATGCCGCCGACAAGGCAGAGCCACAGGTTGAAGATGAGGCCGTAGGCAACGATCGGCATGCCGAACGACGCCACGATTGGCCAGTACGACGGTGAAGGCAGATGGATGTGCTTGCCATCGGAGCGCTGCTGCACCACATCTTCGGTGGCAGCAATACGCACGAGCTTGCCGTCTTTGGTCTCGCCGTACTTGCGGTACCAGAAGTCGTCAACGCGGGTGATGGTGGGGATCGGGTCGTAGTTGTACTCCGGCACCGGCGAGGGGATCATCCACTCGATAGTGCGGGCATCCCAAGGATCAGCGCCAACCGGCGGCAAAGACTTGGCCTTTGAGCGGCTGTAGAAGATGTTGAAGATGAACAGGAACACACTGCTGGCCAGGGTGAACGCACCGATGGTGGCCACCTTGTTCCAAAGATCGAACCCGTAGCCGGCGTCGTAGGTGTAGATACGACGGCTCATGCCCTGCAGACCAAGGATGTGCATCGGAGCAAAAGTGAGGTTGAAACCAAGCAGCATCAACCAGAAGTTCGTCTTGCCCAACTTCTCATTGAGCATGTATCCGAACACCTTGGGCCAGTAGTAGTAGAACCCGCCGATGAAGCCGAAGAAGGCGCCACCGAACAGCACATAGTGGAAGTGAGCCACGATGTAATAGGTGTCAGTCTGCTGGGTGTCAGCAGGGGCAACCGAGTGGGTCACGCCCGAGAGACCACCGATGGTGAACATGGTGACCAAGCCGATCGAGAACAGCATCGGCGAGGTGAACCGCAACTTGCCGCCCCACATCGTGGCGGTCCAGTTGAGAATCTTCACGCCGGTCGGCACGGCGATGAACATCGTGGTGAGCGAGAAGGCTGTGACTGAGATCGGTCCGATGCCGGACACGAACATGTGGTGAGCCCACACGCCCCAACCCATGAAACCAATGGCCACACCCGAGAACACGATGAACGGGTAACCGAAGATGGGCTTGCGGGCGAAGGTCGGAAGAATGTCGGAGACAAGACCGAATGCCGGAAGGATCATCAGGTACACCTCAGGGTGACCGAAGATCCAGAACAGGTGCTCCCACAAGAGCGGATTGGCACCCTTGGCCACATTGAAGAAGTTGGCGTGGAAAGTGCGGTCCATCATGAGCAGCACCTGGGCAACGGTGAGCACGGGGATGGCGAAAAGAAGCAGGAACTGGGTGACAAGGGTCATCCAGGTGAAGATCGGCATGCGCATAAGCGTCATGCCCGGTGCTCGCATATTGAGCACGGTGACGATGAGGTTGACTGCACCGGCGAGCGACGCGATGCCGGTGATGATCAGGCCAAGGTTCCAGAAGTCGATGCCATGGCTTGGTGAGTAAAGGATGCCGTTATTGGGGGCGTAGTTGAACCAACCGCCATCGGCACCGCCGCCAAGCAGCCAGCTGGTGTTGAGGAAGATGCCACCGAAGAGATACATCCAGTAGCTGTAGGCGTTGATGCGCGGATAGGCGACGTCACGGGCGCCGATCTGCAAAGGCATGAGGTAGTTGGCGAACGCCGCACCAATGGGCATAACCACCAGGAACACCATGGTGGTGCCATGCATGGTGAACACCTGGTTGTAGGCATTTGCGCTCAGCAGGGTGCCGCGGGGCGACCACAACTGCACGCGGATGAGGATGGCTTCGAACCCACCGATAAGCAGAAACACAAGCGCGGTGGCGCCGTACATGATGCCGATCTTCTTGTGATCGACAGTGGTGAGCCAAGACTTCCAACCGGTGCCACCCGCCTTGGGACGCGTGAACACACCCGCTGGCTTGTAGTCGGACGTCACTGCACCCGGGAGGGCAAGCTGGTCGGTGGGCAGGGCTTCAATGATTGCCATGACGTGCTCCGTTGATGGCGAGGGCGGTGCGAAGTGGGTTCATTGGTGAGACCTAGTTGAGGGTCTCGAGATAGGCGACGAGTTCGTCGATCTGGGCTTCGGTCAGACCAAGGTTGGGCATACCGCGTCCACCCTGGGCATAGTTCGGCTTGATGGCGGCAGGATTGCGCAACCAGGCCTCAAGCGATACCCGATTGACTCTGGAAACGTCAACGTTGCCACCGGTAAGTGCCGCCCCGGGATACCCAGCAGCAGCAATGTCGCTGGCCGGCAGTGTGACCGAGGGATCGTTGGGGTCGACCGGGTCGTAGAGATTGAGAATGGAACCGGCAAACGTGCCGCGGGTCATGAGATGGGTGAGATCAGGAGCGACACCGGAGGTGAGCGGGACCTTGGCGGTCTTCATCTTCTCGTCATTCACGCCCTTGATCACATGGCACTGGGCGCAGAGCGCCTTCCAGGTGGTCTTGCCCGAAAGTGCCTTGGCATCGGTGGGGTCAGCCGCATGATCCTTCAACTGATTGGCAACCCACGCCTCGTAGTCCGAGGCTGAGACCGCTCGTACGAGCATGCGCATGTTGGCGTGCGACAAGCCGCAGTACTCGGTGCACTGGCCCCGGTACACGCCGGGCGTGTCAGCCTGAAGCTTGAGGGGGCTGCGCAAGCCGGGAACGGCGTCTTTCTTGCCGTTGAGACCTGGGATCCAGAAGGAGTGGATGACGTCATTGGAGGTCGTCGTGACCTGGATGGCACGCCCTGCGGGAACGACCATCTCTGTGGCGGTGGTGATGTCCTCGGGTCCGTCGAAGTTTCCGTCACCGTTGATGTCGTACTTGTACTGCCACCACCACTGCTGACCGGCCACCTGAACTTCAATGGCTTTGTCTTCCTTCTTGTTCAGATTGATGATCGTGGCCACAGTTCCCACGGCGACACCGGCGAGGATGAGCGCCGGAAGGATGGTCCAGCCGATCTCGAGACCAGTTCGACCATGCACCTGCTCGGGGAATTCCTCGGGGTCATCGGTGGCCTTGGTGCGGAACTTCCAGGTGATGAGCAGTACCGCACCCATAACGCCAACGAACACAACGCCGGCGATAGCGAACACTGGGATAACGAGATTCTGGATCTCTTTCGACGACGGGCCACCCGGGACAAAGGTGTCGAGCGGCTTCCCGTCGTTCTGGAATGCCGCGTAGATCAGCGCCGCGAACAGCGTGACGATAACGGCGAAGACGACGGCTCCGAAGATGCGCAGACCAAGCGAACGACGAGACATTTACTCTCCTCGAGAGGTCGGGATAAACCCGCCTCGGGGCGAACGAACTGATGTGGGCGAGACACTCGCTCCGATGTTGCTGCGACTGCACAAAAGGACTGATGAGAAGTGTCCACCACTGTGCGCGCTGCGCGCCACTCCTGCGACATGTTCGTCACGCGAGGTCATGCCTGCTGAACCTCGCCGATGACGATGGTGATACCTGCAGTGGTCGATGGAGCCAGGGCACCCTGCTCGGTTGAGGTCGAATTGTGCTCTTCGAACTTGCGCTCTCCATGCACAGCGCCAAAGACGCCGGCGATGATGACCGCGAGGGCACCGATGATGACCAGAACTGTCGTGACCGAACGAGCTGAGTTGGGGCGAAGGGCGAGCACCGTGGCAACGACGAAGAACAGCGCAGCCACAACGCCGAACACGATGACCGAGTTGGATTTGGAAACTGCCAGCAGCACTCGTGACAGGCCGATGGCCACGACCCCAACGGAAAGAATGGCAATGACTGGGGTACGCAGCGGGTCGATAAAGCGGTGGTACAGCTCGGCATTGGCGCTGTTGTCACCGGTGGCCCGCTCGGCCCAGGTGCGCAGGGTCCACACGAAGCCGGCGACCAATGCGAGGACAAGGCCGACCGTGGCGTAGAGCGGGGTCTGGGTGGCCAGTCCGACCAGCATCAAAACGAACCCGAAGGCCGCCAGTGCCGGCATGAAGTTCTGTCCGACAGGTGCTCGGGTGAGCGGGACGCTCTCGGTGTGCACGACCTGGGCCTCAGCCTCAGCATCGGCGTCGCGGAAGGCCACAAGGATGCCGGCAAGGCCAGCGGAGAGACCGAAGAGGCCGACGAAGAAGACGTAGGCCACATGGTTGCCGACTCCGCCCTTCCAACCGAGGGTGAGCGGGCCGAGAACCCGGTCAATGGGACTCTGGACGGTGCTCGAGAACCCGACAACCAAGGCCGCGACAAATGCGAAGACCGCGAGGCCGGCGAAGAATCGGAAGGCTGGGGTGAAAACGCGCGATTGGAGCATGGAGACCTACTTCGTCACGTAGATGGTGATCCAGATGAGGACATAGATGGCGACCACCGCGTACCAGAACAATGCTGCTGCGGTGATGCCATCGTGCTGCCGGCCGTCGAAGCTGCCGGCGAGGGCCCGGAAGGCCATAAGAGCAATGAACAGCATCGCCACCACCAGCAACAGCAGGTGGAGTCCGGTGATGCTGTAGATCAGCACCGCCTGCGAACTGGCGGAGATGTCGAGCTTCATGAGGCCGTAGAGGTACCAAGTCATCACCACGGTGGCGAACCCGAAGAACATGGTGATGGCCAGTGCGAGATAGGCGTTGGTGCGATCGTTGTTGGCGATGGCATGAACTGCCCACTGCATGGTGACCACCGACATGAGCAGGGTGAACAGCATGGTGTTGGGCTGCTGCAGCGGAATGGTGACGCCCTTGGGCAACCAGGTATCACCGGCGCCAAGAATGGCCGCCCGCTGGGTGAGGTAGATGCCGATCAGACCGACGAAAGTCATGATGGTGGCGGCGGATACGAAGGCCGAGCCGACCACCAGCACGCGGGGGCGCTGGACGGGAGGAGCCGCCGGAAGGGCGTGGGCAGCCATGATCAGGCCTCCTGGGTGCCGGCGGCCGCATCAAGAAGCGGCTCAGCGGACGTGACAGTGACGAGTTCGGAGAAATCTTCCGGAGCGGGCGGCGAGGAGCACATCCACTCGAGAGTCTGGCCCGTGCCCCAAGCATCGGCCTCTGCAGCTGCGCCACGCATGGCACTGCCGAGGGCCAGAAGACCAAGAACCGCGCCGAGAGCGACGAGGCCATCGCCAACAACGGCGACGTACTGCAGGGCGTCGGAAGCACTGTCGAGACCCGTGAACTTGGTGGAGAAGCCGAGCACCACGAACGGCAGACCGGCAAGCACGCCGCCGCCAAGCAGGACAAGTACGGCAAGCAGGCCAACCGGCTCGTTGGCGAAGCGGCCGGTGAACTTGGGAGCCCAGTAGACGACGCCGGCAACACCGGCGGCGAGAACTGCAGCGATGATGAGAGCCAACTGACCAATGGCAACCAGCGGGGTTTCACGCAGCTGCAGCGGGGTGATTGTGGCGAGTGCGCCGGCGACGACCGCAAGCAACACGAGCACAACCGACACCAGTGACAGGCCGAGCGGGCTCTTCAGCGCCGGACGACCGTCCTTCAGCAGTGCGGCCCATCCGCCGAGAATCGCCAGAACCGGCACGATGATGAGCACGCCCATGGCTGCCCACACGATCTGATCGCGGACCTCGGGGAAGAAGTAGGTCTGGGCATAGGCGCCGACACTGAGGGCACCGAAGGCGCCGATGGCCACAAGCAGGGCGCTGCGGTTTGGCTGACGACGACCGCTCAACGTGGCGATGACATCGGCGGCAATGCCGAACACAGGGATCGCATAGGCATACAGCTGCGGCTGGGAGATGACCCACCCGATCTGGAGGCCCTGGACGCTGCTGACACCGAATTCACTGGGCCGGCCGTAGTGGTGGTCGACGTAGATGAGCACGATGTTGGCAACAAGCACCGGCAACGTGAGCATCCAGACCGACCCGGCCACAAACATCGACCAGCTGAACATCGGGACCCGATCAAGGCTCATGCCGGGCGAACGGAGCGTGATGACTGTGGTGATCACGCAAACAGTGGCCAAAAGCAGAGCCAGAACCAGACCGACAATGGCAAGTAGGCACAGGTCGACCGCACGGTCGCGACCGCCGCCGATGCCGCCATCGACGCAGTTAGCAATGATGAACAGGCCGCTCGAAAGGATCCAGGTCCACAGCGCCATGGCGGCGGCCCGGGGGAAGGCGATGGTGTTCGCGCCAACCTGCAGCGGAGTGACATAGGTAGCCAGACCAATGAACAGCGGAACGGCCACAAGCAGCACGAAACCGAGTTCGGAGGCATTCAGCAGGGTGTCCGAGGCGCTCGGCGAAAGGAAGCCGGACTGCACGAGGTGCAGATTGCCCAGAAGGAACGCCACGAGCGCACCGGCACCGAACAGCAGCGAAAGGACCACATATACAAGGCCGATGGCCTTGTGATCACCGGATCCAAGAAGTGAGCCGGAGACCGGAGCGGCTGCCGTGGCTGCCTCATGAGAGGCAGTGGCGGACGCTGGTCTCGAGTCGGTTATCGACATGTCAGTTGGGACCTCGTTCGAGCGGATGCACTCGGGCCGGCACAGGCCGAACCGGACCATGGGAGAGACGCCCCTTGCGGGACGACAGAACAACTCTGGACTCTACACAGCGGTGCGCGGGCGTTCGAAAACCCCCGGCTGGTGGAAAACCCTAGGCGCGCCGAGCTCACAACCCGGACCTAACCAACTGATCGAGTGCCATGGCTCCGAACAACAACGTGATGTACGTAATCGACCACGTGAAAAGCCGCATCGCCCGGTTCGGGGTGGGGTCGCGCAACAGCTGCACAGAGAACGCTGTGAACACCGCTCCAAGCACAATTGCCGCGACCCAGTAGATGACACCCATGGCGCCAACCGGTGCGAACACGAGCGTGAGGAACCACAACCACACCGTGTAGATGAGAATCCGGACAGCGGTCTCATGCAACGTGACCACCGACGGCAACATCGGGACGTCAGCCGCCGCGTAATCGTCTTTATAACGAATCGCGAGGGCCCAGAAATGCGGCGGGGTCCAGTAAAAGATGATGGCGAACAGCAGGATCGGAGCCCAGCCAACCGAATTGGTGACCGCTGACCAGCCGATCAGCACCGGCGCAGCACCGGCGGCGCCGCCGATCACGATGTTGCTCTTAGAGGTTCGCTTGAGCCACAGCGTGTAGACGAACACGTAGAACAGGCAGGCGGCCACGGCCAGAGCGGCGCTCAGCAGGTTGACGAAGGCCCAGAGCCAGAGAAAGGCCACGCATTCAAGGGCGATGGCGAAGATCAGGGCATTGCGAGGGGCAATGAGCCCGGTAACCAACGGTCGGTTTCGGGTGCGCTTCATGATGGCGTCGATATCGCGATCGACGTACATATTGATGGCGTTGGCCCCGCCGGCAGCCATGGTGCCGCCAAGAACCGTTGCGAGGATGAGCCATAACGAGGGCAGACCGCGCTCGGCGACCACCATCGTGGGGACGGTGGTGATGAGCAGCAGTTCAATGATGCGGGGCTTGGTGAGGGCGATATAGCCCTTCAGCCGCGCCAGAGAGGTGGGGTGCGCGGCGGATTCCATCGATCACGATGCTAGAGGCGTCCGGATCAGGGCCGACAATCGTGGGAATGGGAGCAACGACTCATCCGGCCTCCGCCGGTTGGGGAACCCGACAGGGCTCCCGTACCATCGTCAAGGTGCGTTTGCCTCGACTCTCCCCCCGGGCGTATCAGCGCATCACGCTGCTCGCGTTGGTTGCGCTGGTGTTCATCATCGTCACTGGAGCTGCGGTCCGACTGACCGGCTCAGGACTTGGCTGCTCTGACTGGCCCACCTGCGAGTCGAATCGTCTGGTTGCGCCACTCGAATATCACGCCATGGTGGAGTTCATCAATCGCACCATCACCGGTCTCGTTTCGGTGATGGTCATCGTCGCGGTTCTCGGATCGCTCCTACGAACGCCCCGGCGGCGCGACCTCACCTGGTTGTCGCTCGGTCTCGTGGCCGGCGTGGTGGGACAGATCGTCCTTGGCGGGCTCACGGTGCTGTTCGAACTGCGACCACCATTCGTGATCGGGCATTTCGTGCTCTCGATGGTGCTGGTTTGGAACGCGTTTGTTCTGCATCATCGAGCAGGCCATGACGGCGCTGCCGGACTGCCGCTGGTACCCGCCCAGATCCGCAGACTCGGCAACGCACTGGTTGTCTTTGCCTCGCTGGCGGTGCTGACCGGCACTGTGGTCACTGGCACCGGTCCGCACGGCGGCGATGAAAAAGCCATCCGACTCTCCTTCGACATCACGACCGTGGCCAAGATCCACAGTGCGTCGGTGTGGCTGTTCCTCGCCACCGCAATCATCACCCTCGTGGCGCTGCGCCGGCGGGGCAGCGCCGCCATCATCGACCGTGACGCCAGGATCCTTGTCGTCGCCATCCTCGCCCAGGGCACCATCGGGTACACGCAGTACTTCACCGGGGTCCCGACCCCGTTCGTGCTACTGCATGTCGCAGGGAGCGTCACCGTGTGGTTGGCCGCCCTTGCATTCCGCCTTGATCTCACTGCACATTCCACCGAACCGACCGAACCTCAGGTTCCGCTGGCATGAGATTGTCAACGCAGCCTGCTCGACTCTCGGATGCACCAGTCAATGTGCGCGACCCCGATATCGACGAAACCCTCGATATCGATCGGC
Organism: Microthrixaceae bacterium; assembly: GCA_947449015.1. Classification (GTDB taxonomy): domain Bacteria; phylum Actinomycetota; class Acidimicrobiia; order Acidimicrobiales; family Acidimicrobilacustridaceae; genus Acidimicrobilacustris. The sequence goes on along the minus strand of CANFQA010000016.1, from coordinate 5,746 downwards.
CCTGGATTGTGTTGGTGTGGAACGACCCGATCAACCTCATGAGCTACGTGACCTTCGTGCTGCAAAAAGTGTTCGGCTATAGCCGCGAGAAGGCCGAAGCGATGATGCTCGAGGTACATAACAACGGTCGCTCGGTGGTCTCCAATGGGACGAAGGAGAAGGCTGAACTCGACGTGTTCCGTCTCCACGAACATGGCCTCTGGGCCACGATGCAGCAGGACTGAGATGGCGTTCGGATTCCGACGACCGTTTCAGCCAAAGGGCGAGAACCGCTTCATCATCAACCTTGGTGAACGTGAGCGAGCTGTGGTGCGCGCGGTCTGCGAGGACCTCCTCAGTGCACTCGACGATCCCGTCGCCCAACCGCTACTGCGCCGCCTCTACCCAGTTGCCCACGCAGAAGATGCCGAAATCGACGCCGCCTATCAGGAGATGGTGCACGGAGATCTGGTGACCTCACGACGCACCGTGCTCGAACGAGTTGTCGCCACCGTGGATGACACAGACCTCGACCGTGAGGCGATCGATGCGTGGATGATCGGACTCAATACGGTTCGCCTGGTGCTCGGCACGCGTCTTGATGTCAGCGAAGACGGTCAGCCTGAACTCGAGCCAGACGATCCCGAGGTTGTGGCCTGGGCCGTCTACGAGTTCCTTGGCGGCATCGTCGAGTCGATCGTGCGCTCGCTGATGTCCACACTCTGAGCCAAGCTCGGTTCGCGCAGCGGTTCGCACTCGGGCCGGCGCCGAAGACGGCGTCACAGATGGCGCATTGGCGCTAGTGGTAGGGCCTGCTGCTATGGTTCACAGGCCCTAGCGGCAGGAGAGCCCCCATCGTCCAGCGGCCTAGGACGCCTGCCTTTCACGCAGGTAACACGGGTTCGAATCCCGTTGGGGGTGCGCAAATCAGTTCTGGTCCCGTGGTGCAGTTTGGAGTGCACGCCGGCCTGTCAAGCCGGAGGTCGCGGGTTCAAATCCCGTCGGGACCGCCACTCATCTTCCCGAAAGGGAGGGCGAGCCTGACCAGAACGAAGGTTCAGGTCACAAGGTCGGGTAGCTCAGTTGGCAGAGCGGTCGCCTGAAAAGCGATAGGTCACCGGATCGACGCCGGTCCCGACCACCACAGCATGTTGAAGATGCCCGGACTCACCTCTGGGCATCTTCGCGTCGAGAACCTCCCGTGGATCAGCGAGCCGCGACACCAGCCAAGAACGACCAGATCGCACGACTGGCATCAAGCGCCATGTACGGGGGGCCCACCAGGTTCTGCGCCGAGGTCGGATGCCCCATCCAAGCGTGGCTCGCGCCGGCGACGGTGACGAATCTGACCGTCGACCCCCCAGCGCACTGCGACCACAGCCGACTCCGGACATCGGCATTGCTGGCATCGGATTGCTCGATCGGGCCGGCCTGACAGCCATCAAGAGCAGCGAACCCTGAAGCCGCCTCGCGCGGCGATGGGAACTCGACAGCCGACGGTCCGGATCCACGTCCGCCATCGATGGGGATGTTGGAGTCAGCCAGCCCATGCAAATGGAACACACTCACCGGCTGCGACGGGTGACAGGGCACACCGATGACCCCCGACTGCACGCCAATCGCAAGGATCTGATCGCTGAGCTCGCAGGCCAGCCGATAGGCGAGGATGGCCCCGTTCGAATGCCCGGCTGCGAGCACACGTCTCGAATCCACCGGCTGCTCGGCTTCGAGGCGATCGATGAGCGATCGAAGGAATCCAACATCGTCGACCTGCTGATCAGCGGCCGGTCGGCAGCAGAGTCCGCCGTTCCAGGTGAGCAGCCTTGTGTCATCAGGACGGTTATTGGTGCCATCGGGATACACCACGATGAACCGGTTCGCTTCGGCCAGACCGTCGAACCCACTGTTGGTCGCGAACTGGGCTCCCCACCCGAGCCCGCCATGAAGCGCTACCAACAGTGGCAGCCGCCCGCCCGCTTCTGCAGCGGTGGGAACATAGAGCCGATACGTGCGCACCCTCCCGTCGGGAGTGGTGATGGAACCGGTCTGCACCTGACCGACCGGATCGATGGCCGGCGCGGTGCCCGCGTATGGGTCATAGATCGACGAAGTCGTCAATGACAGCGACTCCGGAGGCTGTTTCGAACACGCAACGAGCAGGAACGCACACGCAGCGAACAGAACGATTGCGCCGCGCTTCGTCAAGGAGCGAAACCTCAAACCTTCTGCATGGGTTGGTGCGGTTCAGTGGGCAGCGCCACACCAATCGGGTCGCCCACCCGCACAATGCCGCCGCGCACCACCATGGCCATGACGCCATTGCGGAACAGCATCGGTCCGACCTCAGGTTTGAATGACACCGCTGCCCGCAACCCCTCATGCGCCCGATCGATCTGGGCGCAGGGGTCTCGAAATCCGGTGAGCACGATGATGGCGTCGGTGCCAAGCCGCAGCGTGGTTCCCACCGGCAGTTCGCCGAGCTCGAGACCGCGGGTAGTGAGGTTCTCGCCGAACCCACCACCGGGCACGTCGAAACCATCAGCCAGCAATCCCTCATGCACCTCACGGGCCACCAGATGCACCTGGCGCAGATTCGGCCGGTTGGGATCCTTCTTCTGACGACTCAGATGCTGTGTGGTGGCACCGGCATGGGCATCGCCCTCCACGCCAATCCCGGCGATGAGGGTGACCTCGTCGACCGAATCCTTCGAGAACGTGTGCTCTGCATTGCGGTGGAGACTCACGACGGTGGGTTGCATGGTTCCAGTCTCGCGGCCTTTCCATGCTGAGCGGAAACCATTTCGCTCAGCGGCGCCTGCATTGGTGAATGCCGCTGATTCGGGACGCGAGAACCCTCGGCGGTAGTCTTCCGCCCGACTTCTGGAGGTTGACCCGATGGCGAATACGTGGTTCGAGACTGTTGCCGTTGCGCAACGACGCGCCGAGAAGCGCCTGCCGGGCTCGGTCTACGGCGCCATCATCGGCGGTGCCGAGAAGGGCCTGAGCCTGAACGACAATCTCACCGCCTTCGACCAGCTGGGACTTGCCCCCCATGTGGCCGGACTCCATGCCGAGCGAGGCATGGAAGTTGAGGTCATGGGCCAGCACCTTTCTATGCCGGTGATCATCTCGCCCACTGGTGTGCAGGCCGTACACCCCGAGGGTGAAGTTGCCGTCGGCCGTGCTGCTGCCAACCGCGGCATTCCCATGGGTCTCAGTTCCTTCGGATCCAAGTCCATCGAAGAGGTCTGCGCCGTCAACAACCAGGTCTTCCACCAGATGTATTGGTCGGGTGGCCGCGATGTCATGGTGCAGCGCTTGCAACGTGCCGAGGCAGCTGGCGCCAAGGGGATCATCCTCACACTCGACTGGTCGTTCTCCAACGGTCGTGACTGGGGCAGCCCCTGGATCCCCGAGAAGCTCGACCTCAAGACGATGATCAAGTTGTCACCACAGGCGCTGTCCCGTCCCAAGTGGCTGATGACGTACCTGAAGACCTTCACGCTGCCCGATCTCTCGGCGCCGAACATGGCGGCACCCGGACAGAAACCACCAGCATTCTTCGGTGCCTACTACGAATGGATGCAGAGCACGCCGCCGAGCTGGGACGACATCGCGTGGCTTCGTTCCCAGTGGAACGGTCCGTTCATGGTCAAGGGTGTGTGCCGAGTCGACGACGCCAAGCGCGTGCGCGATCTCGGGGCCAGCGCACTTTCGGTTTCAAATCATGGCGGCAACAACCTTGATGGCACGCCGGCCCCGATCCGGGTGCTGCCTTCCATTGTCGAAGCTGTTGGTGGCGAGATCGATGTCGTGCTCGACGGTGGCATCCGTCGCGGCAGTGATGTTGTCAAGGCTGTTGCTCTCGGCGCCAAGGCCGTCATGATCGGTCGCGCGTACCTGTGGGGCCTGTCGATCAACGGTCAGGCCGGCGTTGAGAACGTGCTTGACGTGCTGCGCGGCGGCATCGATGCCTGCCTGCTGGGACTCGGCAAGTCGCATGTCAACGAACTCACCCCTGATGATGTGACCGCCCCAGACGGGTTCTTCCGCACACTCGGCGTCTGAAGCACCGCTCCCCGATGACCGGTTCAGGGCAGAGTGATCGACTGCGCCGCTGAGTCCGGCGAACCGAACACCTGTCGTCCCGCACCGGATCCGGTGACGAGGACTGCGAACACCGACACGTCGTACGCGACTCCCTGGTCGAGCCCGAGAATTGTGCACGAGGTCATCGGCGAACGGGCCACACAGGATCGCAAAATGGTGCTGCTCCCCTTCAGATATGCCCTGGCCCGGTAGGACCGCACCCGTGCGGCGGTCCGATTCGGTTCCAGTAGTGCCCAAGACACCAGGATCCGGTGAGGAGTTGCGCTAACCGATGGACTCGCGACCACCGGTGCTCGGAACGGCAACGCCACCGCAGCCGAGGGCGATGCCCCGCCGAACTCGGAGCCGGAAACCGAACGGAGCTTCAGTGCGTAGGTAGAACCATTGACGAGACCGTGCACCGTCACCGGCGAGGTGGTACCGGCATCAGCATCAGCCCAGGTGGCGCCACCATCGATGGAGAATTGGTATTTCGAGATGGACGCGGCGTCGCCCGGGGTGAACTCGATCGAGGCCGATCCGTCACCGGCGGTGGCAACCAGGGCGGTCGGTGCGCTCGGAGCGAGTTCGGAGAACACGAGCACTGAGTTGGTCTGTGGATTGCCCACGTAGATGCGCCTGCCGTCGGGACTCACTGCAAGCTTGGTGGCGTCGGGTCCAGTGGCCACGGTCTCGATCACCGTGTCATCGGTGGTGTCGATAACACTCATGTTCCAGTCATCGGCATTTGGCGCGTAGACCCGGTTGCCATCCGCGCTGACCGCGACACTCGTGGCGTTCCACCCAACCGTGATGTTTTTGGTGACGGACTTCGTCACCGTGTTCACCTCAGTGAGCCAGTTGCGGTCCTGATGGGTCACGTAGATGCGTCCGCCATCTGGGGTCACAGCGAGACCAGAGGGCTGGGCGCCGACGGAGATCGTGTCGGTGATGGTTCCGGTCGCGGTGGCCACGATGTACAGGCTTCCTCCGTGGTACTTGCCGTTGGTGGCGTAGAGGCGTGTTCCGTCGGGGCTCAGCGTCACACTGTTGACGCCGTCGAAGCCGGTGATCGTCGAGGTCACGGCATTGGTGGCGGTGTTGATCACGCTGATGTTGCCGCTACCACTGTTGGCCACATAGAGCCGTGTACCGCTCGCGTTCATCGCAAGGTTCCGCGGTCCGCTCCCCACGGTGATGGTCTTGATGACCCGGTTCGTGATGGTGTTGATGACACTCACGGTGCCGTCGTCGAGGTTGGCTACATAGACCCGAGAACCGTTGGGGCTGACCACCACACCGATAGGGAAGTGCCCCACGGTGATGGACCTGAGCACTGTGCTTGTTGCCGTGTTGATCACCCGAAGTTCACCAGGGTCTTCGCGGAGTTTGACGGTCGCGTAGAGGCGCGTCCCGTCCGGGCTGACCGCCAGACCTTGCGGCATGCGCTGGATGTCGATGGTGTCGGTGATGGCATGTGGGAGCGGAGCCGCAAGGGTCACTTTCTCCACGACACTGTTGAAGGAGTCGGCGATGAACAGGTTGCCCGAACTGTCCACCGCCACGCCGTAGGGAGAGGAGAGTTCAGAGCTGGTGGCCGGACCAGGCGTCGGAGCACCACCGGTTCCGGTGCCGGCGACGATCGACAGCGTCCCCTCCGGCGTCACCTTCTCGATCA
>CANFQA010000015.1 GCA_947449015.1 Microthrixaceae bacterium | reverse complement strand
CGGCCACATCGAGTCCGGCTGGTGCGACCACCGAAGGTGGCATCTCGGGCAGCGGAGGTGGGGGAGCAGCACCAGATCCGCTGGAGGCATTTCGTGACCTGTCACTAAGCGCGCGCCCACCGGCAGCGAGAACTACTGCGCCAGCGCCGACGGCTCCAGTGAGGGCGAGAAAGGAACGTCGATCGCCTGCCCCGGCGCCGGGGATTGGAACGCGGACTGCGCCATCGGGTTCGGGGTTCGGGGCGGGCTGGGGTATCCGATTCACGAGGAATGTGAGCGTGACTGTGCCGGCAATGGCCGCAGTAATTGCTGCGAGCAGGACAATTCCATGTGTGGCGATTGGGTCGCGCCAACCGGCGAGCAGGCCAACAAGTGCGGCGAGCCCAAAGGTTGGTGCGATCACCCATCGGCGACGAATTGCGATGGCACCGAGCGCAGCTCCGAGCACGAGGCAGATCATCACGATGATGGTGAGCAGCACCGGCTTGTCATTGGTGCCGAGGGCCTCAATTGCCGAATGGATGACTGATCCCGGGGTTTGATCAACCACTTCGCCGGCCACAGATCCGACAAGTGATTGACCCTGCGTTCCGAACGCGGAGACCACCTCGCCAATTGCGAGCGCGAACCCGGCGCTGACTGTTCCGGCGAGCGCCGCAAGCGCGTGTCGCGTGTCCACCGCGCCACCCTACCGAGCAGTCAGTCAGTTAGCCTCAGCGAACCCCCCATCGCCCGAAAGCGTGTACGTGTCCGCATCATCTGATTCAACGAATATCCGTAGCGGCGAGGTCGGCCTGCTCGATCACTCCGCTTCTCCAACAATGAATTCTTCATTCCCACGTGGCGCCGATGAGCAGGTCAACTGGGTTGCTTCCATCCCATTTCTCGCCTTCCATGTTGTGGCATTTGTCGGTCCGTTCATCAGCGGTGTGACCTGGCGGGCATTCGCGTTGTTCCTTGTCATGGTCTTCGGTCGTCTGTGGTTCATCACCGCTGGCTATCACCGCTATTTCGCCCATCGGTCCTATCGCACGAGCCGAGTCTTTCAATTCGTCCTGGCACTCGGCGGCGTCAGTTGCGTGCAGAAGGGTCCGTTGTGGTGGGCGGGCCATCATCGCAACCACCATCGCTATAGCGACACCGAACTTGATGTTCACTCACCCAAGCGCGGCTTCTGGTGGAGCCACATGGGGTGGATCCTCTGCGAGAAGTACGCCGAGATTCCGGTCGAACGCATTCGTGATTTCGCGAAGTATCCCGAACTGCGGTTCATCGACAAGTACAACGGCGTGTTCACCTGGTTGACCGGTCTCGCCTGCTTCTTGATCGCTGGCTGGTCGGGTTTGTTCGTCGGGTTCTTCCTGAGCACCGTGGTGCTGTGGCACGACACCTTCCTGGTGAACTCACTGGCCCATGTCATGGGTCGTCGTCGCTATGCCACCTCTGACACCAGTCGGAACTCGGCGCTTATTGCCGTGGCCACCTTGGGTGAGGGTTGGCATAACAATCATCATCATCATCAGGCTTCGGCCCGAAACGGCTTTTTCTGGTGGGAGATCGACATGACCTTCTACGTGTTGAAGGTGCTCAGTTGGTTGCACATCGTGCACGATCTGAAAGTTCCCTCAGCTGAGATGCTCGCTGGTTCCCGCGAACAACCCACCCACAAACCGCGAGTTTGATCAAACGGGTCCGAGGAACAGTTCGGACCTTGCATGCCTTGCGTTAGATGTTCTCAGCGACCTTGTCGGCGCGATGGCGTGCGTTCATCAAACGAACGGTGCCTGAACGCGAGCGCATTACCAGCGACTGGGTGGTGACGAAGTCGCGGCCGAAGTGCACGCCCTTGACCAGTTCACCATCGGTGATTCCGGTGGCGGCGAAAAAGCAGTTGTCGCCCGCAACGAGGTCATCGGTGCCGAGCACCTTGTCGAGGTCGTACCCAGCAGCGATGGCGAGAGCACGCTCGTCATCATTGCGGGGCCAGAGGCGACCGATCAGCTCGCCGCCCATGCTCTTGAGTGCGGCGGCGGCAATGACGCCCTCGGGCGTGCCGCCAATGCCGAAGAGGATGTCTGCGCCGGAATCGGGCCACGCGGTGGAGATCGCGCCGGCGACATCGCCATCGGGAATGAGGCGGATGCGAGCACCGGCCTGACGAACCTCGCCGATGAGATCGTCATGGCGGTCGCGCTCAAGGATGACGGCGGTGACATCAGTGATGTCGATGCCCTTGGCCTTGGCCACGGCACGCAGGTTGTCGGTGGGCGATGCAGTGAGATCGCAGACGCCAACGAGTTCAGGGCCCACAGCGATCTTCTCCATGTACACGCATGGACCTGGGTCGAACATGGTGCCCTTTGGTGACAGGGCGATCACTGCCAGCGCATTGCCTCGACCCTTCGAGGTGAGCGTGGTGCCATCAACGGGGTCGACTGCGATGTCGACCTGAGGTGGTGTGCCGTCGCCGATTCGCTCTCCGTTGTAGAGCATCGGGGCTTCGTCTTTTTCGCCCTCGCCGATGATGACGACGCCATCCATGGGGACGGTTCCGAGCGCGAGGCGCATTGCATCGACTGCAGCGCCATCGGCACCCTCCTTGTCGCCCCGGCCCATCCACTTGCTGGCGGCCATGGCTGCGGCCTCGGTGACCCGAACAAGGTCGAGGGCGAGATTGCGGTCGAGAGGAGGATTCGGCATGGCGACACGATAGTTCGGGGGCCGCCGTCCAACTGTTTTGCCGTTGACCAGTGGGTAGAGCCACTCGCGATTCCCGGTGGGTCGACTGACCGTCATGGCAGGCGCAGAACTACCCTCACTGGCGTGGTGGTGCTGGCCGAACTCGAGATCTACTGCTCCCGTCCCCATGCGCCCACCAGGCGCGTGGCCCTTGGTGACACCGATCTGCCCTGCGACCCGTCCCCCGGTTTTGGTGGAATCCTGCTTGGCGGCATCGTGGCTCGGCATGTTGCGGCCATCGATCCCGAACTTCTGCCTGATCTGCGTCATCTCACCCGAGAACTCGAGGACGGGCGTCGAATCGCGCAGCCCCGGCTTCGACACCGACTCCAGGTCGACACCATCGGGCTAAGTGCGTCAACGCATCGGCTGCTGGGCGATGGCGAGGTTCTCACCTTTGACTTCGATGACAAGGGCGCTCCCGAACAACAGGTGTTGGGTGCGGTGTATGCCGCCGGCACTCTCGATGGAGCACAGCGCCGATCGGTCATGGCCACCTTGCGGAGATCGATCGATTGGGTCGGGCCCATTGGTGGCGATCTCATCGCGTCACTCAGTGGCATGCGTGCTGGCTCGCTGTTGAGCCGAACTGCGCTCGAGAACCCGACCGCGTGGGCGCTTGATCAGTTGGGGTTCTCCGGAACCGGGGCGAGCGCGCTTGTGCCTGGCTCAGCGCCCGCAGCCAAAGAGGTGCAGCGTCGATATCGCGAGATGCTTCGCATGGTGCACCCCGACCATGGAGCCGATGCCGATGATGCCGCCCGGCGCATCTCGGAACTCACTGAGGCCCGAAGGATCCTGACTGGTCGGTGAGCCCGGCGTCAGAGGGGTTCAACTCCTCGAGATGACGATTGGCGGTCTCGGGATACAGCGTCAGAACAATGATGATGAGGATCGCAGGGCCGATTGCCAACACGGCAATGGCGGGGCCCAAACCACCGATTCGATCGGCGAGCCAGCCTGCCGAGAGCAGTCCAAGGCTGCTTCCGGCCACGCCAACGACCTGCAGCGCCCCATTGGCGCGTCCGCGTTGGTGTGTGGGGAACAGCTCGGGCCCATAGACCGCGAGTGCAGGAATAGCGATTGCGCCGATTACCGAAGCCACCACCGATGCAACCCACAGCGGCCACCCCCATGACAGGTAGGCGATGACTGTGAACGTCACACCACCAGCGATACCAATGGCACCAACGAGGCGGCGGCCGCGACGATCAGCGAGTCGGCCGCCAAGCACAATGCCGATGCCGCCCGGTGTGTTGGTGGCAAGCACGAACACGGCAATGCCGGCTCCGGAGAACCCTCGTTCGGTTCGCAGGAACTCATTGAGAAATTGTGCTGCCGGCGCGAGGAACAGCGACCAGAGGAATCCCGATGCGGCGAGCAACACAAACCGTCTGCGGTCGATACGCGATGTGAGCGGGAGGTTCGAGGTGTCGGTGATCGCCACTGATTCGGGATGCTCATGCGCAAGTGTGGCGGCGACGGTGCCAGCAGCGAGTGTGGCGTCGCGCCGAGCACTAAACCGGAAAGTCTCCGGCAAAGTTCGAAGCAGGGGCCAGCACACCGGGATGAACAGCAATGGAAGCAGGTATGCGAGACGCCACGCTCCGGATGTCAGATCAACGTAGAGAAGATTGAGCACACAGATCCCGGCGCCAAGCGCCGCTGTCATCGTCAGTACCGAGACGGCGAATGCTCGTGCGCCCGATGGCATTTCCTCCACAGCGACGATCGCGACGAGGAGGCCAATGACGGTGGCGAATGCCCGAGCGAAGGTCTGCGTTGCTCCGAGCCAGACCATGCCGGGTGCAGCGGCACCAAGCGCGGTGATGACACATGCGGCCACCAATGACACCGCGAGCACCGATCGGCGCCCTCGGCGATCCGCACTCGCCACGATGACCATCGACAGCAAAACGCCAATACGCACGGCGGCAAGAAGCGTTCCTTGATCACCCTTGGAGGCGCCGAACTCAGCAGCGGCATACGTGAGGGTCTGGGTGATCAGTGTGCCGAGATAGCCGGCGACGAGACCGAACACACACAGCAAGCTGAGCACAGTGGCCGCTCGTGGACTGAGTACATCGGGCGGAGCCCACCACGGGGTGCGTGCACCGGGGGGTTTTCGCAAATGACGACGGATCGGTATGGCGAACAGTGGATGCCAGACCGGAACGGCAAGGCGGTGTTCGATTCGTTCGGTGAGCTCGAATGTCGAAGGTCGCTCGAGGGCCGAAGACACGGTGACTGTTCGATGCCACTGGTGGAACGGGCCATCGATCGCGTCGAAGTGGAAGCTGACGCCACCAACGCCATCGAGTTCTTCAGTCGGGGATGATTCGATGACGAGGTCCTCGCGGGAGAGAATCCATTTCGCCAACTCGGCGTCGTCGACGACCGCATGGTTCGTCACGACCGAGGTCCGCACTCAGTCGCCTATCCCGTCGGCGCCGGTTGGCGTGACCCCTGTTTGGTTCTCGCTGGCTTGGTTCTCGCTGGCTTGGTTCTCGCTTGCTTGAACGGGCTGATCGGGGGCGAGCCGTTCGCGCTCAGAGCGGACCCGCTCGGCACGGCGATTCGCCATGAACAGCACGAAAGCGAACAGTCCGATGGGGACGAGCACCATGAGGGCTTCGTCCCAACCTCCCTGATGGGCGAGGAGTAGTGGCGACATGAAATCAGTCTCGCATGGCCCGTCACCGATCACGCGAGCGGCCGAAGGTGGTCATGGGCCTCAAGTTCCCTAGACTGGTGGTCGTGCGAGCCAAGGTCGAACAGGTCATCGAGGTCATCCGTCCGGCAATTCAGGCCGACAATGGCGATGTGGTGCTTCATGACGTCAACGAAGTCACCGGCGTGGTCACGGTGGAACTCACTGGGGCCTGTGTCACCTGTCCCGCCTCGACGGTCACCCTCAAGGCCGGGCTCGAGCGCATCCTGAAAGATCGTGTTCCGGGTGTTACTGAAGTCATCAACTCAGGCGACTCCGCTCACGTCATTGGCGAGACCCCCGTCTCGCTCTGACCCCGTCCAGCGCTGCTGCGTCGGACTCCGCAGGCACTGACCGCGTAGGGTTTCGCCGTGTCCGATGATCACCGCCCCGCTCCCGGCGAGTTGTTCGATGCCGCAGGTCGTGGAGATCGAAGCGCGCTCGCTCGGCTGCTGTCGATGGTGGAGCGCGGTGGCACTGATGCCCGTGTGGTCGGCCGCAGAGCACATGGGCTGGCGGGAAACGCCATCACGGTAGGAATCACCGGTGCGCCTGGCGCCGGGAAGTCCACGCTCACCTCCGCGCTTATGGCGGTGATGCGAGCACATGATGAGCAGGTCGCAGTTCTTGCTGTTGATCCATCCTCTCCCTATACCGGTGGTGCCATCCTCGGCGACCGGGTTCGCATGGGTGAGCACGCACTCGACGACGGCGTCTTCATTCGTTCCATGGCCACACGTGGTCATCTTGGAGGGCTCTCGTTGGCGGTACCCGAGGCAGTGCGGGTGCTCGATGCTGTTGGTTTTCCGACTGTCATCATCGAGACCGTCGGTGTGGGACAGGTCGAGGTCGAGATCGCGGGCGAGGCCGACACCACGGTGGTGGTGGTCAACCCGGGATGGGGTGATGCCGTCCAAGCCAACAAGGCAGGACTCATGGAAATCGCCGATGTGTTCGTCATCAATAAGGCTGATCGAGCTGGGGTGAATGACACGTTGGGTGATATCGAACGGATGCTTTCACTGCGTTCGCCGAGCGGCTGGCGTCCGCCGATCATCGCCACCACGGCAACAACCGCTTCAGGAGTGGACGAGTTCCGCGAAGCGCTGCATGCCCATGGGCAATGGGCGGCCTCATCAGGTGAACGAGACGAGCGTCGCGCCAAGCGAGCCGAAACCGAACTCGATCGCATCATCACCGCCCAACTGAGAGCTCGGGTCGGTGCGCTGCATGATGCTGACGCGTGGGAGGCAACCCTCGCCGATGTGCGCACACTGCGCGTTGACCCATGGTCAGCGGCGGAATCTCTCCTCGGCTGACCAACCCCACTGGCCCCAGTGCGGCTGTGCTGCACTTTGGCACTGCATCTCAGCGCCTGCGAGTGGGTCATTGGGCCATTGGGCCCTTTGTCATCCTCGGGCCTAGATGGCAAGCGATTGGGTCCGTACCCTGCGCCCTCCATGGAGGAGGCGAGGATGTCTCGAAAGTTCGCGCAGGTTCAGACGTGGTCATTATCGGTGCGGCGAGCATGGTGGCGATTGGCCGTCGGCGGGTTGATTGTCATCCTCACAGCGCTGGGCGCTTTCGTCCTGCCAACAGGATCAATTGAACGAGCCTCCGCGGAGTCATCGGCATCGGGCACCATCACCGATGGCTCTCCCGAGGCGATTGTGGTGGTTGGGGCCTCTGGGGTTCTCGCGTCCTGGTGGGGCGGCACCGGTGCGCGTTGGACCTGCGCGTACCTCCCGATTGAGGCCCCATTCATGGATGCAACCGGTGCCAGTCGCGCCCCCAACGGGGTCAACCCGATCGAAGGCATGGCGTACGTGTTCAACTGCGATGACGAGACCGGACATCTCGTCAGCAGTCGGTTCGTCATCTACACACCAGCCGATCCCTTTGGGGGTGTCGCAGTGGTCGAGCGAATTGTCACCGAGGCCCGTCGCCGACTCGTGCTTGACGCGCCGCGACCGCGCTTCAATCCACCGGGTGCGCAATTGGTGGGTCTGCCAACGTGGCTGTGGGTTGATAACCCATGGTTTGAACAAACTGCGACTGCGGCAGTCGGTGGCATCAGCGCGACTGTTCACGCACGGCCTGTAGGTGTTGATTGGGACACCGGAGACGGTGGAACGGTGCTCTGCGACCACGGCGAGGTCTATGACCCGACACGGCCATCACGATCACAGTCCAGCCGATGCACTCACGTGTTTCAGTACTCATCGACAGGGCGTCCGGGCGGGGTCTACAACATGCGGGCGATCCAGCGATGGGTGGCCTGGTGGACGTCATCGACTGGTGGCGGCGGTCCGCTCGGGATCCTGTCAACCTCGGCAACCGCGGCGATTCGTGTTCTGGAATTGCAAGCGCTGGTGCGCTAACCGTTCGGGCCACTGCGCACCTGCCAGCGTTGGTCGAAGCCACCCACTGGGTGCGGACGCGGCCGATAGGGTCGGCTCATGACTGACGTACTGGTGGAACTCGAACGAGGGGCAGATGGCGTCGCCGTCATCACCCTGTGCAATGGCAAGGTCAATTCGCTTTCCCGAGCAGTTCTTACGCAATTGCTGGTGATCGCCGAGCAACTCAGCGCCGATCCTCCCGGAGCAGTCATCGTCACCGGCTCCGAGCGCATCTTCGCCGCTGGTGCTGACATCTCTGAGTTCGCTGGACCAGACGAAGCACGTGACATTGGAGCGCTCTTCGTCGCCGCGCTCAACGCTGTGGCGGCCATTCCGCGCATGGTGATTGCCGCAGTCAGCGGGCCCGCACTTGGTGGTGGTTGCGAACTAGCGCTTGCCTGCGATCTGCGTCTCGCATCCGATGGTGCTCGTTTCGGACAACCCGAAATTCTGCTTGGAATCATCCCCGGCGGCGGTGGCACCCAACGGCTGGCCCGTCTGGTTGGCCCGGCACGGGCGAAGGACATGATCCTCACCGGACGACAGGTAGCCGCCGAGGAGGCACTGGCGATGGGGCTGGTCGATGAGGTCATTGCGCGCGACCAACTCATGACCCGAGCTCGCGAGCTCGCTGCATCGCTGGCCCGGGGGCCGCTCGGCGCACAGGCTCTGGCCAAGGCAGCTATTGACGATGGTTTGCAGGTCACTCTTGCCGAAGGGTTGGCGCTTGAGCAGGCCGCGTTCGTCGAAGTCTTCCGCACCGAAGATGCTCGAACCGGCGTGGCGTCATTCCTTGAACACGGACCAGGGAAGGCAGAATTCACCGGCCGTTGAACTCGCGGGCAACCTCGACTCAGTAGGGTCGGAACGTGTCGATGCCCATGACCACTTGCTACCGCCACGGTGATCGTGCCGCCGGTGTGTCCTGTCAACGATGTGGCCGTGCCATTTGTCCGTCATGCATGACTCAGGCATCGGTGGGATTTCACTGTCCGGACTGTGTGCGAGCTGGGCGCCGCAGCTCCCCGGTCATGCGCCTGCGCGACCTCAGTGGTTCGCGGCCGATCGTCACCGAGGTACTGATCGCAATCAATGCGGCCGCGTTAGTTGGGTGTCTTCTCACCGGCGGATCCATCGGCGGTGGCGGAGGTTCCATCTCGGACAAGGGGTACCTCCTCGGTTACGGGGTTGAGTACGTGGCCACGCCGCGCGGATTCGCCGCCAACCCCATGGGTGTTGCGGTGGGGCAGTGGTACCGGATTTTCACCGGTGGATTCCTTCATGCCGGCCTTTTGCATCTGGCCATGAACATGCTGCTGCTATTCCTGATCGGCTCCCAGCTCGAGTCAATGCTCGGTCGCGCTCGTTATCTGGCGCTCTATGCCGCCTGTCTTGTCGCCGGTTCGTTCGGCGTTCTACTGGTATCGCCCACGACGCCCACCATTGGGGCCTCGGGAGCCGTGTTCGGACTCATGGGGGCTGCTGTCATTGCCCAGCGTCGGGCCGGCATCGATGTGTGGCGCAACGGCATCGGCGGTTTGGTGGTCATCAACCTGCTGCTCACCTTCGCCAACCCAGGAATCTCAAAGGGAGCGCATCTGGCCGGCCTTGCCGGTGGCGTGGTCATCGGCGCACTTGTGCTCGCGCTCGATCGCGCCGTCAAGTCACCATGGGTTGGCACAGTGGTGTGTGTGGCCATTACTGGCCTGCTGTTTGTTGGGTGCCTGTGGGCTGCCAACCATTGGGCCAGCCCGATACTCAGTTTCTGATCGCTTCGCGCTCCTGCGCTACGACGCGCGCTGTTCCACGATTGCTTTGAGCCCATGCAGGTTGCGTTTCCAGATCAGACGCAGGAACACGCCGCCGACGGTGGCGCCGATGGCACCGCCCATCCACCATGGGAAGTGGAGGGTTTCGCGCCAGATGAACTCGGTTCCGCCGGCGGGCGTCGCAACGAGTGTGAACTCGCCGACGCCGGTGACCATGCCCACATGGCGCACACCCATGACACGGTTGTCTTCCCAGCGGGTGATTTCCATCTGGTCAGTGAGTCGGAATGGGCCGACCTTGGTATCGCAGTCAAAGGTGGTTCCCACCCCTGAGGTGGATTCTGAGGTGAATCGGATGGCGACAGCATCGTGCATCCAGTCCACGTGGTCGGCGACAACGCGCACCACGTCCCAGACCTTCTCCGGTGATGCGTCGATTGTTGTTCCTACAGTGATTCCAGCCATCTGCTCATCGTAGGGAGCGCAAGCGCACTCTCCCTGATCGGGAACGCAATCAACGTTCGTGACTGGTTTGGCGAACCTGGGTGTGATCCCGATTTCTCTCGCCATCCGGGACGTAGACCGAGATGTACACCCCGCTGTGTTCATCGAACGCCGAGCGCTGCCAATCGCTCCAACGTTGCTCGAGCCGCAGCCCTGCTGCATGCGCAAACCCGTCGAGTTCGTCGACAGTGAGGTACCGGACCTTCCATGGGCGACGCTTGTCGCCCTCGGGCCGTTGCTCAATATGTTCGCCAATGATGAGTTGGGCATCGGTATCGACAATCGAGGAGGTGAGCACCGGGACATCGCTGTGCACGGCAGATGCGGCCCCGCGTTCATCGCGCATGTCAGCCGGATCGGCGGGCACGATGTTCTCCACGACGAACCGTCCGGTCGCAGTGAGCAGTGTGGCTACCTGGGTGACACAGCGCTGTTGGGACTCGGCGGTGGTGAGATTCAGCAATGTGTTGAAGGCGCAGAACACGAGAGTGACATCGGTTCGCAGATCATTCGCGTCGAGAACCTCGGCCACCCGGGACATATCGCCGAGGACCGCATGGAGTGATTCAGGCGGGTTCTTCTTCGCAAGTGCCTCGAGCATGGCTTCTGAGGCATCGATTCCCACAACCTCAAGCCCAGCCTCGGCCAGGGGGATGGCGAGACGACCGGTGCCAATCCCGAGTTCGCAGACAGCGCCGCCGCTGGCGAGCTCGAGCAGCGTGTGAACTGCACCATCGGTATCGAACAGGTTTTGGTACCACTCGTCGTAGACATCGGCGAATGAGTCCCCGTAGAGAGCGGCATCGTCGGTCACCGACACAGTCTGCCTGTCGCCACCGGTACCCTTGAACTGGTGAGTGCTTACCTCGATCATGCGGCGACCGGGCCGATGCGACCCGAAGCGGTCGAGGCGATGCTGCCGTTCCTCACTGATCGGTTCGCCAATCCGTCCGGGGCGCATAAGTGGGCCCGTGATGCCCGGCGCGCCATTGACGAGGCTCGGGACGAACTGGCCGAACTTCTTGGGGCCCAGCCCGGCGAGGTCATCTACACCGCCGGTGGTACCGAGGCCGACAATCTTGCGGTGTTCGGGGCGCGTCGCGCAGGGGCCGGCTCGTTCGCCGAAGGGACCGGTGTTGTTGTCTCCAGTGCTATCGAGCATCACGCCGTTCTCGACCCGGTCGAGCATCTCGACGGTCGGATTGTGGGCGTCGATGCCCTTGGTTTGCTGGATGCCGACGCACTGATCGAAGTCCTCGGCCACGAAGCGGAACGTGCGGCGCAGGGCAATGGCCGCGGCGTGCGACTCGTTTCGGTGATGGCGGTCAACAACGAGATCGGCAGCATTGAGTCGATCGATCGCATTGCAAAACTCGTCGGCAAGCACGCTCCTGGAGCGGTCCTGCACACTGATGCTGTGCAGGCCTTCTGCTGGACCGATGTTGCTCGCCACTGTGCTCGTGCTGATCTGCTGAATGTGAGTGCTCATAAGTTTGGCGGACCGAAGGGCGTCGGAGCACTGGTCGCTCGCGAGTCGGTGCAGCTCGACGCGCGGCAACTCGGTGGCGGTCAAGAACGCGGTCGGCGATCGGGGACTCAGAACGTCGCCGGCATTGTCGCCATGTCAGTGGCTGCTCGGTGGGCTGCGCGCGAGCGCGAAGCCGAGCTCGTTCGCCTCGGAGCGCTGCGTGACCGACTGCTCGATGGATTGCTGACCAGCGTGCCCGACATCACCGAGACTGCTGCGGTGTTCATCGACGGTGTCTCCGATCGCTCGCAGCGGGCCGCGGGTATTGCACATATTTGTATCGCCGGGGTCGAGAGCGAAGCACTGCTGTTCCTGCTCGAGCGCGAAGAGGTTTTCGCGTCCGCGGCCTCTTCATGCTCAAGTGGTGCCATGGAACCATCGCATGTGCTCGCCGCCATTGGCGTCGACCCGTCTCTGGCCAAGGGGTCACTCCGCTTGTCGCTTGGCTGGACGACCACTGTCGCCGACATCGATCACGCCCTCGCCGTTATCCCCGCCGCTGTTGCCCAGCTGCGCCGGTTCAACATCTAAGCCATGCAGGTACTTGTTGCCATGTCCGGGGGAGTCGACTCCTCAGTCGCCGCTGCGATGCTGCGCGATGACGGCCATGAGGTCGTCGGCGTCACCCTCAAGCTCTGGGGTGGTGAATCGGACTCGGGATGCTGTTCGGTGAGTGACGTCGACGATGCCCGGCGCGTTGCCCAGCAACTCGACATCGAGCACCTTGTGTTCAACTTCGGTGACGATTTCATGGCCGATGTGGTCGAGCCCTATGTGGCCGATCATGCCGCCGGTCTCACCCCGAACCCATGTATTGAATGCAATCGGCATCTCAAGTTCGACCGATTGCTGGTGCGAGGCGCTGCGCTTGGTTTTGATGCGGTCGCCACCGGGCATCATGCGCGCATCGCGCACGATGAATCGGGTGCGCCGAGAATCGCTCGAGGGGTTGATCCGGCAAAAGACCAGAGCTACGTCCTGCACATGCTTACCGCAGCGCAGCTTGCAGGCGTTCTGTTGCCCATTGGCGGGCTCACCAAGGCTGAGGTTCGCACTCGTGCAGAGCAACTCGGCCTTCGCACAGCAGGAAAACCTGACAGTCAGGATGTGTGCTTCATTTCGCATTCGGGCGGCGGGCGCGCCACGTTCCTGGGCAACCGGATCGCGTTACGACCCGGCCGTCTGGTGTCGCGCGAGGGCGAAGAGGTCGGCACCGTCGAGGCGGTGGAACTGGTAACTATCGGGCAACGACGTGGCCTGGGACTGGCCGGCGACGGATCGCCCCGCTACGCACTCGATGTCGATGTTGCTGCTGCCACCGTCACCGTTGGTCACGCTGATGACCTGTTGGTCGACGGTGAGTCGATCCGGTCCTTCACCTGGGTCGATGCCAAGGCGCGTGAGTTTGTCGCCGGCGGAGCGACGGTGACCGCGCAGGTCAGCGCCCACGGTGAACCCCTCGAGCTGCATGCCATCGAGGTGCATGGCGATGGCGGCAGCGAGGTCACCGTCAAGTGGGCACAGCGCCAGCGTCGCATTGCGCCGGGGCAGAGCATCGCCATCTATGACGGCGACTGCGTCCTTGGCGGTGGAATCGTCGTCTGAGTCAGTCTCCGGTGATTCAGGAGATGAGACGACGACTGCGTGCCTCAGCCAGCGCCCAGCCGGGCCGGCTCGGCACCGTCAGCACACTCGAGACCTCATAGGGCTCGATCGGTTCGGACCGTCGCAGCCGCGAGCTGGCAGGAACGATGAGCTCAGGCGAGGAAAGAGCGATGCGCAGGCGTGGTCCGGGTGCACCGGCGGTGAGATCGGTGTCATCTGAGGCTGCGGCACCCATGTTGGCAATGGCGATGGTGGCAACCCGCTGACGCTGCACGAGCAACGCATCGGCCAGCACCATTCGATCGACCACCACGACACCAGCGGGGACGAACACGAGCCATCGCTGGGACAGTCCGTGCAGTGCACGCGCACATACCGCAGCAGCCGTCCACCCAATCGCCACGATGATGGCGCCGGACACCCATTGACGGGTGGCCAGCAGCAACGGGCCGGCAGCAATGCCCACGACCACCGCCGACCAGGCGAGTTCAATCGGGCCGAATAACAGCGGTGCTGGGGCCCGAAGCGGCATCCGACGTTCATCGCCATACGAAGAGCCGTTCACGAATCGATCGCCGACGAACGCGCAGAGCGCGACCACGCTGACCAATGAGGTGATGGCAAGAGCAACCGATGAGGAGGCATCGGCCCGGTCCGTCGAAGCCAGAACCGCCCAAATGGTGGTGGCCAGCGAGGCCGGGGCAATGATGCGGATCGCGGTGAGCGACACCGTGCTGGGCACGAGTGCAGCGATGAGTCCGAGTGCCCAAAACGCCCAGAGCCCAACCGTGGCGGTGTGTTGGAACAAGGGGCTGCGAGGGTCGAGCGCGTGAGCCAGGCAGGGCCCGGCGACGAAGGGGGTGGCAAGCCAGATGGCGGCTGTGGCCCATCGGCCGAAGTTCCTGCTGGCGGAAGTCATCGCTGTGAGATTTGCCCACATTGCATCCACTTCGCTAGTTATGTGACCGGCGACACATCGTGGTGGCGCTTCGGGGGGACGTGACGTGCTCGTTTTGGGCGGCAGTGCAGGTGGATGCAGAGGCGGCAGAAGCGGACGCTCATGCAGTGGACGCGCGCCGCGAGCATCACAGGGCCTGGCGCAGCGATGACTTGGCGAACGCCTGCTGAGATCCTGCCCGCGGGGCTCTCTACCGGTATTGGTCATCTCCCGCATTACGACCCGAGCGACGCGGTCGAGTTCGTCCTGCGTCATTCGCCGCGGCTCCCGAGCGCCCCGGCGCTTCCGGCGCGTTCGCGTCGCGAGGGGATGATCGCGCAGGCAGCCACTGGCATTGCCGGAGTCACCGTTCACGATGATGGTTCGCTGTCAATCGATTACAACGCGCTTGATCCTGAAGCTCCGCTGCTTGATACCGAGTTCCGTGGCGACGCCTATGTTGGGCTGCGAGCATTTCTCACTGCAGTTGCTGACCGTGTTGGTCCGCTCAAAGTGTCAACCACCGGACCGGTCACACTTGGCCTTGCACTGCATTCGGCGGGAATTGATGCAGATCTTGCTTTTCGCATTGCAGGTCGGATTGTTCGACAACGAAGTGCTGCGCTCATGAACCATGTGCTCAAGCGCGTGCCACAAGCGCAGATTGTTCTGTTCCTTGATGAACCCGCCATGGGATCGCTTTCCGAACCGGGATTCCCGATTGCTCCCTCCGATGGTGTCGACCTGGTGTCAGGTGCGCTCGCCATTGTCGAAGCCACTGCGGTCACCGGACTGCATTGCTGCACCACTGCTGACTATCGCCTGCTGCTGAGCGCCGGCCCGCGCATCCTGTCGGTGCCGGTGCGCAAGGAGATCACCGCGCACGCTGGTTTGTTCGGCGAGTTCCTCGAGCGCGGCGGCTGGATGGCATGGGGTGCGGTCCCCACCGACGGACCCGTCGGTACCACCGTCGACCGGCTGTGGCGTCGACTGGCAGTGCTCGGTCGTGCACTTGTCGATGATGGTCTTGATCCGCAGTTGCTTATGTCGCAGACCATCATCACGCCGACCTGTGGCCTCGCCCAGCACGGCGTGACCCAGGCTGAGTTAGTCATGGAACTCGCTGCTGGCGTCGCTGATCTGTTGCAACAGCAGGCGGCCGGATTCCCATTCTCGGTGGGTGCCTGATCAGACTCGCCGGTGGTGGCGCATAGGTCGCCGCAGCGGGGTCACGAAGTCACTGGCACTAGGTAGTGTTCGCTCGTGTCCGATGCGCCCGAGTCCATGAGTTCCGCCAGTGATGGCGCGCCTCTCCTCCGCGGTGCCGAGAACAACGGTGCAGAGCACCGCATCGATGAACTGCGTTCCACCATTCGGTACCACTCGCAGCGGTACTACGAGTCCGATGCCCCCGAGATCCCCGATGCCGAGTTCGACGCACTCCTGCGCGAACTGATCGATCTCGAGGCCGAATTCCCCGAGCTAGTCACTGCGGACTCGCCGACCCAGCTCGTCGGTGGTGCCGCGTCGGCAACCTTCTCGCCGGTCAACCACCGCGTTCCCATGATGAGCCTCGACAACGTGTTTTCGGCCGAAGAATTGCAAGGGTGGGGTGATCGCCTCACGCGTCGCCTTGACGAACTTGGGGCCATGGGGGATCGGGCCGGCCTCGTCGCAGAACTCAAAATCGACGGACTCGCCGTGTCTATTCGCTACGAGCAAGGTCGCCTGGTGCAGGCTGCGACCCGCGGGGATGGTCGCGTTGGTGAGGACGTCACTGCCAATGTGCGAACGATCGCATCGGTTCCTCATGAACTTCCGGCGGGTGCCCCCGAGGTGCTCGAGGTTCGTGGCGAGATTTACATGCCCATCGCCACGTTCACGGAACTCAATCGCACCCAAGCGGAGGCAGGGGAGCGGCTGTATGTCAATCCTCGCAACACCGCAGCAGGTTCACTTCGTCAGAAAGATTCTTCGGTCACCGCATCGCGTGGCCTTGCGTTCTGGAGCTATCAGCTTGGCGAGGTCATCGGTGGACCCGAACTCACCTCACATCACGACACCTTCGCGTTGCTTGCCAGTCTTGGGTTCCCTGTCAATCCCGAGGCCACGGTGCTGGCCGGTCTCGATGATGCCTATGCGCACTGTCAGCACTGGCAACAGCATCGCCATGATCTTGACTACGAGATCGACGGCATCGTCATCAAGGTGGACGATCTGGCGTTGCAACGCGAACTCGGGTCCACGGCCAAAGCGCCGCGATGGGCCATCGCCTTCAAGTTTCCACCTGAGGAGCGCACCACCCGACTGATCGACATTGGTGTGTCTATCGGTCGCACCGGTCGGGCCACGCCCTATGCGCAGCTTGAGCCCGTCTTCGTTGGTGGGTCCACGGTCGCCATGGCCACACTTCACAATCAGGATCAGGTCGCCTTCAAAGATGTTCGACCCGGCGACATGGTCATTGTGCGCAAAGCGGGCGATGTCATCCCCGAGGTCGTCGGTCCGGTGCTTTCGGAACGGCCGAAGGGCCTGGCGGCTTGGGTGTTCCCCACTCATTGCCCTGTCTGTGGACACGAACTCAACCGTCCCAACGGTGAGGCCGACCACCGCTGTGTCAATCTTCTCTGCCCGGCGCGTGTGGCCGGCACCATCGAGCATTTCGCGTCGCGGGGGGCCATGGACATCGAAGGATTGGGTGAGCAGCGGGTGCAGCAGTTCTGTGAACTCGGCCTGCTTGCCGATGTGGGCGACGTCTATTCGCTCAGTGAGTCGTCATTGCTCGCCATTGACAAGTTCCAGCAGCGTTCGGTGCGCAAACTTCTCGATGCCATTGACGGATCGCGCTCTCGTCCCCTTGACCGACTTCTGGTCGGTCTCAACATTCGTCATCTCGCCGGTGCAGGCAGTCAACTGCTCGCCACTCACTTCGGCCATCTCGATGCCATCGCCGCGGCCTCAGTCGACGAACTCGCTGCGGTCGAGGGTGTCGGTGTCATCATCGCGACCTCAGTTGCTGAATGGTTCGCCGATCCGGTCAATCAGGAAGTTGTAAAAAAACTTCGCGATGCCGGAGTCAATTTCGAGGGACCGGCACCATCGGAGTTACCGCAGAATCTCGTTGGCCTTTCCGTCGTCGTCACTGGCACCCTGCCCGGGTACACCCGAGAGCAGGCCGAGGCTGCAATTAAAGGACGCGGAGGAAAGTCACCCGGCAGCGTTTCCAAGAAGACCGATGCGCTGGTGGTCGGTGACGAACCGGGCGCGTCGAAGGTAACGAAGGCCACCGAGCTCGGCGTTGCGGTGCTCGACGCCGAAGGCTTTAGGGTTCTGCTGGAAACCGGCACGGTGCCGGCACCAGCTGGGGGAGCATCATGACCATCGAGGCAGTCATTTTCGATTTCGGCGGCGTCTTCACATCGTCACCGTTCACCGGACTGCATCAGTGGCATGTGGAAAAGGGGCTCGATCCGGTGAAGGGTCTGCGCATCGTGTTCGGCCCCTACGACCAGGACACTGATCACCCATGGCATCAGGTCGAGCGCGGCGAGATCGCCCTTGAGGCTGCAGCCGAACAGATCAAAGCACTCGCTGCCGAGTCGGGTATGGATCTCGATCTGCGCGAAATGTTTGGGGCCTTGGGCGGTGCCGATGGTGCTCGTGCCGACGTCGTCGACATCGCACTTGATATTCGCCGACGTGGGTATCGCACCGCGCTGATCACCAACAACATTGCCGAATTCTCCGACGGATGGCGCGCCATGATCCCGGTCGATGAGATCTTCGAGGTCGTGGTGGACTCCTCAGCCATCGGTATCCGCAAACCAAATCTGCGCATCTACGAACTCACGCTTGAACAGCTCGGGGTGGCGCCGGAGGCGTCAGTGTTCTTGGACGATGCCGTGGGCAACATCGAAGCGGCTCGTGCTGCAGGTATGCACGCCATCCTCGTCGGCGATGATCACACCTTGGCGTTCGCTGAGCTCGACGCACTCCTCGCTACAGGACAGTGAAGCACCAACTGCGGGTGGTGGACTGCGTCGGTCCGTCCACGGTCCGCCAGTAGGTGACCTCGGCGCAGTGGTCGCCTGTTGGTAGCGCCTCGAAATCCGATCCAACCACCGGGTTGAGCGTGTACTGGCCGAGTTCGGGTATCGAGGTCAACTGATAGTCGGGGATCGGAACGCCATCAAGTGCAAGCTTCGCCTCGTAACCGGGTGCGAGATCAGCGCCGATGGCGTCCTGCTTCAACACCTTGAGTCCCGGCGCCGGGATGAGCCGTTCAACGATGCCGCCGTCGAGACT
Organism: Microthrixaceae bacterium; assembly: GCA_947449015.1. Lineage (GTDB taxonomy): Bacteria > Actinomycetota > Acidimicrobiia > Acidimicrobiales > Acidimicrobilacustridaceae > Acidimicrobilacustris. The sequence goes on along the minus strand of CANFQA010000015.1, from coordinate 35,104 downwards.
GATGCCGTTGGTGTGGCTCTTCTGGAACAGCACGTACCCCGACCCAACCACGACGCAGAGCAAGAGCGCGATCACGAGATGGCGGATCTGAAAGCGCCGTGTACGCGTTGAGGTTGCAGCAGATCCGTTTGCGTTCTTCACATCACCGGTTTCGCTCACTTCGACAGTCTGCCCCGATGTGGCGGAGATGTGTGTGTCGGGCGGTTCCACTGGGGTGACCGAATTCAGGGGGCCCAACAACTACCCTCGGGTCGTGGCCAACTCCCGCATGCCCGACCGTGTCGGGCAGGTGCTCGGAGGGCGGTACCGGCTGCTGGCCCCCATCGGCACCGGTGCATCCGCAACTGTGTACCTGTCAGACGATGTTGTCCTTCGCCGCCGCGTGGCAGTGAAGGTGCTGCATGACGCGCTCGCCGATGACCCATCGTTTCTCAAGCGGTTTCGGGCAGAGGCCCAGAGCGCAGCGGCCCTCAACCACCCAAATGTCATGGCCGTGCACGACTGGGGCCAGGGCGATGTTCCCTACCTGGTCACCGAGATGCTGAACGGGGGTTCACTGCGTTCGCTTCTCGATCGCGGGAACTTGCTCGATATCGCGCAGACCCAGGCGGTTGGCATTGAAGCTGCCCGAGCCCTCGATTACGCCCATCGGCAGGGTTTCGTGCACCGTGACATCAAACCAGCGAATCTCCTGTTCGATGATGAGGGGCGACTTCGTATTGCTGATTTCGGACTGGCTCGGGCGCTTGCCGAAGCGGCATGGACCGAACCGGCTGGTGCGATTCTCGGCACCGCTCGCTATGCCTCACCCGAGCAGGCACAGGGAGCGACGCTTGACGGCCGCAGCGATGTGTACTCCCTGGCGCTCGTGCTTATTGAAGCGCATACAGGCACGCTTCCGTTCGCGGCAGACACAACCCTTGGCACGCTCATGGCTCGCGTCGACCGTCCGATCCCGGTGCCCGCGGAGATGGGTCCGCTAGTGAGCGCGCTTGTGGCCGCTGGCACTGCCGATCCGGCCGAGCGCCTTGACGCAGGTACGTTTGCCGAAATGCTCATGGCTGCAGGGGCAACGGGTGCGCCCGCGCCGCTGCCGCTTGCTGGAATCACCACCCTCGAACGCGGTGCGCTCGATCCGATCGAGCCCACAACATTGTTCCGTCCCGCCGACGACGTGTTCGGCCAACTCTTCAATGACGCAGATGCCACCATCGTGGGCGATGCAACAGGGGTCATGATCCTTGCTGACCCGGTCTCGCAGCCCGGAACTCGCACCATTGAGCGACCGGCGTCGGCCGGAGGAGCAGCAGGTGGTTCAAGTTCGGCCTCCGCCTCGGGGAACCGACGTCGGCGCATTTCGAAGCCAGTTCGTCTCGGCCTGGTCGCGTTGCTCGTCATTGCCGCCGCAGTCGGTGCATTCTTCGCGCTCTACCGACCCACACATGTGCTTGGTGACTACACCTCGCAGCCGGTGGCCGAGGTGCGTGCCGTACTTCAGCGCTACGGCTACACCGTCCATGAGGAGGGCGAGTATTCCGAGACCATCGACGCGGACACAGTCATTTCTCAGGATCCAGGCGCTGGTACCTCGCTCAAGGAAGGTCGCACGGTAACCCTCGCGGTCTCGCTTGGTCCGCCACCGGTGCCGGTTCCCACCGGTCTGGTTGGCAAGACCATTGATCAGGCCTCAAGCGCCCTCGTAGCCGCCAGTCTCAAACTTGGGACGATCATCGATGGGTATGACGAATCCGTTGTGAAGGGGATCGTCCTGTCGTTGGGCGAAGGCACGCCGGCTGAACTCCCCAAGGGATCGCCTGTGAACCTGGTCGTCAGCGCCGGTCCGAAGCCGCGAACCATCCCCGACGGGTTGGTGGGTCAGCCGGTGGAAGCGGTCGCCACGCAACTCACGGCGTTGGGACTGGTCGTGGCCCGCAACGACGCCTATTCCGACACCGTTGCTGAGGGCACCGTTCTGTCGGTGACTCCGCCTGCGGGTGGCACTGTGCCCAAGGGCGGCACGGTCACCGTGTCGGCATCGAAGGGCCGCCGACCCATCACCATCCCCGCTGACATTGTCGGCAAAAGCGTGACTGCGGCGACGGAGGAACTTCAGGCACTCGGTCTTGTGGTCAGCGGAGTCCAGGGATCCCCGACTGGTCGCGTCAGCGGGTCGAACCCAGCGGTTGGAACTGCGGTGAAGCCGGGCTCCTCCGTGCTGTTGCTCGCCCGCTGACCGATACGCTCGGCGATTGTGTCGACCACTGGCCAAGATGCGCCCCAAGCGCAACCCGATGATGGTCGCTCCATCGATGAACTCGAGATTGGCATCGACCCTCCCGGCGGTGAGGAGGGAGTCGTCCTGCCGTGGAGCCTCATGCTTCGACGCGGTGTCGCCCATCGGGTCGAACGCAGTCCCCGGCGGTCGTGGATCGTTCTCGCCGCGGCCCTTTCGGGAGTGTTCACCGCGAGTTTCACCATCACCGTGCTCACCGTCTCACTCGGTGACATCGCAAAGAATCTCGGTTCCACCGCCGATGTTCTGACTTGGGCGGTCACCGGACCCAGCCTCGCCATGGCGGTGCTTGGGCCGATCGGCGGCAAACTCGCTGATCGTTTCGGTGCGCGACAGGTGTACCTGCTGAGCCTGACCGGAGTCACCGTGTTCGCCGCCGCGGCCATCGTTGCGTGGAACGCGCCATCGCTTATCGCGTTCCGATTCCTCGGCGCAGCACTTGGTGCCGCGACCGGACCAGCAGCGCTGTCGATGATCAATCGCAGTTTCGCGCCGGAACGTCGGGCGCAGGCCATGGGGTACTGGTCAATGGTGGGGTCCGGTGCGCCTGTGTTCGGTGTGGTCATCGGCGGCCCATTGGTTGACGCATTCGGTTGGCGCTGGATCTTCATTCTGCAGACGCCGGTAGCCCTGGCGAGTCTGGTGATCGGGTTCCTCGTGCTCCCACACACCCAGCGCGGCGAGCGGCAGCCCTTCGACATCGCCGGCTCGACCGCCCTGGCGTTCGGCGTCGGTTTCCTGCTCATCGCGCTTAACCGTGGGCCGGTGCTGGGCTGGACGAGTCCTCTGGTGCTCACTGGATTCATCGGTGGCCCGCTTTTGCTGGCCCAGTTCGTTCGTATCGAAAACCGCACAGCACACCCGTTGCTTCCCATGCACTATTTCCGCAGGCGCAACTTCACCTTCCCGATTTTGAATCAGTTCCTCGCCAACTTCACGTACATGGGTGGCTTCATTCTCACGCCGTTACTGCTGCATGATGTGCTCGGTTTCAGCACCACGAAGGTGGGGCTCATGTCGATCGCGCGTCCGCTGACCTTTGCGATTGTCGGTCCCATTGCCGGGTATCTCGTTCTGCGATTCGGCGAACGAGTCATTGGCATGTTTGGTTCGCTGATGCTTGCGCTCTCGATGATGGTGCTTGCCATGATCGGTGTGGGCGGCGGGTTCTGGCTGATCGAAGGTGCGCTCATGCTCAGCGGTATTGGTATGGGCGCATGTGCGCCGGCGATGATCGCCAGCCTCGCCAACGCAGTCGATCCAAAAGATCTTGGCGTAGCGAGCGCGGCTTCGCAGACAATGAGCCAAATCGGCGTGGTAGCGGGCATGCAGATTCTGCTCACTGTACAACTGGCCACCGTGGCTGGTTCTGGCAATGGTTCCTATGCAGTCGCCTATCACGTCGGCGCGATCGCAGCGGTGGGCGCGCTGGTGGCGGCATCATTCGTGCGCCGCACGCGACATGCCGAGCCAGGGGTTGTGGCGGTCGCTTGAGCTTCGCGACCGAGGTGGGTCACTCGATGGTGATAGCTCGCACCGCATCGGCGATGGCCAGTGCCGCAGGATCGGGGGTGGCGCCGGGTGTCTGGAGAGACATGAGTTTGGTGATGTCGCCCTGTACGTTGATGCGACCGCCCATGAATGCCTGCATGGCGGCAGCGAAATCGAGGTTGACGAAGATGGCCCGGGCTGTGGCGAAGTCGACAGTGACCGTGAGATCGGGACCATCGATATGGCCGTCCTCGATGACGATCTCGCCATCGGTGGTGTCGATATGGCCATGAACATCGGCAGCGAATGGCGTGTCGGTGACGATGAGGTTCATTTTCATGAGCCCAGCCGCCGGCACGTCGGGATGCGGCATTTCGTCCCGGATGGCTTTCGCCGCGAGCATCCATTCGGGGCTAAGGAACTCGAACTTCTCTGACACTGGTCCTCCATCGGGCCGATTGCATCCGAACCCTATCGGCGCTCGGGAGGCACAGGTCCGGTCGGCGCCTACGATGCTTCTCTATGTCTGAACGACTGTCCCGAGATGATGTGGCCAAAGTGGCGCTTCTGGCCCGACTCGAACTCACCGATGCCGAGCTCGACACCTACACCGATCAGTTGGCTGCCATCATCGATCATGCTGCCGATGTCGCTGCACTCGATCTCGCCGATGTCCCGCCCACGGCCCACCCGCTGCCCATCGAGAACGTGCTGCGTCCCGATGTCATTGCGCCCTCGCTCGACCGTGATGAGGTTCTGTCCCAGGCCCCATCAGTTGAGGACCGTCGATTCCGGGTGCCGGCGATCCTGGGGGAGGAGCCGTGAGTAACTCCGAGATTCCCACCACCGCCATTGAAATTTCGCGCGCAGTGCGCGCCGGTGAGCTGTCGGCCCGCACCGTGATCGACGCGCATCTCGAAACGATCGACAGCCGCGAGGGTGAGATCAACGCCTTCAACATCGTTCTGGCTGATGAAGCGCGGGCAGCGGCCGACGCCGTTGATCGACTTGTTGCCGAAGGTGGTGATCCCGGCGTGCTCGCCGGTGTTCCCCTCGCAGTGAAGGACAACCTGTGCACACGCGGTATCCCCACGACCTGTTCGAGTCGCATTCTCGAAGGGTGGCGTCCTCCCTATGACGCCACGGTGGTGCAGCGCGTGGCTGCAGCCGGCGCCATCTCGGTCGGCAAGACCAACCTTGATGAGTTCGCGATGGGTTCCTCCACGGAGAACTCAGCGTTCGGCCCGACCCGCAACCCCCGCGATGTGTCGCGAGTCCCCGGTGGATCCTCGGGTGGATCGGCTGCTGCAGTAGCCGCAGGGTTCGCTCCGTTGTCATTGGGCTCCGACACCGGCGGTTCCATTCGCCAGCCCGCCGCGCTCTGCGGTGTGGTCGGAGTGAAACCCACCTACGGACTTGTGAGTCGATTCGGACTTATCGCCTTTGCCTCATCGCTTGATCAGGTCGGACCGTTCTCCACCACAGTGGCCGATTCGGCCCTGCTGCTCGAAGCCATTGCCGGCCACGACCCGCTGGACTCCACCTCCATCAACGACTCCGAAACGGGAGCTGCTCGCTCATTGCTGTCGGTTCTCGACGATGGCGTGGCTGGTCTGCGTGTCGGACTGGTCACCGAGTTGATGGGCGAGGGCATTGCTGGCGATGTCGCCGCTCGTGTTCGCCAGGCCGCAGACGCCCTCGCCGCAGCTGGCGCTGAGGTTGGCGAAGTATCCATTCCGGCGCTCAGCTACGGCCTCTCGGCGTACTACCTCATCGCTCCGGCGGAGGCTTCCAGCAATCTCGCTCGCTATGACGGCGTTCGCTATGGCATGCGTGTCGATGCTGACACCACCGCTGAGATGAACACCGCCACGCGCACCGCTGGCTTCGGTGCCGAAGTGAAGCGTCGCATCATGCTTGGCACCTATGCGCTGTCGGCTGGTTACTACGACGCGTATTACGGCAAGGCGCTCAAAGTGCGCACGCTCATCTGTCGCGACTTCGATGCCGCCTATCAAAACTTTGATGTGCTGCTCACTCCAACCTCGCCTACGACGGCATTTCGTTTCGGCGAGAAAACCGCGGACCCGTTGTCGATGTACCTCAACGACATCTGCACCATTCCGACGAATCTCGCTGGTCATCCGGCAATGAGCCTTCCCTTCGGCGCTGGCACCGATGGCATGCCGGTCGGCGTGCAGTTGTTGGCACCTGCGCTGGGTGAAGCCACCATGTTCCGTGCCGCCGCGGTGCTTGAAGCTGCGGCCCCCGCTCTTACGGAGGCGCTGCGATGAGCGTCAACCTCACGCATGAACCCATCGAGGGTGAGCACTTCCACATTGCCAGTGAACTCACCGGCGATGTCTGGGAGATCGTTGTCGGTCTCGAAGTGCACTGTGAGCTCGCAACTGTCACCAAACTGTTCTGCGGTTGCCCGAACATGTTCGGTGACGAACCCAACACCAATGTGTGTCCGGTGTGTCTGGGTCTTCCCGGTTCGCTCCCGGTGCTCAATCATCAGGTTGTTGAGTTGGCCATGCGTCTCGGCCGCGCTCTGCACTGCAGCGTCGAGCCTTCGGTGTTCGCACGTAAGAACTACTTCTATCCCGATATGCCGAAGGATTATCAGGTCAGCCAGTTCGACCGACCGATCAATGTCGACGGCTGGCTGGATCTCCCCGACGGCACGCGTGTCGGTATCGAACGCGCCCATATCGAAGAAGACACCGGCAAGAACACCCATGCCGGTGGCAGCGGTCGTATTCACGGTGCTGACTATTCGCTTGTTGATTACAACCGAGCCGGGGTGCCGCTGGTTGAGATCGTCGGTCGGCCTCATATCCGTCATCCCGAGCAGGCCAAGACCTACATCGATGAACTGCGGGCGATTCTGCTGGCCACCGGTGCATCTGACGCCAAGATGGAAGAGGGCTCGCTGCGCGTCGATGCCAACGTGTCGGTCCGCCGCGTTGGCGATCCCGAACTTGGTCGCCGTTGTGAGATCAAGAATCTGAACTCATTGCGTTCGCTTGGTCGGGCCATTGAATACGAGGCCCGCCGACAGGTCGATCTTCTCGAGTCCGGCGAGATCATCAAGCAAGAGACCCGTCACTGGGACGAAGGTGCCGGTCGTACTCGGCCGGGTCGTTCCAAAGAAGAAGCCGAGGACTACCGCTACTTCCAGGAACCCGACCTCGTCCCGCTCGTGCCCGGTGCCGAGTGGATTGCGGCAATCGATGCCGCGCTTCCGCCAATGCCCGCCCAACGTCGCACGGTGCTGGCCGAGGCCTCCGGCCTCGCGGTCACCGACACCTCAGTGGTCATCACTGTGCAGCGCGACCTCGATGCGCTGGCGCTCGCAGCCATTGCCGCCGGCGGTGATGGTCGACGAGTACTTACCCATGTGGAACACAACCTGTCTGGTGATGGCGCTGCCGATCTCGATGCGTTGCTATTGGCTGAGCTTGTGCAGCTCGAACTGGCCGGGAAGCTCACCGCCACCCAAGCCAAGACGGTGCTTGCCGACATGGTTGTGAGCGGCCGCAGTCCCGAAGTCATCGCCGCCGAGCTTGGGTTCGAAGCAATGGACGACTCTGAGCTCGAGGGCATTGTCGACGGGATCATTGCTGCCAGCCCCGAGGAATGGGAGGGCTACTGCTCAGGCGATGACAAGCGTCGCGGCAAGCTCCAAGGGTTCTTCGTGGGCGCAGTCATGAAAGCCACCAAGGGCCAGGCTGATGGCAAGGCCGTCAACGCCATCCTCGACTCCCGTCGCAACGCCGCTTCCTAGTCGGACCGCACGGCCCTTCCCGGGGCGATCGCCGCTCGGCATCCTGCGGCGATGCCATGTCCTCGCCGACTTCGAATCTCCCTCACGGCCTGTGTCGGCGCCGCGCTCGTCCTTGTCGGGTGCCGGTCAACGGTTTCGCCGGTGCCCCCGCCTGCGCCCCCGGCTGTGCCCCAGGCGGGGCCAATGCACGCGCCTGGCTCGCGGGTGCTGAGCTGTGAGGAGGTTCGGGCCCTATGGCTTGATGCTGCCGCCCATCTTGAACAGGAGCTGGCCGATGACCCGTCAGTGGCTGCATCCGCGTCGGTGGGGGACCTCGGGACTCGTCTCGATGGCCTGATTGCCGCTGAGTCTGAGCACTTCGCGGGCCTCAGCGTGGAGCCGGGCTGTTCCGGGGCTTGGTGAACAGATCTGGTCGGCCAAGTTGCTCCCAATGGAGGCCCACTGGCAGAATGACCGTTCCATGAGCAAGACGGTCATCACTTCAAATTCGCTCGTAGTCGTACTCCGCTAGCGCACGCGGCTTCTGCTCGCGTGCGCTGAACCGACCTCCCTCTGGGAGGTCGTTTGCATTCTCCTCTGATCCCACCGGATCGCACCCGATCAGCAGTCTCTGAGCGCCAGAACCGAACCCACCGATCATCACCAAGGAATCCCATGAAGACCAACGGCGGCGCCGCCCTCATCAAGTCCCTAGAACTCGAAGGAGTCGAAGTCATTTTCGGTCTCCCCGGCGGAGCAATCCTGCCGGTCTACGACCCGATCATTGACTCGCCGATCCGTCACATCCTTGTTCGTCATGAGCAGGGTGCCGGTCATATGGCCGAGGGCTATGCCCATGCCACCGGTCGACCCGGCGTGGCCATGGTCACCAGTGGTCCAGCTGCCACCAATATCGTGACCCCGCTCGCGGACGCCTACATGGACTCAGTGCCGCTGGTTGTCATCACCGGTCAGGTGGGCACTGCTGGTATCGGCACCGACGCCTTCCAGGAGGTCGACACGGTGGGCATGACCCGGTCGATCACCAAGCACAATGAACTGGTCACCCGGGCTGAAGACATTCCGCGGGTTATCCGCGAGGCCTTCCATATCGCCACCACTGGTCGTCCCGGTCCGGTGCTGGTCGACATACCGAAAGACATCGTCGATCCCACCAATCCCAACTCCGCCATGGATTGGTACTGGCCGGATTCGGTTGATCTCGCCGGGTACAACCCCCAGATGGAGGGCGACCCTGCGCTGATCGAAGCTGCCGCTCGGCTCATCCTCGCCAGCGAACGCCCGGTGCTCTACGCCGGTGGCGGCATCCTCAAGGCGCGTGCGGCTGAAGCGCTCACCGCGCTGGCCGAACTTGTCGACATTCCAGTCGTCACCACCCTGATGGGCCGTGGTGGTATCCCGGACGATCATCCCTTGTGTCTGGGCATGCCTGGTATGCACGGCAATTACACCGCGGTTATGTCGATGCAGGAATCTGATTTGCTCATCGCACTTGGATCGCGCTTCGACGATCGCGTCACCGGCAAGCTCGCAGAGTTCGCCCCGCACGCCAGGATCATTCATGTTGATATCGACCCCGCGGAACTTGGCAAGGTTCGCCGTCCCGATGTCGGCATCACTGGCGACTGCCGCCTCGTCATCGAAGAACTCATCAACGCCATCAAGATCTTCGGTACCGAGACCCAGCCGGATCGTTCCTCATGGCGTTCCACGCTGAGCGGTTGGCAGGAGAAGTACCCGCTCACCTACGAACAGTCCCAGACCGGCGAACTGCTCAAGCCGCAGTTTGTGCTTGAGCAGCTGCGTGACAACACGCCCGATGACTGCATCGTGGCCTCCGGCGTCGGCCAGCATCAGATGTGGACCGCTCAGTACTGGAAGTTCAACCACCCCTACACCTGGATCAACTCCGGTGGTCTCGGGACCATGGGCTTCGCCGTGCCGGCCGCCATTGGCGCCAAGGTCGGTCGTCCCGATCGCATGGTGTGGGCGGTCGACGGCGACGGTTGTTTCCAAATGACCGCTCAGGAACTCGTCACCGCAGCCAGCGAGCGCATCCCGGTGAAGATCGCCATCCTCAACAACGCCTATCTCGGCATGGTTCGCCAGTGGCAGGAGATGTTCTACGAGGAGCGCTACAGCGAGGTGTACCTCTCACCTGATCTTCCCGATTACAAGATGTGGGCCGAGGCGATGGGTTGTGTTGGCATGCGCGTCGAATCACCCGAGGATGTGTTGCCGGCAATTCAGCGGGCCAACGAGATCGACGATCGACCTGTGGTCATCGACTTCCGAACTGACGCTCGCGAGAAGGTTTTCCCGATGGTTCCCGCCGGGAAGTCGAACTCCGACATCGTGGTTGGGGAGTGAGGAATCATGAACACGAATCCCACTGAGGTCCGTCATCACATTCTGTCGGTGCTCGTCGAGAACAAGCCCGGCGTGCTCGCCCGCGTGTCGGGTCTGTTCGCTCGTCGCGCGTACAACATCTATTCGCTTGCGGTCGCTCCCACCAACGACCCGAGTGTCAGCCGCATCAGCATCGTGGTTGATGTCGAGTCGGCACCGCTCGAGCAGATCACCAAGCAGCTCGACAAGCTCATCAATGTGCTGGTCATCGAAGAACTCGCGCCCGCCGATGCGGTGCAACGCGAACTGCTGATCGCCACCGTCTCGGTGACCACCAGCGGCCATGATGCCTTCCGCTCCACGCTTGGCACGTTCTCGGCCCAGGTTCTGCAGGAGAGCGGCGACAGTTTCATCGTCTCGCTCGAGGACACCCCAGAGCGACTTGACGTGTTCGCGTCATTCCTTGGCAGCCATCATCTGGCGGCTATTGAGCGAACCGGCCGGGTCGCCCTTCCCCGACTGGGCTGAACCTGCAATCTCTCGCTGTTTTCGGCCGTTTTCCCCTGTGGAGCGGTCGCGCCCTAACCTTCCACCCTTCAACACCTCAGACAGGAGTGCCGCCATGGCAACCGTGTACTACGAAGCAGATGCCGATCGTTCGTTCATCGCCGATCGCAAAGTCGCCGTTATCGGCTACGGCTCACAGGGCCACGCCCATGCGTTGAACCTCAAGGAATCCGGCATCAACGTTGTGGTGGGACTGCGCGACGGTTCTTCCTCAGCTGCGAAGGCCGAGGCCGAGGGCCTCACCGTGATGTCGATCGCGGATGCCACTGCCTGGGCTGACGCCATCATGATCCTGCTTCCCGATACCGAGCAGAAGGCCGTCTACGAAGCTGAGATCGCACCGAATCTCTCCGACGGCGACGCCATCTTCTTTGCTCACGGATTCAACATCCGTTTCAACCGCATCGTTCCCCCGGCTGGCGTTGATGTCGTGATGGCTGCCCCCAAGGGCCCAGGTCACCTCGTGCGTCGCACCTACACCGAGGGTGGCGGCGTGCCCTGCCTCATCGCCGTCGAGCAGGATGCAACCGGTCACGCTCGTGACGTCGCCCTTGCCTATGCCGATGCCATTGGTGGCACCCGCGCCGGTGTTATCGAGACCACGTTCACCGAAGAGACCGAGACCGATCTCTTTGGCGAGCAGGCTGTGCTGTGTGGTGGCGTCACTGCTCTCGTGCAGGCCGGTTTCGAAACCCTCACCGAGGCTGGCTACCAGCCGGAGATGGCGTATTTCGAGTGCCTCCATGAGGTGAAGCTCATTGTTGATCTCATGTACGAAGAGGGCATCGCTGGCATGCGCTACTCGATCTCCGACACCGCCGAGTACGGCGATGTCACCCGCGGTCCTCGCGTGATCACCTCGGCCACCAAGGCTGAGATGAAGAAGATCCTTGAGGAAATCACCACCGGTCAGTTCGCCGATGAGTGGATCGCCGAAAGCGAGTCGGGCCGAGCCAACTTCAACGCCCTGCGCAAGGCTGGCGCCGATCACCCGATCGAGAAGACCGGTAAGGAACTCCGCTCGATGATGCCGTGGATCTCTGCTGGCCGGAAGAGCGTTGCCGAAACGTCCGGCGGCGCCCAGGATTAAGCGAAGTTGGTGCCGCCTCCTGCGCGGCGCCCCGGACTAATTCTCTGTGGTGCCGCATTCTTCGCGGCACCCGGGACTGAGCAGCATCAATGATCACTGCGACGATTCGGCGCGGTGAGACAAGCAGCTCTGTGGAGGAGGACCGGTTCGCCGGTCCTCCTTACGCGTTCTGTCGAGATGCTCTCTAAATCCGACTTGATTGGTCAGGATTCGAACCGTAGGCTTCACCGCCGCCGACAATCGATGTCGGCGCAGAACGATCTCACCAGAGGAGTACCGATGAGCGAGCAGTGGGGCTTCGACACCCGCCAGATCCATGCCGGTCAGGAGCCTGATCCGACCACCGGTGCACGAGCCGTCCCGATCTACCAGACGACCTCGTACCAGTTCCGTGACACCACCCATGCCGCCAACCTCTTCGCGCTGGCTGAGATGGGCAACATCTACACCCGCATCATGAATCCCACGCAGGGTGTGTTCGAGGCTCGCATCGCCTCGCTCGAGGGCGCAACCACCACCGCTGTGGGCATCCCCGGCGCTCTCGCCGTTGCCTCAGGTCAGGCCGCCGAGACCATGGCCATCATGAACCTCGCCGAGCAGGGCAGCCATATCGTCGCCTCCGCTGCGCTTTATGGCGGCACCTACAACCTTCTTCATTACACGCTGCCGAAGTTCGGCATTGACGTGACCTTCATCGACGATCCCGATGATCTCGATGCATGGCGTGCCGCGGTGCGTCCCAACACCAAGGCCTTCTATGGCGAGACCATTGGCAACCCACGCAACGATGTTCTCGATATTGAGGGTGTCTCCGCGGTTGCCCATGAGAGCGGCGTGCCGCTCATCGTTGACAACACCGTGGCATCTCCCTGGCTCATTCGTCCGCTGAAGTGGGGTGCCGACATTGTTGTGCATTCGGCCACCAAGTTCATTGGCGGTCATGGCACCTCCATCGGCGGTCTCATCGTCGACGGTGGCACCTTCGACTTCGGTGCGAATGACAAGTTCCCGATGTACACCACGCCTGATCCCAGCTATCACGGCCTTACCTACTGGCCGGCGCTCGGCCCCGGTGCCTACATCATCAAGGCTCGCGTGCAGATCCTGCGTGACATGGGTGCTGCGGTCACGCCGTTCAACTCGTTCATGTTCCTGCAGGGCCTCGAGACCCTCAGCCTGCGCATGGAGCGTCATAACGAGAATGCCCGGGCTGTTGCTGCGTTCCTCGCCGATCATCCGCAGGTTGAGGCCGTGCAGCACGCCAGCCTCACGTCCTCGCCGTGGCATGAGCGTGCCGCCAAGTACTCCGAGGGTCGTGGCTTCGGCTCCACCCCGGCGTTCGTGATCAAGGGTGGCAAGGAAGCCGGTCAGAAGTTCATCGAGGCACTCGTGCTCCACAGCCATGTCGCCAACATCGGTGATGTGCGCAGCCTCGCCATTCATCCGGCCACCACGACGCACTCGCAGCTCACCGAAACCGAGCAGATCTCGACCGGTGTGCAGCCGGGCCTTGTGCGTCTCTCGGTCGGCCTCGAGAGCATCGGCGACATCATCGCCGATCTCGAGATCGGTTTTGCCGCCGCGAAGTGATCTGTAGCGCTTCGGCGCAGAAGCGTTTGCAGTCCCGGGAGGGTCGGTTCGCCGGCCCTCCCGTCGCGTTCGGCGTCGGACTGCCCGCAGGCGAGGAGTACCGTCGCAATGCACACCAACGCAATGGGGGAACAGATGAGTCACGGATTCGACTTCACCGACAAGGTTGTCATCGTCACCGGTTCGACGAAGGGTCTCGGTCGGGCCATGGCCCAGGGATTCGCAGAGGCCGGCGCCACCGTTGTGGTGAGCAGCCGCAAACAAGAGCTCTGCGATTCTGTCGCCGCCGAGATCAGCGCCAGCACTGGAGCAACCGTGCTCGGTCTGGCCTGCCATGTTGGTGAATGGGACGCCATCCCCGGGTTCGTCGACGCCGTGCAGTCACGGTTCGGCGATATCGATGTGCTGGTCAACAACGCCGGCATCAACCCCACAGGGGCCTCGCTGTCGGACACCTCACTCGATCTGTGGCGCAAGGTGTTCGCCGTGAACCTTGAAGGACCATTGCGCATGTCCACCTGTGTTGCGCCCATCATGCGCGAAACCGGTGGTGGCAGCATCATCAACATCGCCACCGTTGGCGCCTATAGCGGTGGTCCTGGCGTGGGGGCCTATGGTGCCTCAAAGGCAGCGCTGCTCAACATGACCCGCACGATGTCGATGGAGTTCGCGGCGTGGAACATCCGGGTCAACGCGATTAGCCCCGGGCCGATCCGCAGCGAACTCACCAACGGCGCCGAGGCAATGGCACCGGGGTTCCTCGCCCGTGCTGCGGCGGCCACCACGATGAAGCGCGTGGCCGAAACTGAGGAGATCGTGGGCCCGGTGTTGTATCTCGCGAGCGATGCATCTTCGTATGTGACAGGCGAGGACCATGTGGTCGCCGGCGGTATGCCGCGTCGCTGATTGTTCGTACTGAACGACGTAGGACGGAACTTCGAGTGGTGGAAAACAATCTTAGATTTCACCAGTCTCGACCGACCGACAGCCTCCGAGGATTGCCATGAACGCCCCTACTTCAGCCGCCCGAACCATCTGGACGCTGTCGGCAGCAGTGGTTGTGGTCGCAGGAGTGGTTCTGGTCGGAACCTCGAAACATTCTGGGGCGTTGCCATCGCAGTTCATCGTTTACACGAATACGCCTGGCGGCGGGATATCGACCATCTGGAGGATGGACCCTGACGGCAGCAACAAGGTGCAGTTGACGACCAGTAGTGGCTTCGAGCCGGCGATCTCCCCCGATGGTTCGAAGATCGTCTTCACGTCGAACCGTGACTACGTAGAACCATGGTGCTGCGACGAACCCCCTCCGGATTCACCTGGTCCCAATCCGGAGTCACTTGGCGACGGTGAAGAGATCTACGTGATGAACGCTGATGGCAGCAATCAGACGCGGATCACCACGAATGAGAGCCGCGATATCGCACCGTCCTGGTCACCTGATGGCTCGAAAATCATTTTCCAGTCTAATCAGACTGGTCAGTGGCAGATCTTCACAATCAACCCTTCTGGAGGGGATCTGACCCGGATCACAACCACAAGTTCCAATGAAGGACAACCGCAATTTTCGCCGGATGGTTCGAAGATCGTCTTCACATCTACGCGCAGCGGGGAGGGTCAAATCTGGACGATGAACGCTGACGGATCCTCACCGTTCCGCGTTACTCAGGACAGCTATTCCGATGATTATCCGGCATGGTCGCCTGATGGCAGGTTGATCGCGTTTACCTCGGAGCGCTCCTCAGGTGGAGCCGACACGTACACGATTACGCCTGCCGGAACTGACGAATCAGCAGGACTGACATCGCTGTTCACGCAGTTGCCGCAATGGTCCTCTGACTCCTCAAGGATCGTCGTGCAGTCTCCGCGAGATGGAAACTGGGACGTCTATTCGATGAAGGTTGACGGAACCGATCAGGTTCGACTCACCACTGATGCCGGGTTGGACATGTCGCCGTTCTGGGGGCCAGGTGTTCCAGGGTTCACCGGCACCGACTCGTCCTCAACGACCACCGCGGTTCCCAATCCGGTTCAATCGGCTCCAACACTCGGGTCGAATCCACGACACCAGATTGTTGCTTCGTGGTCGCTGCTGAACCCCTCGCAGATCACGGGGCGGGTTCTTTGGTACCGAGCGAAGGCGTCGGTGACCGGAACCTCACCCTGGTTGGGGAGATGCAAGGGTGGCCCGAGCGAGACTTCGTGCACGATCAAGGGTTTGCTCAGCAACACGACCTATGACGTGAGAGTCCGGGTCCAGATGATTGCGGGAACCGGCAAATCACGGACAACGGTCTGGTCAGCGTGGAGCGCTTCGCAATCCATCCGTTTGAACTAGCAACTCCGCAGCGCTGCTCCGGGCTCAGGCGAGGTTCTCGACCACGTAATCGATGCAGCGGGTCAGTGCCTCAATATCGCTTGGATCAATAGCCGGGAACATCGCCACGCGGATCTGGTTGCGACCCAATTTGCGATAGCTGTCGGTGTCGACCACGCCGTTTTTGCGAAGCACTGCGCTCACCAGGTTCGCGTCGATGGAGTCATCGAGATCAATGGTGGCAACCACATGACTGCGCATCGCCGGATCGGTAACGAACGGGGTGGCGTAGCTGCTGGCATCGGCCCAGGAGTACATGATCTGCGCTGATGCATCGCTGCGACCGGCCGCCCAGTGCAGCCCACCGTTGTCGTTGAACCACTCAACCTGCTGCACGGCAAGGAACACCGTGGCCAGTGCAGGGGTGTTGTAGGTCTGGTCTTTGCGCGAGTTGTCGAGCGCAACTGCGAGATTGAGTGACTCGGGGATCCACCGGTCGGAGCCGGCAATGCCTTCGATGCGCTCAATGGCGGCAGGGGAGACCGCAGCCAGCCACAGGCCACCGTCGGAGGCGAAGCATTTCTGGGGGGCGAAGTAGTAGCAGTCGGTCTGCGCGGCATCGAAGCGCAGACCACCGGCGGCCGAGGTGGCATCGACAAGCACGAGAGCTTGATCGGCGGAGGTTCCGGCCGGACGAACCAGAGGCATGGCCACACCAGTGGAGGTCTCGTTATGGGTCATCGCGTACACATCGACCGACGAATCGGCGACGTTCAGTGGATGCGAGCCTGGGTCGGTGCTGATCACCACTGGGTCATCGAGGAAGGGGGCGGCCTTGGCGGCCTGGGCGAACTTGGAAGAGAACTCGCCGAAGGTGAGGTGCTGGCTGCGCTTTTGAATGAGACCGAAGGTGGCGATGTCCCAGAACACCGTCGAGCCACCATTGCCCAGCATGATCTCGTAACCGTCGGGCAGGGCGAACAGTTCGGCGAGACCGTTGCGAAGTCGGCTCACCATGTACTTCACGGTGTCCTGCCGGTGGCTGGTTCCCATGTACTCGCGGCCGGTGGCGGCAAGAGCGTCGAGCGCTTCCTGACGAACCTTGGATGGTCCACAGCCGAAACGACCGTCGGCGGGCAGGAGTTCGGTGGGGATGGTGATGGCGGGGGTGGGAGTGCTCACCCCTCCATCGTTCCACTCCAGCACCCCTGCCGACGAAACCATTCGATGAACGGTCGGCGAATTCATGTGGGCGTCGGGGGTGGCGCAGCCGGTAGCGTCATGGCGCCCCCGTCAGTCCGAAGCGAGGATTTCCCCCATGGCACTTGATCGTCTGTCCCGCCGCGTCTCAGCCAT
Source organism: Microthrixaceae bacterium (assembly GCA_947449015.1). Taxonomy (GTDB): domain Bacteria; phylum Actinomycetota; class Acidimicrobiia; order Acidimicrobiales; family Acidimicrobilacustridaceae; genus Acidimicrobilacustris. The sequence continues at coordinate 18,261 of CANFQA010000015.1, read as the reverse complement.
CACCGAATCAGCCACTCTGGCCGTCGATGCCCGCGCCAAGGCGATGAAGGCCGCTGGTGAGCCTGTCATCGGTTTCGGCGCCGGTGAGCCCGATTTCCCGACCCCACCCCACATCGTCGAAGCCGCCATTGCCGCATGCTCCGATGTGAAGAACCATCGCTATACGCCGGCCGCCGGTCTGCCTGAGCTGAAGGAGGCCGTAGCGGCCAAGACCCTGCGCGATTCGGGCGTCACGGTGTCGCCCGGGCAGGTCCTCATCACCAACGGTGGCAAGCATGCGGTCTACAACACCATGGAAGCCCTGCTGAACCCGGGCGACGAGGTTTTGTTGCCCGCCCCGTACTGGACCACCTATCCAGAGCCCATCGCCCTTACCGGCGCAACCTCTGTTGTGCTGCCCACCGATGTGTCAACTGGTTTCCGTGTCTCAGTTGAACAACTCGAAGCAGCGCGGACTCCCAACACCAAGGCATTGGTGTTCGTGTCGCCTTCCAACCCCACCGGAGCGGTGTACCCGGCCGCCGAGATCGAGGCCATTGGTCGATGGGCGCTCGAGCATGGCATTTGGGTCATCACCGATGAGATCTACGAACATCTCACCTTCGGCGACAACGAGCATGTTTCCATCTTGAAGCTTGTGCCCGAATTGGCCGATACCTGTGTGATCCTCAACGGCGTGGCCAAGACCTATGCCATGACCGGATGGCGGGTGGGCTGGATGATCGGCCCGAACGATCTCATCAGCGCCGCCACCAACCTGCAGTCACATTCCACCTCGAATGTGGCCAACGTGTCGCAGCGCGCCGCGCTTGCTGCGGTGTCGGGCAGTCTCGACTGCGTGGACGAAATGGTTGTGGCCTTCTCACGTCGCGCGGATCTCATTCATGGTCTGCTCAACGACATCCCGGGTGTCACCGCCATGAAGCCACAGGGTGCGTTCTACGCCTTCCCATCGTTCGAGGGCGTGCTCGGTCTCGACATCGGCGGCGTCCGCCCGGCCAACACTCTCGAGCTGTGCGAGGTCATCCTCAATCAGGCCAAGGTTGCGCTGGTTCCCGGCGAGGCCTTCGATGCGCCGGGCTACGCCCGCATCTCCTTCGCCGTGAGCGACGCCGATATCACCGAAGGCATCGGCCGCATCGCCACACTGCTGGGCACCGCGAAGTGACCAATCGGTGACCGAGCTGCCCTACGGCACCTGGCCGTCACCGATCACTGCTGATCTCATCATCTCGAAATCGGTCTCTCTTGGCGACCTCGGTGTTGGCGCCAGGGGACTCTGGTGGAGCGAGGGTCGTCCCGAAGAGGGTGGCCGTGTGCAGTTGGTGCGCCAACTGTCCAACGGCGCTCACCTTGACGTTCTGCCCGACGGATTCGGAGCGCGCACTCGCGTCCATGAGTACGGCGGGGGAGCGTGGCGACTGCATGGCGATGATGTTGTGTTCGCCAATTGGGCCGATCAGCGGCTGTACCGATTGCCCGAGGATTCGCATGTGCCGATCGCACTCACGCCGGCGCCTGCTGCCGAGCACGGCGATCGCTATGCCGATATGCGTTTCACCGCCGATGGTCGTTGGGTGGTGTGTGTGCGTGAGCGCCACGTATCCGACAGCGAACCCATCAATGAGATCGTGGCGGTTCGCACGCATCCCGACAGCGAACCGGCCGAGCCCATCGTGCTGGTGAGTGGGCCGGACTTCCTGGCCGCACCGCGTGTGAGCCCAGACGGAACCTTGCTCACATGGTTCTGCTGGCACCACCCCGATATGCCCTGGGACGGAACCGAACTGCATGTAGCCACCCTCATCGCCGAACCGCATGATGGTGGTCTCATTGATCTTGGCGCCTCGGTTGTTCTCGTCGGATCGCGAGACGAATCCATCACCGAACCCGACTGGCATCCCGACGGCTCATTGCTGTTCGTTGCTGATCGCAGCAACTGGTGGAACCTCTATCGGTTCTCACCCGAGCAACTGCACGAGGCGCTGGCATCGGGCACCGCCTCGCAACCAACACTGCTCACGCCCATCGAATCCGACATCACCCTCGGCCATTGGGTGTTTGATCAGTCGCGTTACGCGGTGCTGGCTGATGGTCGCATCCTGTTCGCCCACATCGTTGGCGGAAGTGATTGCCTCGCGGTGCTTTCCGCTGATGGCACGCGCGTCACGCCGGTCGATTCGCCGCTCACCTCGATCTCGTCATTGCGGGCCTTCGGGAACGGTGCCGCGCTCATTGGTTCCTCATTTCGGCATGAACCCGTTGTTGTCGCCATCGATGTACCGAATGCTGATCACGTGCCGGCCGCTGAGGATGCGACGGTGGCTGCGAGCATCGGCATCGTGCGTCCGAGCCGCGATCTCGGCATCGAGCAGAACTGGTTCGCCCATCCTGAGTCCATCGAGTTCGCCACAACTGCTGGGCGCACTGCCTACGGTCTGTTCTACCCACCTACCAATCCCGACGTCAGCCTGCCCACCGAGGAGCGACCACCGCTCATCGTGCTCAGCCATGGCGGTCCCACCGCAGCAGCGCGCCCGCAGTTGGCACTCGGTGTGCAGTTCTGGACCTCGCGTGGATTCGCTGTTGTCGATGTGAACTACGGCGGCTCCACCGGATACGGCCGCGCATTCCGCAAACAACTCGACGGCCTGTGGGGGATTGTCGATGTTGAGGATTGCATCGCGGCAGCACAACATCTCGCCGCCCAAGGACGGGTGGACGCCGAACGCCTCATCATCCGCGGCGGCAGTGCGGGCGGTTTCACCACCCTGGCTGCGCTCACGTTCCACGATGTGTTCGCCGCCGGCTGCAGCCTCTACGGCATTGCCGATCTCGAGGTGCTCGCCACCGACACCCACAAGTTCGAGGCCCGCTATCTCGACTCGCTTATCGGGCCGTGGCCGGAACGCAGTGATCTGTACCGCGAACGTTCACCCATTCATCACACCGAGGGGCTGAGCTGTCCGCTCATCGTGCTGCAGGGTCTCGACGATGCGGTGGTGCCACCCAACCAGGCCGAACTCATGGTGCAGGCACTTGCTGAGCGGGGTCTGCCCCACGCCTATCTGGCCTTCGAGGGTGAAGGCCACGGTTTCCGACAGGCCGCCACCATGAAACGAGCCCTCGAAGCCGAGGCGTACTTCTATTCGAAGGTCCTCGGATTCGAACTGGCCGATCCCGTCGAACCAGTCACTATCGTGAACCTCTGATTCTCAGTTCCAAACCCCGATTTCCCTCGGATCACCCCCCCTACAACCCGGCCCGGCCCTGACTTCTGACTCGTCAGTTGGTCCGGCGGCGGTCCCCTCCGCAAGGATGAAGAGTTATGGCACGCATTCTCGTCACTGAAACGATCGCCGATGGCGGTCTCGACCAACTGCGCGCAGCAGGCCACACCGTCGATGTGCAGGAAGGTCTGAGTCCTGAGCAGCTGTGCGAGGCCATCGTTGGTGCGCATGCGCTCATCATTCGCTCGGCCACCGACGTCACCGCTGAGGTGCTTGCCGCCGGCACTGATCTCATCGTGGTCGGCCGGGCCGGCATCGGTCTCGACAACGTTGACACCGCAGCCGCCACTGAGCGCGGTGTCATGGTTGTCAACGCCCCGCAGTCCAACATCCTGTCGGCGGCCGAGCAGACGATGGCGTTGCTGTTGGCCGTGGCCCGCAACGTTCCCCAAGCCCATGCGGCGCTCGTGTCAGGTCGCTGGGAACGCAGCAAGTGGACTGGCGTCGAACTTTCCGACAAGACCCTTGGTGTCGTCGGACTCGGTCGTATCGGCAAGCTCGTTGCGCAGCGGGCTATGGCGTTCGGCATGCGTCTCATCGCCTTCGATCCGTTCGTATCGGCCGAGATGGGTCGCAAGATGAACATCGAACTCGTCGACTTCGACACACTGCTCGCCCAGAGCGATTTCATCACCCTCCATGTGGCCAAGACTCCCGAGACCATCGGACTGTTCAACGCTGAAACTCTCGCCAAAACCAAGCCTGGCGTGCGCATCATCAACGTGGCCCGCGGCGGCATCATCGTTGAGAGCGATCTCGCCGATGCCATTCGCTCAGGCCATGTCGGCGGCGCGGCGCTTGACGTGTTCGACAAGGAACCCACCACCGAGTCGCCGCTGTTCGAACTGCCCCAGGTTGTGGTCACCCCGCATCTTGGTGCCAGCACCCATGAGGCTCAGGACAAGGCGGGCGACACGATTGCCGAGATGGTCGGCCTCGCTCTCGCCGGTGAGTTCGTTCCGTTCGCCGTCAATGTCAATGCCGCCGAAGCCAGTGAGGTTGTGCGTCCGTTCCTCGGTCTCGTCGAGCGTCTTGGTGCACTGTTTGCTGGTCTGTCCGGGGCGGCTGACAGGCTCGAGGTCAGTTATGAAGGCGAGATCGCCGGTTACGACACGCGCATTCTTACGCTCTCGTTGTTGAAGGGTTTCTTCGGTCGCATCAGCGATGACCCTGTGTCGTTCGTGAATGCGCCCAAGCTGGCCGAGGAGCACGGCATCACTGTTGCCGAGACCACCTCCACCACCTCACACGCCTACATCAACCTCGTGACTGTGCGGGGTGCGGGCCACAGCATTGCCGGCACGCTTGTCGGGCTCAACGGGGAACCTCGTCTCGTGATGGTCGACGATCACCGCGTTGATGTGCCTCCGGCCGGCCACATGCTCGTTGTGCGTAACGACGACCGCCCCGGAATGATCGGACGGGTTGGAACCATTGTCGGCGACTCCGGCGTGAACATCGCCGATATGGACGTCGGCACTGCCGCCAGTGGCGCCTCGGCCATGATGGTGCTCGCCACCACCGAAGAGGTTCCCGAGTCGGTCTGCGACACATTGCGTGCCGTGGAAGGGATTGTCTCGGTCGACACCCTGTAAGACCCAGTGCGGGGGTTGCAACTGGGCTCGAGGCGCGGCAGACTTATTCCCATGTGCACGCACAACAACTTCTCGGAACTGCTCCTTAGGTAGGGCGAGCGCCCCCATACCGGTGCTCGTCGACCTCCTGTGCCCTCGGGCCAGGAGGTTTTTTCGTTCTCCGGCCCGTGTTGATCACAGGCGCCCGTCCCCATCTGGAGCAGACTCTTCCCGCACCGCCCACACAGTGGGCACCCGAAAGGCATTCCCATGAGCATCACCGATTCTTCACCAGTCGAGATCGTCGCTGCCGATCCGAACCGCATCATCATCTTCGACACCACATTGCGCGATGGCGAGCAGTCGCCGGGTATCTCGCTCGATCAGGGCGAAAAGGTCGAGATCGCCGAGCAGTTGGCCCGCCTCGGCGTCGACGTCATCGAAGCCGGATTCCCCATCGCTAGCCAGGGCGACTTCGAGAGCGTGCAGGCCATCGCCCGCAGCGTCTCCGGCCCGGTCATCTGTGGCCTTTCCCGCACGGCGCTGAAGGATGTCGATCGTTGCTGGGAGGCCATCGAACCGGCCACCCGTCGTCGCATCCATGTGTTCATCGCCACCAGCGAGACGCATATGAAGCACAAGTTGCGCATGACCCCGGATCAGGTGAAGGCCGAGACCGCCTCCGCCGTTGCGCACGCCCGCAACTACACCAGCGATGTCGAGTTCTCTCCCGAGGATGCCTCGCGTTCTGATTTCGACTTCATGTGCGAGGTACTGCAGATCGCCGTGGACAACGGTGCCACCACGCTCAACATCCCTGACACCGTTGGCTACGGCATGCCGGCCGAGTACGCCACGCGTCTCGCCGACGTCCGTAATTTCGTGAAGGGCGATTACATCATCTCCACCCACTGCCATAACGACCTGGGTATGGCAGTGGCCAACTCCATGGCCGCGGTGCACGCCGGTGCACGGCAGATCGAATGCGCCATCAACGGTCTGGGGGAGCGGGCGGGCAACGCGGCGCTCGAAGAGATCGTTATGGCCATGCGCACTCGTTCGGATTACTACGGCGGCATCGACTGTGCCATCCGCTCCGAGGAACTGGCCCGTACCAGTCGCTTGGTCAGTCGTCTCACTGGCTATGCGGTGCAGTACAACAAGGCCGTTGTGGGCCGTAACGCGTTCGCCCATGAGTCGGGCATCCATCAGCACGGGATGCTGAGCGACCCCAGCACCTACGAGATCATGGATCCGGCCGCCGTCGGCCAGGGCGAAACGAAGATCGTGCTGGGCAAGCACTCCGGTCGTCACGCGTTCGCCGATCGGCTCAAGACCATGGGATACGACCTGAGCGGCGACGCCCTAGATTCCGCGTTCACTCGGTTCAAGGAACTGGCTGATCGCAAGGTGGAACTGAGTGATGCCGATCTGGAAGCACTGGTTGCCGAAGAGATTGGTGACACCGTGCACTATGCGTTCCAGCTCGTGTCGGTGGACTGCCGTGGTGGTTCGACGACGACTCCGACCGCCACGGTGGTCGTAACTCACGATGGCGAAAGCATGGAAGCCACTGCAGAGGGTGGCGGCATGGTCGACGCCGCATGTCAGGCCATCAAGATGGCCACCGGCGTGCATGGAACGCTCACCGGCTACACCGTGCATTCGGTGAGTGGTGATGTCGATGCGCTTGCCGATGTGGCGCTGCGCTTCAACGTTGACGGACTGTCCATGCCCGGTCGCGGTCTTTCCACTGATGTGGTCGAGGCCTCGGCTCGCGCCTTCCTCAATGCCATCAACCGCATCGTGCGGGTGCAGAAGTCGGGTGAGGACCCCACCAAGGTCGCCCGTCCCGGCTCATTGCGCTGAACGCTACGAACGCAACGAGGGCCCGGCAGTGCCCATGATGTGCACCGCCGGGCCCTCGTTTCGCGATCAGCGCGTTGCGGGCAACCAGCTCGGACGAGTTGCTTCGAATGCCGAGATATCGGCCTCGTTCTGCAGGGTGATGCCGATGTCGTCGAGTCCGTTCATAAAACGGTGACGGGTGGAGTCGTCAAGGGGGAATTCGACGTTAATGCCGAGCGCCGGCACCGTGACCCGACGGGTCTCGAGGCTGATGGTGATCTCAAGCGTGGGATCAGCCTCCACTGCCTTCAGGATCTGCACCGCCACGTCGGCGGGCAGCACCACAGGAACGAGACCGTTCTTCGCAGAGTTGTTGCGGAAAATGTCGCCGAAGCGGGGAGCAATGACGGCCTTGAAGCCGTAATCCATGATCGCCCACACCGCGTGTTCACGTGATGAACCCACGCCGAAGTTCGGGCCGGCCACGAGAATGTTGGCCTCTGCGAACTGCGGGAGGTTCATGACGAACTCGGGATCCTCACGCCATTCGCTGAACAGGCCCGCCCCGAAGCCGGTGCGCTCGACGCGCTTGAGCCAATCGCTGGGGATGATCTGATCGGTGTCGACGTCTGAGCGGTCGAGTGGCACCGCGGTGCCGGTGATGGTGATGACTGGTTCCATGATGTCCTCTTCCTACAGGTCGGTGGGATCGGCGAAGGTGCCGGCGATGGCGGTAGCGGCGGCAACGGCGGGGGAGACGAGATGCGTGCGACCACCCTTGCCCTGACGGCCCTCGAAGTTGCGGTTCGAGGTGGAAGCCGAGCGTTCACCTGGCGCCAACTTGTCGGGGTTCATGGCCAGACACATCGAGCAGCCCGGCTCGCGCCAGTCGAAGCCGGCCTCGGTGAAGATGGTGTGCAGTCCTTCGGCTTCGGCCCGGTTCTTCACCTCGAAGGAACCGGGCACGACCATGGCCCGCAGGCCCGCCTTCACACTGCGACCCTTCGCGACAGCGGCTGCTGCACGCAGATCTTCGATGCGGCTGTTGGTGCATGAACCGATGAACACGGTGTCGACGGCGATGTCCTTGATGCGCATGCCGGCGGTGAGACCCATGTACTCGAGCGCACGCTGGGCGTTGCTGGCATCGATGGGATCAGCCATGGCGGCGGGGTCGGGGACGTTGGCGTCGAGCTCGATGACCTGACCGGGGTTGGTGCCCCAGGACACGAACGGGCGAAGTGTGGAAGCGTCGATGGTGACACTGCGATCGAAGACAGCGCCTTCGTCGGTGGGCAGCGTGCGCCAGTAGGCGACTGCGGCCTCCCAGTCGGCACCGGTGGGGGCGTGCCGGCGACCCTTGAGATACTCGAAGGTGGTGTCGTCGGGGGCGATGAGCCCGGCCTTGGCGCCGGCTTCGATCGACATGTTGCAGACGGTCATGCGCCCTTCCATTGAAAGCGCACGGATGGCCGAGCCGCGGTATTCGATGACTGCGCCGATGCCGCCGCCGGTGCCGATCATGCCGATGATGGCGAGGATGAGGTCCTTGGCGGTGACGCCTTCGGGCAGTTCGCCCTCGACATTGACGGCCATGGTTTCAGGAGCATGCTGCGGCAGGGTTTGGGTGGCGAGCACATGCTCGACCTCGCTGGTGCCGATGCCGAAGGCAAGGGCACCGAACGCGCCGTGGGTGGCGGTATGGCTGTCGCCGCACACGATGGTCATGCCCGGCATGGTGAGACCCTGCTCTGGGCCGATGACATGCACGATGCCCTGGCCGGGGGTGCCCATGGCGTGCTCGACAATGCCGTACTCGGCGGTGTTGGCCCGCAGTACATCCACCTGCTTGCGCGAGATGGGGTCTGCGATGGGGAGGTGGATATCGGAGGTGGGGACGTTGTGATCCTCGGTGGCCACCGTGAGCTCTGGGCGACGAACGCCACGGTTACTCATTCGCAGGCCGTCGAACGCCTGTGGTGAGGTGACCTCATGGACGAGGTGCAGGTCGATGTACAGCAGCTCTGGTTCGCCTTCGGCGCTGCGCACCAAATGGTCGTCCCAGATCTTCTGAGAGAGGGTCCTGGGGGAGCTCATGAGAGTGGTCCTTTCCTGGGGAGGCATCAGAACTGATGCTGTTTGAGGTCGATTGATGCCACGGTGCGGCAGTGCTTGTGTCTCACATAATGGGACGATAGTCTCGCTCTATGGGAAACACTCTAGGCGGTGTGGGCGTTCTGGACAAGGCAGTTGTTGTGCTCGATGTCCTTGAGGTCTCGCCCCAGTCGCTTTCAGAGTTAGTGACTGCCACCGGACTGCCCCGGGCGACTGCCCACCGATTGGCCACTGCGCTCGAGGCACACGGCCTGGTGCGCCGGGACGACGAGGGCCGCTTCACCCTCGGGACCCGGCTGGTGGCGCTGGGTCGGGCTGCGACCGAGGCGTTCCCGCTCGCTGGCGCAGCACAGAAAGCGCTACGCGAACTCCGTGACTCCACCGAGGAGAGCGTGCAGCTCTTCGTCCCCGAAGCCGACAGCCGCGTGTGTATCGCTGCGCTGCAATCGCCCCATGGACTGCGCACCATCGTGCCGCTCGGTGCGAGCCTTCCGTTGCTCGGACTCGGTTCAGGCGCTCGCGTGCTCAATGGCCAAATCGGTGCGCAGGGTTGGACCGAGAGTGTTGGGGAACGCGAAGCCGGCGTGGCCTCGGTGTCAGCACCGGTGTTCGATGCTGGGTTGATTGTGGCGGCAGTCAGTGTGTCGGGTCCGATCGAACGCACCACGAAGCACCCCGGACGTCGCTACGGTGAAGCGGTGGTCGCCGCTGCGCAACGAATCCAGCGTGATGCCGGCCTTCGACCCGAACTGCCATGACCCAACGTCCACTCGCCGCCATCGATATCGGAACCAACTCGTTCCATATGGTTGTCGCGCGTGTCGGCGAGATCGGCGAGGGAGCGGAGGCCAGCGGACCTTCGTTCGAGGTTATTGAGCGCGAGAAGGAGATGGTCCGACTCGGTTCCAGTTCCGGTGACATGAAGCGCCTCGAACCCGATGCCATCGATCGCGGTGTCGCTGCGCTCATTCGGCTGTCAAGGGTCGCCGCCATTCATGGTGCTGATATCCACGCGGTGGCCACAAGTGCAGTGCGTGAGGCCGAGAACGCAGATGAGTTCATTGAACGGGTTCGAACTGAGGCTGGCATTGATGTTGATGTGATTGCTGGGGTCGAAGAAGCCCGCCTCATCCACCTTGGCGTGCTTCAGTCAGTACCGGTCTTCGACAAGCGGCTCGTCCTCATCGATATTGGTGGCGGCAGCACCGAGATCCTTGTGGGTGAGCGCGGTGAAACGCTTGCGGCAGGCAGTCTCAAACTTGGCGCGATTCGACTTTCCCGACGTTTTTTTGGTGGTGAACGGAACCATCCCGGTGCGGTCGACTCCTGTCGTCGTCATATCCGCTCTGCGCTTGCTCCCATGGTGCGTGAGGTGGAGGCATTGGGCTTCAACGTGGCCATTGCATCCTCGGGCACGGCTGAGACCATCGCCGCGCTGGTTCATGTGGCACGTGGCGGCGAGACACTGCGCACATACAACAACTTCGAGATGACCGCAGAAGAGATCTCCGAAGTCGTTGATCGTTTGATTGCCTGTGAGTCGGTGGAGGAGCGACGCCGCCTTGCGGGTATGGATCCATCACGGGCCGACATCATCCTCGGTGGAGCGCTGGTGCTGGAGCAGGCCGTGCGTGAGCTCAACATCAGCTCCATCCTCATCTCTGATTACGCGCTGCGTGAAGGCGTCCTGCTCGACGCGTTATCGCGCAGACGAGGCGCCACACTGCATCACCTGCAGGATCTTCGCCGTCGAAGTGTGATGCACCTGGTGGAGTCAATGGATGATGATCCAGCTCATTCCAAACGGGCGGCGGCACTCACGCTCGAGGTCTTCGACGCCCTCACGGCGTTACACGGACTGGGCGATGACACTCGCGAGCTGCTTGAGGCTGCTGCGTTGCTGGCCAACGTTGGGCTCTCGGTATCGCATAGTGAGCACCACAAGCACTCCTATTACGTGATCCGTCACTCCGATCGTTTGGCTGGGTTCACTGATCATGAGATCGAACTGATTGCGCTTGTCGCTCGCTATCACCGCAAAGGTTCGCCAAAGTTGAAGCATTCCGAGTTCGCTCGACTCCGACCCGCTGAGCAAGAACGGGTTCGTGCGATGGCAGCGATTCTGCGCATGGGGATTGCCCTCGATCGCTCGCATCGATCACCGGTGGCATCGGTGCATGTTTCCATCCCCACAGGTGATGCCCCTGTAGTTATCGAATTGGGCGCCCGCGGCGATGCTTCGCTCGAACTTCAGGCGGCCAGTGAACGTCGAGGCTTGCTCGAGGAAGTGCTTGGTCGCACCGTTGAGATTCGAATGGCATGACAGTGCGAGGTGATTCATCCAACAGGGTGAATCTGCGGGGTTGATGAGTCATTGATCAGTTCCGACCCTACGGTCGACTCTGAGGTGGTGACAGGTGCTGGGATCAGAGTCGCATCGCAGAATCGAGCCACGCCACATGGTGTCGATAGTGATTGCCTTTTCGCTCAGCATCCTGGTCTCGGCCTGCATGGTCAACCAGACCGCGTTGGCGCCGGCTGATCGACTTGACCCCGGGTTCACATTCCATGGCGCCCCCACTGTTGCGCTTGTTCCCTACGGGCCCGATCCGCAGCAGCACCTCGATGTGTTCGAACCAACTGGTGATGCGCTCGGCATCGTGGTGTGGTTCCACTCCGGTGGTTGGGGAGGTGGCGATCAGACGAATGTGGATGCGCTGGTGGGATCGCTGTTGGATCGCGGGTACATGATCGTCACAGTCGACTACCGCTTTGTTCCCGATGTGCGGGCGCCGGACATCGCCGCCGATGCCGATCGTGCGATCCGGTTCGTACGAGCGCATCGCGAGGAATGGAATGCTCCGAATGGGCCGCTCATCATCTCGGGCGGTTCAGCCGGTGGTCACATCGCGTTACTTGCCGCCGCTGCACCCGGGGTGTTTTCAGCACCTGACCTTCCCGATGAATTGCGTTCGCAGGATCCGCATGTTGACGGGGTGATTTCTTTGGTCGGACCGAGCGACCTGCCCTGGTATCTGACCGGCAACGTCTTCGGCGACGAGATGATTGAAAACTTCCTTGGGTGCAGCGGGTCTGTGACTCCCCGGTTACCCCTGACCACATGCATGCCCGGTGAGGCTGCCGCGTTCAGCCCATTGGCATGGGCGTACTTTGCGACCTTTGTCCATGCGACACTGCCGCCAGCGTTTCTTGCCTATGGCGAAGCTGACGTACTTGTTCCCCCGGCGAGCCAGGGAACACCCATCGCACTTGTCTGGCAGTTGAGCGCAGGGCCGGAGTGGACCTGGTATTCGATCGTGCAGGGTGAGGGGCACAATCTCACCTATGGCGTGAATAGCACCGCCTTTTACGAATGGGTCCGTCAGGTGACCGCTCGTTGAGCTGGCAGTGCGTTGAGGTGATCACGCATGTCCCTTAGCCGGGTTCAGCGAGCGCGTATGCGTCGGCTGACGGCCAGGCAGGCATCGACGAGTGGCGGCACGAATGCATTCGGATTGGTGGCGCATACATCATGCGGGCCAGCAACGGTGAAGATCTCTGTGCCGGCAATTGAATCGGCGAGCAGCGCCTGGCGTTCGGGTTGCACAGTGGTGTCATCAGTGGTGCTGACAATGCTGGTGGGCACGCCGATCTCATGGACCCAATCACGGGAGTCGAACGAGGCCACGGCATGACCGGCTTCGACGATGGTGTGGAAGTCGTTCAGTTTCTGCTGTTCGAGTGCCCATTGGCCGAGCGGTGTGTGCTCATAGCGCGGGCTGATGAAACGGTCGAAGAGACGATCAAGTGCGGTGTCAGGGGTGACGCGAAGTGTTCCCGAGACTGCGGCCACCGCGGCGGTGAGCAGACCTTCGGCTCGGTGTTCGCGAAACTTCGATGCGGTAGCGCACAGCACCAGACCTGAGACGCGCTCGCGATGGCGACGCCAGATGAGTTGCGCCACCGGACCGCCCATTGAGTAGCCAACGGGGATGATCTGATCGAGGCCGAGTTCGTCGAGCAGCGCGATGGCGTCATCGGCGCAGTCCTCCAGCTGAAACGGCCGCCAGGTGCGCAGCCCGTAGCCGTGACCTCGATGATCCATGGCGATGACGTTGAAGTGTTCGGCGAGAGGCGCGTAGGTGGCGAACCAGTTGACCGCTGAGTTCGCTGTCCATCCGTGCAGCAGCAGCAACGTCGGTGCATCGACTGGCCCGGCGATCTCGCGCACGAAGGTGATGCCGCGACCCGGAAGTTCAACAAGGCGACCTTCGGGCATCCCCGGAGTGGGAAATGGTGCGCGCTCAGTGACCGGGCCGGGATCGGCGCCGTCGGGATCAGCAGCGAGCGGCTCGGCGGTTATGTCAGACCTCGATCTTGACGATGGTGACGTTGAGGATGCCGCCGGGGGCCTGGAAGCCGACGACATCATCGACCTTGGCACCGAGAAGGGCCTGGCCGAGGGGAGAACTCACGGTGAGCGTCTCGACCTCATCGCTGCGCTCCTCGATGGAGCCGATCAGATAGCGCTCGGGCTCGTCGTCGCCCTCGTACCGGATGGAGACAATGACGCCGGGGCGGACCTCGTCGGTGCTGGAGGCTTCAACGATCTCGGCGTTCTCGATAACGGCCTCGAGATGGCGGATGCGCGCCTCCATTTTGCCTTGCTCCTCCCGGGCGGCGTGGTAATCGCCGTTCTCGGAGAGGTCGCCGAGCTCGCGGGCGCTTTGGATCTTGCGGGCGATATCGATCCGCTCAATGGTGGAGAGTTGGAGATGTTCGGCCACGAGGCGGTCGAAGGTCGCTTGGGAGAGATGCTGCACGTCGGCCATAGCTGGCAATGCTAGCGGTCGGGCCGATTCCCACTTCAGCCACCCGGGGTCACCCGGCTAGGATCGCCGGTCTCCCGGCACCTGCTCACGAACTCGGTGGACAGGCGTCTCCGGACCCTCCGAAGTACCCCTGCAGCATCCCTTGCCGCCCTTTCCGCGGTCATCCACTGGAGCAGACGTGAGCCACAAGATCGGTGTCATCCCCGGCGACGGAATCGGCCATGAGGTCATCCCCGAGGCGCTCAAGGTCATTGCTGCCGCTGGTGTCACCCTCGACACCGTCGACTACGACTTGGGCGGCGCCCGATATCTGCGTGACGGTGTGGTCCTCACTGATGAGACCATCGAGGAATGGCGTGGACTCGACGCGCTGCTGCTTGGCGCCGTCGGTACTCCCGATGTTCCCCCGGGTCTCATCGAGCGCGGTCTGTTGCTCAAGATGCGCTTTGATCTCGACCTCTATGTGAACCAGCGACCCTTCCTCGCTCCCGACGGTTCTCACGATTTCATCGTCATCCGTGAGAACACCGAAGGCACCTACGCCGGCGAAGGTGGGTTCCTGCGCAAGGGCACGCCGAACGAGATCGCTACCCAGGGTTCGGTCAATACCCGTATGGGTGTCGAGCGTTGTGTTCGATACGCCTTCGAACTGGCGAGGTCTCGTGAGCGCAAGCACCTCACAATGGTGCATAAGACCAATGTGCTCACCTTCGCCGGTGATCTTTGGGAGCGCACGTTCAACGCAGTTGCCGCTGAGTTTCCCGATGTCGCCACTGCCTACAACCATGTCGACGCTGCCTGCATTTACTTCGTCGAGAACCCACAGCGCTACGACGTGATCGTCACCGACAACCTCTTCGGCGACATCCTCACCGACCTCGGTGGTGCCGTTTCTGGTGGTATCGGGTTCGCCTCCTCGGGCAATCTCAACCCCAATCGCACCAGCCCATCAATGTTCGAACCGGTGCACGGCTCGGCTCCCGATATCGCCGGCCAGAACAAGGCCAATCCGGTCGCTGCCATCCTGTCGGCGGCCATGATGCTCGAGTTCCTCGGTGAGACCGACGCCGGCACCCGCATCCGGGCGGCATGCGCTGACACCGAGTCGCTCGTTGGATCCACCACTGAGGTCGGCGATCTTGTCGCCTCCCGCGTCTGATTCATTTCGATTCCGCCTGAACACCGCCTGTTACTGAACTTCAGCACCCAATCACATCTCGCATACCTGAGGGAATCATGCCCATTACACCAACCCACAAAATTTGGATGAACGGCGAACTCGTCGACTGGGCCGACGCCAACATCCACATCCTCACCCATTCGCTGCATTACGGCATGGGTGTGTTTGAAGGCGTCCGCGCCTACGAGACCCCCGATGGTCCGGCGGTGTTCCGCCTCACCGAGCACATGATGCGTCTGCATAACTCGGCGAAGATCATGGGGATGGACATGCCCTACTCGGTTGAGGAGTTGGTGCAGGCCACCAAGGATGTTGTTGCCGCCTCCGGTCTTCCCTCTGCCTACATCCGACCCATCGCCTACTACGGCTACGGCGAGATGGGCCTCAACACCCTGCCCTGTTCGGTCGATGTTGCGATTGCCTGCTGGCCCTGGGGCGCGTATCTCGGCGACCACGGTCTCACAGAGGGCATCCGCCTGAAGATCTCCTCATGGATGCGCCACGACCACAACTCAATGCCTCCTGCGTCGAAGACCACCGGCAACTACGTGAACTCCTCGTTGGCCAAGGTTGAAGCGCTGAAGGCGGGTTACGACGAGGCAGTGATGCTCAGCCCTGAGGGCACCATTTCCGAGTGCACTGGCGAGAACATCTTCATTGTGCGTGGTGGCATCCTGCTTACCCCGCCGATCGCGTCGGGCGCGCTTGAGGGACTCACTCAACACACCGTCACCACCATTGCCAACGATCTCGGTTTCGAGGTGCGTCGTGAGGTGCTCACCCGCAGCGACCTCTACATCTGCGAGGAAATGTTCCTTTGTGGAACCGCTGCTGAGATCTCTGCGGTGAACTCAGTGGACGACCGGACTATTCCATGCCCCGGCCCGAAGACCCTCGCCATCGCCGAGCAGTACGGAAAGGCTGTGCGCGGCCAAACCGAGAAGTACATGGGTTGGTTGGAGCATGTCCGCTGAGGACGCCCTCCGGGCGCTGCCGTCGTCGGTCGAAATCTTCGACACGACATTGCGTGATGGCGCGCAGTTCGAGGGAATCTCGCTCACTGTTGACGACAAACTCCGTGTTGCTGAGCAACTGGAGTATCTCGGCGTTCGCTGGATTGAAGGCGGCTACCCGCAGGCCAATCCCAAAGACGCAGAGTTCTTCAAGCGCGCTCCGAAGGAACTGACGCTCAGTACCGCGGAGCTTGTGGCGTTCGGTTCGACCCGTCGTCCCGCAGGCAAGGTCGACGTGGATCCCACACTCGCCGCGCTGGTTGAGGCCGGCACCTCCACTGCCTGCATCGTGGGCAAAAGCTGGGACTTCCACGTCATTGAAGCCTTGCGCACCACGCTTGATGAAGGCGTCGCCATGGTGGGGGAGTCCGTCGCGTTCCTCAAGCGAGAGGGACTGCGGGTGTTCTTCGACGCTGAGCATTTCTTCGACGGCTTCAAAGCCAACGCTGAATTCGCGCTGAGGGTTCTCGAGGCGGCAATGGTCAATGGCGCCGACTGCGTGGTGCTGTGTGACACCAACGGCGGTTCGCTGCCGCATGAAGTGCAGCGCATCACTGGTGAGGTCGTGTCATTCCTTGGTGCAGGAACCGCAGTGGGCATTCACACGCAGAACGATTCGGGTTGCGCGGTAGCGAACTCCATTGCCGCTGTGCTCGGCGGTGCCACGCAGGTGCAAGGAACCGTCAACGGGTATGGCGAGCGCACTGGCAATGCCAACCTCATGACTGTCATTCCCGACCTCACGCTCAAGCTCGGCATCGCCACGCTGCCCGAGGGGCATCTCGATCGACTTACCGTGGTGAGCCATCGCGTCGCAGAGTTGGTCAATCTTCCTCCGCATCCGGCAGATCCATTCGTCGGTCAGTCTGCGTTCGCCCATAAGGGTGGACTGCACACCTCAGCCCTTGGTCGCGCCGGTGGCGCCACCTATGAGCACATTGATCCTGCAGTGGTCGGCAATCACACCCGGGTGTTGGTGTCTGATCTTGGTGGTCGAGCTGGCATGGCGATGAAAGCCGAGGAGTTCGGTGTCGAGATTGACGCCAAAGCCACCGGCGAACTTTCCGAGCAGCTCAAGCTCCTTGAATCAGAGGGCTGGCTCTTCGAATCGGCCGACGCCTCGCTTGAGTTGCGCATGCGACTGGCCACTGGCTGGCGACAGGACTTCTTCGAGATCGTGTCCTATGAGGTCACCAGCATCCACCATGAGGCTGCTGCTGAGATCTCGGTTGCCACCACTGCCACTGTGACTGTCCGTATTGACGGTGAGACCGTGACAGCCACCGGCGAGGGCAACGGACCGGTGAATGCGCTCGACTCGGCGGTTCGTGCCGCGCTTGGCGCATCGTTTCCGGCGCTTGGCCGTATTCATCTCACCGATTTCAAGGTCCGTGTTGTTGAGGGTGGTGCCGCGACCGGCGCAGTGGTGCGGGTGCTGATCGATTCCACCAATGGCGATCGGGTCTGGACCACTGTCGGTGTCGACAGCAACGTCATCGAGGCCTCCTGGCAGGCGCTGATGGATTCGCTCCTGTTCGGCCTTCTGCACGCCGGGGAGTAGATTCGACTCACCATGGCTGCTCCTGACTACGTACCGAAACCCGTCGACGATCTTGCGCGCACCTACAGCTCGCCGCCTCGACGTAACCAGTCGTGGATGGCTGATCGTCCCGCCGAACTCGTTGGGCGCCAGCCCACCGGGCCTCGCCTTGGCTCCCCGGGTCCTGATCAGGGCTACGCGCTGCATCTTGCACGCCACTACGAAGGCCGCCTTGTGCTCGGAACCGGTGAATCCGAGGCCGATGCACTTTCCGGGTGCCTCGCCATCGCCATGCGACGCTCCGCCATCTTCGGTCGAGCGCCGATCCTTGGCGATCTCACGCTCGCGCTCACATTCTGGGGATTCCTCAGTTCGGCGCCTGAGGAACTCGTGGGCATTCGCTCGCAGGCATTCGCGGCTGTTGCCAGTTCACATCATTACGTCGAACGCGGAGCCATTGTCGACGCCATGACCGATGATCTGCTGCGCATGACCATCGAGCAGGTGGCCGATGTAGTGCGCACCACGCCAGCCATGGTTCTGGCCACCGCGGAATCAGCGCTTAGCGCCGCCCACGGCGCCTAAGTACCCCACAAGGAGACAACCCTCGGGGTTGTCCCGCCGGGCGCTTAGAGGTTGCTCTGCGCTGCAGGTGTGGCTTCGAGAATGTCAATAGGCGTCCCTGCTGGCACTGCCTCAGCGAGACGGTCGGCAACGTCGTTGGGCATGCGGACGCAACCATTCGATGCACGGGTGCCAATCAATTGCGGTTGGTTCGTTCCGTGGAAGGCAATGACCGGAAGTCCTCCGTTGAATGAGTCCAGAGCTTCGCTGTAGCCGTTGGTGGCGAGAATCCAGGTGCCGTAGAT